>NZ_LROY01000002.1:1542500-2142500 GCF_001639145.1 Microbulbifer sp. Q7 | reverse complement strand
CTCCGTACTCTACTATCTCGATAGCGCCGGTGGTATCAGCCGGCAAAGCGGTAGTTACATCGATATCAAGGTGTTGCGCCAGGGCAAGGAGCTGCAACGCATCAACCTGTATAGCTTCTTGGTTGAGGGTCAGATGCCGGCACTGCAACTGCGTAATGGAGATTCCATTGTGGTTGGCCCGCGCCAGGGGTACATCAGTATTGAGGGTGCGGTACAGGAGTCCGGTCAGATCGAATTCATCGGCCCAACCACCAGCCTCAGCGAAGTGTTAATGGTCGCCAAACCCAACCCGCAGGCCAATTTTGCGCGGGTTACCCAGGTTATCGGCAGTCAGCAGCAGGCGAGTTACCTGCCGCTGGAAGAGGCCATCAGTACCCCGTTGCACCCGGGCGCCCATGTGGAGCTGGTGAGCGATAGTGAGGTAACCAGCATTTCCGTTCGCGTTAGCGGTGAAGTGAATGGGCCGGCGGCCTATGTATTGCCTTACGGCGCAACCCTGCAGGACCTGCTCGACAAACTCCGCTACCGCGATAACGCCGATCCCTTCTCACTGCAGTTGTACCGCAAAAGCGTGGCAAAAAAGCAGAAGGTGGCCCTGGAGCGTTCACTGGATGCGCTGGAAATGGAGGCGCTCACGCGCCAGCCGACAACCACCGCAGACCAGGCATCCATTAAGGACACTGCGTCCATGATCCAGAACTTTATCGCCAAGGCGCGCAACGCCCAGCCGCGTGGCCAGGTGGTACTGGCCAACAATGCCAAGGCGGGTGAAATGTTGCTGGAAGATGGCGATTCGCTCATCGTTCCCTTGCGCGCTTCAACAGTGTCCGTTGTGGGAGAGGTAGTATTCCCCACATCGCTGGTGTTCAACGAGCGCCATACGCTGGAAGATTACATTGAGCTGGCCGGCGGATTCTCCAATAACGCCAATACCGATGAGCTGGTGGTTCTGCATATGGATGGCACCATCAGTCGTATTAAAAAGCGCAAGTTCAATAATCGCCTGAATGGAGTACTCCGCCCGGGCGATGAAATCATGATAATGCCGGAAATCCAGGCGAGTGAGCTGCAGGTTACAAAAGACGTAACGGAAATTCTGTATCGTATCGCCGTGGGCACGGCTGCAGTGCTGTCGTTCTAGCAAATCAATTTAGCCGGGGCGACTCACTATTGAGGGTCGCTTCGGTTTTGAAAAACAACCAGTTCGAAATGTGCAATCAGGGAAGGTATTTGGCCTCAAGATTGCAGTGAAATGAGCGCCAAATTTAGTTGAATTTTATCCGGGGGAAAAAATGAAAGCGGGAACTTCATCACGAAAAGGAATAATTCTGGCTGGCGGGTCAGGCACGCGGCTGTATCCGCTGACCAAAGGGGTCAGCAAGCAGCTGATGGCGGTGTACGACAAGCCGATGATCTACTACCCGCTGACCACCCTGATGATGGCGGGGATTCGGGATATCCTCATCATCACCACCCCCGAAGAACAGTGTCTGTTCCAGAAGTTGCTGGAAGATGGCAGCCAGTGGGGCATCAACATTACCTATGCGGTGCAGCCTTCTCCCGACGGCCTTGCACAGGCGTTCCTGATTGGCCGTGAACATGTTGGCAGCAACCCCAGTGCGCTGGTACTGGGCGACAACATCTATTATGCAGAGCACTTCAGTGAAGTACTGAAGAACGCAAACCAGCGCACCGAGGGCGCCACCGTATTCGGCTACCACGTTGCCGATCCCCGTGCCTACGGTGTGGCGGAGTTCGACAAATCCGGCAAGGTGATCAGTCTCGAAGAAAAGCCCGCGCAGCCGAAATCCAATTACGCAGTAACCGGCCTCTACTTTTACGACAACCAGGTCTGCGACCTTGCGCGTGAGATCAAGCCCAGCCCTCGCGGGGAGCTGGAGATCACCGACCTCAATCGCATGTACTTGGAGCAGGGCAACCTCAATGTACAGCTGATGGGCCGCGGTGCCGCATGGCTGGACACGGGCACCCACGACAACCTGCTGGAAGCTGCGCAGTTTGTGCAAACCATCGAACGCCGCCAGGGCCTTAAAATTGCCTGCCCAGAAGAAGTTGCCTTCCGCAAAGGTTTTATTGACGCAGAAACGCTGGAGAAACAGGCGCAGCCACTGATCAAGAGCGGCTACGGTGAATACCTGATACAAATCCTCGCCGAATCCAAAACCGATCACGCCTTCTCTCGCTAATCGTTAGAAAAACCCATGTAGGAGCCTGACCACAGGCGAATAGTTTTATGAAAGTAATAGAAACCAGCATCCCCGATGTAAAAATCATCGAGCCAAAAGTCTTCGGCGACGAGCGCGGCTTCTTCCTGGAAACCTTTCGCCAGGACTTCTTCAACCGCGAATGCGCCGAGCGCACCTTCGTGCAGGACAACCACAGTAAGTCCAGCCAGGGCATTCTCCGTGGCCTGCACTACCAGACCGAAAACACCCAGGGCAAGCTGGTCCGCGTGACCGCCGGTGAAGTGTTCGATGTGGCTGTAGACCTGCGCAAGAGCTCTCCTACCTTCGGTCAGTGGGTGGGCGTACTGCTGAACGAAGACAACAAGCGCCAGCTCTGGGTCCCGGAAGGTTTCGCCCACGGGTTTTACGTCACCAGCGAATCCGCCGAGTTCGTCTACAAATGCACCGACTATTACGCACCGGAGCACGAACACTCCCTGCGTTGGGACGACCCGGAAATCGGTATCGAGTGGCCCCTGGTCAACGGCGAACGGCCCAAGCTTTCTGCTAAAGACGCCGAAGGCAAACTCCTGAAAGAAGCTGTCGTTTTTAGCTAAAGCACCCGTTGCCATTTCTTATTTTGGATAGAACACAGCAGTAGGGTGGATAAGCGCAGCGCATCCACCATCATCAACAAACAGTAGAAAATGAAAATTCTAATCACCGGTAAAAATGGCCAGCTAGGCCAGCAACTCCAAAAGCAGGCGCCCGCCGGCGCAACGGTTATTGCTCACGGCCGCGACACCTTGAATATTGCCGATAAGGAGCAGGTATTTGCTGTTCTGAGCGAGGCAAGGCCGGATGTCGTCATCAACGCCGCTGCCTACACCGCCGTAGACAAAGCGCAGTCTGAAGTAGAGCAGGCCCACGCCATCAATGCTCGAGGGCCGGAAAATCTGGCGCTTGCCTGCCGCGAACTCGGCGCTCGCCTGATCCACGTCTCTACCGACTTCGTGTTTGACGGCAAGCAGTCACACCCTTACCAGCCGACCGATATCCGCAAACCCGTCAGCGTTTATGGCGAAAGCAAAGCGCGTGGTGAAGAGGCGGTTGAAGCCATTCTCCCCGAGGCGATCATCGTGCGTACCGCCTGGGTGTACGACAGCGAGGGCGGTAACTTCGCCACAACCATGTTGCGTCTGATGCGCGAGCGCGACCAGCTCGGGATCGTCGCTGACCAGATAGGTACGCCCACCTGGGCGGGAACCTTGGCCAAAGCACTGTATGCGCTGGCTAGCTCACCGGAAGCAAGTGGTATCTATCACTGCACCGATGCCGGCGCCGCCAGTTGGTACGACTTCGCGGTAGCCATTTTTGAGGAAGGCAAGGCCTCCGGCCTACTGCCAGAAGACCGCCAGGTAAAGATTGGCCCTATCGCCACCAGTGATTACCCAACCCCGGCGACACGCCCATCCTACAGCGTGCTGGACAAAACCCGCCTGACCAAAGAGGTTGGTGTGGAGCTGAGCCACTGGCGCCAGGTGCTGAGATCTGTCTTAGGTGCACACAACCTGTAGCAGCCTGTCTGCGGGAGAACCGGGGCGCACCAGTGCCCCGCGAAAAAACAAATCTAGAACTGATTATTCCGGCACACCCGGAACCAAGACCAACGGAACTGCAAAACATGAGCAACCTGCTAGTAACCGGCGGTGCCGGCTTCATCGGCGCCAACTTTGTCCACTACTGGATGAAAACCTACCCGCAAGACAAAGTAGTCGTACTGGACGCGCTCACCTACGCGGGTAACAAAGCAAACCTCGATCCAGTGGCAGAAAACCCGAATTTTGCCTTCAGCCACGGCAATATCTGCGATACCGCGCTGGTAGAGACGCTGCTCAAAGAGCACCAAATCGATACTCTGGTGCACTTCGCGGCAGAGAGCCATGTAGACCGTTCGATCACTGGCCCGGATGCCTTTATCGAAACCAATATCATCGGTACCCACAGCCTGCTCAAGGCGGCCAAGAGAGTTTGGCTGGACGAAGGACTGAACAAAGAAAATCACCGATTTCACCACGTTTCCACTGACGAGGTGTACGGCACGTTGGGACCAAACGACCCTGCCTTCAGCGAGACAACACCCTACGCGCCGAATAGCCCGTACTCTGCGAGCAAGGCCGCCTCGGATCATCTAGTGCGTGCTTACCATCACACCTATGGTTTGAAGGTTACCACCAGTAATTGCTCCAATAACTACGGGCCCTACCACTTTCCGGAGAAGCTCATTCCGCTGGTCATTACCAATATCCTGCAGGATAAGCCGCTGCCGATTTACGGCGATGGTCAGCAAATCCGGGACTGGCTGTATGTGGAGGACCATGCGCGCGGTATCGATCTAGTAATTAAGAAGGGTCGCTTGGGTGAGTGCTACAACATCGGCGGTATTAATGAGTGGGCGAACTTCGATATCGTCAAGCTGATCTGCGAACTAATGAATGCGAAATTTTCAGAAACCCCCGAGTTGGCGGAAAGCTTCCCCGATGCCCAAAAAGCCCAACAGGGAATCGCTCAGGAACTGATCACGCACGTAACTGATCGCGCCGGACATGATCGACGCTACGCGATCGATCCAGCCAAGTCTAACGACGAGCTTGGTTATGAGCCAGTCGAAAGCTTCGCATCTGGTATTCGAAAAACAGTGCAGTGGTACTTGAATAATCGCAGCTGGTGGCAATCTGTTCTTTCTGGTGATTATCAGATTTAGTTTAGTGGAACACCGTTGAACCAAATTTTTAATAGTTTTAAATGTACGAAAAAATGAAAGATTTACTAAAGCTTGGGCGTAAAAGAAAAGCTTCGTCTGACTCCGAGAATATCTGGTTAATTCACGAGTCGGGTTTATTCAACGAAGAGTGGTACAAAGAATGTAATCCGGATGTGGTAGAAAGTGGAGAAAATCCACTGATCCATTTTTACTATCACGGCTTTCGGGAGGGCCGAAACCCCTCGTACCTGTTCGATGCAAACTGGTACCTCGAAACATACCGTGATGTAAAAGATGCCGGGATACACCCGCTGGTACACTATATACAGCACGGTGAGGTGGAGGGACGCAACCCCTCACCGTGTGTGGACATCGAATATGTTCGTCGGCAGGTCAGCCAGCCAATCGATGGTCTAGTTCTTAGCTATTTTTACGCGCATGTCGCCAAAGATAAGCTCAGTCCATTGCCTGAATTCAGCATGGATTATTACCTGAGCGCGAATCCGGATATCGAAGAGTCCGGCATGGATCCGTACTTTCACTTCCTATTTCAAGGCGTCAATGAGGGACGGAACCCGTCGATACTGTTTGACCTCGCAAAGTACAAAGCAGAAAACAATCTGACGGATAATCCGTTTTGGCATTACCTGACCGTTGGCAAGGCCAGGGGTTTGCCGATTCGGCCTGTTGGTAGCGCACAACCGAGCAGTGCCAGCACTGGCGGACTTGACCTGTTGGCTGAAATAACACGCTACCGGGGGCCGGGCGAGGGCTACGAGGATTTCCAGTACAAAGGGAAATCCATGAAGGCTGCCAAAGTCAAAGCGCTGGCGTATTACTTACCCCAGTTCCACCCGTTCAAGGAGAACAGTGAGTGGTGGGGCGAGGGCTTTACCGAGTGGACCAACGTAACCCGCGGCCTGCCCCGGTTCAAAGGGCACTACCAGCCCCACTTGCCTCGCGACCTGGGTTATTACGACCTGCGCCTGAAGGACACTCTCAAGGCGCAGGCGGAAATGGCCCAGGCTGCCGGTTTGCATGGTTTCTGCTTCTACCATTACTGGTTCAACGGCAAACGCCTGATGGATAGCCCCGTCAACATGCTGATGGACAGCCCCGAAATTGAGTTGCCATTCTGTATCCTGTGGGCCAATGAAAACTGGACCAGAACCTGGGACGGGCTGGAAAACAATGTCCTGATCGCGCAGGACTACCACGATGAAGATGATATTGCGTTTATACGGGATATCGGCCGCCACTTTGCCGATCCTCGCTATATTCGCGTTGATGGTCACCCACTGTTCTTTATCTACCGCCCCGGTATCATTCCCGATGCGGTCAACAGAATCAAAAAATGGCGCAAACTGAGTGAGGAGTTGCTCGGGGAAGCGCCGCTGTTCTACATGGCCCAAGCGTTTGGCGACAACGACCCCGAAGTGTTCGGTATGGACGGTGCAGTTGAGTTCCCGCCGCATAAGCTCGCGCAGGGTCTGGACTCCAAGGCCCAGGAGCTCGGTCTTGTAGACCCCGGATTTACGGGGCACTACCCGCTATATGATGAACTGGTACAGCGCAGCCTGGAGGTCGAGAAGCCCGATTTTGACCTCATTCGTGCAGTTACTCCGAGCTGGGACAACGAAGCCAGAAAGCCCGGCCGCGGCATGGGCTTCATCGATTCTACACCCGCCAAGTACGAGCGCTGGCTGGCCAGCATGGTGAAGTATGCAGAGGCGAACCCTATTGGCGGAGATGAGTCGTTCGTTGTCATCAATGCCTGGAATGAATGGGCCGAAGGTGCACACCTGGAGCCCGATGTTTACTGGGGCAGCGCCTATCTGAATGCAACTTATAGGGCGGTACATGGCCTGACCCGCCAGGAGGGCAAAACAAAGCTCGTTCTGGTTGGGCACGATGCCTACAAACACGGTGCACAACTGCTGACGCTGAACATCTTCAAGACCCTGGTTCAGGATTTTGGCATTGATGTAGAGCTGGTTCTACTTGATGGCGGCCCCCTCGTCAAGGATTACCAGAAGATCGGCAAAACCCATGTGGCTCATGGCGATATCGCCATATTCCGGGACATCGTCAAGGAAATCACCGGCCGCAGTACCGTTGCCCATGCCATCTGTAATACTACGGTATCCGGGCAGTGTACGGAAGTTTTGGCCGATAGCGGCCTGAAAGTCATTTCCCTGGTGCATGAGTTGGAAACCCTGATCAAGGAATATGCGCTGGAAGACAGGGCCAAGGCAATTGCGGAAAATGCGGCATCCGTGGTGTTTGCATCGTCCTTCGTCAAAGACTCCTTTGAGCGGGTAGTCGGCTCAATCGGCGAGAAGGCTGTTATCAAGCCACAGGGGATCTATCAAAAGCTCGAGCCAAACAGCAACAGCCACAAATCCCTGCGCAAGAAGTTGAACCTGCCGGGTAGGGCCAAGATTGTAGTTAATGCCGGGTTTGCCGACCTGCGCAAAGGATTCGACCTGTTTGTTAGCACCGCGCGGGTTGCATTGGCAAAAAGCTCCGATTATCACTTTGTCTGGCTGGGCAATGTAGAGCCTGGCCTCAAAAACTGGATACTCCGAGATATAGCCGGTAGCGAGCTGGAATCGCACCTGCATATCGTGCCGTTCACCAGCGAGATTTCCCTGTACCTGCAGGGCGCGGATGCCTTTGCCATGACCTCGCGGGAAGACCCATTCCCATCGGTCGTGCTGGAGTCCCTGGCACTTGGCACCCCGGTAGTGGGCTTCCAGAATGGCGGCGGTTTTGCAGAACTACTGCGCAACGACTCCAATGGTGCCCTGGTGCCCATGGGTGACGTAAATGCATTGTTTGATGCGATTGACCGCGAAATTGCCAACGATAGCGAGGCACATCGAGCAGCGCGTAGTGCCTGGGCAATCGGCACCTTCGAATGGAGAGACTATGTATTCAGCCTCGTTGAGTTGCTGATGCCGGAATTGCGCCGTGTTTCTGTTGTGGTACCCAACTACAATTATGAGGATCATATCGGCCCCCGGCTGGAGACTATCTTCGCCCAGAATTATCCCGTCTACGAGGTTATCGTCCTGGACGACAAGTCCAGCGACAATAGCGTGTCGGTAATCCAGGAAACGGCAGATTTACATCAGCGGGAAATCCAGCTGATCGTCAACGAAAAAAACTCCGGCTCCGTGTTCCGCCAGTGGGACAAGGGAGCAAGGCTGGCCAAAGGGGAGCTGTTGTGGATTGCCGAGGCCGACGACCTCGCGGCTCCCGATTTCGTGAGCGAGCTGGTTTCGGACGATGCGTTTGACCTTGCTTATTGCGACTCCAGGCAGGTGGACCAGGATGGCAATCTACTGGCCGAAAGCTACAACTACTACTTCGAGGAATTTGGTGAAACGACCTTCGCCAAAAGCTTCCGCATGCCCGGTAAGGAATTTCTGGCAGAGTTCCTTGCGGTCAAGAACATCATCATGAATGTCAGTGGTGTGATCTTCCGCACATCCAGTTTGTGTGACGCTCTAGATAGAACCGGTGACCGTCTTTATGAATACTCCGTGGCGGGGGACTGGTTCCTTTACACCGATCTGCTGGCAAGTGAAAACGCTTTGATCAAATACTGTTCGAAAAGTCTGAATACCCACCGCAGGCATCAGGGCAGTGTGACCCACTCACTTAAAGCAGATAAGCATCTATCGGAAATTTCTTCGGTGCAGGGCCTTGTAAATCGAACAGTAAGTTTAACAGGCGAAAGTGTTCATTTAGCTAAACTACATTTTGATCAGGCAAAAAGGCACTTGGGTGTCGAATAAAATAATTTGAGGTTCTATGAAGCTTTACTTGCATATAGGTACAGAGAAGACTGGCACAACGTCTATTCAGGACTTTCTGGTTGCTAATGAATCAAAATTGTTTGATCTCGGATATGGCATTAGTAAGGTTTCCGGTATCGGAAACAATAGAAAGTTGGCCGCCTTTTCAATGCGAGATGAGCGCTCAGATGATTTCTTCGAGGCAAGTAACCTAACAACTGTTGATGCGCGCGTTCAGTTTAAAAAGCATTTTCGTGAAGAGTTTGAAAGCGAGCTTCAGAATTTGGCTGAAAATGTTCACTCGGTAATTATATCTAGTGAGCACTTCCATTCTCGTTGCGTGAATGAAGATGAATTGCAGAAATTAAAGGCTTTATTGGTTAAGTATTTTGATGAAATCAATGTAATTTGCTACTTCAGGCCGCAAGTGGAGCTCGCTACTTCGCTTTATTCTACAGCTTTAAGGGTTGGGTTCACGCATACCGCGGTTGAATTTATCTCGAACGAGCTTCGGTTGGATAACTACTACTATAACTATCTCGACATCTATCAGAACTGGGTCGGCGTTTTTGGTAAATCTAATATGAATGTTCGCCTCTATGGCAAGCAAAATTTCCGTGGCGGTGACTTAATGGAAGATTTCTGCTATTCCATCGGCCTAGATTACTCCACCTGTGGATTTAGTAGTGTTCCATCTTCCAATAAATCCATAAACCACATTGGTCAGCTAATGCTGCGTCGACTGAATGACTCACTTTCTAGAAATGAGTCAGCGGATAATGAAATTAGAAGGCAGTTTGTCAGCTGGTTGGAATCCAAGTATGACGGCAAAGGCTTCCGGTGCCCTTATGAAACCGAAGTTAAATTGCAGCAGAAATTTGATGAGGTGAATAGGGCAGTGCTGCATAAGGCTGGATATGGCGCATCCAAACTATTTTCTATTCAGCCCTCCCGAGGAGACTTGGACGATTCAAGTGTTGCACAGGATTTAATCGATGTGACTCTGGAGCTGTGGAAGGAAAAAAGCTGTCTGACAGATCACGAAATCAACGTGATTAGAGATTCGGCGGTAGAGCTTGAAGGTAAGAATGTAAGTGCGGCGATTGAGCTTATGAAGCTGGCGCAGAAATTTCGCCCTGAAGGGACGTACATAAAAAATAAGTTGGCGACCTATGAGGAGAAGGTAGGTCGGAGAAATCAGTGGATATGAAAATAAAAGTAATTGCGGTTGCCAGTAACGAGGCTGCCTATCTTCCTGAATGGATACATCATCATCTTTACTTTGGGTTTGATGAAATTGAAATTTATGTGAATAGGACTTCTGATAATACTGAAGCAGTATTGCAGGCTGTATCTGAACGATATCCAAATGTCAGTTTTAAGATAGTGGATTTTCTCGATCTGGCGGACGTCGAAAATATTCAGCGAGTGGCATACTCTCTGGCATTGAACTCTTTAACGGGTGAAGAAACTCATTATATATTTCTAGATATCGACGAATTCTGGGTGAGCTCCGATTTTCAGGAGTCTGTGAAGGATTTTATGAGGGGCTGCCCTGATGCCGATCTTGTTTCATTTCAGTGGGCAAACAAGATTAATGATTTTTCGGAATTTTCGCTTCCGTTCCAGGTGAGTAATGATGTTGTTGTCAGCGACCATGTTAAAACAGTGGTTAGCTCTAGCGTGCAAGTCCAGAAAGTATTTGCTCACAATGTGGCTGCTGACTCCGTTCGTAATATTCTCGCAAATGGCGAAATTTTTAATCGTTCCCCGATATATAAGGTAGGTCAGGATCAATTCAGGAGGGAGTTGAGCCGCGCCTTTATTCTTCATCGTCCATACAGAAGTGAAATAGAATACATTTCTCTACTTGGGAAGGGGCGTCCAAGGTATCCAAACAAACTTAAAGACAATCGACCTGGCTTTAATAAGTATAAAAAGGAAAATTCTTCCGTTTTTTCAGTGGATTTGTCATTGCTGGAAGAATATAGCAAAAGCTTTCAATCGTTTTTGAATGAGCTAGATCTAAATGAGGGGTTGTCGGTTTCGCGTCAGTTTGTCATTCAGCGTGCAGAAAAAGTTATGGCTCTGATTGCTGAGCAATCGCCGGATTCATATGAGGCGTTTGAGCGATGCTTTTCCGGTGTTTCTAGGCAGCCGGTGAAGAATGAGCTGAGTGTGCTAAAGGAAAAATATGTTAATTATCTTAGAGATGAGGCGCTACGAATAGAGGGGGGGAATCTTAGTTTGGCATTTGAATTGATGACTAAGGCTTGCCACTATCGTCCTGATGGCGGCTTTATTAAAGCGAAGATTAAGGAGTATGCTTCAGCGTTAGGGGTGGACACAAATTCTGTAGTATAGCTTTTTTGGGGTGCAGATTAGAATTTATCAGTGCTGTTTAGATTCTAGGTTGTTTGTAATGCTGAGTGTTAAGTTTGTGATGTAGAGATGGATGTGGTGCAAGAGAAACCTAGTTTAAAAATAGCTGTGGCTGGAACTGGTTATGTTGGTCTGTCTAATGCAGTCCTTCTGGCTCAGCATAATGAAGTGGTCGCGGTCGATATCGTAGCCAGTAAGGTGGATCTGTTGAATGACAGGATCTCACCAATTGAAGATAGCGAGATAGAGCAATTTCTGCGCGAGAAAACGCTGAACTTGCGCGCGACGCTCGACAAAGACGCCGCTTACCGCGACGCCGAATTTGTGATCATCGCCACACCTACCGACTACGATCCCCAGACCAATTATTTTAACACCGGGTCGGTGGAGTCCGTTATTCGCGATGTTATTGCAGTTAATCCCGACGCTGTGATGGTGATTAAATCGACGGTGCCGGTCGGTTTTACCCGCAGAGTGAGTGCGCAGTACGGAAGCAACAATATTCTCTTTTCCCCGGAATTTCTGCGCGAAGGCCTCGCGCTTTACGACAATCTGCATCCCTCGCGTATTGTGGTGGGCGAGCGATCTGAACGCGCAAGAAGCTTTGCCGACCTGCTTGTGCAGGGAGCGGTAAAAACGGACATCCAGGTTCTGTTTACGGATTCCACGGAAGCAGAGGCCATCAAGCTGTTTGCCAATACTTATCTGGCCATGCGGGTTGCCTACTTCAACGAGCTGGATACTTACGCGGAAACCCACGACCTCGATGCGCGCCAGATCATTGAAGGGGTAGGGTTGGATCCGCGTATTGGTATGCACTACAACAATCCTTCCTTCGGTTATGGAGGCTACTGCCTGCCGAAGGATACCAAGCAGTTGTTGGCCAATTATGAGGATGTCCCCAACAACCTGATCTCAGCCATCGTTGACGCCAATACAACGCGCAAGGATTTTGTCGCGGACTCCATTATCAAGCGTAACCCCAAAGTGGTTGGTATTTATCGCCTGATCATGAAGGCGGGCTCAGATAATTTCCGCTCGTCATCGATTCAGGGGGTAATGAAGCGGATCAAGGCCAAGGGGATAGAGGTTGTTGTTTACGAGCCGGTACTGGATGGGCAGGATTTTTTTCATTCCCGCGTGATCAAGGATTTCGAGGAATTTAAGCGTATTTCGGATGTGGTTGTAGCAAACCGCATGGTTGATGAGCTCGCCGATATTGTCGGCAAGGTATATACCAGAGACCTGTTCGGAAACGATTAATCCTGGCAGCCCGGTGTTTGGTGATGTGAAATTTTTCAGCAGATCTGCACGTGTGCTGGAAGAGATTTTTTCTGTATTTATAAGGATTGGATGTTGTTGTGAATCCTTTTGTGTTTGTTCATATTCCAAAGACTGCTGGCACCAGCTTCCGGATTGGCGCGGATGCGTATTTCGGCCGAGACTACGTTTGCCGGGACTATGGTGCAAAATCCCCGGAAACCAGCGAAATCGTCCATCGATGGGTCAATGGCGCCCAGGACAAATGGGCGTTCAAGAAGGCGTTTGACGAGCGCGGCTACCGGTTCCTAACGGGGCATTTCCATGCCGCCGCCTACGCGCCGCTTTTTGGCACCAGCTACATGATTACGTTTTTGCGGCAGCCTTTGCAACGCCTTGTGTCCGAGTATCGGCATATGGTCAGGAATTACGGATATAGCAAGTCGTTTGCAGAGTTTTACCGCACGCCGCACAACATCAATCGCCAGCAGCGCATGCTGGATCAATTGCCCTGGATGGCGCTCGGCTTTATCGGTTTGACCGAAAGGTATGACGAGTCTCTGCACCTTTTGAATCAGAAGTACAGCCTGGATATTTCAAACCTCAGGGAAAACCTGGGGCGCGCGGGCTTGGACGACCGCTACGAAATTCCCGTCGAACAGGAGCAGGAGCTGCGGCAGCTGAACGCCGGAGACCTGGCATTGTACGACGTTGTTTGCGAGCAGTTTGACTGGCGGCTCAAGCTCGCTGAACAGCAGAAGGGTTTTGTTGCGGGTACATTGATGCACACGGACAGGGGCCGCCTGTTCGGCTGGGCGCTGGCGGAAGCGAGCGATGAACCGGTAGAAATACAGGCCCGAGTCAACGGCAAAGCCCTCGGAGAGGCAGTCGCCCAGCAGGACCGCCCTTGGCTTCGGGCTATGGGCCTCGGGCGCGCTGGCTATGTAGGCTTTTCGTTAGATATTTCCAGATTGAAGGCCGGTGACAGGGTAGAGTGTGTGGTTGCTGGCACCGGCCAGCCATTGGTACAGTCGCCGTGGACCGTACGGGCGTAATCCCTCAAACAAGAATGATCATAAATGAAGGGTGTTGTGGTTAACCTTTTAAAGTCCCTGTTTCGTCAGGATCTCGTTTCTCACCTAGAGCCTGTTGCAGCGGTAGAGCCGGCTGGTAGTGAGGTTGAGGGCTGCAGCTGGCGTTCACTGGCAGACAAGCCGCTGTTTGCGGTGCGCGCGCGTGTGTTTCGGCCCGGTTGGTACATGCTGGAGCTCCAGCTGACCAGCACCATCAGTGGTGTGGATGCGGAGCTGTTGTTGGATGCTGGCAACGGTTTTGTGCATGCAGAGACAATAACCCTGCCGTTGCGCAATGGGCGCGTGGCCAAACGCATCGTATATTTTCCGGCTCGGGTGCATGCGCTCGGCCTCTCCCTGTTGGCGGTATCCGATACATTTTCTGTAGATCACTTCCGTCTGGTGCGTCTTGCACCCTGTTTTGCGCAAGACCGGCTGGCCCGGCGCCTTTCCAATATGCACCCGATGTATCGGGGGCAGAGCAAAGCGCAGGTGATTTCGCGCATCAGAGGCATGGCCGAAGAACTTGGTCAGAATTGGCGCCACATCGTATTGGAGCGCTACGCGGAGACGTTTGTCCGCCGAAAGCACGACCGTGATTATCAACGCTGGATTGATCACGTGGAGCCGGGATTGCAGTCTTCTGCCTGTGGTTCCATAGATGTTTCCGCAGATGCCGGACCTCTGATTTCCATTCTGTTGCCCACATTCAATGCAGACATTGTGCAGCTGCAGGCCTGTATCGACTCTGTCTTGAATCAGTGTTATCCGCACTGGCAGCTCTGTATCGCCGATGACGCATCAACAGATCTTGCCGTACACGATTGCCTGCTGTCTTACCAGGCTAGAGATTCGCGTATTCAGGTGACGCTGCGTGAAACGAATGGCCATATTGCCCTGGCGACCTCCAGTGCCCTGGAACTTGCTCAGGGAGATTTTGTTACTTTTCTGGATCAAGACGACACCCTGGCAACCCATGCGCTGGCCCGTGTTATCCGTGCGATTGGCGAGAATCCAGAGGCGCTACTGATTTACAGCGATGAAGACAAGATGGATGAGGATGGTCAACGCTTTGACCCCCACTTCAAGCCAGATTGGAATCCGGATCTGTTGCTCTCGCAAAATTATATTTGCCACCTTGCGGTCTATCGCGCGGAATTGATAAAGCAGGCTGGGGCCTTCAGGGCTGGCGCTGAGGGCAGTCAGGATCACGACCTGTTATTGCGTTGCTTGCCGCAATTAAATGCGCGCAATGTGGTGCATATTCCGGATATTTTGTATCACTGGCGGGCGGCGGAAGGGTCGACAGCACTGGCGGGTTCGAACAAAGCGTATGCCATTCAGTCCGGAATGCGGGCCGTTGCGGATTACCTTGAGCGTGAAGGGCTGCCGGCACAGGTAGGACCTGGTATTGCGCCTAATACCTATAAATTGCGCTGGTCGGTTCCTAAGCCCGCGCCGCTGGTTAGCCTGCTGGTCCCAACCAGAGATGGCTATGAGATTTTGAAGCCTTGTGTAGATGCCATTCTTGCGCGTACCGAGTACCCGAATTTTGAACTGCTGATTCTGGATAATGGCAGTAAGTGCCCGGCAACATTAAGTTACTTGGAAGAAGTGGGCGCTGATCCGCGGGTATCGGTGCACCGTTGGGAACACCCGTTCAATTACTCCGCCATTAATAATTTCGGTGCCGGCGAAGCCAGGGGGGAAATCCTTGGGCTGATTAACAACGACATCGAGCCGATAAACTCAGACTGGCTGTGCGAAATGGTGGGCCAGGTATGCCGTCCCGAAATTGGTTGTGTGGGTGCCAAACTCTACTACCCCAATGACACCATCCAGCACGGTGGTGTGATTCTGGGCATAGGCGGCGTGGCAGGACATGCGCATAAGTACTACCTGCGGCATGAGTACGGTTATTTTTCCCGCCTGTATCTGACACAGAACTTGTCTGCGGTCACCGGTGCCTGCCTTGTGTTACGCAAATCAGTGTTTGAACAGGTCGGCGGGCTCAACGAGGCCGATCTGGCGATTGCCTATAACGATGTGGATCTCTGTCTGAAGGTCCGGGAGGCAGGTTATCGTAACCTGTGGACGCCATATGCAGAGCTATATCATCACGAGTCGGTTTCCCGCGGTGCTGACGATACCATCGCAAAGCGCCGTCGCGCACAGCGTGAAGCCGATTACATGCGAAAACGCTGGGGCGATCAGCTGGATACAGATCCAGCGTATAATCCCAACCTTACCCTCATACACGAAGACTTTTCTTTGGCGTGATGGGAAGCGCGTGCAAAAGGAAAATTAATAGAGCAGCTAGCGCTGTATATCTGTGGCACTTATATGACACTCAGCCAGTCAGCGGTAGCTGTTATTTTTGTAGCGTTAATCGCGCTTCTTGTATTCACCCGCTTTAGACCATCTCTCGTTTTTGCCTCTGGTGCGGCTGTCTGCTTTTTGACCGGCCTGGTGCCGGCTGAAGCGGTACTACAAAAAGCGGTCAATCCCGGGCTGGTCACACTGGTTGCGCTGATCCTGGCATCGATTGGCCTGGAAAAAGCCAGCTGGCTGCGTCTGGTGTCCGACCGGCTGATCAATGGTTCTTTACCGGGTAGCTTGGTTCGTCTTACCGGCGCGACGGCGCTGAGCTCTGCTTTTCTGAACAATACGGCGGTGGTGGCCGCACTGGCGTCCAGCGTTAAAAAACAGCGCCGCTATCCGGCGGGCAAGCTGCTAATTCCGCTTTCCTACGCGGCCATTCTCGGTGGCACGCTTACTTTAATTGGTACTTCCACCAATCTGATTGTGAACAGCTTTGTACTGGACCGGGGGGAGCCGGGGCTGGATTTCTTTGTATTTTTGCCGGTCGGTCTCGCCGTATTGGGCGTTGGTTTGGTGGTGCTGATTCTGTGTAATCGCTTGTTACCGGACGGGCGCGGTGTGCAGGAGGCGGTAACAGAATACCTGTTAGAGGCGGAGGTGGAGCAGGATTCGCCCCTCGATGGTAAAACCGTCGAGCAGAACGGGTTACGGCAGCTGGAGACCCTGTATCTCGTTGAGATTATTCGAGGGAAGCGTGCCATCAGCCCGGTGGCTCCCACGGAAATTGTGAAGTCTGGCGATAAGTTGATTTTCAGTGGCGATGTGCGTGACATTGCCCGGCTGCAGGTTATACCGGGTTTGCACCAGTTTGCGTTGGAAGACGAGCGGCTGGAGCTGGATATGATCGAGGTGGTACTGGCGCCTAGCTCGAGCATCCTTGGGGAGACTCTGAAAAGCTGCCAGTTCCGCACCCGCTTTGATGCGGCCGTGGTGGCTATGCGTCGCGATGGTGACCGGCTGTCAGGCAAACTGGGGGAAAAACGGTTGCAGGCGGGAGATGCACTGTTGCTGGCAGTGGGGCCGGACTTCAAGCATCACCGCAATATCGACAAGAATTTTTATGTGGTCAGCGGCAATGCGGTGCAGCGGCAGCTCTCCCGTCGCGACAGCTGGTTGCTGGGGCTTGGGTTTATCGGCATGGTGGCTGGTGCCGCTATGGGGTATTTCTCGCTGCTGAAGGGGCTGGTGCTGTTATTGGGCGGGATGATCGCTCTGGGTATTGTCAGTACCACCGAGCTGCAGCGCCGCTTCCCGTTCCAGATCTGGCTGATTATCGCCAGCGCGCTGGTATTGGCCGAGGCCTTTTCCAGCAGCGGCCTGGCAACGGCGCTGGCGGAGGGGTTGCGCGAGCTGGTGCAAGGGGGTGGCCCTTACCTGGCACTGATCGGCGTGTTCTTTTTGACCCTGGCACTGACCGAGCTGATGACCAATAACGCCGCCGCGGCACTGGCCTTTCCCCTGGCCTGGAGCCTGGCGGAGAGCTTTGGCGTAAGCTGGATGCCGTTTGTGATGGCGGTGGCCTATGGAGCCAGTGCCAGCTTCCTGACCCCGTTTGGCTACCAGACCAACCTGATGGTGCAGAACCTGGGCGGCTACCACCTGCGGGATTTTGTGCGTGCCGGGCTTCCCCTGACCATTGCCTATTCCGCCACGGTGTTAATTATGTTGCCACTGGTGTTTCCGTTTTAAGCGGGTTTGGAGCAAAAGTATTTTGGGTATCGCCAAGTGAAGCAGCGCGAGAATATTAAACACATTGTGGTTGAAGAGGGGGCAAACCCGTCTTCGGACTACTTCGTACTTCCGTTTTTGATTGAAGCGGGTGCTGATGTTGTGCGGTTTACCTTTGCCCAATTACCATCCGCCGACCTGCTCGACGGCGCTACCGTAACATTTGTGCGTTATGTACCCCGCAATTGGCGGTTGCTGATCGAGCGGCATTGCGGCGTCATCCGGCAGCTGAATTTCTTTATGGACGACGACCTGTTCAGCTGGCCAGCCTTTGCGCGTATGCCGCTGCGCTACCAGTGGAAGTTGCTGCGCTTGAGCTGGCGGCATCGGTCCTGGTTGCGCTCTGTGGATGCGCAGCTGCTGGTGTCGACCCCATACCTGCAGGCGCGTTATGCCCAGTGGCAGCCGCAGCTTTTGGCACCGCAGGTGCCGGCGGCGCTGGTGCCCTTGCTGGAGCGCGAAGATGTGCAAAGCGCTGAGTCTGCGCCGATCACCCTGTTCTACCACGGCTCTGCCTCTCACGGCGCGGATCTGCAATGGCTGCGCCCGGTGATTGAGCGGGTGCTGGAGGCGAACGAGCGCATCGTATTCGAGGTGATCGGTGACCGCCGCGTAAACCGCCTGTTTAAAGGTTTGCCACGGGTGCATGTGCTGCACCCGATGAAGTGGGGCACGTACCAGTCGCTGCTGCAGCGCCCGGGGCGGGCGATCGGCCTGGCGCCGCTATTGGACAGTCCGTTCAACCGTGCCCGTGCCCACACCAAGTTTCTCGATGTCACCCTGGCTGGTGCGGTGGGTATTTACGCGGCGGGGCCGGTGTACGGAGCGGTTGTTCGGCACCGTGAAAACGGCTTACTTCTGCCAATGGAGCAGAGTGTGTGGGTCGAGAGTATTTTGCAGCTGGCGGCAGACGCACCCTTGCGCGCGCAGATGCTGAGCGAGGCCCGCGCGTGTCTTTGATTGGCTATTGTTCTCGCGGCCTGAAGCGGATTCCCCACCTCGATGCCTTGCTGGAAGCGCCCAGTTACTGGTTTGCGCTGCACCCAGCCCAGCGCACCACGCACATTGCCGGTTGGGGCCGCAAGCCCACCGCTGCCCGCGCGCGCAAAATCGCCGCCGAGCGTGGCTTGCCGTTCGTCAGTCTGGAAGATGGTTTCCTGCGGTCACTTGGGCTTGGGGTGCAGGGTGCCCCTTTGCACAGTCTGATCGTGGATTACACCGGGATTTACTACGATGCCAGTGCCTCGAGCGATCTCGAAAACCTGATTCGGGGCGCAGACTTTTCCGAGTCCGAGCTCGCCCGTGCCTGTGCCGGTATGGCGCTCCTGCGACAGCACCGGTTGTCGAAATACAACGCGGCGCCGGACAGGCCTGTCGTCTGGCCAGATGATCGGCCTCGGGTGCTGGTGGTCGATCAGACGTTCGGCGATGCGGCGATCACTTGCGGCGCGGCGGACGCGTCGAGCTTCACGCGCATGCTGGAAGCGGCCGTGGCCGACAATCCCGACGCGGAAGTGGTGGTGAAGGTACACCCGGACGTGATTGTCGGAAAAAAGCGCGGCTACTTGCTGGACGCGGCGCGGGCGCACAACTGTCGCCTGTGGTCGGAAGATATTGCGCCCTGGGCGCTGCTCGACGCAGTCGACAAGGTGTACGTGGTTACCAGCCAGTTTGGGTTTGATGCACTGTTGGCGGGCAAGCCGGTGCACTGTTTTGGTGTGCCGTTTTATGCCGGCTGGGGCCTGACCCAAGATGTGCAGGCGTGCGCGCGGCGCGGGCAAAACCGATCACTGGAGCAAGTGTTCGCCGCGGCGTATTTGCGCTACTGCCGCTACATCAATCCCTACACCGGTCAACGGTGTGAACTGGAAGATACTATTCGCCTGATTGCGGAGCAGAAGCAGCGCCATCAGAAGCTGGCGGGCCCCTGGCTGGGGCTGGGTTTTTCTGCCTGGAAGCGGGGGTTTGTGCCCGATTTTCTGGCGCGGCCTGCACAGATGCAGTTTGCCAGTGCGCCCGAGTCCATTGCGGGTGCAGCGAAGGGAACACAGGTGGTGGCCTGGGCCAGCAGCCTGCGGGCGCCGGTGGTATCCGCGTGTAAAAACGCGCGGTTGCCGCTGTGGCGGCTGGAAGATGGCTTCTTGCGCTCGGTGGGGTTGGGCTCGGACCTGGTGCGCCCGCTCTCGCTGGTGTTGGATAGCCAGGGCATCTATTACGATGCCTCGCGTCCGTCTGAGCTGGAATCGATTCTCAAGAATGCGGATCTGTCTCCCGCGTTGTGTGCCCGCGCGGCGGCGCTCCGCGAATTGCTGGTTGCCCGCCAGTTGAGTAAATACAACGTGGGTGAGCAGGCGCCTGCGGTGACCCTGCCCGAAGGGTGTACCACGATTCTGGTACCCGGACAGGTGGAGAGCGATGCATCCATCGCCCATGGGTCGCCCTGGCTCAAGAGTAACCGGCAGTTACTGGAACAGGTGCGCCGGGCAAATCCGGATGCGCATATCATATATAAGCCGCATCCGGATGTGCTCGCCGGTGGCCGCGTGGGGGAGTTGGCTGGCGATGCCGGTGATCTCTACGATCAGCTGGTTACCGACATTCCCATGCCGGCGTTGCTTGCACAGGTGGATGAGCTGCACACCCTGTGTTCCCTGAGCGGGTTCGAAGCACTGCTGCGTAACATCAAGGTGGTCACTTACGGCCTGCCGTTTTACGCAGGCTGGGGGCTGAGTGAAGATCGGCTGCTCAGCGGTGGCGATGAGGGTGCGCCGGAGGCTCTTGCGGAGCTGGCGACCGTGCGCCGTTGCCGACGCGCGCGCGGCCGCAAACGCAGCCTGGATGAGCTGGTGGCGGCGACGCTGATTGTGTACCCAACCTATGTGGATCCCCGCAGTGGGCAGATTGTGGATGTGGAGACTGCGGTGCAGATTCTGGCGTCGCAGCGGGAAGGGACCGCACAACCTGCCTGGCCACGAGCGCTCTACCGCATGGTGCGCAACCGGTTTTTCAAAAAATAGACATACTCACCTGTCATACTCCGCCTCTGATCTGCGCTCTCGTCGATATCCCTTTTCGATGTCTCTTTTCGATAGCCCCGCTCAACAATTTGGCGCGTGAATTGCACTGCTTTATTGCTGAGCCTTGGCGTAGCGGTGCAAGCGGGGCCGGTGTGCGGACCCGACACGCGGCAGGGAAACGATTGGCGGCAAAACCTCCCTCTAGTTCCTTGGTATGGTCTCCAGAACGAGACATACGTCAAATAAACGGGTATAGTTTTGCGCCAAGAGTGCGTCGTTTTGGAATTTTCTGACGTGTTTTGCTTGGTTTTTGGCCGAATTTGGCCGGATGGTTGTGCTATTTGTGCGGGGGTTGCCCGCACCTGTGTCGTTTTTAGTGCCCCGGGGGGCGGCGATATTTCGCCGTGGGGCTAAGTGGGGATGAGTGTCAGGGGTTGTATTCTTGCAGGGGCCGCATGGTCCTTTCTTTGCGCGTTGCGCCCGGTATTTTTCCGCGCAAGGTCTCGCAACACATAAAATCAATTTCAACGGTGGCGACCGCCTGTTTGGCTGGGCCGATCACCAGGTGGACTATTGCGGAGGCCAGGCGGCCTGGCCGGAGTATTTTGCCGGCTATGTGCGCCAGCACGATATCCGCGCCGTGGTTGTCTATGGTGACTGCCGTTACTACCACCGCCAGGCCCGCACCATTTGCGATGAGCTGGGCGTTTCCTTCTGGGCCTTTGAAGAAGGCTATTTAAGGCCGGATTTCGTTACCCTGGAGCAGGGGGGCGTGAACGGCTTTTCTGAAATCGACTGGCGCCCCACGGCGGTGGAAAGCTACCGCCCGCACAACCGCAGCAACACGGTGCATATCGGCCAGACCTTCTGGCAACGGGCCTGGTTTGCCATCGCTTACTACATTACCTCCAGAATCTTTCGCCAGCAGTTCTGCGGGTACCGCCATCACCGGTCGCGTAACTGGGTGCAGGAGGGTGCCTGCTGGTTAACAAGCTTCTACCGCAAGGGCCTGTATAAGCTCACTCAGCGCCGATACCTGAGTGCACTGGTCAAGCGCCACAGCAGGGAGTTCTACCTGTATGCGCTGCAGACCCAGGACGATTTCCAGATCCGCGAGCACTCCGATTACGACAGCATCGAAGACTCCATTACCGAAGTCATTCGCTCGTTCGCACAGGGTGCGGCGGAGCACGAATTGCTGGTCATCAAGCATCACCCCATGGACCGCGGTTTCTGTCATTACGGCAAGTGGATCAACCGGCTTGCGCGGCAGCACGGGGTGAGTGGCAGAGTGGTGTATTGCCACGATCTGCACCTGCCGACCCTGCTCAAGCACGCGAAGGGGCTGATCACCATCAACAGCACCGTGGGAATTTCCGCGCTGCTGCACAAGGTGCCAACCATCACCCTCGGCCGGGCGCTCTACGATCAGCCGGGGCTCACCCACCAGGGCACGCTCAGCGAGTTCTGGCAGGCGACGCAGCCGGTGGATGTGGAATTTTTCCGCCAGTTCCGCACCTATCTTTATGAGCGCAGCCAGCTGGATGGCAGCTTTTTCCGAAACATGGACCATGCCATCGAACAGGCATGGTTGCGTATGGCGCCTGCACTGGCATCCGGTATCGAGCGCCCGCTTACACCGGTGGCCGAAGAGGAAGAATACCTGGCCGCGTGAGCCTCGCTCCGCTCGGGGAGCCTGCTTCCAGGCTCCCCGGCAAACCTAACCGATCAAAAAATAAACTGGCAGTTCTCCGCCAAACTGGTAGACTGCGCAGCCTCTTGTCCTGGCCCGTACCTGGCGTTAAGCCCGAGTAAGGTGCCAACAGGGACAATTGTCAAAATGGGTAACAGACCTCCTCGCCACAGGCCCCTGTCTCTGAGTTGAATAAGCTTGAAATAGCCGGTGCTATTAATGGGCTTCTTCGCCTTGCCCAGCAATCCTCAGTCGTGCGCTATGGTTATCCCATTGGGATTCGCGCCGACTCGGCTCCTATGTACATTCAAGTGAACTCTATATGACCGACCATTCTGCACCTGCTGGTTTTGACCAGCTGGGCCTGCCGACACAAATTCTCGAAGCTGTTTCCAAACTGGGTTACGAAACCCCATCCCCTATTCAGGCACAGACTATTCCGTCACTGCTGCAGGGCCGCGACGTGCTGGGCCAGGCCCAGACCGGCACCGGTAAAACTGCCGCCTTTGCACTGCCGCTGCTGGCGAGCCTTGACCTGAAAAGCAAGCGCCCCCAGGCACTGGTACTGGCGCCCACCCGCGAACTTGCCATCCAGGTAGCCGAGGCGTGCCAGTCCTACGCGTCCAACCTGAAAGGTTTCCATGTTGCGCCTATTTACGGTGGCGCCGACTACCGCGGCCAGATCCAGCAACTGAAGCGCGGTGTGCAGCTGGTTGTGGGCACCCCCGGCCGCGTCATGGACCACATGCGCAAGGGCACTCTGGACCTGTCCGGCCTGAAAATGCTGGTGCTGGATGAAGCCGACGAAATGTTGCGCATGGGCTTTATCGACGACGTGAAGTGGGTGCTGGAGCAAATCCCTGATCAGCGTCAGATCGCACTGTTCTCGGCCACCATGCCCAGAGAAGTCGCGACCATTGCTCGTGAGCATCTGCGCAACCCGGTGGAAGTAAAGATCAAGGTCAAGACCGAGACCGCTGAGACCATCCGCCAGCGCTATTGGCCGGTGGGTGGCCTGCACAAGATGGATGCGCTGACCCGGATTCTCGAAGCCGAGCCGGTGGATGGCACCATCATTTTTGTGCGGACCAAGAACGCCACTGTAGAGATTGCCGACAAGCTCGCTGCGCGCGGTTTTGCCAGCTCTGCCCTGAACGGCGATATGGCGCAGAACCTGCGCGAGCAGGTGATCGACAAGCTGAAGAAAGGCAAGCTCGATATCGTGGTCGCCACCGACGTGGCAGCGCGTGGTCTGGATGTGAAGCGCATCAGCCACGTGATCAACTACGACATTCCTTACGACACCGAAGCCTATATCCACCGCATCGGCCGTACCGGCCGTGCCGGTCGCGAGGGTGATGCCATCCTGTTTGTGGCACCGCGCGAGCGCCGCATGCTGCGCGTGATCGAGAAGGCTACCAAGAAGCCCATCGAACGTCTGGAACTGCCCACCGCCAAGGCGGTAAACGCCTCGCGTATGGAAAAATTCCGCCAGCGTATTACCGATACACTGGAAGGCGGCTCGGACCTGGCACCTTTTCGTGACCTGGTGGAACAGTACCTGTCAGCAAACGACGTGGATCCGCTGAATGTGGCCGCGGCACTCGCCGCCATGTCGCAGGGCGATCAGCCGCTGTTGCTGGACGAGCGCGAGCCCAAGCAGCGCGATTTCAACGACCGCAATGAGCGCAGCGATCGCCGCGACCGTGATTTTGGAGACAGGGATGACCGCAAACGCAGCAAGCGTGAGCGCAAGCCCTTCGACAAGGAAAAGCACGTTGGTCCGCCCGATGAAGGCAAAGAGCGCTTCCGCATCGAAGTCGGCCGTGATCACGGCGTACGCCCGGGCAGTGTAGTAGGTGCTATCGCCAACGAAGTAGACCTCGACAGCAGCTACATCGGCCGCATCGAAATCTACCCGGACTACACCACCGTGGATCTGCCAGAAGGCATGCCCAAGGAAATCTTCAACCACCTGAAAAAGGTGCGCGTAAACGGCCGGCCGATGAACATCGCCAAGTTTACCGAGCAAGCGGGCAGCAGCGCGGGCGACAAGCCCCCGCTCGCGGCCAAGAAACGCAAGCCGGCCGGCAAACCGAAAAAGCCGCGGGATTGATGCGCAGTAGATTGTGAAAACAAAAAGGCACCGTCAGGTGCCTTTTTTTATGCCTGAAGACTTTTCAATCTGCAGAGTCTAGACGGCCGATCAGGCGCCGTGACAGTCGGTGATGAGGTCTGCAGAGAGTAATGCTGCGTGGTTCGCATTTTCCGCACATGGGTGGCAATCGTTATGAGGTTTTCCGGTGGCGGGACGTCTCACGGTGGCGCGTAGTTGATTTGGGGGGAACGCCAAATTGAAGCAGCCTGTTTGGCATTTGGATGCGCGCCTAACGGAAATAGGAATTTAGTGATGAATATTAAGAATAAGTGTATCGCCAGGCTGGCGATTGGTGGCCTTAGCCTGGTGCTTGCGGCCTGTGGCGGTGGCAGCAGCGGTGGCGGCGGGGGAGACGAGATCCCGGATGTGGTCAATCAGGCCCCTAGCGTTAGCCTGTCGCCCATATCGATTGAGGAAGGGGCGTCTGCAACGCTGCAAGCGTCAGCCGCGGATGCGGATGGCAGTATTGTTTCCTATCTCTGGGAACAGAAGTCTGGTGTGACACTCGAACTCTCGGGTACCGACACCGATACGGTTACGATTCAGGCGCCAGCCGTGGTCGCAGATGCGGAAGCAACTTTGGCGATAACCGTGACCGATAATGATGGTGCAACCGCGAGCGCCGAGGTAACGGTGACGGTGCGAGCACAGATGGCGAGCGTCGTCATTGAAGGGGTGGTCACCGACAATCCGGTGGCCAATGCGCAGGTAGTCATTGAGGTGGCCGGGCAATCATTTACAACGTCCGCCGATGCTAATGGCGAGTATGCGATTTCCGTTGCTGTGGACGATAGCTTCAGCAAAGAAATAGTGCGCGCTGAAGCCACCAGTCAGGACGCGAAGCTGAAGCTTGTTTCCCTGATGGGCGATGTCGATACCCTGCTCAGTGCAGCGGGTGAAGACGGGGTATTGACCCGTGACGAGCACCAGCCGGTTGTGATTTCAAACTTGACCACAGCACTGGCAGCCCAGGTCGAGCAGGGTGAGCCCGGGAGTGTAACCACACAGGAACAGCTTGTTGCGCGCACGAAAATGCTCAACGGCAGTGAGGTTTTCCAGTTGGGTGTACTGATTAAGTTGGTACTGGACTACTCCGATTCCCCCGGAGTAGAAATGCCGCAAAATATCCCGGATACCTATGCCTTGGCTGCGGATCTCGAGTCCGCCGCGAAACTGGCCGCCGACATTGAGCTGGCCAATGTCTCTGTTTACCAGGAGGCTGCAGCGGCAATTGTTGCGGACCAGAATCTGGTGGTTCCGGTCCTTGCCGATGTGTCAGCGATTCAAGACACCTTTTACTTTACCTCACCGATCTTGAATGCCATGCCTTTCGACGGGCAAGGCAGTGCCGTGATCGGTAATCGACTGAGTGTCGCATCTGGCGGCGCAGGTGAGTTGTCTAGCGGCTTTGGTGTCAGCCCGCTTACCTGGGTGGCGACTGTCCAGGGGCTTGAAATCAGCGGTGCGGAATTTGTCGCAAGAACTGACGTGGATTTCGATGCCAACCTGGGCGCCTCCGTCGAGAAACAACTGGTCGTGCAGCCAAAGCGGATCAACTGGCTTGCGACCAGCGCGGAGGTGGATTGGCTGCTGATCACGGCAGAGACATTTTCTCGCTACCCGAACGGGGAATATCCGGCGACCGCGCCCGTTAGTGTCACTGATGCATTGATTGCGGTGCGTGAAGCGGGCACTGCAGACCTGGAGCAGACCCTGCAAATGGGGGTCGCCCTGAGTATTCCGCTGCCGGCGCTGGAAGGTGAAATCACTGATCCGTCGCCGGAAAATCCGGATGGTTACCTGGATATTTCCTCAGTGCAGTTGATTTTCGCTGGCAACGTCGAAACCGGCGGTAGTGTTACCGTAACTCGGGATTCCGTCAGCGGCACCGGGGTGGCTGCGTCCACGCAAGTGAGTTCCGCCTGGACAGTAGATGCCGCTGGGCATTTGCAGATTGCCGATGTGCTAGGGCATTCGCTGGAACTGGTCTTGCTGGAGGGTGATAACCCTCAATCGCCCATGGTATTTGTGGAAGCAAATGACGGTGGTGAAAAGTCGTCTACCACCGGCGACGCCTTCCTGAAAGAAGCGCCTGCCTGGTCGGATGCCAGTGCAGTGGGTATCTACAAGTACCCACTCAATTTCTTTACGCCGTCACAGGCATTCTGGTTCGAAGTGAACGCCGACGGCACCGCGCTGACCGTATCGGTATTTGACGACAATGGGGATGGCGAGATTGCCCAGAATGAAGCGGCTCTAATGCCCGGGTTCTGGCAGATCAATGCAGCGGGTAATCTGGTTATTCGCCGTTATCGGACTTCAGATGCGGGTTATTACTGTGAAGCCGCCACCTGGGATCCGGCGCCGGGTGATGACTGTGTCCTTTACCATGAGCGTGAGTGGGTGGTGCATCAGGATGCTGAGGGTGTGGCGGTGCGGCACTACCATCGGTTTATCATGGACCCGTTCCTGAACACGTCGCAGCCAACTCCGGCGGAGCACACGTTCTTTTTCGGAACCGTGTCCAATGTGTATCTGGAGCGGGTTCAGGAGAGACCGTTCGTTATTCCTACCATGTAAGCACTGCGTTACCGGAAGCCACTGCGCGTACCGGGGCAAGCATAAAAAAACCGCGCTATTGCGCGGTTTTTTTATGGTGTCGCAGAGATGGTCCCTGCCTGCAGCCGATCTATTGGGTTTTGCCAAACGGCAGCATCTGCCGCAGTGTATTGTCTTTACTGATCAGGTGATGCCACAGGGCACCGCCGATATGCAGTACCAGCAGAATGAGCAATGCGTTCCACAAAAATTCCTTGTGGATAAATGCGATCTGTTTAGCGAGTTCGATATTCTTGCTGAAGAAGGCGGGCAGGTCGAACAGCCAGAACAGGGTGGTGTCGCGGCCGGCAAACTGGCGCATGAGCAGGCCACTGAGGGGCATGCCAATCATGATGATGTACATCAGGCTCTGAATCAGCAGGGATACGGGCTTCTGCATGCTGCTGCCGTACAGTGTCGGGCGGCCGTGGGTGGCGCGCCAGTAGAGGCGGAATAGGCCCAGGAACAGCACGGTAAAGCCCACGGAAAAGTGCCCTACCATCCACCAGCCCCGCATCGGGTCACCTCTCTCGTAGAGTTCATGCAGTTCTACGGAGGCCCAGGCAAACAGAATAAAGAATGCGATTAGCCAGTGCAGTGTCTTGAGTGCTTTGCTCCAGCTATTGGGTGTGGAGGCCATACTTATCCCCTTGTGTGATGACTGTTATATGTTATTCAGACAGTTGTTGTGGTCGCAGTGCGCACGCCATTCAAGTTGGCGAAGCAGGTGTCCCGTGCCGTGCTGAGGAAATCCTGCAAAAATGCCTGATCCCGCATCTCGTCGCGCACCGCAGCGTAGAGTGTACTCCACAGACCGGATTTTCCTAACCGCAATTGGCTGACCAGCCCCTTTTGTAAATATTCGTAAAGCGCCCAGTTGGGTAGCGCGCATACCCCGCGTCCACTGACCACCAGTTGCACCATCATCACCGTGAGCTCGGCGGTGCGCACCGATGCGGGTTCGATGCCCGCGGGGTCGAGAAAGTGCTGAAAAATATCCAGCCGCTCCCGCTCCACCGGATAGGTAATCTGCACTTCGTTTTCCAGGTCTTGCGGGGTGACCCATTTGCTCGCCGCCAGCGGATGCTTGCGACTCACCGCCAGGCACATCTCAAAGCTGAACAGGGGAGCGTAATGGATGCCCTTGAGGGACGGATCCGGGTTGCTGGTTACCACCAGGTCCAGATCGCCACGGACCAGCGCGGGCAGGGGCGCGAAATGAAAGCCGCTGGACAGGTCCAGCTCCACTTCCGGCCAGTCATCGCGGTAGGCGTCGAGGGTGGGCATTAGCCACTGATAGCAGCTGTGGCATTCGATGGCGATGTTCAGTCGTCCGGCCTGCCCGGAGGCCAGCCGTGCAAGATCCCGCTGGGCCACGGCTACTCGGGGCAGTACGTCGTCGGCCAGTTGTAGCAGCCGCAGGCCGGCGCTGGTAAAGCGCAGCGGGCGGGATTTACGGATAAACAGCGCCTGTTGGTGGCGGTCTTCCATTTCCCGGAACAGGTGGGAGAGGGCGGACTGGGTCAGGTGCAGACGCTCGGCGGCGCGCACCATGCTGCCGGTTTCCCGCAGGGTGGTCAGGGCGCGCAAGTGGCGTAGTTCAATCATCTTGAGTCAATTTCATGTTACGGGCAAAAAATATGAAATTGATTGAACATGGTGTGGCCTGCAGAATCAACCCCCTAATTTTGGTGCCCCCGGCGGTTGGCTCGGGGCGGTTTGTTATTTGGGGGAAGGGACATGGCACAGACACATATTCTTGGGTATCCGCGTATCGGCGCGCAGCGCGAACTGAAGCGGGCGCAGGAGGCCTACTGGAAGGGAGAGATCGACCAGAAGGCCCTGCGGGCAGTGGGCGCACAGGTGCGCAGCCAGAACTGGCAGGCTCAGCAGCAAGCCGGCCTCGCGTACACCACCGTCGGCGACTTTGCCTGGTACGACCAGGTGCTCAATCACTCGTTGATGTTTGGTGTGGTGCCCGAACGCTTTGCCGTCGACGCGGCGGACAACAAGCTGGATCAGTATTTTCGCCTGGCGCGCGGCCGTGCGCCCTCCGGTGCACCGGTGGCCGCCAGTGCCATGACCAAATGGTTTGATACCAACTACCACTATCTGGTGCCGGAGTTTTCTGCTGATCAGGAATTTGCCCTCGACAGCGAATGGCTGCTGGAAGAGGTGCGGGAAGCCCAGAGCCTGGGGCACAACGTCAAGCCGGTGGTGATCGGCCCGCTCACTTACCTGTGGCTGGGGCGGGGTGTGGAAAACCCGCTGGATCTGCTGCCGAAACTACTGCCGCAATATCTCGCGCTGCTGGCACAGCTGGCCGATGCGGCGGCGCAGTGGGTACAGATTGACGAGCCCATTCTGGGGCTGGACTTGCCCACCCAGTGGCGCGATGCGTTTGCACCCACCTACGCGGCACTGGCGAACGCCAGTGGCAGCAAACTGCTGCTCGCCAGTTACTTTTCTCCGTTGCGGGAAAATCTCGACCTCGCGTTTGCCCTGCCGGTAGACGGTGCGCACATCGATGTGGTGCGCGCGCCCGAAGAGCTGGCCAGTGCGGTGGGCGCCCTCGGTCGCCAGCAGGTACTTTCAGTGGGGGTGATCAACGGACGCAATGTGTGGCGGACGGATCTCGCACACTGGCAACGGGCGCTGGCGCCGCTGGCAGAGCGATTGGGAGAGCGCCTGTGGCTATCTGCCAGTTGCTCCCTGCTGCACAGCCCGGTCGACCTGGCCACGGAAACCGGCCTTGCCGAAGCCGACAAGCAGCGCTTGGCCTACGCGCGCCAGAAACTCGATGAACTGAACGCGCTGCAGCAGGCCCTGCTGCCGGGTGCGGAGCAGCTTGCGGACACCGCCAAAACCGAGAGCCGCAGTGAGGCGGAGGTGCGCGCAGAGCTCGCCAGCACCTGGCGCGCGCAGCCGTTTTCCGAGCGGGTGGGGGTGCAGCGCGCGCGCTGGAAACTGCCGCTGTTGCCCACCACCACCATTGGCTCGTTTCCGCAGACCGATGTGCTGCGCCAGGTGCGCAAGCAGTTCCGCAACGGCGAGATTTCGACACAGGATTATCACGACCACCTGCGCGCGGAAATTGCCGAGGCCATTCGCCGTCAGGAAATTCTGGGGCTCGATGTACTGGTGCACGGGGAAGCCGAGCGCAACGACATGGTGGAGTATTTTGGCGAACAGCTGGATGGGTTCATTCACACCGGCAATGGCTGGGTGCAGAGCTACGGTTCGCGCTGTGTGAAGCCACCGATTATTGCCGGGGACATTTCCCGCCCGCAGCCGATGACCGTGCAGTGGAGTGAATACGCCCAGAGCCTGAGTAAAAAGCCGGTAAAAGGCATGCTCACCGGGCCGGTCACGATTCTCAACTGGTCTTTCCCGCGCGAGGACATTCCTCGCGCCGTGAGCTGCCTGCAGATCGCCCGGGCGTTGCGCGAAGAGGTGCGCGACCTGGAGGCGGCGGGCATCGGTATTATCCAGATCGATGAGCCGGCACTGCGCGAGGGCGTACCGCTGCGGGCCTCCGGCCACGACGATTATTTTGCCTGGGCGGTGGGCTGTTTCCGCTATACCTGCAGTGAGGTGAAGGCGGAGACCCAGATCCATACCCACATGTGCTACTCCAATTTCAACAGCATCATGGATTCGATTGTGGCACTGGATGCGGATGTCATCACCATCGAATCCGCTCGTTCCGATCTGCGCCTGTTGCAGGCGTTTGCCGGTGAGCAGGGCGGCTATCCGAATGAGATCGGGCCGGGTATTTACGATATCCACTCGCCCAATGTACCGGAGCGCGCGGAGCTGGTGGCGCGCTTGCAGCAATTGCTGGAAGTGATTCCCGCGGAAAAACTGTGGGTAAACCCGGACTGTGGATTGAAAACCCGCAACTGGGCGGAGGTAGGCTCCGCGCTGCTGAATATGGTGGAGGCGACCCGGGCGGTGCGCGCCGGATTAACGCTGGCGGAGTCCGCGTGAGAGGATGAGCGCAGTTCCCTGATGGATTGGCCGGCCGCTTTGGCCGGCCTTTTTTTATTTGGCGGTTTAGAACAGCTCTGCCAGGAATGGCGCAAGCGTATCGCAACAGAATACCGGCTTGCCCGCGACAAACGTCGCTTCTACTTCACCATTGGCATTCAGCAGTGCGAGATCGGCATTCTTGCCGAGAGCGATGGAGCCGGTATGGTCGTCAATGCCGAGGAATTTTGCCGGTGAGAGGCTCGCCATATGCAGTGCCTCGCGCCATTCGATGCCTGCGAGCTTGTGCAGGTTGGCGGCGGCGCGTTCCAGTGTCAGGGTGCTGCCGGCCAGCGAGCCGCTGTCGGTGCGTGCCACGCCCGCTTCCAGATTGATGTCCATTTTGCCCAGTTGATAATGGCCGTCAGCAAGGCCGCCGGCGTTGATGCAGTCGCTGATCAGGGTGACGCGCGTCGGGTCTTTTAATTTGCAGATCATCTGCAGAATGGCCGGGTGTAGGTGTACCCCGTCGGCGATCACTTCCACGTTGGCATCGTGCACCAGCACCGCACCGGTGCAGCCGGGTTCGCGGTGGTGGATGCCGCGCATGCCGTTGAACACGTGCACGCCGCCGCAGGCACCGGCGTCCAGCGCTGCGCAGGTCTGCGCGTAGGTGGCGTTGGTGTGCCCCAGCATGACCTTGACGCCGCGCTGTTGCAGATACGGAATGATGTCCATGGCACCGTCCACTTCCGGTGCCAGCGCCACGACTTTCAGTTGTTGGTGGGAGGCCTCGAGCAGGGCATCCATGCGTTCGCGGGTGGGGGTGAGAAAGTAGTGATCGTTGTGTGCGCCCTTGTGCTCGCTGGCAAAAAACAATCCCTCACTGTAACCGCCGAGCACCTGTGCGCCCGGTTGTGGCGCCAGTGCCGCGCGCCCCAGGTTGTCCATGGCGGCGAGGGTTTCTTCCCAGCCGCTGGTGACCGTGGTGGCGAGGAAACCGGTGACACCGTGCTGTGCCAGGGAGCGCGAGATGGTTTGAATCGCCTCCGGTGTCGCGTCCATCACATCGCAGCCTTCGCGGCCGTGAATGTGCAGGTCGATCAGGCCCGGTACCAGGGTGATTTCCGGCAGTTCAATGACCGGCACACCGCTGGTGGGCGCTGCGGTAATTTCACTGATGCAGCCGCCCTCGATGCCGAGGTAGTGGCCGCTGAGCGCCGCCGTTTCGGTAAAGATGGTCTGCGGCTTTAAGTACACCGGGTGAGTGTTTTTGGCATCGTTCATGGCGTCGTTCATGGCATTGTTCATGCGAAAGGCCTTGGATGGTGTAGGGCGGGCTAGTGCGGGCTTTCCGCAAACTGCCGGGCGAGCAGTGCCGCGCCGCGGGCGCCGCTGGCATCGCCGAATGTGGGCGGCACAATGGGCGGGGCCGTGAAGCCGGCGAACAGGTGGCTTTCGATGGCCCGGGGCAAATCCCGGTACAGTTCTTCGATACGCGACAGGCCGCCGCCCAGCACAATAACGTCCGGGTCGTGGGCCATCATCAGGTTGGCAAAGGCAGCGCCGAGCAGGTCCAGGTGAATTTCCCGGGTGGCCAGCGCATGGGTATCGCCAGCGCGCCACCGTTCAACCAGCTCGGGTACCGTCACCGTTTGGCCACAGTACTGCCGGTGCAGGTTGGCGAGGCCGGGGCCGGCAATATACGGCTCCAGGCAGCCCACCAGGCCGCAGCCGCAATTGAGCAGCGGTAGCTGGTACTTCTGGCGCAGTGCGGCAGGCAGTGGGTGGTGTCCGTACTCACCGGCAATGCCCTGGCGGCTGCGGTAGAGTTCGCCGTTGATGACCAGGCCCCCGGCCGCGCCGGTGCCGAGTACGGCGCCGTACACTCTGGCGTAACCGTCGCCGGCACCACCGTGAGCTTCCGACAGGGCAAACAGTCGGCAATCGTTTGCGATGGCAATCGGCCGCTGCAGGCGCGCCTGTAAAACCTGTGCGACATTTTTTCCCGTGGCGCAGGGTACGTTGGCTGATAGCGTGCGTCCCTCGTGGTCGATCAGGCCGGGCATGCCGATGCCCACCAGCCCGCGCCCACCGTGGCGCTGATCCGCCTCTTCGATCAGCGTTACCAGTGTGTCGATAAACCCGTTGAAGTCCTCCACCGGGGTGGCGACCCGCGCGCTGTCGAGCTTGCGCAGCTGGTCATCGAAACATGTGATTTCGATTTTGGTGCCGCCAATGTCCAGTCCGTAAATCAACTGTATTACTCGCTTGCGCTGTCTGATTCCAGGGGATAAATGGTCACGCCCTGTACCACGCGATTCACTTCACCGGTGGGGCAGGGATTGTCCGGGGTAATCCCCAGCGCCAGGGATTTGTAAAACGACAGCGCCTGCGCAACCACGATGTAGTACAGCGCGAGCCAGGCTTCTGCCAGTGCGCTGGTGTCTGCGAAATCGGCGGGGCACAGGATCCACGGTGTGGTGCCATCTTTTTTGAGCTCCGCCAGCAGATCGTCGTCGTAGCGGCGGCAGTAGGCGTCGTTGCTTTGCAGCAGTACCACCAATGTCTTGTCGTCGAGCATGGACTTGGGGCCGTGACGGAAGCCCAGTGGGCTTTCCGCATGGCAGTCCACCTTGCCGGCGGTGAGTTCCAGCATTTTCAGCGCGGCCTCGGTGGCGATGCCTTTCAGTCCGCCGGCGCCGAGAAAGACCACCCGGTTGAAGTCCCGTTGGGCAATGCGCTGAATATCCGGGAGCTGGTTCTCCAGCAGGTTGCGGGTCACCGCGGCCAGCGCCGGTAGCTGGGCGGCTTGCGGCGCAAACACTTCCAGGGTGGCGAGCAGCATGGACGTAAAGCTGCTGGTCATAGCGAAACTCTGGTCCAGGGTTTCTTCCGGCATCAGCAGGGAATAGCTGTTGTCGCTACCGTTGGCGCGCTTGGCCAGCTCCCCGTCCGGGTTGCAGGTAATCACCAGGTGGTAGCACTGTTCTACACACTGGTTGGCCAGGTCATAGGCGCCGACACTCTCCGGACTGTTGCCGGAGCGGGCGTAGGAAACCAGCAGGGTGGGCACCTGCCGCAGCAGGTATTCGTGCGGGTTGCTCACCAGGTCGGTGGTGCTGATGGCTTCCACGCGGCGTTCCATGGCGCGGGTGAGATAAGGTGCGACCGTCTCGCCGGCGTAGGCGGACGTGCCCGCGCCGGTGAGGATGATGCGCAGTGTGCTTTGTTGCAGCAGTGGCTGCAGCCATGCGTGCAACTGCGTGCGCTGCGCCTCCACGAGGGCGGCGGTGCGCTGCCAGGAATCCGGCTGCTGGGCGATTTCGCGCGCAGTGTACTCGGCCTTGTTCTGGCGGAGTGTGTCGGCGTCGATATTCAGGGTGTTATACATCTTTATTGGTCCTGTACTACTGCTTCCAGCAGGCGTTGGCATAGGCGGCGGTGACCTGGCGAATACGCGCTTTGATCAGTGCGCGCGGTGCGTTTTCGAGCTGGCCCTCGCGGACCAGGTGGTATTCCTGGGGGAAAAACTGGCTCAGCAGGGGCAGCGGTATCGGTGCGCCCGAGAGGTTGTCCAGCAGGGTGTTCACCGCAGCAGTGACCGCGTCGTCCGGCCAGTAGTAGCGGATGCGGTCACTGTAACTATAGCGTCGGTAAAGCGGCTGCTGCTCTGGTGCCACCTCGTAGAAACTCTGCCAGTAACCCGGTTGCGCCTGCATGCGCGCTTCGCAGACCGCGCGCAGGTTGGACTTCTTCCCAATGCCCGGCAGCTCATCTTCGATATAGCTGAGGGCGAACAGGGCTTCGCGCAGGGCAAAGGTCAGCTGCGGGCCCACTTTCAGGATGGCGAAGTGGTCGCGCACCAGTTGCTGGTAGGCGGCGTCGGTCTGGTAATCGGTGGAATGCGCTTCAAAGGCGATCCCGCCGGTTTTTTGGGCCAGGGCTTTCAGTTCGGTGGCCTTGTGTGGCTGGTAGTCGATGATGGCGGTGTGATCGAACTCCACGCCGGGCTGCACTACCAGGCCCACAACCCGTGACCAGGCGGCATCGAGGCCGCGCTCGGCAAAGGCGCGCTGGTGCAGTTCAATGGTGTTGCGGGCGTGCTCTGGCCGGGTCACTTCCAGCTCGGTAATGGCTTCCTTGGCGCCACCGGGCGGCGGCACTTCAGTGCCAATCACGTACACCACCTGCCCGGACTTGCCGCAGCGTGCGGCGGCGTCCTCTGCGGTGCGGCACAGGTCAGCGGCACGCGCAGCAATCACCGCGTCTGCCAGCGGCAGCACATCGTCTGCACAGGGCATGCTGCAGTCCAGGTGGATCTTGCTGAAGCCGGCGGTGACGTAGGCGTCGATCAGGTCGCGCGCCTTGGTCATGGCCTCCGCGGCAGGCTCTTTCTGCCAGCACACCGGCCCCAGATGGTCTCCGCCGAGAATAATGCGGCTCGCATCCAGCCCGGTGCGCTCGGCCAGGGTTGCCACGTAGTCGAAAAAGTCTGCCGGTTGCATCCCGGTATAGCCGCCGAACTGGTTGACCTGGTTGGCGGTGGCCTCGATGAGCAGGGGCGAGTCGTCCGCCAGTGCCTGCTCCATGGCTGCCTCAAGCACCAGGCCGTGGGCGGAGCAGATGGCGTAAATCCCGCGCGCTTCCCCTCCCAGGTTGGCTCTTATCAATTCTTGCAGCATGGTAAATCCTTGTTGTCTGAGTATTTGACGCGCCCGCAGGGTGACCCCTGCCGGGCCGCGATTCAGTCGACGATCACGACCCTGACCCCGGCATCGGTCAACGCCTCATGGAATGCCTCGGGAATCCCCTGGTCGGTGATGAGAATGTCGATGTCGGAAAAGTCGCAGATCTTGTGCACCCCGGAGCGCTTGAACTTGGAGGAGTCGGTCACCGCAATCACCTGCCGGGCGACCTTGCACATCAGGCGGTTCAGGTTGGCTTCGTATTCGAAGTGGGTGGTGATGCCCCCCTGGAAGTCGATGCCGTCCACACCCAGGAATACCTTGTCGAAGTGGTAGCACTGCAGGGCGTCTTCCGCGGCGCGGCCATAAAAGGACAGCGACTTCTTGCGCAGGGAGCCACCGGTCATCAGCACTTCCACGCCCTCTGCATCCACCAGTTTCTGCGCCACGTTGAGGCCGTTGGTCATCACCACAAGGCGGCGGAAGTGTTGCAGCTCGCTGGCGATCTCCGCAGTGGTGGTGCCGGAATCCAGGATGATGGTGTCCTGCTCGCGGACTTCGCGGGCGGCGGTGGCGGCGATACGGCGCTTGATATCCAGGTGCTCCGTGACCTTTTCGCGCACGGAAAGCTCCGGGCTCACCCGGTTGCTGGCCACGGCGCCACCGCGGGTGCGCACCAGCAGCCCCTTCTGGTGCAGATAATTGAGGTCGCCGCGGATGGTTACGGTGGAAACGCCATATTTCTCGGCGAGCTCCGGCACCTGCACACGGCCGGCATCAATCGTCGCCTGGACGATGTCGTGTCTACGCTCAATGGTATTGGCTGTCATGTGACGTCCTTGATGAAATCAGATGTGCATTCTACGAAACTTTCATAAGCTTTCAAATCAAATTTATTTTTCAGGGCCTTTCGTTTCTTATTTGTGCTTATAAATCAATAATTTATTAGTTTATATCGGCGCGAATTACAGTTTTTTCGATGTGGAAACGAAAGTTTTTGAAGCGTTTTTTTGTTGATGCGTCAGTTTCGCTTGGTTATTGTCAGCCCCACACAGAGATCACCGTTTAGCAGGTTTTGAGGTACACAATAAATGAGCCAAATCGATCGTCGAAAGTTTCTGAAAGCCGGCCTGACTGCGGCCGCTGCCGCCACTGCCGCGGGCTGTGCCACCAATGCCGCCACCGGTAACAACCTGCTGGCACCCAAGGGCCAGAAGTCGGTCATGGGGCTGGTTGTACCGCCGATGGACACGGTACGCGTGGGCTTTATTGGCGTCGGTGAGCGCGGCGTGGGTGCGGTAAAGCACTTCTGCAACATCGATGGCGTCGAAATCAAGGCGATCTGTGACACCGACCCGCTGGTGCTGGAGCGCGCGGTCAACCTGGTCACCAGCAAGGGCCTGCCCAAGCCCGCCGCCTACGGCAAGAACGAGCACTCTTACCGCGACCTGCTGGACCACAACGATATCGATATCGTGATCATCTCCACCCCCTGGCGCTGGCACGCGCCCATGTCGGTGGAAACCATGCTCAGCGGCAAGCACGCCATGGTGGAAGTACCGGCGGCAGTGACCGTGGAAGAGTGCTGGCAGCTGGTCGATACCGCGGAGAAGACCCAGAAGAACTGCATGATGCTCGAGAACGTGTGCTACGGCCGCGACGAGCTGATGGCATTGAACATGGTGCGCATGGGCCTGTTTGGCGACCTGCTGCACGGCGAGGCCTCCTACATTCACGAGCTGCGCTGGCAGATGAAGGAAGTGCACCGCAAGACCGGCTCCTGGCGCACCCAGTGGCACGCCATGCGCGATGCCAACCTGTACCCCACTCACGGCCTGGGCCCGGTTGCCCAGTACATGAACATCAACCGCGGCGACCGCTTCGACTATCTCACCTCCATGAGCAGCCCGGCCCTCGGCCGCGCCGCTTACGCCGAGCGCGAGTTCCCGGCGGATCACCTGCGCAACCAGGTGGAATACATCGCCGGTGACATTAACACCAGCCTGATCAAGACCGTGAAGGGCCGCACCATCATGGTCCAGCACGACACCACGACACCGCGTCCGTACACCCGTCACAACCACATTCAGGGCACCAACGGCGTCTTCGCCGGCTTCCCCAACCGCATCGCCCTGGAGAAAGGTGGTCGCAAGAGCTACCACGAGTGGGACTACGACATGGATTACTGGTACGACAAGTACGACCACCCGCTGTGGCGCCGCATGGGCGAAGTAGCCGAGCGTAACGGCGGTCACGGCGGTATGGACTTCCTGATGTTCTGGCGCATGGTCTACTGCCTGCGCAACGGCCAGCCACTGGATCAGGACGTGTACGATGCAGCGGCCTGGTCTGCGGTCACCCCGCTGTCGGAAGCTTCGGTGAAAGACCGCGGCAACAGTAAGGACTTCCCGGACTTTACCCGCGGCGTGTGGAAAACCGCTGCACCGCTGGGCATTGTAAGTTGATGTACGGGCGGGCCTGCTGCCCGCCCTGACCATCTCGCCAGGGAAGGCTTTTTCTCTCCATTTTGAAACGATTATTTGCCTGCAATAAGGCGAAGGGGCCGCTGTACGCCTGCCGTTTGTGTGCTGTGCCCAACCTCCACCACGACTTATAAAAACGACATTGGGTAAACGATTATGCTCGACAACAAAAGAACGACGCTCAGCCTGGTAATCGGGGCACTGGTCATGGCATCTCAGGCCGTGGCGCAGGACGTGGACACTCAGGAAGCGGAAGATATTTTTGAAGGCCCGGCCACCGAAACCGTGGAAGAAGTTCAGGTAACGGGTATCCGCAGTAGTATCAAGAACTCCCTGGATATCAAGCGCGATGCCGTGAATGTTGTCGATTCCATCGTTGCGGAAGATATCGGCAAGTTCCCGGACCAGAATATTGCCGAAGCCCTGCAGCGCATGAGCGGTATCACCATCACCCGCAACGGGGGCGAGGGGCAGAAGGTGACGGTGCGCGGCCTGGGCGGCGACTACAACGTGACCACCATCAACGGTCGCCGCATGGCGTCCGAGCACAGCAGCCGCGATTTCAACTACGACCTGATTGCAGCAGAGTTGTTGAAAGGGGTGGAAGTCTACAAGTCGCCGGTGGCGGAGACCCAGGAGGGCGGCATCGGTTCGGTGATCAATATCCGCACCCGCCGTCCGATGGATTTCCCCGGCCTGGTCATGCAGGGGTCGCTCAAGGGGATTTACGAAGATCGCACCCAGGACATGAATCCGCAGGCGTCGTTCCTGGTGAGCAATACGTTTTTTGATGGCACCTTCGGTGCCCTGCTGACCGGGGTGTATTCCGAGCGCACCCTGCGCACCGATGGCTACTACGGCAGCGGCTTCTACAACGAAGGCGCCGAAGACTGGATGACCGTGCGCGAAGACGTGGACGGCGACGGGGAATTCGATCCGGAAGTCGACAACGAGTACGGCACCACGCTGCCCGGTTACGTGCAGTACCGCAACTGGCAGGATACCCGTGAGCGCACCGGTGTCAGCCTCGCGTTGCAGTGGCGTCCGCGCGACGACATCGAAGTGAACTTCGATTCTATCTACTCCGCCTACGATACCAATGGCGAGGAGTACCAGATTTCCTTCGTGACTTACGACGAGTGGTGGACACCGGGTGTGCCCAGTGTCGGCGACCTCGGCTTCGACGAAAACGGTCTGGTCAATGCGGTGACGCTGACCGATGGCGCCATGGTGGAGCTGCTGAATACCTCGGTACCGCGCAACACCGAAACCTATCAGGTGGGCACCAATGTGGCCTGGGATATTCGCGACGATTTCCGTGTATCCCTGGATGTGTCGCACTCGGAGTCGGAAATTCGCAACACCGGCGACAACCGCTATGTGGTTGCACGCGGATTTGTGGATGAGGTACGCATCGATGGCTCCGGCAACAACCTGCTGCCGGACATCACCATGGATCCCGCGCTGTCGCACACCTCCCCGTTTGGAGCGCACTACAGCTATAACTCGGGCAATACCATCAGCGATGCGGTGTCCGAGATTCGCCTGGACGCGGACTGGGCGCCCATGGGCGACCTGATCAGCTCGGTAAAATTCGGTGTGAATTACGGGGACCAGAGCAAATCCCGGCTGACCTTCGCTTCTGAAAATGCGTCCATGTTCAGTAACGGCGGCGATTATTTTGAGCACTATCCGGATTTTGATCCGGACCTGTCGACGGTAGAAATTATCAATGGCCTGAAGTTCTTCCGTTTGCCCGCCGACGTATTGCGCCAGCCGCGCTTTGACGATTTCCTCGACGGCGAGCCGGGCAAGCATCCGCTGCCGTGGGCGAGCTTCGACTACGACAAGCTGATGGCCTTCTACGAAAGCATCAGCCCGGAAGCGGCGGCCATGGTGCGCGCCACCTATCAGCCCACCCAGTCGTTTGATCTGGGGGAATCCACCCTGGCCGCGTACCTGCAGGCAGATCTGGAAACCGAAGTACTGGACCGCCCGCTCACTGCCAATTTCGGTGTGCGTGTAGTCGAAACCACCGTGAACAGTGCCGGTTACTCACTGGACCCGGATGCGGTGCGCTTCGAGCAGGATGACGATCCCGACAACGTCACCGGTATCAAGGTGGTGGGCAAAATGGCGGACTACCAGTACCGCATCGAGTACCAGGATTCTTACCTGGATGCGCTGCCCAGCATGAACCTGAAGTGGGAATTGAACGACGAGCTGGTGTATCGCCTCAGCGCCGGCCGCGTGATTACCCGCCCCAGCATCGACTCGCTGAAGGCCTACAGCTATATCGACCTGAACGAGTTTGAGCTGCACACCGCCAACCCGGGGCTGGAGCCCATGCGCGCCAACCAGCTGGATACGGCGCTGGAGTGGTACTTCTCCGATTACGGCGCGCTGACCGCCACTGTGTACTTCAAGGATATCGAGTCCTTTACCGAATACGGTCGCAACGGCGTGCGCGAAATTGACGGCTACGAGTTTGAGGTGTACAGCGCACTCAACGGTGACGAGGGCGCCATGGTGCGCGGCCTTGAGCTGACCTACCAGCAGTCCCTGAGCGATCTGCTGCCCGCCCCGTTCGATGGTCTGGGCGTGCAGATGAACTATACCTATGTGGATAGTGAGTACGACAATGCCGAGCGCCGCCAAGAAGGCCTGCCCTTTGTCGGCATGCCCAAGAACTCGTACAACGCGGTGGTGTACTACGAGCAGGATCGTGCACAGGCGCGGCTGGCGTACAACTGGCGTGGCAAGGTCCTGACCAACCCGGCCGCCTGGGGTGGCCCCAGCTGGGATGCGGAGTACGGGCAGCTGGATTTCAGCGCGGATTACGATCTGACCGACAACTTCAATCTCAGCCTGAGTGTGAACAACATTACCAACGAGCGTAACTGGGGTTATGTGATGCGCCCGGACCAGGTCAGCCACCTGACCCGCTATGGCCGCCTGTTTAACCTGGGGCTCAGCGCGAACTTTTAAACTTCCTCCTTATAACCCGGCTCCGTGCGGAGCCGGGATTTTTTTGCATTACCTGGGGGCAACGTGAGTACCGTAACCGTGCAGCAAAATGTTCCGACCGCCCGTAAAAGCAGCCTGTTACCGATGGCGATCATCGGCATGCTGTTTTTCATTTTCGGGTTTGTGACCTGGCTGAACGGGTCGCTGATTCCATTCCTGAAGATTCTTTGCAATCTGAATGAATTTGAGGCTCTGTTCGTCACTTTTGTGTTTTATATCGCCTATACGGTGATGGCCCTGCCCATGTCGTACATCCTGCGCCGCACCGGTTACCGCAACGGTATGGCACTGGGGCTCGGCATTATGGGGGTGGCGGCACTGGTGTTTATTCCGGCGGCGCAGACCGGCAGTTATGCCATTTTCCTGCTGGGGCTGTTTGGGCTGGGTGCCGGCCTGACCATTCTGCAGACCGCGTCCAACCCGTACGTGGTCAAGATTGGCCCGGTGGAAAGTGCGGCCACCCGTATCGCCATTATGGGCATCATCAACAAAAGCGCCGGGGTGCTGGCGCCGCTGGTGTTTACCGCGCTGGTGCTGTCGGGGTTGTCCGACTTCAATACCCAGGCGGTGTCCCAGCTGAGTGGTGAAGCGCGCGCGGAAATGATGGACGCCGTCGCCAATCGCCTGATCACGCCGTATCTGTATATGTCCGGCCTGCTGTTTCTGCTGGTGGGGCTGATCAAGTTTTCCGGGTTGCCGGAAATCGAAGAAAACACCGGCGGCGAAGACGATGGCCGCTCCGGTGTGTGGCAGTTCCCGCAGGTGGTGCTGGGGGCACTGGCCCTGTTTGCCTACGTGGGTGTTGAGGTGATTGCCGGCGACACCATCGGTCTGTATGGCGAGGAGACCGGTGTTGCACACTTTTCCTCGCTCACCTCATACACCATGGTGTTTATGGTGGTGGGCTACCTGCTGGGCGTGTTCTGTATTCCCCGCTGGATCAGCCAGCAGCAGGCGCTGACCGGCTCGGCGATTGCCGGTGCCCTGTGTGTACTGGGGGTGCTATTCAGCTCGGCCGAGAGTACCGCGCTGGCGTCCACACTCTGGGGCTGGACGGGTATTCCGGTGATTCCTGACTCGGTGTTCTTTGTGGCGCTGATGGGGCTGGCACACGCGCTGGTGTGGCCAACGGTCTGGCCGCTGGCGCTGGACGGCCTGGGGCGCTTTACCGCGCAGGGCTCTGCGCTACTGATCATGGGTATTGCCGGGGGCGCCATTATTCCGCTGATTTTCGGCAAACTCTCGGAGGTGTCTGGCACCTTCCAGACCGGCTACTGGGTGGCGCTACCCTGTTACCTGTTCATTCTGTTTTACGCGCTGAAAGGGCACAAAATGCGCACCTGGTAATGCGCATCTGCTAGTGCGCACCCGGCGAGGATGCGCCGAATCCTATTCGTTTGTCACGACGACTATGTATCCCGCGGGTTATCCTGCGGGATACCAGCCCTCTTTACAGAGGGCTTTTTTTTGCCTGTGGAAAACGTTACTGATCCGCTTCGCAATCCCGCGTCATGTTTTCCACGCGGTCGGCATGCACAATCAGGTTGTCCTCGATACGCACGCCGCCGAACGGACGCAGCTTTTCCACCTTGTCCCAGTTCACTTCATCCGCCAGTTGCGACTCTTTCAGGTCCGCCAGCAGGCTCTCGATAAAGTACAGCCCCGGCTCGATGGTAAACACTTGGTTTTCCTCGATGGTACGGGTGGTGCGCAGGAACGGGAATTCCTTCGGCGGCGGGGTGGTGCCGCCTTCCGGCGCGGTCTGGTGACCACCCACGTCGTGCACCTGCAGGCCGAGGAAATGGCCCAGGCCGTGGGGCATGAAGGTGCCGGTGAGTCCGGATTCCACCGCGCTCTCCGGGGCGGTCTTGATCACACCGAACTGCTGCAGCAGCTCGCCGACCTTGTGGTGGCAGCTGCGGTGCAGGTCCACATAAGAGGCGCCCGGGGTGAGGCCCGCCACCAGTTCCTGCTCTTTCTCGTGCATTGCCGCCACCAGCTCCGCGAACTCGCCATCGCGATACGCATACGAGCGGGTGATGTCGGCGCAGTAGCCGTTACAGTCGGCACCGGCGTCGATCAGGAAGCTGCGACGCTCGCTCTCCGGCAACCGCTCGGTGGAAAGATGGGTGTAGTGCAGGATGGCACCGTGCTCGTTGAGGCCCACAATGTTGCCGTAGGGCATGGTATTTTCGCCCTGGCCCGCCGCCTGCAGGTAGGCCAGGTTGATGTCAAATTCGCTGGCACCTGCACGGAAGGCGTCTTCCGCGGCCTTGTGCGCGCGCACCGCGATGCGGTTGGCTTCCCGCAGGCAGGCGAACTCATACGGTGTCTTGTAGGCGCGCGCCCAGTGCAGGCGGTCGATCAGGTGTTGCGGGTTGCGCTCGCCGATGTCCCAGCCTTCGAGTTTGCCGGTTTCGCCGATAAACGCGGCATCTTCCCCGTTCAAAAACGCCTTGGCCTCTTCCGGCTTGGCCAGCAGCTCGATATCGTAATCGTCGCTCCAGAAGGTCTGGGGGGCGGGCGGCACGTAGTGCCAGAAGTCCACCGGGCGGTAGAACAGCAGCTTGGGCTTTTGGCCCCGGCGATAGACGACCCAGCTGTGGGGGTTGTCGGTAACCGGTACCAGGGCCTTGAACTGGGGGTTGACGCGAAACGGGTAGTAATTGTCGTCGAGGAACTGCACCGAAGGCGCACCGCTGAACACATTCAGGGTCTCGAACCCGCACTGCTCGAGGATCTCGTCGTAGCGCTTGCGCAGCGTGGCCAGGTGTTCACTGAAAAGTTGCTTGTCCATAAAACCCCTAGGAATTTGATCAATTATTGCCCTGCGTGGCAGGTGCACGAATGCACATAGTGTATAGTCAGCACTCTGAATAATTAGTCTGATTTTTGCCGATGGAAAAGAAGATACTGCTAACGGACTGCCCGGACGCCAAAGGCCTGATCGCCAAGATCACCAACATCTGTTACAAGCACCAGCTCAATATCACCAAGAACGACGAGTTCGTGGATCGCGCCCAGGGGCGCTTCTTCATGCGCACCGCGCTGGAGGGCAACTTTAACGATGCCACGCTGTTGGAAGACCTGGATCTGGCGCTGCCCGCCGGCGCCGAGCGCAAGCTGGTGGCCAGCGGGCGCAAGCGCCTGGTGCTGATGGTCACCAAAGAGTCCCATTGCCTCGGCGATATCCTGATGAAGTGTTATTCCGGGGCGCTGGATGTGGAGATTGCGGCGGTCATCGGCAACCACAATGTGTTGCAGCCACTGGTGGAAAAGTTTGATATCCCATTCCACTGGGTGCCGGCAGATGGCCTGGAGCGGGCGCAGCACGAAGAGCAGGTGATGCAGCTGGTCGACAGCTATGCCCCGGACTACCTGATTCTCGCCAAGTATATGCGGGTGCTCACCCCGCAGTTTGTTGCCCATTACAGCAAGCGCATCATCAATATCCACCACTCCTTCCTGCCGGCGTTCATCGGTGCCAAGCCCTACCAGCAGGCGTTTGAGCGCGGGGTGAAAATTATCGGGGCCACCGCGCACTTCGTGACCGACGACCTGGATGAGGGGCCGATCATCGAGCAGGATGTGATTCACGTGGACCACGGCTACTCGGCGGAGTCCATGGCCAGCGCCGGGCGGGATGTGGAAAAGCAGGTTTTAAGCCGCGCACTGCAACTTGTGCTGGAAGAGCGTGTCTTTATTCATGGCAACCGCACCGTGGTATTCAAATAACTTTTCAAAAAGGGAACGTGATGCTCAGCCGTCTGTACTTCTATTCCTTGATTGCGCCCGTGGTTTTTCTCGCAGGGTGTGCCAGTGCGCCCAGTGCCCCGAACCCCGGGCTGAAGGAGTCTTTCCATACTGAAATTTTCGCCAACGGCTCCAAGCGTTTTACCTATTCCCTGGAAATGGCGGCGCCGATGATTCGTGGGCCTTACACCGAAACGCCGAATATGCGCAGTGGCATGGTGCGGCAGCAGGAGATGGCAAGGGCGTCCCGGGGAAGCCGGAGTCAGGAGCGCGATTTCGAGCATGCCCTGGAACTCAAGCTTCAGGAAACCGGCTTCTGTCGCGATGGGTATTTTGTGATTGACCGCGTGGTGTCTCAGCTCGGCGGCGAAGTGCGCGGCGAATGCCGGGATGCGGCGCAGCGCTGAAAATTTTTCAGTGTCGCCAGTAACAAAAAAGCCGGGGCAGTGCTCCGGCTTTTTTGTGTTTTAAAATGATCTGCTTGTTACACATCCGTTTTCCACATCAAACGCATCAATCCATATAATACTCAACCGGCGGGCTGGGCGCCCGCAGCGTGCAAGGCGCTATCGAGAATACCTTTCGCAATCAGTGTGGTCGGGTGATCGGGGCCGAGCTGATTCACCAGTTTAGTATGACTGGATTCCAGTAGCGCGAGTGCCTCTTGGTAGCGTTGCTGTTCAGCGTACAGACGTCCGAGCTTGTACTGTGTCTGCAGGGTTTCGATGTGCACAGGTCCGAGGGCGGCCTTCCGTTTCTGCAGAGTCTCGAGAAACAGGTTTTCCGATTCGTCGTAGCGCACTAGGCCACGGTACACATCGGCGAGGTTATGCATGGTTCTCAGGGTTTCGGGATGATCGGGTCCCACGACTTCGCGAGCCAGACGAATGTGACGCTCGAGTACGGGTACAGCGGCGTCAAATTGTCCGCTGACCTCAAGCACCGAGCCGAGGTTGGACAGGCACTTTAGTGAGATGGTGTGCTTTTCGCCGAGCGCGCTGTTGGCAATTCTGTAGCATTCCCGATACCGCGCCTCGGAGATGTCAAAATTCCCTAGCCAATGATTGATAACGCCCAGGTTACTTAAGGCTAGGAGCGTCTTGGGGTGCTTGGCTCCATAAAAAACCTGAGTCTCTATATAGAGTTTGTTGAACTGTTCATGCGCAGCCGGTAACTGCCCCGCCATGTGCAGTGCGCTGGCGTAGAGGCTCAGTGCGTCTAGCTTGAGCACGGGGTCGGGCGGGTTCAGCCGACGCGCAATCTCCATTGCTTCCCGCGCTATTTTCAGTCGCTCTTCTGAGTTGAACTGCAGATGCAGTACATCGCTGACGGCGAGAAGAGTCCGCAATTGTTCACGCGGTGAAGTGATTACGCCATCGCGATAGGCGCGCAAGGCAAATTGCATGTGCTCATCGGCTTCTGACGGCAGACCCAACTGGGCGTATGAAGTACCAATGACACGATGCAGGGTGGCGGTAACGGTTCGCTGATCCGCACCGGTTGTCTCCCGGCTTTTCAATTGTTGGGCGGCCTGGTCGAGCATTTCCCGCACGGTGACCTCGCGCCCTTGGGCCTTATCGGGATTTAGCCCGGAAAACATCTGCGAAAGAAAATCTGAAATGGTTCCTGCACGCACCAGCTGCTGACGCGCAAGGTCTCGCTGTGCACGGAGTTCTTCTGCCTGCAGCCACAGGAGCGCGCCGAAGCTGAAGATCGCAGCCACGAGAAGCGTCAGGGACGCACTGGCTGCACGGTTGCGTGCAATAAACCGGGATATCACGTAACCCCAGGACGATGGTCTGGCGTTGACCGGGCGCTTTTCCAGATAATTGCGGATATCTTCAGCGAAACGGGAAGCGGAGGCATAGCGGCGACCGGGCTCCCGTCGCAGCGCCATCAGCGTGATGTTGTCCAGATCTCCGCGCAATTGGCGGCGCCACCCCGGACGATTTTGGATGTCCGCAAGCTTCCCGTTTGCCCGATTGTCATCGTTACAGTGAGTGGGTAGCTGCGCGAGTGCGCGGCTGGGTGAAACCGGGTCCTGCTGAAGTATGGCCTGTACCACGGTGTGCGCGGCGGTGGTGCTCTGTTCGAACGGGCGGCAATTGGTCAGCAGTTCGAACAGGACGACGCCGAGTGCATACACATCACTGGCGGTGCTCACCGCTTCACCCCGCAGTTGTTCCGGGCTGGAATAGTGGGGTGTGAGCAAGCGCTCGGCGATATCCGTTTCCGGTTGTTGCAGCGGGATACTGGAATTCTCCAGTATCTTGGCGATACCGAAGTCCACCAAGCGCGGTTGGCCGTCGGTGCTGACGAGGATATTGGAGGGTTTGATGTCCCGATGGACCACCAGGTGCTGGTGGGCATAGTCCACCGCTTCACATACTTTGCGAAACAATACGAGCCGCTGCTCCAGGCTCGCATTGTGGCGGTGGCAGTAACTGGTGATGGACTCCCCTTCGATGTACTCCATGACCAGGTACGGAATGCCTTCGGGAGTACTGCCACCATCGAGGAGACGCGCGATACCCGGGTGCTCCAGGGCCGCGAGAATCTGTCGCTCGCTGTGAAACCTGGCATTGACGTCGTCGGAGTTGAGCAGCTGGTTCCGGATAAGTTTGATGGCCACGCGCTTATCGAAGGTCTGGTCTGCGCGCTCGGCCAGGTACACATCACCCATCCCACCGTGGCCGATGGGGCGTATTATCCGGTAGGCACCGAGGGTGACACCGGCTTGCAGAACGGGACCATCGAGGAAGTGTCGCGCTGCATTCTCGACAATATGCGCGGCCTGCTCGCCGCCCGTACACTGTTGCAGCAAGGATTCCACCGACTGCCGCAGGGCCTCATCGCCAGCGCAGGCGCGCTCCAGAAATTGGTCTCGCGCATTGGGCGGGTGCTCTAATGCCTCATTGAAAAGCCTTTCGATCTTACCCCATGTGTTGAATTCCATGCCGCCACCGTGTTGCTGTCCACCGACATTGCGTTGTGCAATCCATCGGATAGTACCATGTGTGGTATAAACAGCGGGCCTCACCGGGCGGGAGCCTGAGGCGCTGATGCGTGGAAAACAAAAGTGCAAAAAGAATTCACCCGACTACTCAAAGAATGGCAGAACGGCAAAGGCTCCGGTGCGGATAAGCTGGGGGAACTGGTTTACCGCGAACTGCACCGTTTGGCCCGCCAGTCCATGCGCCATGAGCGCAATGATCATACTCTGCAGCCAACCGCGTTGGTGAACGAAGCGTTCATACGGTTACAACTGGCGGATGTTGATTTCTCCGACCGTTGTCATTTTTATGCGCTGGCCGGTCGTATGATGCGTCGTGTGCTGGTGGATCACGCCCGTTGCGCACAGCGTGAAAAGCGTGGCGGCGGCGTTGTGCATGTCTCGCTGGACACTACCGTCACGGAACCGGCCATGGAGGATGCGCTCCTGCTTGAGCTGGATGATGCACTTTCACGGTTGGCGCAGCGCGATACGCGCAAGGCAGAAATCCTGGAACTACAGTATTTTGCGGGTCTCACCGCCAAGGAAATTGCCAGTGTGATTGGTATTTCCAGCCGTACCGTTGAGCGGGATGCACGATTTGCCCGCGCCTGGATTGGTCGTGAACTGGAGCTTGCACATTCCTGACTTTTCTGGCTTAAGTAATTTTCCACCCCCTGTTTCTATTCGCAATTCATTCCCTTCCCACATTTTTCGAAAATTTTAAAAAAAGATGTCGGTTTCATCTCCCCGATGGCGCTTTAGGACTTGAGAGGGGGGGTGTTTTTGGCGCCCACTTTCTAAACGCTACCACTGCGCCGGGCAGGGCAATGTGGTTGGCGCAGTTTCTGGCCGGCAAAAATATCGGGATGAAAGAATGAAAATACTACGGACTGGTCAGCGCGGATTCTCCGTGCTTGGGGCACTTGTGTTCTGTTTACTGGTGTTGCTTTCGGGGTGCGGGGGTGGCTCTGGGTCTTCTGCGGCGCCGACCCCGGAACCGGCGCCGGCTCCGGCACCCGTGCCGCCAGTAACATTGTCGGCGGGCGGGGTCAAAGGTCCGTTGCTCAATGCGCAGGTGAAAGCGTATGGGTTTGACGGAACACGGGTGGGCCTGCGCAGCCTCACGCCGATCGCTGAGGGGCTCTCCTCGGCAGAGTCCATCACTGTGGTTCTGGAGATTGCCGATGACCCTGAAATCCTGATCACACCGTTGATTATTGAAGTCACGGCGGACGCTCAGACCCTGGATCTTACCTCGGGTGGCACTCCAGTTCTTACAAGGCTGCGGACTGCGGTTACTGAGGCGTCTCTGTCGGAACTTGAAAAGGGCGGTGCCATTTATGCGACACCGCTGTCCACGGTTGCGGTCGATCTGGCAATTGCATTAAGCGGTGAAAACCCCAGTGCTGACGTATTTGCCGAAAACCTGGAGCTGGCCGCCCAAATGGTGCGCTCAACCCTGGCTGTGGGTATTGCGGAAAAAACCGACCTCTACCTGTCTCCCCCGGTCCTCACCGTCGATGCCGTTACGCTCGAAGACCAGTACCGGGTGGCGGAGGTGCGCACTGTCTCGGAAACCATCGCGGCAGTCGTGCTGGAGCTGCAAAAAAACATTCGTTCCACCAAGCCGGATTCAACGGTGTCTACCGATCAGCTGCTAACCGCACTGGCAGAAGACTTGACCGATGGCGCCTTCGACGGAAAAGGGGTTGATGGGGCGGTGCCGGCGCTTAGCTCCGTGAGCGACTTCGCTGCGGTCATGGCGCTGGATCCTTCGTTGTTGATGGTCGCCGGAACAGAGACCCCCATTGGCGATGTAGAGCAGGTACTTATGGCCGAAGCGGAGGCAACCTGTAATTGTGATGGAGAGACAGTTTCCACCTTTATCCGCGACGGTAGCGTGGACTTCAAACCGGTTCCTGCGGCACCGGTGGTTGCCCCTGGCCTTATTGAAGACGCTTTTCCCCGGGTGGTGAGCGCGGTTTCGACCGGCAATGACCGGATTCTTTTGACCTTTAACCGCGCAATGGATCCGGAGACCGTGGAAACGCCCGCTCACTATTCCATTGTGCAGACCAACGTCAATTCGGAAGTCGGCACCGTGCAGGTTAAAGCAGCAGTGATGCCCGACGAGTTTTCCGTTGAACTCACAACCTCCCCACAAAATGAGGTGACTTACACGGTCACAGTCACCAATGCCCGTGATACCTATGGCCGGCAGATCGAGATCGTCAGTAGCTCTGGTGGACAAACGGTATTGTTCAATGCCGCCGAATTTGCCGGCACGCCGCCTGCGGTTTACTACGCCTGTAACAGCGAATCCTACAGTGATCTGGTAGGGGTCGCCTGTGTGGTTGACCCCGATTGCTGGGACCCTACGTACGATAGTGAAGTGGACTCCACGCCCGGTGGCCAATGTACGGTTGCCAGTTCCGATTTTGTCGACACCGACGGCGACGGCATTACCGATGAGAAGGAGCTGCGCGGCTACACCGTGGTGATCGAATACGCCAATGGCACCCTGGAAACCCGCCAGGTGACCAGCGACCCGCACAGTGCGGATACCGACGGCGACGGCATCGATGACCGCGATGAGCTGCGCTACGGCGGCAATCCACGGGATGGCGATACCGATAGCGATGGCCTCGGAGACAACCTCGAACTCAACGTGCTTTACACCAGCCCGTTCAGTGCCGATAGCGACGGCGATGGCCTGGAAGACGGCCTGGAGTACGACAGCCTGCAGACTTCCCCGCTGCACGCGGATACCGACGGCGACCAGCTGACAGATGATGTCGAAGTCCTGCAGCGCTACCGCAACCCACGCGTCGCAGATCTTCCCAGGATCACGCTAGTGCCGGGCAATTACTCGATTACCCTGAATGAGGCATACACCTACACGGACGCCACTGGCCAGGAGAGCGTGGTTGAGTCCAGCTCTACCGCGCAGGTACTTACGTCCAGTGGTCGAGAGGTGCTGACGATTGACGAAACTGTGGATGAGGTAATGCGCAACTGGGGCGGGCAGATCGGCATCAGGCTCGGAAAATCGGATCAGTATACAGATGGTCAGTTCTTTGTGCAGGGCGAAGCCCTGGCTTATACCGACTGGAACCTAAATGAGATTACCACTACCGGCGAAAACATTACTTCATCGCGGGAGACGCAACAGGTACTCGAGGACTCTTACAGTAAAGGGGTATTGCTGAGCCAGAGTTCGGAAGTCTCGCGGGAAGTCACCAGCGCAAATATTAATGTGGAAATCGCATTGCACAACCGGGGGGATATCGCGTTTACCGTAAGCGATATCGAGGTAACCCTGTTACGTGTACGCCGCGGCAGTCGTGAACTGGAGCCGCTGGCGACGTTACTGCCCAAATCCGGCACTTCGTCTTTCTCCCTGGGCCCCTTCAATCCGGTGATCGGACCTCTGGTGTTTAGCGATAACAAGCTGCCGCCGTCGGTGGCCGAGGAGCTGCTGCGCAACCCTTCCGGGATTGTTTTCCGTATCGGCAACTATCAGATCAGCGATGAGTTTGGCCGTCAGTTCAGCTACATCAATCAGGAAGTGCAGGATGTGACGGCGGGTCTGGTGATTGACTATGGCTTCGAGGGCATTGAGCGCTATCAGCTGGCGGCGACGGCGCTGCAGGACTTCGGTACCGGTGAGGCCCTGGGCGGGTATGACGCCAAAGGACGCCCGACCGGCCTGCCACTCACCTACCTGCTGGAAAACCAGCTGGGCTGGGAGCGCAACCCCACTACGGAAGACGCCATTGTGGCGGGTATCGAGGGCGTCGCACAGACCGCTGCCCTGGGTGATGACGTGCAGCGCGTTGCCGTGGGTACCCGCGGCCTGGGTATTGGTGAGGTCATTATCGAGGCCGGCCCCAATGGGAAGCTGGATTCTGTAAGCGACCCGGATTCATTCAATCACCCTGCGATTACCCGTGGTTTTGATACCAGCGCCACCTGCGGTACCGATTCCCCGGTCATTTTCCAGGGGGATCGTATTTGCAGCATCGCCAGCCAGTGTACCTGTACCGAGGAGAACGGTTGTCCGGTAGAAGTGCTCGCGGATGCCGAGCCGGGTAACGAGGGGTTTGCCAATGCGCAGTGTGATGGCCCGCAGATCATCACCCGTGTGGGCGGCTACCAGAGTCAGCCCGGTTCCTACCGTTGGGTGGCACTGACCAATGCAGACCTCAGCACCAGCGCGGATATCGACAGCGTGGTGATGAAACCGGGTCAAAGTTTCAAGCTGGCCTTTGTGCAGGACCTCGATAAAGACGGACTGTTCGCCCGCGATGAGTTTATTGCCGGTTCCACCGATAGCCCGGTGAATCAGGAAGACAATGTCGCCTTTGGTGACACCTACCGGCAGCCAATCGCCGGCGAGACAACGGCCTGTGGCTTTGATGTGTTGCCCGCCTTTTGCGGGGAAGAGGCCAATCAAAGTGTACGTATTCCACTGGCGGATTCCCGGGATACTGACCGGGACGGTATGGAAGATGCGGTGGAGCTGAGCGTCGGCTGGGAGGTGGAAGTCAATGGGCAGCCGCGCCGGCGAGTGTATTCCTCGCCGATTTTACGCGACTCCGATGGCGACGGTCTGACGGACTGGCAGGAGCGGGATATTCGATTCAGCTGTGCTCGGCAGTTCTACACGGCTGGCGAAAATCGGCAGGTCGAAGGGGAGTATTTTGGCCCGCTGCGCCTGGGAGAATTTGCCTTCAGTGAATACACCATTGCCGGTTACCCACAGAACTATCAGAACCAGCAGCTGGTATATGCGGATGTTTTCGCGAGCTCGGAATCACCCACAGAGTCACTGCTTGGCGATGATTTACTGAGCCAGATGCTGAATTACAGCGATGCCACCTCGGATTTGTACATCCAAAAAGTGGCACCTTACTGCGTGCCCGATGTTCTGGATCCGAGTACGGCAGATCCTTCGGATTACCTGAGCCGTGCCGCGCGCCTCGATCCGGAAAATACCGATACCGATGGCGACGGTGTGGGCGATGGCAAGGAGCTGATGGGGTACGAGGTGGGCTATGCGTACGTGGCCTCGGAAGATTTCAGCCGCATTGTTGCCGGTCAGGACCCGGTGACTTTTTCCGCTCAGAAAGACGACATCCTGCTGCGAGAATTCTCGGTTACCATCGAAGCTGGGGATGTGATTTATCTGCCCGGCCCCAACGGAAAATTCGATGCGGATTACCAGAACCTTTATCGCCGGGATATTGATACCGAGTTTCGAGGCCTGCGAGAGGATCTCTCGTTGCTGGTCACGCGCCAGCCTGTGCGCATCCGCAGCAACCCGCTTTCCGCAGACAGCGACGGTGACCTGTTGTTCGATGGCGCAGAGCTGGCACTCGGCACCAACCCGGTCGTGGCGGGTGATGTGGGCGACCTGAAAGACAGCGACAGTGACGGCGTCTTCGATATTGATGAAAGCCGTGGCCTGACGATTTCGGTAAACGGTACGTCACTGATCGTGCGCTCCAACCCGGCGCGTTCCGATACCGACGGGGATGGATTGCCGGACTTTGTAGAGTTTCAGGTCGGCACAAACCCTTCCAGCGGCGATACCGATAGTGACGGTCTCAGCGATTACGACGAATTCAGCGAGGCGCAGTTTGCCCAATACGCGGCCTTTGCCGATCGCTTTAGCAATTTCGAACTGGACGGCTCCGGGTCGCAGCAACTCAACACCTTGCCGACGCAACGCGACAGCGATAGCGATGGCCTGACCGACGGTGAGGAGCTGGCCGGGTTCGACCTGGTTACTCGTCAGGCGGGACTGGCGGTGGTAGTGCCGGTGAAAACCAATCCCTTGAGTGCCGATACGGATGCGGATGGACTGTCGGATCTGGTCGAGCTGACTACGGCCATCTACGGCGGCAACCCGCCGATGATGACCAATCCTGTGGACGCGGATAGCGATAATGACGGTATCGGCGATGGCGCTGAGAGTGACAATGGCACCGACCCGCTTGAACCGGATCGCCGAGTCACGGTGCGTTTCTACGAGATGAGTCTGTTTGATAGCTCGGAGGCGGAAGCAGAATGGGACTGGCTGTTGCGAATCCAGGAACCGGGCGCCCTGGCGCCGGGTGAGGTGGTGAACACCGATGAAGAATATAGCCAGTCGCCATTGGCATGTACTAACTGTCGCTACACCGGCTACCCGCAAGCGTACAATCCGCCCGTAATAAGCCCGTTATCCGGTGAGTACGGAGACTATGGATGGATCGAAGATCCCAACGGGAGCACGGATGCCAACGGTAACCTGCGTTACATCACCGGTTTCATCCAGGCAGACCAGGTAGGCTATATGTTGCCGCAGTTGGGGAATTCGGCGTCAAAGGAATTTATTGTACGCGAGGGACAGAGCTTCTCTCTGAGTGGAGTTGTAATGCAAGCCAACTTCCCAAGTGGCGCCGGTACTGCACCGGTAAACTTCACCTGTGTTTCCGCGTTCAGCGAGACCTACACCTATACCGATGTCGCCGCATTACCGTCGATTCAGGGAACTGCGGACCTCTCCGAGGACTCGTGTATTACTTCGGTGCGCTACGAAATTCATATCGGCCAGTAACCGGATTCAGCAACAGGAATGAAAAAGGCCCGCAGTGCGGGCCTTTTTTGTTTAAGACAACTTATTGGGACAACCTGATTATGGTCTTGCCAATCAATCCATATAGCTCTCAACCGGCGGGCAGGAACAGATCAGGTTCCGATCCCCGTACACGTTGTCGATGCGGTTGGACGCGGGCCACACCTTGTGGTGCTTCAGCCAGGCGGCCGGGCGACCAGCGACTTCGCGGCTGTAGGGGTGCGTCCACTCGTCGGTCATCACGTCGTCCTGGGTATGCGGCGCGTTGTGCAGGGGGTTGTCCTCTGCGGTGTACTTGCCGCTGGCCACATCTTCCGCTTCCTGGCGAATGGTCGCCATGGCTTCGACGAAGCGATCCAGCTCTTCCTGGGCTTCTGATTCGGTGGGCTCGATCATCAGGGTGCCGGCGACCGGGAAGGACATGGTGGGCGCGTGGAAACCGAAGTCCATCAGGCGCTTGGCGATGTCTTCCTCGGTGATGCCGCTCACTTCCTTCAGCGGGCGCAGGTCGATCAGGCACTCGTGGGCGATGAAACCGTTGCTGCCTTTGTACAGCAGCGGGTAGTGCTCACTCAGCTTCTTGGCCACGTAGTTGGCGTTCAGGATCGCCGTTTCGGTGGCCAGCTTCATGCCGCTCTTGCCCATCATGCGGATGTACATCCAGCTGATCGGCAGGATGCTCGCAGAGCCCCAGGGTGCCGCAGAAATGGTGCCGTTGGCCGGGTCGTTGCCGGGTACTTCGGTCACCGGGTGGCCGGCCAGGTACGGCTTCAGGTGTTCGCCCACGGCGATCGGACCCATGCCGGGGCCGCCGCCACCGTGGGGGATACAGAAGGTCTTGTGCAGGTTCAGGTGGGATACGTCACCACCGAACTTGCCCGGCGCGGCCACGCCGATCAGGGCATTCATGTTGGCGCCGTCGATGTACACCTGGCCACCGGCGTTGTGGATCAGCTCGCAGATCTCGCGAATACCTTCCTCGAATACGCCGTGGGTGGACGGGTAGGTGACCATCAGCGCGGCGATGCGGTCGCCGTGCTCTTCCACCTTCGCCTTCAGGTCGGCGATGTCCACGTTGCCCTTGTTGTCACAGGCAACTACTACCACTTTCATGCTCACCATCATCGCGGAGGCGGGGTTGGTGCCGTGGGCGGACGCCGGGATCAGGCAGATATCGCGCTGGCCTTCACCTTTGGCTTCCAGGTATTTCTTGATCGCCACGAGACCCGCGTATTCACCCTGGGAGCCGGCGTTGGGCTGCAGGCTCACGGCGTCGTAACCGGTACAGGCGGCCAGCATCTGTTCCAGCTGGGTGAACATCTCGCGATAGCCTTCGGCCTGGTCGGCGGGGGCGAACGGGTGCAGCTTGCCGAACTCCGGCCAGGTCACCGGGATCATTTCCGCGGTGGCGTTGAGCTTCATGGTGCAGGAGCCCAGCGGGATCATGCTGTGGTTGAGGGCGATGTCCTTGGACTCCAGGGTCTTCAGGTAGCGCAGCATCTCGGTTTCGGAGTGGTGCGTGTTGAATACCGGGTGGGTCAGGAAGTCGCTGGAGCGCTGCAGGCCTGCGGGTACGCCAGCGGGGCCCTTGGCCGCCAGTTCACTGTCGAGCTTGCCCAGGTCCAGGTTGTGTTCGCTGCCCACGAATACCGCCAGCAGCTCGGAGACGTCGGCCAGCTTGGTGGTTTCGCTCAGGCTGATACCGAGGGCGTCGCTGCCCACCTTGCGCAGGTTGATCTCAGCATCGATGGCGCGGTCAAAGATTGCAGACTGCTTGTCGCCCACCGCAACGGTCAGGGTATCGAACCAGGTTTCGTGGGTGAGGTTGAAGCCGGACTGCTGCAGGCCGGCGGCCAGAATGTCGGTCAGGCGCTGGATGCGCGCGGCGATGGTCTTCAGACCGTCCGGGCCGTGGTAGATGGCGTAGAAGGCGCTCATCACCGCCAGCAGTACCTGGGAGGTACAGATGTTGGAGTTGGCCTTCTCGCGGCGGATGTGCTGCTCGCGGGTCTGCATGGCCATACGCAGGGCGCGCTTGCCCTTGCTGTCGACCGAGACACCGATAATGCGGCCGGGCGCGGAGCGCTTGTAGGCTTCGCGGAAAGCGAAGAAACCGGCGTGCGGGCCACCGTAGCCCATGGGGATACCGAAGCGCTGGTTACAGCCCACGACCACGTCGGCACCCATCTCGCCCGGCGCTTTCAGCGCAACCAGGCTCATCAGGTCGGCGGCCACGGTCACCAGCGCGTTGGCTGCATGCACCTTGGCGATCAGGTCGGTGAGGTCGCGTACCACGCCGGTGGAGCCCGGGTACTGGAACAGGGCGCCGAACAGCTCTTCCGGCAGGTCGGTTTCCGGGTTGCCCACCACTACCTCAAAGCCGAAATGTTCGGCGCGGGTCTGCACCACGGCAATGGTCTGCGGATGGCAGTCCTGGTCCACAAAGAAGGTGTTGGACTTGTTGCGCTTTACCTGGCGCTTGCACATGGCCATGGCTTCCGCCGCTGCGGTGCCTTCGTCCAGCATGGAGGCGTTGGCCAGGTCCATGCCGGTGAGGTCCATGATCATCTGCTGGAAGTTCAGCAGGCCCTCAAGACGGCCCTGTGCGATTTCCGGCTGGTAGGGGGTGTAGGCGGTGTACCAGCCCGGATTTTCCAGCACGTTGCGCAGGATCACGTTGGGGGTGATGGTGTCGTGGTAGCCCATACCAATAAAGGTACGGAAGATCTTGTTGCGGCTCGCCAGGGCTTTCAGTTCCGCCAGCGCTTCCTGCTCGTCCACGGCGTCCGCCAGGTCCAGATCGTCGGACTTGCGGATGGCGGCGGGAACGGTTTTTTCAATCAGTTCGTCCAGGGTGGCGACACCGAGGGTGTCGAGCATGGCCTGGGTCTGCGCGGCGTCCGGGCCAATATGGCGGCGGATGAAGGCGTCGTGCTGTTCCAACTGCTTGAGGGAAGGCTGGGTCATGATGGTTGGATTCCTGTAAACACTGAATGTGCTGCCGGCAGGCTGCTGTGGAAACAGCGTACCGGTAAAAAATAGCAAAGTGAGCCGGCGATGGGGCCAATTTAAATCGGGTCGGCGGTGCAGTGAGCGGATGCGGTCACAAGCGGCATCCGGCAATGGCGGCGCGACAGTATCGGTACGCGCAGACGGCATGCCTGCAGGCCCCGGCCGGCGCGCATCTTAGCAATGGTGGTGATTGCGGGCAATTGATGTGCAATACGGTCAAATCTGTGCTGCATTCCGTACATATTTGTGACATATATCCTGTTTTAGTGCACTTGGCGTTATTTTATTCTGCGGGGCAGGGCGTTCAACGGCGAAAATACAGGTGTGCGCCATACTGGTGGCATAACAAGAGGGAGTGATCAGGCCTGTGGGGTGCTGTAGCCCGGCGGCCATTGCCGCTCACTCTCCGGCGACTCATGAGTGACCATAGTCAATCCCAGGGAATTCGGGGCTTCATCGTGTTACAAACGGCCAGACTCAATACGCTGCGCTTCAAGGCCTGCCTGTTCTCATTGCTACTTGTGGTGGCAATGTGCCTGTTCTTTATTCTGCTGGGCAGCGGCAGCCTGCAGTCCCTGCTGGCGAAAAACCGCGAGCACCGCCATCTCAACTTTCAGTTTCAGGTTTCTGGTCTGCTGCAACAGTCGCGACAAGAAATGGCCCGCCTTGCGGAACTGATCGCGCTGAGCCCTCGCGGGCGAATTTCATCCCGAGACGAACTGCGCAAAGCCATGAATCGGCAATGGGAGCTGCTGCAGCACAGCTGGGAGCTGCACTCCCTGAAGGTGTATGACGCAGGCGGCAAGCCTGCGCTGAGCTGGGGATCGCCGCATGGCTCCCTGCGCCCGGGGCAGGTCAGCCTGGTGCTGTTGCGCGGTCAGCCTCTGGAACTGGTGCATTGCGAGCCGACCTGTGTGCAGAGCCTCGCGGTGCCCATGCGCGCACGCGGTGGCGATTATGTGTTGCAGGTGGACCGGCCACTGGCGAAGCAGCTGCGCCGCTTCCGCGAAATGACCGGCTCGGATATCGGTATTCTTTCCGCCGTGCGCGAAGCGCCACCGGCGCAGCCGGACAGCGGGTATCTTGCTGGCTGGCAACGGGAGGTGCTGTCGCTGACATCCCGGGAGCGGCTGCTACCGTTGCTCACCCGGGTCTCGCAGGAGGCCGCCGGGGTCGAGTCGCTGGGGCGAACCCGTGTGTATGAACAGGACAGCCGCCAGTTTGATATCCGCACCATGAGCATGGATGCGGACGAGGTGGGACCGCAGTTTGTGTTTGTGGAAGACGTCTCGGGGCAAGTGCAACACATTAACGACTCGGTGAAATTACTGCTGCTGTTCTCCGTGCTCGGCGCATTGATTTTCAGTGCCGCGGTGGCGGGTACCCTGTGGCGCCCAATCGAACGGCTGCGGCGGCTGGCGGAGGCCTTGCCCTTGCTCACCAACGGGCGCTTCGCTGACGCGCGCCGGTTGATCCGCCCGGTAAAAAAGTCACTGGATAAATACGATGAACTGGATGTGCTCGACAACACCGGTCTGACGGTGTGCGACCAGCTGGAAGACATGAGCGAAATGGTCGGGCGCAAGACTGCGCAGCTTGAGCAGATCGCCATGCACGACAGCCTTACCGGCCTCGACAATCGCTATAGCCTGCTGGAACAGTTGGAATTTTATCTGGAACTGGCCCGGCATCAGCCTCTACCGGTGCCTGAACGGGGCTATCTGTTTTTTATCGACCTGGATGACTTCAAGCAGGTCAATGACACCCTGGGACATCAGGGCGGCGATGAATTGCTGAGCGTGATTGCGCGGCGCTTGCTGAGCGTGATGCGCTGCGGCGATATTGTCGCGCGCCTCGGCGGCGATGAGTTTTGTGTTTTTGTGCGGGACATCAAGGGCCCGGATGCTTATCAGACGCTGGCCGATAAACTGCTGAATACCGTGGCGCAGCCGGTAAAAATTGGCGACAGCCTGGTTGAGGTCACCATGAGTGTCGGGGTGGTCGCTATCGATGACACCGCGGGAACGCTGGAAGACATTCTGCAGAAGGCCGACATGGCGATGTACCACGCCAAGCGTCACGGCAAAAACAAGTATCAACTCTTCACCGCCGACTTGCCGGGCTTGTCGGATCCGGTTACTTCCTCCCCCAGCCACGCCATTCCCGGCAGGGAAAAACCTGCGCAACTGGAGCTGGTTACTTCCAAGTCACGGTAGTCGCCACCAGTGGCGTGCTGCCTGATGCTGTCACACGCGCCAGGTCAGAGAAAGTTTTTTCGCGTTTTGCGGCGGCTTGTGCGTCTCTGGTCTATCTTTAAATTGATCCCGCTCGCGAATTTCGCACCCATGTACCCAGGGCGAAAAAAACGGGCGGCAGGAAAAAAGGCGCTGGAATATCCGCAGCGTCGTGCAGGCCGGGCCACAAGCCCGGTAGAAAAAGGTTAACCAGTCCCCCAATGGCGCGCAAAATATACACCACCAACGATCAACTTCTCGGCAGTTATTTACGCAATTTACTGGAGTCGGCGGGTTACTCCGTTCTCACCCAGAAAACCCGTGTAGAGCTGGCTCAGGGCGGGATGGACTGGAACTCCGAGCTGTGGCTGATTCGCGATTGCGAACTCGCCAAAGCCCAGCAGATTGTGCAGCAGGCTCTTGCGGGAGAGAGCGCCTAGCCAGACCGATCACTTAGCCAGATATCTCGTTCTTCTACATTTTCCCGATTCCCCTCCCGATTTGCTTTTTCGCGCACACTGTCGCCACTAAAACTTAAAAAAATTGGCGCCAAATGATACGTGAATGTTGCAGGGTGCGCGTGTAATTTCTTCAAGATTGGTATCTTAGCTGGATTCTCCAGATTGGCAGCATGATAAGTTCAGATCACCTATGGATGATCTCGAGCCGTAACGACTCATCAATTTTGCAGGGTAAGATGTAACCAGAATAATATTCATTAAGCCGGAAAATAAATGAAAAATAAAACCCCGGATGTATTGCTTCAAGTCGTGGTGATTTTCATTGCATGCGTTTTTTCTTATCAAGTGCAATCGGGAGTTCCCGAGCCAGTGTTTGACTTGTATCGGCTACAGGAAGGTATTCCTTTGGCGGTCGCGGCTGAGGAAGGGTGGTTGGCCAATGATGTGGATGCGGAAGGGGACTCCTTCGGTGTTGTGTCCGTAGATGTTCAGCCGCAGCATGGCACTTTGTCTTGGAGTCATGACGGCGCCTTTACCTATATCCCATTCGATGGCTTTTCAGGAAACGACCGACTGTACTACCGTATCGCTGATGATACGGGCATGTCACGGGCCGGGCTGGTGATATTCCACGTGGCTCCGGCGCAGGCGCGCTCCATTTCTGGTGGTTGGTCCACCCTTGGAAATACGCCTTCTCACAATGGCTACCAGCCGGGGTTTGTCACACAGATACCTCCGCAACCATTGTGGGATATCGACGTTGGAGGAACCCAAAGCTATTTCGAGCAGCCTGTGGTGTCTGATGGGCAGGTATTTCTGGTTGTATCCAATAGCTTGAATTATCGGCCCACCTGGAATTACGGGCTGGAATCCCGATCCGTTGCCGATGGTGCTCTTATTTGGTCCAGAAGCGAGTCGCCAGGCCATCATTTCGGCCCCCTGACGGTTGCAGGGAGTGAACTCTATGTATCGCGCCAAGAGTCTGGCATTCACGCTCCGGTAAGCAGCCCCGGGGCCTCCCTGGATGCCTATGACGGCAAGACCGGTGAAGTGCTCTGGAAGCAGGGATTCAGAACACAGTCTATGAAATTTTATCCGCCTCCTGTGGTTGCTGGAGACCGTATCTGGATTAACAGCGGGCAGTATGATGGTTTTTCGGGATACGAGCGCAGCAACGGAGAGCTGTTGTTTCATGTGCCTAAACCCAGTGTCAGTGGTACTGAGCAATTCTGGCCGTTGTTCCATAATGGGCAGCTATATTCCGGCTACACCGGCTATTTGAAGGAGTATGACTCCAGTTCCGGCGCGGTTCTACGCACGGTGGATATTGGTACAAATAATGGCTGGCGCAACTTGGTCGCTGCGGATGATATCGCCCTGTTTAGAAATGCGTACCATCTGAACGCGGTCGACTTGAAGACCTTCACCCGTCTTTGGGATAGTGATTTCGGCGGTGCAAGTCCCCCGGCGATGGCGGACGGCTTGGCCTACCTGGTGGATGATGACGGTGTTCGCTTGCTCGAAGCTGATAGCGGCGTCGAAGTCGCGAGCTATTTTCCAGGTGCGACGCTGTATGATGTACAGCCTCTGGTCACCACCGATAGTGTTATTGTCACTGGCCCTGGTAAAACCTATATCCTCGATCGTTTTTCACTGCAAGAAAAGTACAGCTTGAATTTTGGCGGAAAGGGTTTTTCACTTGCAGACGGTATACTTTTTGTCGCCGGAGGTGCGGTGCGTGCTTTTCGTGTCGGCCCCGCTGCAGAGAGTACCGATCGCGCGCCGCAACTGGTGCAGGTTCCAGATGATCTGGTTCTGGACCAGGGGGATTCGATCACCATCAATCTGCGCGATTACTTCTCTGACCCGGACAGTGATTCACTCTCATACGTTGTGGCACATTCGGCCAACCATGGGCTAATCCATACCTCTGTCAGTGGAGATGATCTAACGATTACTGCGGCCGAATTCCCCGGAAAATTGCACATTACCCTTCGTGCCCATGCTCACGGTTTGGTGGCAGAAGCGACCTTTCAGGTGAGTGTGGTCAATCGCGATATTGAAATACAGATTTTTGACAGCAGTGGTGCGCTAGTGAGTGAAGGGCTGCCGGTAAGTGGTGTCATTTCTGGCAAGGTGATCGTGCGCAACAAGATGGGACAGCACGCGCAGTTCTATCAGAATTTTAGAGTTTTACCTACCCATCACCATGGACATATGGTGGATTCGCCAGTGTGGGAGCGAAGCTTCACTTTGGACACGTCGACTTTTTACGACGGTGAGAATCTCATTAGCGTCCACGTGCATCCTATGAACCACCCTGGTCAAGCCTATAGTTCAGATTTTGATGTCGGTTTTTTCACTTTGGTTACTGATAATGGGCGTCCCGCGGACAATGGCGATGTGCAGCTGCCCTCCCTGCAGATTGATGGGAGTAAAATGCTCATTGATCGCTATGGCAGCGTACCGGGAAGTATTCTGAGTGATGTCGGAGCAATCACTATCACTGACGATTTCGGTGATTTGGATATCGACCAGCAGCAGCATGCGTCGGCGACGGCTCAAGTAATCCCACATCTGGGGGCGAGTGTTCTCGGCCGCTTTCGCTGGGTATCGCAGACTCCGCCTTGGGGCGATTCCAGAAGGGGAATATTTGAAGATGTCCGTCTGCTGAATTTTCAGAGGGAAGAGGCCTACTCCACGAAGATCGTATTTTTCTTCAACGACGCAGTAGGACGCGCAAATTACGCTTTCTATGGCTTCACTATGCCCGGATTGGCCGCAGAGGAGAGGGGAGCATTTTCATATGATGCGTCCAACGCCGAGATAATCAATTTGTCACAGGGGGACGGAGTCGCGGTTCCTCCAGGAGGAACCTACCCGCTGCAGATTTCGGTAAGGCTGCGCGAGCCTTTTCATAATGTATTCAATACCCTGTCTACTTGGGTGGGAAACCGTTCGGTATCGGATGCCAGGTTGGACCGCTATCGAGAATTTGTGCCGGATGGGCTCACAGACTTCGTGGTTGAGGTGGGGATACCGGAAGCGGAAATTGTCAAACTCGAGCAAACACGGGGAAATGGGGCCGATACTGGGGCTTTTGCCATCTGGAATGACTTTGTCAATTTTGGCAATGGTTCAGAAAGCCTGCCAGTCAGTGAGCATCTGCACTTGAACACAATCCGCTCTGCGGAGCTGGCGACACAGTTGCCGGACATTGATGACGACGGTGTAGTAAACGCTCTGGATAACTGCCCGTTTCACGCTAACGAAACGCAGACGGATACGGATAGCGACGGTCGTGGCGACGCGTGTTTCGGGCATGCGGTGGAGGTGGTTGCGGACAACTTTGGCTTGCGCCTGGTCGGCGGTGCCTCCTCGGGACGGCGTGGGCACAGCGTGTACGTATTTGATCAAGATCAGCCATTTGGGTCCAGTTTCTGCTCTGAGGTATGCACCCCATTTTTTCCCCCGGTCATCCTCTCCGGAGAGGATGAGTTGAACTCTCTGCCCGGTGACCTGGATTTTTCACTTTTGCCACGGTTCGATGATCGTCTCCAGCTCGCGTTGGACGGTCGTCGCTTGTACTTTTACGCCTCTGATCTGGCCCCCGGCCAAGTGTTGGGGGATGGAGTTAATGGCCTATGGCGGTTGGCCCAGTTAGATGGTGAAACCGCCATTCCCTATATCTTCCAGTGGGAAGACAGCAACTATGAAATTGGTGAGCATCAGGGCTTTGTTGACCTGTATCTTCTGCGCGATGGTGATGTAAATGCGGGGCGACGTTCCGTGCGGCTGGAGGTGCGGGGAACTTCCACCGCTGAGGCGGACGATTTTGTTTTCATGCGCACCGAGGCGGAGTTTCGCGAGGGTCAGGACCGGATTCCGGTGCGTTTGGAGATAAAGCACGATCTGGTTGCCGAAGAAGATGAGACTGTGGATATCCTGATGATTGCCACATCCGATGCCGATACTGTGCTTGAACCTGCAGTTGTGCGGGTAGTAATTGTGGATGACGATACTGTTAGCAGTAGCAGTAGCAGTAGCAGTAGCAGTAGCAGTAGCAGTAGCAGTAGCAGTAGCAGTAGCAGTAGCAGTAGCAGTAGCGGTAGCAGTAGTAGCGGGAGTAGTAGTGGTAGCAGTAGTAGCGGGAGTAGTAGTGGTAGCAGTAGTAGCGGGAGTAGTAGTGGTAGTAGCGGGAGTAGTAGTGGTGTAGGAGTTATCGGCAGCGGAAACCTAGGGGGAAGTTCCGGGGGGAGCAGCAGTGGCGGTAGTGTGGGGTTCTGGTTTTTGCTGCTATTGGCTGTAGGAGGGATACTCAGGTCACCCGCGCGTTTTACCTTCGCACCTGTGACCTGAGCTTCTTGGGGCCTACTTACATTTTCTCCAGCGTCTCAATCCCCAGCAGTCCCAGGCCAGTAGACAGGGTGCGGGCCACCAGGTCACACAGCTGCAGGCGGCTCTGCTTTTCTTCCTCGCTGACACCTTCCTTCAGTACCGGACAGGCTTCATAGAAGCCCATATAGGTGCTCGCCAGTTCGTACAGATAAGTACACAGCACGTGCGGGAACGTATCCTTGGCCACCTGATCAAGCACCTCGCCAAACTGGTTCAGTTTGATGGCCAGGGCGCGCTCGGCATCGGTGCCGAGAGTGATGGCACCGCTCAGTGACGATGGCTCAACACCGGCGCGGCGGAAGATACTGCGCACGCGGGTGTAGGCGTACTGCAGGTAGGGGGCGGTGTTGCCCTCAAACGCCAGCATGGCGTCCCAGTTGAACACGTAATCGTTGGTGCGGGTTTTGCTCAGATCCGCGTATTTCACCGCGCCAATACCCACCACGCGGCCGATCTCTGCCTGTTCTTCTGCGCTCAACTCCGAATTCTTTGCCGCTACCAGCGCAGTGGCGCGCTCTACCGCTTCGTCCAGCAGGGCGGCCAGCTTTACGGTGCCGCCGGTACGGGTTTTAAACGGCTTGCCGTCGTCGCCCATCATGGTGCCGAAGGCGCAGTGCTCCAGAGTCTGCGTGTCGGCGATATAGCCCGCCTTGCGCGCCACGGTAAAGGCCTGCTGCAGGTGCAGGGACTGGCGCGCATCCACCACGTACAGGATGCGGTCGGCGTTCAGCACATTGGCGCGGTAGCGGATGGCCGCCAGGTCGGTGGTGGCATAGAGGTAGCCGCCACCTTGTTTCTGGATGATCACCACACTGGGGTTGCCTTCCTTGTCCGCCATTTCCGGCAGGAAGGCGACGATCGCGCCCTGGTCTTCCACGGCGATGCCGCGGTCCAGCAAGTCTTTGACCAGCACCGGCAGGTCGTCGTTGTATTGGCTCTCGGCGTACACGTCCTTGCGCTGCAGGGTGACGCCAAGTTTTTCGTAGATTTCTTCCGCGTGGCTGATGGAGATATCGATAAAGCGCTGCCAGAGTTTCAGGCAGTCGGCGTCACCACCCTGCAGCTTCACCACGTAGGCCCGCGCGCGGTCGGCAAAACCTTCCTCCTCGTCGAAGCGCACCTTGGCTTCGCGGTAAAACACTTCAAGGTCGGCGAGGGCGACTTCGGCATCCTTGTTTTCAATCTGGTCGGCCAGGTGCGCCAGCAGCATGCCGAACTGGGTGCCCCAGTCGCCCATGTGGTTCTGGCGGATGACCTGATGCCCCTGGAACTCCAGCAGGCGGGCCAGGGCATCGCCGATGATGGTGGTGCGCAGGTGGCCCACATGCATCTCTTTGGCCAGGTTGGGGTGGGAGTAGTCCAGCACCGCCGTTTGCGGCTCGCTCACCTTGGCAATATTGAGACGCTCATCGGCGCGGGCTGTGGTCAGGGTCTCTGCCAGCCAGGCGTTGTTCAGGTGGATGTTGATGAAGCCGGGGCCGGCGATCTCGACCTTCTCGATCATCGGATGCTCGCCCAGGTGCTCGACGATTTTGGCGGCCAGCTCGCGGGGGTTGCTGCCCACTTTCTTGGCCGCGGCCATGGCGCCATTGGCCTGGTAGTCGCCAAAGCCGGCTTTCTTGGCCGGGGCGACTGCCGGACTGCATTCGGCGGGAATGCCGGCGGCGGTCATGGCAGCCTGGAAGATGTCGTTGAGCTGGTGGCGAATATTCATAAGTGGGCGCTATCCCGTGGCGATTCTGGAAAATGGGAGTCTGGACAATATAGAAGAACGCGGGATTTTAATGGGCGGCGGTGGCATTGCAACCTGCGCGGCGTCTGTTCACTGGGTTAACATGGCGCGCACAGTGATGAATAGAGCAATAAACCGGGGAGGGAGACATGTCTGGGACCACGCTTTACTGGCACGATTACGAAACCTGGGGTGTCGACCCGGGGGCAGACAAGCCCTCCCAGTTTGCCGGTATCCGCACCGACGAAGACCTCAATATCGTCGGCGAGCCGCTGATGATCTACGCCCGGCCCGCGAGTGATTGCCTGCCACAGCCGATGGCGGCACTGGTCACCGGGCTGGCACCGCAGAAGGCGCTGGCCGAGGGTTTGCCGGAAATTGCCTTCATCCAGCGTATTCTCGACGAACTGGGTGCGCCGGGCACCTGCGGTGTGGGCTACAACAGCCTGCGCTTTGACGATGAGGTGACCCGCCACACCCTGTACCGCAACCTGCTGGACCCCTACGAGCGCGAATGGCGCTCGGGCAATAGCCGCTGGGATATCATCGACATGGTGCGACTCACGTACGCGCTGCGCCCAGAAGGTATCCAGTGGCCGGAGCGGGAAGCTGCCGATGGGCAGCGGGTGCCGTCCTTCCGCCTGGAGGAGCTGACCGCGGCCAACGGCATCAGCCATGAGGGCGCGCACGACGCGCTCTCTGACGTCCGTGCCACCATCGACATGGCGCGCCTGATCCGCAAACAGCAGCCCAAGCTGTACGATTATGTGTACAACCTGCGCCGCAAGCAGGAAGTGGCCAAGCTGCTGAATCCGCGGGACCGCAAGCCGCTGCTGCACATTTCCGGCAAGGTGCCCGCCATACACGGCCACCTTACCTACGTATTGCCCCTGGCCATGCACCCGGTCAATCGCAACGCGGTCATCTGCGCCAACCTGTCTATGGACCCACAGCCGATCCTCGATCTGGACCCGGAGGCCCTGCGCGAGCGCCTGTACACCGCCCGCGACAAGCTCGGCGAGGGCGAGTTGCCGGCAGGATTGAAACTGATTCACATGAACCGCTGCCCGGTGCTGGCACCCGCCAACATGCTGTCGGACCAGCGCGCCGAAGAGCTACTGATCGACAAGTCCGCCTGCGAGGCCAATTGGCAGGCGCTGCAGGGGCTGGATCTGACCGAAAAACTGCACCAGGTTTTCCTCGACGGCGACTTCCCGGCCAAGGATGTAGAGGCGCGCCTCTACGACGGTTTTATGAACGACGCCGACCGCGACCTGTGTCGCCAGCTGCACAATGCCCTCACCAGCCGGGGCCCCGAGGCACTGGCGGGGCCGGTGGCGTTTTCCGATTCGCGCCTGCCGGAACTACTCTTTCGCCTGCGGGCGCGAAACTTCCCGGAAACCCTCAATGAGGAAGAGGCCGAGCGCTGGGAAGAGTGGCGTTACCAGCGGCTGACGGACCCGGGGTTTGGGGCGAGTATCACCATGGAAGCGTATTACGAGGAGATCGCGCGGCTGCGCGCGGAGCACCCGGAGCGCTCGGCGCTGCTGGACCAGCTGGAAGCCTGGGGGGATGGGCTGCTTGGTTGAGCAGGTGTTGGTGGATGCGCTGCGCTTATCCACCCTACGGGTCACCACGTATCGGACAATGGTATTGGAGCCTGCGTAGGGTGGATAAGCGCAGCGCATCCACCAACTTGCGGCTGTTCCCGGCGCACTCCGCCGCGTAGAATACCGCCGCCCAGACGCCGGTGATCCCGGCGCAACTCAGTGGCTAATCAATAGCTATCAGCGCTTATTGTGGAGCAGCAATGGATTTTATCGGTGCCAACATCCTTTCCGTCAGTCAGTTTGAACGGGGCGACATCGACCGCATCTTTGCCGTGGCAGACACCATGGTGCCCTACGCCCGGCGGGAAAAAGTCACCCGCGTACTCGAGGGCGCCATCCTCGGCAATATGTTTCTGGAGCCCAGCACCCGCACGCGGGTAAGCTTTGGCTGCGCGTTCAACCTGCTCGGCGGCACCGTGCGTGAAACTGTCGGCATCTCCGCCAGTGCCCTGGCCAAGGGCGAATCCCTGTACGACACCGCGCGGGTGCTCTCCGGGTACTCCGATGTGATCTGTATGCGCCATCCGCAATCCGGCTCGGTGGCCGAGTTTGCCGCCGCCAGCCGCGTGCCGGTGGTCAACGGCGGTGACGGTGCCAACGAGCATCCCACCCAGGCACTGCTCGACCTGTACACCATTCGCAAGGAGCTGGAAGGCAAGGGCAGCTCCCTGGACAATTTCCGCATCGCCATGATTGGCGATTTGAAATACGGCCGCACCGTGCACTCCTTGTGCAAGCTGCTGTGCCTGTTCAAAAACGTGCAACTGGTATTTGTCTCCCCGCAAGAACTGTCGATGCCGGAAGCGGTGATTGAAAAACTCCGCGAGGCCGGTCATCAGGTATCGGTATCCGACCAGCTGGAGCAGTCAATCAAGCATGTGGATATCGTGTACTCCACGCGCATCCAGGAAGAGCGTTTCGAATCCCAGGAAGAGGCCGACCGCTACCGTGGCCGTTTTCGCCTGAACCGGGATATTTTCACCCGCCACGCCGAACCCAATACGGTCATCATGCACCCGCTGCCGCGGGACTCCCGCGCCGAGGCCAACGAGCTGGACTCGGACCTGAATGAGCATCCGAGCCTGGCGATCTTCCGCCAGACCGACAACGGCCTGCTGGTGCGCATGGCACTGTTTGCCATGCTGCTCGGGGTGGAAGACAAGGTCGACCAGTACGCGCGGCCGATCACCTGGCAGACGCGCCGCAATATGGTGTAACAGCGGCGCTGCCATAATTCGCCTTAATTGACCTTAAAAGGGCCGGAATTCGGCCCGCCCCCCGCCAGTTTGTTTTCTTTTAATGCCTCCAGCACTTACTTTTCTGGAGGCATCCGTGAACCGTCCTTTTTTCCATCCGCCGCGTATTCCGCGCGAACTGCTGATTCTCCCGAGCGACGAGTATTACCGCCGTCGCTATCGCAAAAAACACCCCGGCAGTTGGTTGCTGTTTCTGGTCACGGTAATTGCGGTGCTGGTGGCCGCGGCAGGCGCGCGTGCGCAGGATGTGCCACCGGTTGCTGAGGAACCGTTCGACAGTGTCGGCTTGAGTGAATCGGGCAGTGGCGATCTGTTGTTCAAAAGCGGCGAGTCCGGACGCTATATTCCCGCCATTCACCTGGGTACCGAGGCAGACATTCGCGTGCGCGGCCTGGTTGCCGAAGTCACCCTTGCGCAGCAGTTTCGCAACACCAGCAACCACTGGCAGGAAGCCGTGTATGTGTTGCCGCTGCCGGAGAACGCGGCGGTAAATGGCCTGGAGATCGTGATTGGGGAGCGGCGCATTGTGGGCAAGGTGCGCGAGCGCGAGGAGGCGCGCAAGGTGTACAAAAAAGCGCGCGAGGCAGGCCAGCGTGCGGCGTTGCTGGAACAGCAGCGCCCGAATCTGTTTACCAGTCGCGTCGCCAATATTGCGCCGGGAGAAACTGTCTCGGTGGAAGTGCACTATTTACAGAACCTGCGCTTTGACAGTGGCCAGTTCAGCCTGCGCCTGCCCAGTACCCTCACACCGCGCTTTATGCCCGGGTCGCCGGCGGCCTCGGTGCAAGCGGTTTCGTTAAACGCCCACGGCTGGTCGCTGCCCACGGATCAGGTGCCGGATGCGGATCAGATCTCGCCGGTGATGATGCCCGCGGCAGCGCTGGCCAGCCTTGGCAACAGTCATCAGATGAAAATCCGCATCGACCTGGGTATGGGGTTGCCGCTGGCAGATATTTACAGCCCGTACCACGAGGTGAGCTTGCGCCGTGAGGAAAATCAGCGCTATCGGGTCAGCCTGAAGCAGGGTGCGGTGCCGATGGATCGGGATTTTGTTCTTTTCTGGCGACCGCAATCCTCGGCAATGCCGTCCGCCGCCCTGTTTGCCGAGCAGTCGGCGATAGCGGCAGAACCGTCTGCGCAGTACCTGCAGCTTTTACTGTTGCCACCGCAGGAAGCACTTGCTGCGCGCAAGCTGCCCCGCGAGGTGGTGTACGTGGTGGACACGTCCGGATCCATGGGCGGCAACTCCATTCGCCAGGCCAAGGAAAGTCTGCTGCTGGCCCTGTCTCGCCTGACCGCCGCGGACCGTTTCAATATCATCGAGTTCAACAGCAGTCACCAGAATCTATTCCCGCGCCCCCTCGCGGCCACCCCCGCAAATATCCAGCACGCCCGTCACTGGGTTGAGGCGTTGCAGGCGACGGGCGGTACCCATATGGCCCCGGCACTGAGCGAGGCGTTGTCGCAGCAGCTCGACCCGCAGGCTGGCGAGCTGGTGCGGCAGGTGGTGTTTATTACCGATGGCGCGGTGGGTAACGAGGCGGCCCTGTTTGAGATTATCCGGCAGCGGCTTGGGGAAGCCCGACTGTTTACCGTAGGCATCGGTTCTGCCCCCAACAGTTTTTTTATGCGCAAGGCCGCACAGTATGGCCGCGGCAGCTTTGTGCACATCGGTGAACTTGCGCAAGTGCAGTCGAAAATGGGCGCGCTGTTTGAAAAACTGGAAAGCCCGCTGGTGACCGACCTGCAGGTGCAGTGGCCCGCCGGCGTCAAGGTGGCGGTCTATCCGCAGCGATTGCCCGACCTCTACCGCGGTGAGCCGGTGCGACTGGTTGCCCGGGTCGAGGGTAACGCACTGGGTAACGATGCCAGCGGTGAAGTGGTGGTGAGCGGGCGCCTTGCCGGCAAGCGCTTCTCGCGCACGCTCTCCCTCAGTCAGTTGACCGTGGAGGCTTCCGGCAAGGGCATCGGTAGCTTGTGGGCGCGGGAAAAGATTGCGGCGCTGCGCGATGCACAGCGCGAGCGCGGCCCGCTGAATGATCCCGAGGCAGTGGATCCGCTGCGCGAACAGATCCTCGGCCTGGCACTGGGCTATCAACTGACCAGTCCTTACACCAGCTTCGTTGCGGTCGAAGAAACACCGGTGCGTCCGCTTTCCGATTCCCTGCGCTCGAGCCCGGTGCCCAATGCCGTTGCCCACGGCCAGATACTGCAATCGTTTACTTACCCCGCGACCGCAACCGGCGTATATGGGCAAATGATGCTCGCCGCGGTGTTGCTGGCACTGGGTGGTTTGCTGCGCACACTGCGGCGGGGGCCACAGGTGGCCGGGCAGGTACTGGGCCACTGGCGGCCGTTGCGCAGGGCGAGTGCTGCGGTGGAGCGCAGGGTACGTCGCTGGCTGCGCAAGGTAATCCCCGATTTGCGTCGTGGCAAACGGGGGATGTCATGAGGCGCCCGCAAACGCTTACTCCCTATGCGTCTGTGTTGTGTCTCGCCCTTGGCCTGTGGCAGCTTGGGGGTGGGTTCTGGATACTGTTGAAGGCGGAGGCGGCGCAATACCTGATCAGCGATGCCTGGCAGCGCCAGCTCGCCGATGGCGAGATACAAAAGCCGTGGCCCTGGGCGGATACCTGGCCGGTGGCACAGTTGCAGCTGGGGGTGGAAAAGCCACTGGCAGTGTTGCAGGGCACCAGCGGTCAGGCGCTGGCCTTTGGTCCCGGCTTGCTCAACGGTTCCGGTGAGCCCGGCAACCTGGCTGAACCGCGCACCACCGTGATTGCCGGGCACCGGGATACCCATTTCCGCAATCTGGCAGCGCTGAAACCAGGTGCCCTGATTCAGTTGCAGGACAGGGCAGGGCGCTGGCACGGCTTTCGGGTGCGTGGCGCGAGGGTGGTCGACAGCGAAACGGAGGCACTGCCGGTGGTCGACACCCCTGGGTTACTACTGGTCACCTGCTATCCGTTCGATGCGGTCGGCGCGGGTGGGCCCCTGCGATACCTTGTTTATGCCGACTATCTGCGTCCGGAATCTACGGTGCAGCTGTGATGGGGCCGAGCCTTTGGACGCCGGCGGTGCCGCGGCCGGTTTTCGGCCTGGCACGGCCGTACTGTCCTGGTGCTCCGATAACCGCGGAACGGCTTCTGACCGTGACCAGAATTGCCAATCTGGACTCCATTTTGTAATAAAAAATAGCGCTTTGACCGCTATTTGTTTCGGCAAATACGTCAAATGGCAAATAATTGTTTTACAAATTGGTTTTATTTGTTACTAATCGTCCTGTCTGGAAAAACGTTTGTAGTAATACTACAATCGCCCCCGCTTAAGTACACGCAGCCGGTTAATTGAGGGCATCCCTGTGCGCCGCAAGGTGCTCGCTCTACAGTTGACGGGCCGAGAATTCAACGCCGAATTCAAAGTCGAGCCGGTATTAACGAGCCTCCGAGCAGGTTCGGATGGCCGGCGGTATTCAGGTCGCGCAGTCCCTCCCGTTTCTGCATTGCTGCTGAAACGTTGATCAATGTTCGTTGCTTTTCCGCCATTTCAGGCGGTGATCTGGCGAACCTGGTTGCAGGACCCGGGGGAAATCCCGGCGTTTTGGGGTACTGTTGCGCAGCAAAATTCTGACCATAAAAACACCGACTCGACGTCGTATATTCGCCGAGGAGCATTTGATGCACGAAGAAACCGACATTCAGGAAACGCAGGAATGGCTGGACGCGCTGCAGGCGGTTATCCGTCATAGCGGCAAGGAACGCGCTGCGTTCCTGATCAAGCAGCTGTCTGACCGCGCCACTAACACCGGCGTACAGCTGCCGGCTGCCATCACCACCCCTTACCGCAACACCATTCCGCCGGACGCGGAAAAGCGTATGCCGGGTGACCTGTTCATGGAGCGTCGAATCCGCTCCCTGATCCGCTGGAACGCACTGGCCATGGTGGTTCGTGCCAACTCCAACAGCGACAGCCTCGGCGGCCATATCGCCAGCTTCTCATCCGCTGCGACCCTGTACGACGTTGCCTTCAACTATTTCTTCCGCGGTAACGAAGGCGAAGAGCGCGGCGACCTGATTTTCTTCCAGGGCCACAGCGCGCCGGGCATCTACGCCCGCTCCTACCTGGAAGGCCGTTTCGACGAAGAGCAACTGGACAACTTCCGTCGCGAAGTCAACGGCAAGGGTCTTTCCTCTTACCCGCACCCCTGGTTGATGCCGGACTACTGGCAGTTCCCCACCGTTTCCATGGGCCTGGGCCCGATCCAGGCGATCTACCAGGCGCACATCATGCGCTACCTGTCTGCCCGCGACCTGTCGCCGCGCGGCGACCGCAAGGTGTGGGCATTCCTCGGTGACGGTGAGTGTGACGAGCCGGAATCCCTGGGCGCCATCGCCCTGGCGGGCCGCGAGAAGCTGGAAAACCTGGTATTCGTGGTCAACTGTAACCTGCAGCGCCTGGACGGCCCGGTGCGCGGCAACGGCAAGATCGTGCAGGAGCTGGAAGGCGTATTCCGCGGTGCCGGCTGGAACGTGATCAAGGTCCTGTGGGGCCGCCTGTGGGATCCGCTGTTCGAGAAAGACGAAAAAGGTCTGCTGCAGAAAGTCATGGACGAGACCGTCGATGGCGAGATGCAGAACTTCAAGGCCAACGGCGGCGCCTACACCCGCGAGCACTTCTTCGGTAAATATCCGGAGCTCGAGGAGATGGTCAAGGACTTCTCCGACGAAGAGATCATGAAGCTCAACCGCGGCGGCCACGACCCGTACAAGGTGTACGCGGCCTACGCCGAAGCCATGGCGAGCAAGGGCAAGCCTACCGTGATCCTGGCGCAGACCGTGAAAGGTTACGGCCTGGGTGCTGCCGGTGAAGCGGCCATGGACACCCACAACGTGAAGAAGATGGACACCGAGGCGCTGAAGCGCTTCCGCGACCGCTTCGCGATCCCGATTACCGACAAGGAAATCGAAGAAGTTCCTTACTACCGCCCGTCTCCGGACAGCCCGGAAATGAAGTACATGGCGGAGCGCCGCAAGGCACTGGGTGGCCCGGTACCGTCCCGCACCACCGAAGTGGCCAAGCTGGAAATTCCCGAGCTGGATGCCTTCAGTGCCCTGACCAAAGGCTCCGGTGACCGCGAAATTTCCACCACCATGGCGTTCGTGCGCGCACTGTCTGTGCTGGTGAAAGACAAGAAGATGGGCAAGAACGTGGCGCCCATCGTGCCGGACGAAGCCCGTACCTTCGGTATGGAAGGCCTGTTCCGTCAGCTGGGTATCTACTCCTCCCAGGGCCAGAAATACACCCCGGTCGACCACGGCCAGATCATGTATTACAAGGAAGACAAGAAAGGCCAGGTGCTGGAAGAGGGTATTAACGAAGCCGGCGCCATGTCCGCATGGATGGCCCTGGCGACCGCCTACAGCAACCACGGCGTGCCGATGGTGCCTTTCTACATCTATTACTCCATGTTCGGCTTCCAGCGCATTGGCGACCTGGCCTGGGCGGCAGGCGACATGCAGGCGCGCGGCTTCCTGATCGGTGCCACCGCTGGCCGTACCACCCTGAACGGTGAAGGCCTGCAACACCAGGACGGCCACAGCCACGTGCTGTCTGCCACCATTCCGAACTGTAAGAGCTACGACCCGGCCTACGGCTACGACCTGGCTGTGATCATGCGCCAGGGTCTCAAGGAAATGTACGAAGAACAGCAGAACCTGTTCTACTACATCACCATCGAGAACGAAAACTACCTGCAGCCGGAAATGCCGCAGGGCGTTGAAGAAGGCATCATCCGCGGTATCTACAAGCTGGAAAACGATTGTCGCAAGCCGGGCAAAGGCAAGGCGGCGAAGAAGCATGTACAGCTGATTGGCGCTGGCTCCATCCTGCGCGAAGTGCTGGCGGCAGCGGACATTCTTGCCGACCAGTTCGGCGTCACATCTGACGTGTGGAACCTGACCTCCGCCACCGAAGCGGCCCGTGAAGGCCAGGACGTGGCGCGCTGGAACATGCTGCACCCCACCGAAGCACCGCGCAAATCCTGGATTGGCGAGCAGTTCGAAGGTAACGAGACCCCCGTGGTGATCTCCACCGATTACATCCGCTCCTACGTTGAGCCGCTGCGCGAGTTTATCGACGGTGACGTGATTGCGCTGGGCACCGACGGCTTCGGCCGTTCCGACAGCCGCGAACAGCTGCGTCGCTTCTTCGAAGTGAACCGCAACTACGTGACCATTGCCGCGCTGAAAGGCCTGGCTGACCAGGGTGTGATCGAGGCGAGCGAAGTGGCCGATGCCATCAAGAAGCTGAACGTTGACCCGGAAAAAGTAAATCCGCGTCTGGTCTAAACCCGCTGACAAGGAATAAGGCAAAAAATTATGGCAAAACAAGTCATTAAAGTGCCTGATCTCGGCGGCGCCGATCAGGTAGATGTCATTGAAATCGCCGTTGCCGTGGGCGACACGGTGGCGGAAGAGGATGCGCTGATTGTGGTGGAGGGCGACAAGGCCTCCATGGACGTGCCCGCACCGTTTGCCGGCAAGATCCTGAGCCTCTCCGTCAAGGAAGGTGACAAGGTCTCCGAAGGCGACGTGATCGGTGAAATGGAAACCGACGCGGCGGGCGATGACGCTGATAGCGACGCGGCGGAAGCGCCCGCGCCCGCTCCGGCGGCAGAACCGGCACCCGCTGCCGCAGAAGCGCCGGCTCCGGCCGCAGCGGCAGGCGAAGAGAAGGAAGAAGAAATCAAGGTTCCCGACCTCGGCGGTGCCGATGCGGTGGACGTGATTGAAATCTCCGTCTCTGCTGGCGACAGCGTGGAAGAGGGCGACGCCCTGATCGTGGTGGAAGGCGACAAGGCGTCCATGGACGTGCCGTCTTCCGCAACCGGTACCATCGTGTCCATTTCTGTGAAGGAAGGCGACAAGGTGTCCACCGGTGACGTGATCGGCGTGATCAAGACAACTTCTGGCGGTGCTGCGGCTCCTGCACCGGCGCCTGCGGCAGAAGCATCCGCGCCCGCTCCGGCGGCAGCGCCGGTCAGTGAGGCCGAAGCGCCTCAGGAAGCACCGAAGCGCGATCCACACGTGGAGCGCGATCACACGCCGTCCGCCGAAGTTTACGCCGGCCCCGCGGTGCGCAAGCTGGCGCGGGAACTGGGTGTGACCCTGAACAAGGTCAAGCCCTCCGGCCCCCGCGGTCGTGTGACCAAGGATGACCTGCATGCCTATATCAAGGAGCAGGTGAAGAAAGCCGAGAGCGGCGCCGCCAGTGGCGTCGGTGGCAGTATTGGCATCGCGCCGATGCCGGAAATCGACTTCAGCCAGTTTGGCCCGGTCACCACCGAACCCATGAGCAAGATCCACAAGCTCACCGCGGCCAACATGTCCCGCAACTGGCTGAACGTGCCCCACGTGACCCAGTTCGACGACGCCGACATCACCGAGCTGGAAGATTTCCGCAAGGCGATGAAAGCGGAAGCCGAGAAGCGTGGCGTGAAGCTGACGCCGGTGCCATTCCTGCTGAAAGCAGCAGCGGCTGCCCTGCGCGAAGTGCCGAGCTTCAACGTATCCCTGCACAACGATGGCGAGCACATTGTTAAAAAGGATTACGTACACATCGGTATGGCGGTGGATACACCCAAGGGCCTGATGGTTCCGGTAATCCGCGACGTGGACAAGAAAGGCCTGTACGAACTGGCCGAAGAAGCGACCGCCATGGCCATCGCGGCCCGCGACGGCAAGCTGAAGCCCCGCGATATGCAGGGCGCCTGCTTCACCATCTCCAGCCTCGGCGCCATCGGCGGTACCGGTTTTACCCCGATCGTCAATGCGCCGGAAGTGGGCATCCTCGGTGTGTCCAAGCTGGCGATTCGCCCGGAGTGGAACGGCAAGGAATTTGTACCGCGCAAGATGCTGCCGCTGGCACTGTCTTACGATCACCGCGCCGTGAACGGTGGCGATGCCGGACGTTTCCTGACCTACCTGGCTGGCGTGCTGGCCGAAGTGCGCAAGCTGCTGCTGTAATCGTCGGATTCACAGCGACGAGCGAAGAAACGCCAAGGGCCTTGCCCCTTGGCGTTTTTTTTATGTCTGCTTTTTGCGTCAGAAAGTCTCGATGGGGTCGCATTTTTCGGGCAAAAAGAGCGCCCGCAGCCACTGCCTGTCGTCAAACTACCGGCAGCGTTGAATCTCGCGCATTTAATTCTGGTTAAATCATGATCAACGTCGTCGAACACTTCCTGCGCGCTAAACTGAAAATAGTAAAGAGTGGAAATCGGGAGATGGGATTTCCCGGTTGTGGTCGGCAGTGATCAAGTTGCGAGGTAGTTGAGCCATGAACCGCACAGGGATAGCAGCGGTGGCGATGTTCGCCACACTATGTTTGCAGGGTTGTATCTTCGTACCCTACGAAAACGAAAACAGTTACGATCCATTCTTTTTTAATCCCGATGACCAGTCCCAGAGTGCGGACTTCGTCGAGGTGGGCCACTATTTGCCCAACGCGGCGGCGCCCCCGGCCGCCAGCCGGCAGTGCTCAACGGATGTGGAAGGCAGCCAGGTGGGATCCGCCTGCTGGTTTTTCCCGATCATGCGGGTGTACTGAGCGGCGCCAAGCTGGTTTTTACCCGGTAGCAATTGTTAAGGAGGTCACATGCGCAAGCGCGTAACGATGTTTTCTGTGATGGCGGCAGCAGCACTGTTGTCGGCCTGTGGTACCAGTAGCGTGCGCGATCAGGTGGTCTACCCTAACAGTGCGCCCATCCCCCGGGCTCCGGTGCATGCGGAGCAAAAAACCAATTACGATGGTTGCCCGGGCGATGCGGAAGAACTGGCGCCGGGCTCAATCTGTCCGGCCACCGCACAGTGCTACGAAATCTCCGGCGGTCGCCGCTGTATCGTTTACGAAAAGTAAGCCCGGCAGTTTGGGCGCGGCGGCAATCACCGTCGGCATCACAGAGGAAGTGATATGAAGCTGCGCCTGTTTAGCGTGTTTGTGATTTCTATTGCCGCAGGGTTTGCCACGGGTTGCGCCCATACGGGCGACAGCCTGGAAAATGCCGCCAGCCTGGATGGCTTCTGGTGTGATCTTACCGGCACCCCGGCGACCTATTATCAGCGGCCGCTGCCCGCCAACCTGATGCCTGCCTACCCCCGCGAGTGTTTTGCGGGCGACAGGCAGGTGCCGACGGCCAACGCCTGTCTGGTGGACGATGCGGTGTGCTATCAGCTGGATAGTGGCCCCTGGTGCACGGCCGGGCGCGCGCCCCAGTGCCCGGCGGGTGCGGCGCCCATCACCATGGATGCGCCCTGCCCGGAAGGCGGCAAGTGCTGGATGTACAGCGAGGGGCTGCGTTGCCACACGGCGGGCGCCTAAACTCGCCGCGCGACGCTTTTCTTCAAGGTTTTTCAGGCCAGGGTAGCCACAGGTTGACCTGAAGGCCGCCCTCACTGCGGTTGTGCAGCCGGATCTGCCCGCCATGAGCATCGGCAATTTCCCGGCACAGAGCCAGCCCCAGGCCGACGCCCTGGGGCTTGGTGGAATAGAACGGCAGCAGCGCCTGCTGCAACACCTTGTCGTTCATACCACTGCCGCGGTCAGCGACGGTGAGCAGCTGGCCGTGGGCGTCGGTTTCAATTTTCAAGGTAATCTCCCCTTCCGCACTATCGGACTCGCTGGCATTTTTCAGCAGGTTTAACAGCGCCTGCTCGATTTGCGCCGGGTCGAAGTAACCCGGGCGCAGGGGGAGTTCACCCTCCAGCCGGAAGGGGTGCAGTGGCTGCAGCTGCTTGACCAGGGTGGACCACTCTACCTGCTCGCAGGCCGGCGGCGGCAGTTTGGCGAAGCGTGCATAGCCCTGGGTAAATTCGGTTAGGTGGCGACAGCGATCGGCAATCACATCGAACACACCGGCCAGTTGCTGCGAGTCGATTTTTTCCGATAACAGCTTGCCGCTGTGGGCCATGGAGGAGATGGGGGCCAGGGAGTTGTTCAGCTCGTGGCTGATCAGGCGAATCACCTTTTTCCACACCTGAACTTCCGCGCGCGTCAGTTCCCGGGTCATTTCCCGCAGCAGGATCAAGCGGTGCTTCTGCGAGTTGAGCACAAAGGTGCTGTTGCTGATGTGCAGGGTCTGGCTGACGTCGCCGTCCAGATAGCTGGTGAGCCCGTTCTGTTTTTGCTCAATGGCCTGCGCCAGTTCCGGAGGACAGCGGGGAAGAATCGTTTCCAGCCGATGCCCTTGCAGGGGCTTGCCCTGGTGCAGCAGGTGGCGCGCGCTAGTGTTGGCGTAAATGATGTGTTCGCTGTGATCGATCAGCAGCAGAGCCAGCGGCGAACTCTGGATGACTGTATCCAGCAGCAGTTCCCGCTGGTGAATGTGGGCGCGCTCACGTCGCAGTATCTCTCCCACCTCGTTGTAAAGTTCCGCTAGCTGGCCCAGCTGGTCGTTGCGGTTCAGTGCCAGGGAGATGGAAAAGTCACCGTCGCGAAAATTCAGCAGGCCGCCCTCAAGGGTTTCCAGTGCGCGGTTCAGATTGCGGGTGAACGGGCGCAACAGCAAAAACGACAGCACCAGCGCCAGCAGCAGCCCGGCACTCCACGCCAGTGCAGGGCCGGCGCCGAAGTGCAGCAGGCCGAAGGGGATACTGATGCCCAGGGTCACGGCGAGTATCACCACACCAAACAGTTTGCCCTCCAGGGAGGTTTTCGGGGTCGGGCTACGGGGCATCAGTAGGGAATTCCGTATTTATCCAGGCGGCGGTACAGTGCCTGGCGACTCAGACCCAGCTCACGTGCGGCCTGGGCAATGATGCCGTTGCAGTTGGCCAGTGTCTGCTCCAGCAGTTCCCGGCTGGGTTCAAAGTTGTGGTCCGGGACCTTCAGTTGTGCCTCTTCCGGCAGTGCCAGCGTCGACTCCTCGATGGTATCTCCGCGGGTGAGGACGGCGGCACGCTGCATGACATTCTGTAATTCGCGCACGTTGCCGGGCCAGCTGTAGCGCATCAGGCGTTGCTGCGCCTGCGGCGCGAGGTGTTTGCCGGTTGCCGCGAGGAAGCTGCGGGCCAGGGGCAGAATATCTTCCGGCCGTTCGCTCAATGCCGGCAGCTTCAGCTCTATCACGTTCAACCGGTAGAACAGGTCCTGCCGAAAACGGCCGTCACTGATCATTTGCTGCAGGTTGCTATTGGTCGCACTGATGACCCGCACGCATGCCTTACGGGTCTGGCTGCTACCGAGACGCTGGAATTCACCGGTTTGCAGAACACGCAGTAATTTCACCTGACCACTGGCCGAGAGTTCGCCGATTTCGTCGAGAAACAGGGTGCCACCATCGGCGGCTTCGAATCTTCCCTGGCGGACCTTGTTGCCGGACCCGGTATAGGCGCCGGCTTCCGCACCGAATAATTCCGCTTCCATCAACTCTTCTGGCAGGGCGCCTACATTGACCTTGATGTAGGGGCCTTCGCTGACACTGGAGTTGGCCTGCACGATGTCCGCAATTTTTTCCTTGCCCGCGCCATTGGGGCCAGTGATCAATACCGGCACGTCGGAGTGGGCCACCTGGGTGGCCATTTCCAGCAGGGTTTGCACGCTGTGGCTGCGGTAGACAATCTCCTGTAAATCAAACTGTTGGTGCAGTTTTTCCCGCGCCTGTTGTGCGCGGCTCTGGGACTGGCGCTGCTGCTGTTGCAGGTCGTGCAGCTCCATCAGGTTCTTGATGGTGGCAATCAGCTTGTTATCGTCCCAGGGTTTGCCCACGTAGTCCGCGGCCCCGGCCTTGACCAGCTCGACGGCCATTTCCAATTGGGTCCAGGCGGTAAGCAGTATCACGGGAATGTCGGGCTGCAGCTCGCGCAGGGCAAAAAACAGCGCGCGACCTTCTTCACCGGAGGTGGTGTCGGCGGTGAAGTTCATATCCTGAATGACAAGACTGATATCCGGGTTTTCCCGCAACAGTTGTAATCCCGCCTGGGGGGTGATGGCGGAAAGGGTCTGGATATCGTGAAGGGACAACAACAGGGAGAGCGCAGAGATGATGCTGGTGTTGTCGTCTATGACAAGGACTTTATCCATACTATTTTTCTTGGCTGCACGATGAAAACGGGCGCATGCGCCCGCTTCGGTAGTGGAACAAGTGTACCCTGCTTTACACGCTGCGTGTGGCCGTTGCCGGCGAGATGTTGGCGGCGCGCAGGGCAGGCACCAGGGTTGCCGTCAGGCTTACGACCAGCAGTGCCAGCGCGCAGCCGAGGGTGATCGCTACCGGCAGTGCCGGTTGCTCGAACTCTCGCACCAGCACGCCATTGAATATCTGTGCGGCAGCGATGCCCAGAGCGATCCCGGTGGCGGCGATCATCAGGTTTTCCAGCAGGAAATAGCGGCTGATGGCGGTGCGGGTGGCCCCCAGTGCACGGCGCACGCCAATCTGCTTCTGGCGCTGGGTAATCCAGAATACGGTGAGGCCAACAATACCGAGGGCAACGATAAAGGTCAGCAGGATGATCACGCCGCTCAAGACCTTGATCATCGTATTGTCACCCGCGTAATACTGGGCTTTTTCAGCTTCCAGGGTATTCGAATTGATGACCCGGTTGCCGTCCCGCTCCGCGAGCTTTTCTTCCACCAGTTTCAACACCTGATCGCGCTGTCCGGGTTCGGCGCGCACAATGTAATTGAACCAGCGGTCGGAGATTGCCGGATAGAAGGCACCGCGGCCGGCCAGGGAGGAATTGGGCCAGGGCCCCAGGTTGCGCTCCACAATGCCAACAATTTCAATCGGGTGATCGTCGCCGCCGAGGAAAAACGACTTGCCCAGTACGTTGCCATTACTTTCGGGAAACACGTCATCGGCAAATTTCTGGGTGACCACTGCCACGTTGGGACGCTCGCTACTGCTGGGGCTGATCTGCATGATTTCTTCCGGATAGAAATCGCGACCGGCAATCAGGTTCATCCCCAGTGCATCGACAAAATGCTCATCGACGGTGTAATAGTTGGCGCTCACCCCGCCGGTTTCCTTGTTCGGCTCGGTGTAGAAGCCGCTGGCGGAGCCGCTGCCAGAAAGCGGCACATGGTTACTGATAGTGGCACTGGCTACACCGGGCAGCGAGCGGATCATATCGAGATCCTGGCGGAAGGCATCGTACATGTCGTAGTCCTTCGCAATCGCCATAAAGCGGAAGGTGACGATCTCGTTCTCGGCAACACCGGTATCTCGGGAGATGCGCTCACTGCGCTCGTTGATGACCACCAGTGCATTGCTGACAATAGCGAGCGTCAGGCCCAGTTGCAGGGCAATCAGCAGCGCCGAGACTTTGTGGCGCCAAAGCGCGGATAAAATGGGTCGCAGTTCCAACATGGTAATTTCCTTTCTGTTTGCGCCGCGTTACTGGGTCTTGAGGTAGATGGACGGGTTGGTTCGGCTGATACGCCACGCGGGGTAGAAACCGGCGAGCAGGCTGGCCAGAACCGCGAGGCCGATGGCCGCCAGCATCATGGTCCAGTCCATCGACGCAATCCGATCCATGTAGCCCATCTGTAGCTGCCGAATCAGTGCCAGGCCGCCGAGCGTCAGCACAATGCCCACAAGTCCGCCCAGCAGGCCCACGCAGCCGCTTTCTACCAAGTGCTGGCTAAATACCGCATTGCGACTGGCACCGAGCGCGCGGCGCACTCCTGCCTCGGGGGCCTTGCGCAGGAATTTTGCCAACAGCAGGGCAACGGCATTGACCAGGCAGACCAGCAGGAAGGCCAGAGACAGCCAGCTGAGCATACGGTCATCGCCCCCGACCACTTCATTCAGTACCAGCCACTCCGAAGGTTTGCTCAGGCCGAACTTCAGTGGGCGCGGGAAGCGGCCCTGTTCCTTTTGTTGACGGATATAGCCGGTGAGGAATTCCCGGTAGGCTTCGACCTGTTGCGGGGTGTCCAGCTGCACCCAGTACTGCAGCCACACCATGTCGCTGTTGAGGCGGTCTTCGTAATTGTTGATCTCCTCGGATTTCCAGCCATTGGTGTTGCCCCAAGGGTAGATTTCAAATGCGCGGTGCAGGCCGAAGGGCAGGAATGCTTCTGCGGATTCATTAAAGTGGCCATTATTCAGGTCGTGCACCTTGGGGCTGGGCTGCCAGTGCTCGGTAACGCCCACCACCGTAAACGGCGCACCGTTGAAGTTTACCGTGCGGCCAACACTGTTCTCGCCACCGAACAGCTTGTCGTTGGTCTCTTTGGACAATACCAGCTGCTGTATGGGGGTCTGGTCTGCCTCCTGTGTCCAGGTTCCGCCGTACAGGAACTGGATATCGAAGAGGGCGAAAAAATCGCGGCTGGTTACGCGGGCGTCTGCATTGAACGGGCGCACATCGGAGTTTTCCAAGGAGATAGGGCCGCCCCAGCGGTGCATGGCCACATGATGTGTCGGAATGTCCGAGCGCAAAATATTGACCGCGTCCTGGTAAGTAAGCTGCCAGGGCATTTCGCTGGCATTATCTGCCGCACGGTGGGGATTCCATCCATCCAGCTGAACCGCATACAGCACGTCGTCCTTGGTCGAAAGTGCGTTGCGCGACATCATGTAGTTGAGTGTCAGGGTGGTCATGGCGGCGGCAACGCCCACGGCGATGGCCGCGACCATCAGTGCGCTGAGCACTGGAGTGCGCCGCAGGCTGCGAAGTGCGAGGGAAACATAGTATCCAAACATGTCGGCTCTCCTCAGGCGATGGCCACTTGTTCATGCTGCGCGGTCTGGCGCAGGTCGGAAACCTGGCCGTCGACAATCTGGATGTTGCGGTGTGCGCGGCGCGCCAGGTCCGGGTCGTGGGTGACCATAATGATGGTGGTGCCCCATTCGTTGATGAATTCCAGCAGCTCCATCACCTGGCGGGCCATCAGCGAGTCGAGGTTACCGGTGGGCTCATCCGCGAGCAGGAAGCGCGGTTCGCCGGCCAGTGCACGAGCGATGGCAACACGCTGCTGCTGACCACCGGACAGCTGAGCAGGCAGGTGTTTGGCGCGGGCGGCGAGGCCGACCTGCTCCAGGGATTTTTCGATACGGCGACGGCGTTCTTTGGCGTTGAACCCGCGGTATCGCAGCGGCACATCGATGTTGTCGAACAGGTTGAGGTCGGGAATCAGGTTGAACCCCTGAAAAATAAATCCGATTTTCTCATTGCGCAGGTGTGAACGGTCGCGGTCGGAAAGTCCACCCACTTCCTGTCCGTCCAACAGGTACTCGCCGCCGGTGGGTGTTTCCAGCAGGCCGGCGATATTCAGAAAGGTGGTTTTTCCGGAGCCACTGGGGCCGGTGACCGAAACAAATTCGCCTTCCTTGACCTCCAGGCTGAAATCCCTGAGTGCATGGGTTTCGATGGCGTCGGTGCGGTAGCTTTTGCGGATGTTGTGCATTTTCAGCATGGTAGATTTCCTTGTCTTCGCAGTTTTTGTCTGTTGGTAGTTCTAAGTCTTGTGGCGGTGCTGATGCCGATCGTTGTTTGCGAGACACGCCGTTAACCCATCCCTGGGGGCTCGGCTGCGGCCGTCGTGGCCGCAGACGGTCTCGCATACAACGATCGGCATCAGCACCTTCGCATTAAATTTCCGGATATTGGATTAGTCTCTCAGCGCAACGACCTGGGCATTTTCCAGTGCGTCCGCAGAGGAAGTGATGATCTGGTCGCCTTCCTGCAGGCCGGAAATAATTTCCACCTGGTTCAGTCCCAGTGCGCCAATAGTGATCGGCACTTTTACCGCCTGTTGCTGGTCGTTTAGCTTCCACGCAAAGCGGCCCCCGGTCTGATCCAGGAACGCGCCGCGCTTCACCAGAATCACGTCGTTGCGACTCTCCAGCAGAACGCGTGCGGTCATGCGCAAATTCTGGCGCAGGTTTTCAGGCTGCTGCAGGAAGCGCACACGGGCCACAACCTGGCCGTCGATGACCTCTGGAGCAATTGCGGTGATTTCGCCGGGCAGTTGCGTGCCGCCCATATTGATTACTACCTCCATGGCGAGCCCCAGGTCGTCGGCGTAGTTTTCCGGCACCGCGGCTTCCAGTTCAAAACTGGTGAGGTCGACCACCGTAAGCAGCGGCGCATTGGCGGCGACGGCTGAGCGCTGGGTGGCGGCGAGGCTGCCAATGGTGCCGTTGACGGGGGAGACGATTTGCAATTCGTTGACCTTGCGTTGCAGCTCTTCAACCTGAAGTTGCTGCTGGTCCACCTGCAGCTGCAGGGTCTGGGTCTCAAAGGTGAGGGCTTCGTTTTCCAGTTGGGAGTTCTGTACCGCCTGTTTGTACTCGAGTCTGGCACGGGCGAGGTCGTCGCTGGCTTTTTCGAAATCCAGCTGAGAGATGATCTGTTTTTCCATCGACAGCTCGGCACGCTTCAGTTCGCGCTCGGCGGCGGCCAGGTCGACTTTCGCCAGATCGGCTTTCTGGGTGTTCTCCAGGCGCTGGCGTTTGGCTTGGATCTTCTGCCGGGCCAGCTCCACGGCGAGCTTGCTGTACAGGGCGCTTTCCTGGGCGAGCTGATTCTGCAGCTGCGGGCTGTCCACTTCCGCCAGCAGCTGGCCTTTCTCCACAGCATCGCCGGCCTTTACCGCAAACTTGACGATGCCCTGGGCGGGACTGAACAGGGTAGGGCTGTTGGCGGCCACCACCTTGCCCTGAACCACCAGGTCGCGAATCAGATCCCCGCGCTCCACCGCCGCGATATTGACCCGCGCCAGTGACACGCTGGCATCCACCGCACTGGTGCTCTGCCAGCTCATCAGCCCCCACACCACAAACGCGGCCGCGCCAATACCGAGCCCGGTGCGCTTCAGCAGCCGCGGGTTTTTCCACGGGCTCTGTGGGGTGAGTTGGACGTCCTGCCCGGAGGTATCTCTGATCATGTTGTTCCCAAGTTCTTAGAATCTGTTCTTCTGCCACTTTGATGCGCGTCTTCCCGCGTCCGGATGCAAAGCGGAATTTGTAGATGCAGCGGCCTTATCGCAATTGCCGTGCCAAGGCGGTTTTTCGTCTTAAGTATTTGATATATATAAAAAATAAATTTTCAGAAAGTTTTTGGATGGCGGGTGAGGTGTCCGCAAAAAGTGTCCGGACAGGCTGTGTCCGTGGGGCCGGACAGGAGTGGGAAAGCGCGACATCGGCCGGAAAAGTGCAGGCGTTTGATGAGAAGATCCCGCTGTCGGGTACAGCTTTGCAAGACCTTCCGCGAGAGGGACCTCGCGGAAGAGCCCCCATGGATGGGTTCACGGCGTGTCTTGCAAAGCTGTACCCGGCAGCGGGATCGCCACAAAACCAGACCAAAGCACTGAGCGTTCTTTAGCCACAACCCCCAAGATGCTAGAATCCGCGCCCCTATTTACGGCCCCACAAAAGAGGGCTCGAAAAAGACCCTCAAGACAGAATCCCAGACAGGCTCACCTGATTATGCAGTTCTCCAACACCCTGTTGTCGTCCACCAGAAACGACTGGTTCGGCAATATCCGCCGCGACGTGCTCGCTGGCCTCGTCGTGGCCCTGGCCCTGATCCCCGAGGCCATCGCCTTCTCCATCATCGCCGGTGTCGACCCGCGTGTGGGCCTGTACGCCTCCTTCTGTATTGCCGTGGTGATCGCCTTCGTCGGTGGCCGCCCGGGCATGATCTCTGCCGCCACCGGCGCCATGGCCCTGCTGATGGTCACCCTGGTGAAAGAGCACGGCCTGCAATACCTGCTGGCCGCCACGTTACTCACCGGTGTGCTGCAGATCATCGCCGGCTATCTCAAGCTCGGCAGCCTGATGAGCTTTGTGTCGAGGGCCGTGGTCACGGGATTTGTGAATGCGCTGGCCATCCTCATTTTTATGGCGCAGCTGCCTGAGCTCACCGATGTTACCTGGCACGTGTACGCGATGACCGCCGCCGGCCTCGGTATCATCTACCTGTTCCCCTACGTGCCGGTGGTGGGCAAGGTTCTGCCGTCGCCGCTGGTGTGCATCCTGGTGTTGACCGCCGTAGCCCTGGTAATGGGTCTGGATATTCGCACCGTGGGCGACATGGGCGAGCTGCCGGACACCCTGCCGATCTTCCTGTGGCCGGATGTGCCGCTCAACTTTGAGACCCTGAAAATCATCTTCCCGTACTCCGCCGGTCTCGCTGTGGTGGGCCTGCTGGAATCCCTGATGACCGCCACCATCGTGGACGATCTGACCGATACCAACAGTGACAAGAACCGCGAATGCAAGGGCCAGGGTATTGCCAATATCGGCGCGGGCATGCTCGGCGGTATGGCGGGTTGCGCGATGATCGGCCAGTCGGTGATCAACGTGAAATCCGGTGGTCGCGGCCGTCTGTCCACGCTGGTGGCGGGTGTGGGCCTGCTGACCCTGGTGGTATTCCTGAGCGACTGGGTGGCGGTGATCCCCATGGCGGCGCTGGTGGCGGTGATGATCATGGTGTCTATCGGTACCTTCGACTGGGGCTCGATCCGCAACCTGAACAAGTTGCCGATGTCGACCAATCTGGTGATGCTGTCCACGGTGATTGTGGTAGTGTTTACCCACAATCTGGCATTTGGCGTGTTTGTGGGGGTGCTGCTGGCGTCGCTGTTCTTCGCCAACAAGGTGAGCCACTTTATGTATGTGAGATCGGAGCTGGATGAGGAGACGAATTGCCGGACCTACAAGGTGGTGGGGCAGGTGTTCTTCAATTCGGCGGACAAGTTTGTGGCAGCCTTTGATTTTAAAGAGGCGCTGGACAAGGTGGTGATTGACCTGAGCCGCGCCCACTTCTGGGATGTATCGGCGGTGTACTCGCTGGACAAGGCGGTGGTGAAGTTCCGCCGCGAGGGCGCCGAGGTTGTGCTGATTGGCCTGAACGAAGCCAGCTCGACCATCGTTGACCGCTTTGGGGTGCACGATAAGCCGGAAGAAATTGAGAAGGTGTTGGGGGGGCACTAAGCCCGGAGCTTCGCATCGGGAGCTCTGTTTTGGCGCCGGTGGCGCCGAAACACTAGGTGGAAGTTTTTGAAAGCGCACAAGTACATCCCTGGCAGAAAATTGCATCCATGCATTTTCTGCACTTCCGCCATCCATGGCGGTCGTATGGGATTCCGGCGGCGACGTCCATGTCGCCGACGGTTTCAAAAACTTCCACCCAGCATTTCGGCTTCTCCCTTGTCCCTTCACTCCGTAAGCGAGGACCGCACTTCGTAGTTTATTAAGTTGGATAGCGACAGAGAGAAAATAATAAATGACCGAACAAAAAGATCCGCTGGTACTCTCCTGCATCGATGGCTCCCGCTTCAGTGGTGCTGTCTGTGATTATTCCGCCTGGATCGCCAGTCGCGCTTCTGCCCCCATCAAGCTGCTGCACAATATCGAACGGGTCACCACGCCCGCGGTCGCCGATCTCTCTGGCAGTATCGGCCTTGGTAGCCAGGAAGAATTGCTGGAGGAGCTCACCAGTCTTGAGCAGCAGCGTTCCAGGCTGCTGCTGGAGCAGGGCAGGCAGATGCTGGAGGGCGCGCGGGAGCGTGCGCTGAAGGCGGGGGCGGAGCGGGTGGTTACCTGCCAGCGGCACGGTTCGCTGGTGGAGTCTCTGGTGGAGCTGGAGGATCACATTCGGGTGCTGGTGCTCGGTATCCGTGGTGAAGAGCATGAGGCTTCCAACAAGGGGCTGGGGGCGCAGCTGGAGTCGGTGGTGCGTTCGCTGCACAAGCCGATTCTGGTGGTGAACCGCGAGTTCAAGGCGCCGCGCTCAATCATGCTGGCGTACGACGGCAGTGAGTCGGCGCGCAAGGCCCTGGAGATGGTGGCCAGCAGTCCGGTATTTAAAGATGTTGAGTGCCACCTGGTGTACGTGGGGGATGGCGCTGAGTCTGTTCTGGCTGAGGGCGCCGAGGTGCTGAGTCATGGCGGGGTAGCGGTGGTTAGCGCCAATCTGCAGGGCAAGACGGTGGAATCCTTGATTGCCTATCAGCAGGAGCACGATATCGACCTCACCGTGATGGGCGCTTTCAGCCACAGTAAGTTGCGCGACCTGCTGTTGGGCAGCGTGACCGCCAAAATGCTGCTGGGTACCAATCAGCCATTGTTGCTGCTGCGCTGAGCACTTCCTGCCTACGGTATCGAAGAAGCCTGTGACGGTCCCTTGCAATTGAGGGGCGTCACAGGCTTTTTGTTTGCCTGCTTAAGCCGATTGCGTGGAAGAAGGCCACACTGCTCTGATCGGCGGAAAGGTAACTTCACTGGCAGGGTGATCACGGGGAAAGGAAGGCAATGAGTGAGTTGAAGTCCTTTAGTATTGCGTCTTCTTGGTTTGTTATTTGATTTTTACGATCATTTTGCCGGTATTGTGGCCGTGGAATAAACCATTGAGTGCTGTTGGCAACTGCTCGAATCCCTCAACTACTGTTTCCCGAAACTGAATCTCTCCTTTGCTGACCCAGGGCGCTACAACTGCCAACATTTCGTCCATACGGTGATTGAAGTCCCGTGCCAAAATGCCTTGTATTTGCGCGCGCTGATAAAGCATGTGATGGAGGAAGCGCGGACCACTGGCTACCTCATCCAGGTTGCCGCTGTACTGGCTGATCTGGCCGCAGATCACAATGCGCGCACGGCGGTTGATATTGGGGATCACCGCATCGGTAATGATGCCGCCCACATTATCGAAGTAGATGTCCGCGCGTATCCCCTCGGACTGAAAGTACTCGTCGAGCGCACGCGCGTCTGCAAAATGACGGTAGTTGATCGCTTGATCTGCACCCAGCTCGTCCGTCAGCCAGGCACATTTCTCGTCGCTACCGGCAAATGCGATTACGCGGCAGCCGGCTTTTTTTCCGAATTGCACGACCAGCGACCCTACGGCACCGGCGGCGCCGGACACCGACAGCGTTTCTCCCGGGCGCGGACGCCCGGCATCCATGAGACCGAACCAGGCTGTGCGGCCGGGCATACCCAGCACGCCGAGAGCGGTGGTTACCGGTGCCCGATCCGGGTCCAGCCTTGCGGCCTGAGAGCCGTGCACACGGGAGTAACGCTCCCAGCCCGTGTAGGCACTTACCCAGTCTCCCTCCGCCAACGTACTGTCACGGCTAGCCAGCACTCGGCCCACTACAGCGCCACGTTGCACGGTGTTCAGAGGGTGTGGTTCCTCCCAGTTGGGCCGTGCAGCCTGCTGAATGCGCATATAAGGGTCGACGCTAATGTAGTGGTTTTCTATCAATACCTCGCCACTGCCAAGTTCGGTATCCAATGGTGTGCGGTCCAGTCGGTAGTGGCTGGTATCAACTTCGGCAGTGGGGCGGGTGGTGTAGATCCAGCGCTGATTGGTCAGGGTGTTCATGAAATGGATTCTCGGGGTTGGAGCTTGTTACGGCGACAGTCTAGTCGTACATTAGTAACGAATCGATTCGTTTTGGCAGTTTATTAATTCCGTAATGGAAATAGCAGGTGAAAGAAGCGCTGTGGAAACAGAAGACCTGGAGAAGTTTCTCGTTATTGCCGCCACTCAGAATCTGCAAAGGGCCGCTGACCGGCTAGATGCCACCCCTGGGGGGCTGAGCAAGGTTCTGAGCCGACTGGAGCGGAGCCTGGATTGTCGTCTGTTTGACCGGGTCGGTAAAAAGATCTCGATCAATGACAGCGGTCGGCGACTGCAGCAACGGGCGGCAGAGATTGTGGCCTTGGCAAGGGCGACGCGGGCGGAATTTGGCAGCGTGGCTCAAGGACCGGAGTGCCGTGTCGCTGCGCCCGCCATGTTGCAGCTGCGGTGGGCGGGGCGTATGCAGCGACAACTGGCTGAGCAGTTGGGGCAGTCGTGCTTGTCTATGACCTCCGCATACGAATCGGTGGCGCTCAAGATGCTCGTCCGGGGTGAGGTGGATTGCGCTTTGGTGACGGATGCTGTTAGCAGCCAGATCGGTGCGGGGTTCAGCTCGCGTAATATCGGCACCATCACCATGGCCGTAGCAGCGTCGTCCGCACACCCGTTGGTAGTGGGACAGGCGGATCCAATGCATCGTCCGGTTTCAGTAACGACGCAGACATTACGAGCATACGCTTTTGCTGCTCCCCGTATATCTCCTTTTGGCGGCGATGAGCAGGGTATAGGCAGTGACGGTTGGCGCGAAGACAAGCTGCCGCGCAGGGTGTCCGTGGTGGTGAACGATTACGGGGCGCTGTGTAACCTGGTGCGAGAGGCGCAGGTGTTGGCCTACCTTCCCCTGGACCTGATCAATGAAATCGGTGCTGTGCGGATTGATGTGGTGGACTGCCCCTATGAATGCCAGCGGGATTTACTGGCAGTGTGGCGGGGCAGCAGGCACGGATGGCTGGACCAGTTGATGGAGTCTCTTTAATGTTGGTGAGTAATCCACAACTGGCCACATAAGATTACCTATTAGGCACAGCCTCTATTTTAGCTGGCGAGCTTGCGTGCCTCGCTGGTCGAGTTTGCTGCTTCTGCCAGGGTCATTCCCGCCTTCTTGTGTGGTGTCGGTTTGCCTTCGGCATCCAGTGCGACAAACACAATCCGCTCTACCCGCACAATCAGCTCACGGGTCTGTTTGTTGCGCATTTCGCAGTGCACGGTGAGCGAGGTGCGGCCAATGTCCGTCACCTCGAAGCCGAATTCCACAACGTCCCCGCAAACCGCGGAGCTGACAAAATCAATTTCGGACATCAGCTTGGTCACGATATTGGCGGTGCCCATCTGGCACCCGGCGAAGATGGCCGCCTCCTCATCCATCCACGCCAGTGCCTGGCCGCCGAACAGACGTTGGGCCGGATTCAGGTCGCCGGGTTTTACGAAATGACGTGAGTAGTACTTCATCGGAAATTACCTCGCTGCTTTTCCTTAAAAAATAAAAGGGCCCCGCGTTCCATCGCGCTGCCAAAGGAGGTTTTGCATTTAGTGTGCCAATGCATTGCGGGCCTTATACGGCGCGGTGCGGGCGTCTCGGTCGGGGGAAATAAGTGACTCCGCATGCTTGTCTTAGTCAAATGTGTTCAAAAAATGTGCGTTGCGCACAGGAAGAGGGCGTAAGAAAAGCGGCCTCTTTGGCTAAACTGGCCGCCACCCCCGAAGTTCTGGCCACCAAACTCCCCAACCGTGACCTGTCACTCTGGGCGTTGCCCGTAAACGCCATTAGAATGGGCGCCTTTATGGCCGGCCAGTCGGCCCTGGGACCTCTGAAAACCTACTGCGCGTGCGCCTGGCGGCGTCCAGCGGTGCTCGCAATCCTCACGTACTGAAGTACGCTCCGGTTGCTCTGCTCCGGTGGCCACCAACAGCCCCCCGCTCGCTACGGTTTTCAGCGGCCCCATCAATTCGGAATCACCAACGGAGAGAGCCCGGCATGATCATCAAGCCGAAAGTACGCGGATTCATCTGCACCAACGCCCACCCGCAGGGCTGTGCCGCCAACGTGCGCGAACAGATCGAATACATCAAGTCCCAGCCAGCCATTGGCGACGGCCCGAAAAACGTCCTCGTGGTCGGCGCCTCCACCGGTTATGGCCTCGCCTCCCGTATCACCGCTGCGTTTGGTTGTGGTGCTAACACACTGGGTGTCTTCTTCGAGAAGCCGCCCACGGAAAAGCGCACCGCCTCTGCTGGTTACTACAATTCCGCGGCGTTTGAGAAAGAAGCGCACAAAGCCGGCCTGTACGCGAAAAGCATCAACGGCGATGCCTTCTCCAATGAGATCAAGGCTCAGGCCATTGACCTGATCAAGCAGGATCTCGGCAAGGTCGACCTGGTTATCTACAGCCTTGCCTCTCCCCGTCGCACCGACCCGGAAACCGGCGAGCTGTACAGCTCCGTGCTGAAGCCTATTGGCAAGTCCTATACCGCCAAGAACCTCAACACCGACAAGCTGGAAATTTCCGATATCAGTGTCGACCCGGCGAACGAGGAAGAAATCGCCGCCACCGTCAAGGTGATGGGTGGCGAAGACTGGGAACTGTGGATGAAGGCACTGGGCGAGGCCGGTGTGCTGGCGGACGACTGCAAAACCGTGGCCTACACCTACATCGGCGAAAAACTCACCTGGCCGATCTACGGCCACGCCACTATCGGTAAAGCGAAAGAAGACCTGGATCGCGCGGCCAAGGCCATCAGCGACAGCGGCAGTGCCAGCGCCAACGTCGCCGTGCTGAAAGCCCTGGTTACCCAGTCCAGCTCGGCCATCCCGGTGATGCCGCTGTATATCTCCATTGTCTACAAGGTGATGAAGGAAGAGGGGACCCACGAAGGCTGTATCGAGCAGCTGTACCGCCTCTACACCGAAGGGCTGTACACCGATAGCCCGCGCCTGGACGACACCAACCGCTTCCGTATGGACGAGAAGGAACTGCACCCGGAAACCCAGGCCAAGATTGAAAAGCTGTGGCCGGAAGTGACCGAGGAAAACCTGTTCGAGCTGACCGATTACAAAGGCTACAGCGACGACTTCCTCAAGCTGTTTGGCTTTGGCGTAAAGGGTGTCGACTACGAGGCTGACACCAGCCCGCTGGTGGAAGCCGACTTCAAGTAAGCCGCTTGCATCGACGCTGCCCTGAAAACGCCGGCCTCACTCGCCGGCGTTTTTTGTTGTAGGCTGCGGCGTTTTCACCGCGACGATTACTCAACCTAAATTGTCACCGAACACCAACAGGAGAGCGCCATGGAACAGCGTCAGCTCGGGAAAACCGATATTCAAGTGAGTAAAATCTGCCTGGGCACCATGACCTTTGGCGAGCAGAATACCGAGCAGCAGGCGTTCGAGCAGCTGGACTATGCGGTAGCACAGGGCGTCAATTTTATTGACTGTGCGGAAATGTATCCGGTGCCGCCGAGGCCCGAAACCTATGGTCGCACCGAGGAGATTATCGGTAACTGGCTGCAGCAGCGCGGCAAGCGCGCGGACGTCATTCTGGCGAGCAAGGTCACCGGACGCGGCGCCGCCAACTCCGGGGTGGGGCATGTTCGCGGCGGCCCACGTCTCAATCGTGCACAGATCCTGCAAGCTTGTGACGACTCGCTGACGCGCCTGAAAACCGATTACATCGACCTGTATCAGGTACACTGGCCCGAGCGGCAGGCCAACTTCTTTGGCAAGCTGAGCTACCAGCACGGCGACGATGACGGCGTGGACATCAGTGAAACCCTGTCCGCCCTGCAAGAGCTGGTGGATGCGGGCAAGGTGCGCCACATCGGCCTTTCCAACGAGACTCCCTGGGGCATGCATCGCTACCTGCGTCTTGCGGCCCACGGTAACAAGCCGCGCGTGGCGTCGATCCAGAACCCCTACAGCCTGCTGAACCGCACCTTCGAAGTAGGGCTGGCGGAAATGGCGATTCGCGAGCAATGCGGATTGCTTGCCTACTCCCCGCTGGGGTTTGGCACCCTGAGCGGCAAATACCTGCACGGTGCCCGGCCGGAGGGCGCTCGCCTCACCCTGTTCGAGCGCTTCCAGCGCTACACCGGTGAGCGCGCGATCTCGGCGACGGAGCAGTATGTGCATCTGGCGCGCGAATTTGGCCTGGACCCGGCGCAGATGGCGCTGGCCTTCGTCACCCAGCAACCCTTCGTCACATCCAACATTATCGGTGCCACCACACAGGATCAGTTGCAGAGCAATATTGCCAGTGCGGAACTGGTGTTGAGCGCCGAGCAACTGGAGGCGATTGATGCCATTCACCAGCAGAATCCCAGCCCGGCCCCTTGAAATCGGCCGTCGGTGACGGCAGTCCTGTGGTAGTCGGCCCCTTGGCGAGCGAGACCCGCCTATCCTGCGGCGGTACCTAAAATCACGGGTAGCTATACTCACAGGTAGGATTCCGCGCCCAGGGGGGCCGGATGAGGCAACGTAAGAACGGGAGGTTGCATGGAAACCGGTCACCACACCCTGAACGACCTGTTTGCCCAGCTTGGCCTGGGCTCTGATGACGCCGCGATCGAAGACTTCCTGGGCCGGCACCATCTCGCTGGGGAAGAGAAACTGGCCAGGGCGGAGTTCTGGAGTGACAGCCAGCGCAAATTCCTGCACGACGCGATCGTGGAAGACTCCGATTGGTGTGAGGTCGTGGACGAGCTGGACGCCCTGTTGCGACATTGAGTTGCGGCGCTGACGGCGGTCCGGGCATGCGGCGGTCGCGGAGACTGTACGGTCGCCGGTTGAATCCGTGATCACGGTAGTACCCTCTGGAGGATGGGCGCGGCTATAATGCGCCGTTTTCTTCCGGTCGCCCCGGCGTCCGGTTGTCCATTCCCTTTTCGCCGCTGTCCGCTATCTATGGAAAAACCGCATTTTCGTGTCGCCCTGTTACATCCGCGTTACTGGCTGACCTGGTCGCTGTTCGGGCTCTGGTACCTGGTGGCGCAGCTGCCCTACCGCTGGCAAATGGCTCTGGGCCGGGGGCTGGGTAAAGTGATGCTGCGGTTCGCCAAAAGCCGCCGGTTCATCGCCGAGCGCAATCTGGCGCTGTGTTTCCCCGAGCTTCCCCCGCGCAAGCGCGAGCAACTGTTGCGTCGCAATTTTGCCTCCCACGGTATCGCCCTGATGGAAGCCGGCATGGCGTGGTTCCGTTCCAGCCACTGGCTGCGCAAGCGCTTTACCATCGAGGGACTGGAGTACCTGCAGGCGCCCTACGAGCGCGGCCAGGGTGTGGTGATGATGGCGATGCACTTCACCACCCTGGAGATTGGTGCCGCCTTTATGTCGATGAGTCACCCGGTGGATGGTATGTACCGGCCGCACAAAAACCCGGTGTACGACTACATGCAGCGCAAGGGGCGTGAGCGGCACGGGGAGAATTCCAATGTGTTGCAGCGCAAGGATGTGCGGGGAATGCTGCGCGCGCTGCAAAATGGGCGCGCGGTGTGGTACGCCCCCGATCAGGATTACGGCATCAAGCAGGGCGTATTTGCCCCTCTGTTTGGCGTGCCGGCCGCCACCGTCACCGGCACCTCGCGCTTTGCGCGGGTGGGCCGTGCACAGGTGGTGCCCTACACGGTCACCCGCCTCGAAGAGAAAGGCCTGTACCACGTGAAGGTGTTTCCGCCGCTCGCGGAAATTCCCTCCGGAGACGAACAGAAAGACGCGGTACTGGTGAATCAGTTTGTCGAGGCGCGTATGCGCGAGAACCCGTCCCAATATATGTGGGTGCACCGCCGCTTCAAGACCCGCCCGGAGGGGGAAGAACCCTTCTACCCGGCGCGCAAGCGGCGGCGTAAAAAGCGCAAGCCCCTCGCTTCGCGTTGATCAATAAATAGCCCGTTGGGCGCGCTCCGGTCGGATGACTTTTTTGCGCTGGCATCCAACTGGCACGCTCAGTAACATACCGCATTCATTTTTTGGCGGCACAGGCCGGCACCAGCCCGGCTGGAGAAGGAGTTGCAATGATTTCCGGCAGTATGGTGGCACTCGCCACACCGATGTATGCAGATGGCAGTCTCGATTGGGACAAGCTGCATGAGCTGGTGGAGTGGCACATCGAGCAGGGCACCCGTGCGCTGGTGGCCGTGGGTACCACCGGTGAGTCGGCGACCCTCGACGTGCATGAGCACCTTGAAGTGATCCGCCGCGTGGTCGACCAGGTGGCCGGGCGCATTCCGGTGATTGCCGGCACCGGTGCCAATTCCACCACCGAGGCGATCGAGCTCACCGCCACGGCGGCCAAGTGTGGGGCCGATGCCTGTCTGCTGGTGACTCCCTATTACAACAAGCCTACCCAGGAAGGGCTGTACCAGCACTTCAAAACGGTGGCCAAGACCGTCGATATCCCGCAGATCCTCTACAATGTGCCCGGGCGTACCGCGGTGGACATGCTGCCGGAAACCGTGCAGCGGTTGTCCGAGGTGAGTAACATCGTCGGGATCAAGGAAGCGACCGGGGACCTGGAGCGCGCGCGTCAGGTGATTGAGCGGGTGCCGGAAGACTTCGCCCTCTACTCCGGCGACGACGCCACGGCAGTGGAGTTGATGCTCCTCGGCGGCCACGGGAATATCAGCGTCACCGCGAATGTCGCCCCGGCGGCGGTGGCCCAGATGTGTGAGGCTGCACTGGCCGGCGATGCGGATACGGCCCGCGCCATCAATCAGCGCATCGAAATATTGCACAAAACGCTGTTTGTGGAGTCCAACCCCATACCGGTGAAGTGGGCACTGAAAGAAATGGGTCGCATCGAAGACGGTATTCGTCTGCCGCTCACCAGCCTGTCACCGGAGTTTCATGCGGTAGTGCGCGACGCCCTGCGCAGTGCGGGCGTGCTCTGACAGCTGATAGATTCTGTCGGCTTCTGTGGGTATTTCCGCGGAAGCCACCCCGGCGTTGCCTGAAGCCGCGACCGGATAATTGCGACCAGGACTGATTCGACAAGGTACCAATAATGACAAAACTTACCGCCGGAGCCCTGCTGTGCGCTGCGGTTACCACCCTGAGTGGCTGTGGCATCTTTGGCAAGGACGGTTATTTCCGCGACCGCGGTGACGACTACCAGCTGGCGGACAGCCTGCCGCCACTGCAGATGCCCGAAGGTGTTTCTTCCAAGAATCAGGAAGAACTTTATGAAATACCGCAGATCAGCGGCGAGGTGGAGCGCGGTGATTTTGTCGTGCCGCGCCCGCAGGCGCTGTCGGTCAATGTGGGCCTCGACCGGGTGAAAATCCAGAAGCTGGGTAGCCGCCGCTGGGTCCTGGTGAACCAGCCGCCGGATGAGGTGTGGCCGCAGCTGCATTACTTCCTGCGCACCACGGGTTTGCAGCTGGCCATGTCGGATGCCGGCGCTGGCACGATGGAAACCACCTGGCTCACGTTTGGCGATAACCCGGACACCAAAGATAAATACCGCCTGCAGGTGGAGTCCGGCGTGCAGCCGGATACCACCGAGATTCATGTACGCCACCTGTCTGCGCCACTGGAAACACCGGCGGGCGGAGCGGTGAACTGGCCCGCCCAATCCTCCAGCCCGGAGCGGGAAGGGTGGATGATCGACGAGATGTCCAGCGCCCTCGCCGCCGATGCGACCGGCGCTGCGGCCTCCCTGGTGGCGCAGGCCATTGGCGGTGGCAAGGTCAAGGTGCAGGTGATGGAGCCTGCGGGTAAGGAGCCCTACATCGCTCTGGGCCTGGCAATGAACCGCGCCTGGGCCACCGTGAGCCATGCGCTCAACACCGGAGCCTATCGCCTGCACAAAGAAGATTCGGATATCGGTATTTTCTATGTGACCTACGATTCGGAGCGCGAGCTGTCGGAGGATGATGAGGGCTGGTTCTCCCGCTGGGGCTCTGGCAGCAAAGAAGACAAGCTGGCCAAATCCGCAGAGGCCTACAGCCTGCAGCAGGTGCTGGCGAATATCGATATGACGTCTTCTGTTCAGCCTGCGCTGTTTGCGGGTATGCAGGGGTTGGGCGGTGCTGCCGACAGCAATATCCCCGGTTACCTGGTGGTACTGCGCGGCGTGGACGATGCGATTGAAGTGCGAATTCGCAGTACCCGCGGCCAGCCGCTGTCGCGGGCCAAAACCTCTGAACTGTTGATGGCCATTCGCCAGAACCTGATCTGACCTCGGGCGCAGTCATGGCGATCAGATTTGCCTCCCTGGGTAGTGGCAGTAAGGGCAATGGCACTCTGGTCGCCTCCGGCGACCACTGCCTGCTGGTGGACTGCGGATTTACCATCAAGGAAACCGAGCGGCGCCTGGCGCGGCTCGGTGTCTCTCCGGCAGACCTCACTGCCATTCTCGTCACCCACGAACACAGCGACCATATGGGCGGTGTGGGTCCTTTTGCGCGCAAGCACCGGATCCCGGTCTATCTGACCCCGGGCACCTTGCGTGCGCGTGACATTGGTGCGTTGCCGGCGGTCCATCTGATCGAAGGTCATCAGCCGTTCGTGGTGGGTGACATACAGGTGACACCGGTGGCGGTGCCACACGATGCGCGTGAAGCGGCACAATTCGTCTTCCGCAGCCGCGGCAGCAGCCTGGGCCTGCTGACAGACCTGGGGACCATTACGCCCCATGTGGAAGCCCACTATGGCGACTGCGACGCACTGGTACTGGAAGCGAATCACGACCCACAGATGCTGGCGCAGGGACCTTACCCGCCCTCGCTGAAACGGCGGGTGGGCGGTGCCTATGGTCACCTGAGCAATCAACAGGCCGCGGGATTCCTGCAGCGGGTGGGCAGCGATCATCTGCAGCACCTGGTTGTCGCACATATCAGTGAAAAAAATAATAGCCTGGAGCTGGCGCGAGCCGCCCTTGCGGATGCCGCCGAGCGCGCGGCCAACTGTATTTTCGCCTGTCAGCAGGAAGGGTTTGACTGGCTGCAGATTGAAAAGGCAGAGTAACGTCTGATCCGGGCTGGCGGCGTCCGCTTTCGGCCCCTTACAACTCACATCCGGGAAACGGAGTTTCTATTCGTGGCAGCGCACGATCATCTGGCCTCGTATATCACACGCACCGACAGCGGTGCTCTCTACGACAAACCGGGCCTTGACCTGTTAGTGGTGCAGACCGGGCTTTGCCGGGCGGTGATTGCGCTGCAAGGTGCCCAGGTACTGGAATTTACTGCGCAAGGGCGCGCGCCGTTGTTGTGGCTGAGCCCTGCCGCAGTGTTCGAGGCAGGCACTCCGGTGCGCGGCGGTGTGCCGCTGTGCCTTCCCTGGTTTGGCGAGAACACGCGCGACCCCGCCAAACCCAAGCACGGCCTGGTGCGCAATCAGCGGTGGGAGCTGGTCGGCACTGAAGAACAGGCAGACGGCAGCGTGGCACTGGCATTTCGTTTTCAGCATCCGGGCGATGCACTGTTCGCTGGCAGCTTCGAGTGTGTGCTGCGCGTGGGGCTGGGTACTTCGCTGACGTTCGACCTGGCCTTGACCAACACGGCCGAGGTTGCCACGGAATACAGCTGGGCGCTGCATAGCTACTTCGCGGTGGCGGATGTCGCCGATGTCGAGGTCGAAGGGTTATCCGGAGTAAGTTACCGGGATAAAACCCGGGGCTTTGCGCGCGATGTGCTCGACGGCATGCAAGTGTTTGCCGGCGAGGTGGACCGGGTATTTGAACAGGCACCCGCGCAGCAAACCATTCATACCCCCAACCCGATTACCACCCGCAGTGCGGGCTGCCATACGGTGATCACCTGGAATCCAGGTGCCGAACTCGCCGCGACGATCGGCGATATCGGAGCGCATTTTTCTGGCTTTGTGTGTGTCGAGCACGGCAATGCGTTTGCCGATAGCTGGCAGTTGGCAGCCGGTGAATCGGCCCGTGCCAGCCTGACTCTGAGCCGCTGACCCCATGTCTGATGATGGAAATGTGCCCATGCAATCCGGATTGATTCACGCTTACCTGATGGATGGGCAGGGCCGCGGAACACGTCTCAGCTGGCCCGAGGTGGAGGCCTGGATGCCCGAGCAGGGCAAGTTGTGGCTGCATTTTGACTATACCGACCCGCAGGCGCGGGCGTGGATCAGCGGACCGGCAGGGCTCGATACCCTGGTCTCTGATGCACTGTTGACGGAAGAAACGCGACCGCGCACCAGCGGTATCGGGGGTGGGCTGCTGATCGCCCTGCGCGGTGTCAACCTCAACCCCGAATCGCAGCCGGAGGACATGGTCTCGATCCGCCTGTGGGCGGAAGAGCACCGGGTCATCAGTACCCGCAAGCGTCAGCTGCTGTCGATCAGTGATCTGTGCCAGCAGCTGGAAAGTGGCCGCGGGCCTCGCACCTGTGCGGCTCTGGTGGTGGAGCTTGCCGATCTGCTGGTGTGGCGGATGAGCGACACGGTGGATATGTTTGAAGACGCCATCGATGAACTGGAAGACCGGGTTGTTACCGGTGCCAGTGGCGGTTTGCGACTGGATCTTGCGATGCTGCGCAAACAGACGATTACCCTGCGGCGCTACCTTTCCCCGCAGCGGGAAGCGCTGGCGCGGTTGATGGTGGAGAAACTGGACTGGATCGAAGAAGCTGATCGGCTGCAGTTGCGCGAGGTGAGTGACCGCTTGCTGCGTCACATTGAGGATATCGATGCGGTGCGCGAGCGCGCAGCAGTGACGCAGGAAGAGTTGATGAGCCGCATTTCAGAGCAGCTCAACAGCCGCATGTACGTGCTGTCGATCATTGCCGCGATTTTTCTGCCCCTCGGATTCCTCACCGGGTTACTGGGCATCAACGTAGGCGGTATTCCGGGGTCGGAAAATCCCCGGGCGTTTACGGTCTTCAGTGTGTTATTGGTGGTTACCGTCGCCATCCAGCTGGTGGTGTTTCGCTGGAAAAAGTGGCTCTGAAAAGTGGCTCTGAACTGCGCGGGGGTTGTCGGCGCGATCTCATTTTCAGCCGAACACCGTGACCGTCTGGCGCGACAGCGCGATCAGCTGCCCCCGGTTATCCCACAAGCGCGCGCGAATTACCGCGTAGCCATCCTCTGACTGTTCCACTTCCGCCAGGTACTGCCACCAGTCGTCACTGTGGGCACTGGCGTTCGCTTTGGCGCGATGGGCTGCCGGAGTCATTTCCAGGGTCCAGGTGAGGGAGCTGGCCGCCGCGAGTGTGTCCAGTTGCGCGAGCACCGCTGGTGGCCAGGCGTCAATGAGGGCCAGCAGGTGGGCAGTGGTGATCGGGCCCGCCGGTGTCTTGAAGCGGATCCAGCCACCCACGCGGGTCTCGTCGCTACCGGTGAAAGGCAGGGCACCACAGGCCAGGCGGTAGTCGAAGTGCTGCGCAAACTCCGGCACCAGGCCCTCGATGTAGGGCAGGGCTTCACATTGCTCCGGGGCGTCAAAACCAGGTGCGGGCTCGGGCGTGACAGCAATGGCGGATTCGCGAGGCTTGCCAAAGCTGGCCAGTGCCGCGGTGACTACCTGGGTACCCTGGGAAGCCTGCGCCTCGATCTGAACCGCGGAGCGGCCTGCACGCAGCACCTGCGCTCGGGTGTTCAGTTCACCGGCTTGCGCGGGTGCGATAAAGGAAATGGTCAGTGAGCGCAGTGGCGTCTCCGCAATACTGCCCTGTGTGGCACTTTCAAGCTTGGCCTCTATGGGCTGGTACAGCAGGGCTGCAGCGAGCCCGCCAAAGGTGGCGCGCCCCTGGGCCCAGCCACCGGGAATGACGCAGGTACTGCCCGTGTCACGGGCGCTGTCGAGAATGGCTTTGAATTCCATCCGATACCTCTACTACTAACTGCTTTTCTACTGCCTGCTTTTATGGCGATTGCGCGATCAGCTGAAGCTGTGCGCCGCATCGGGGAAAGAGCCGTTCTTCACGTCTTCCGCATACTTGCGCAGTGCGCCGGGGATATCGCCCGCTTCCACCAGAAAGTTCTTGGAAAACTTGGGCGGTGTTTCCGTGAGACCGAGAATGTCATTGATGACCAGCACCTGCGCATCGGTGTGCGGGCCGGCGCCAATGCCGATGGTGGGCATGGAGACCGTATCGGTGATGCGTTTGCCCAGCTCTGATGGCACACATTCCAATACCAGCAGGTCGGCTCCGGCCTGGTCGAGTTGTACCGCGTCGTCGAGAATTTCCCCGGCGCGATCATCGTCCCGCCCCTGTACCCGGAAGCCACCGAGTTTGTGCACCGACTGGGGTGTCAGGCCGAGGTGGGCGCACACTGGAATGCCGCGCTCGGTGAGCATTTTCACAGTGGGAGCAAGCCAGGCCCCGCCCTCGATTTTCACCATGTGCGCGCCCGCCTGCATGATGCGGGTCGCGTTGGTGAGTGCCTGCTCCGGTGTGGCGTAGGTCATAAACGGCAGGTCCCCCATGATCAGGGACTTCTTGTTGCCTCGCGCGACCGCCTCCACGTGATAGATCATCTGCTCCATGGTCACCGGAATTGTGCTGTCGTAGCCCAGTACCGTCATGCCCAGTGAGTCGCCAATCAGTACGCTCTCCACACCGGTTTTCTGTGCCATGGCGGCCATGGGAGCATCGTAGAGCGCAACGCAGATAAATTTTTCTCCATCCGCTTTCATCTTGCGCAGTGTTTGCACGGTCACTGGCTTGGTCAGTTCACTGGGGGCGTAGGGCATGGTGGTGGCTCATGTGGTGGGCTTGCGGCCCGGTAATACGTGGGGCAGTAGTTCCTGAATCGGGTTACTTGCCGGGGTTGTAGTAGTGGCGACCGCTGGAAACATTCAGCAGGTACTCCACCAGCTGCAGGTAATCTTCCTGCTGATCGACAATATCGATTTCCGCGCAGTTCACGATTAATAGCGGCGCCTGATCGTAGTAATGGAAAAAGTGGGTGTAGGCCTCGTTGAGGGTGGCCAGATACTCGTTGCTGATGTTGCGTTCGGCGGCGATACCCCGCTTGTGGATACGCTCCTGCAGGACGTCGAGCGGTGCCTGCAGGTAAATCACCAGGTCGGGCTTGGGGGCTTCCAGGGTCAGGTGCTGGTACACCTGCTGGTACAGCGCCAGCTCATCACTGTCGAGGGTGACCTCGGCGAACAGGTAGTCTTTCTCGATCAGGAAGTCGGCCACCCGTACCGGCTTGAACATATCGTCCTGGCGCAGGGCCTGGATCTGCTGTGAGCGCTGCAGCAGGAAGTGCAGTTGGGTGGGCAGGGCGGCGCTCTTGGGATCGCGATAGAAGCGCTCGAGAAACGGGTTTTCCTCGGGGAGTTCCAGCAGCGTATCGTAGTTGAAGGTTGCCGCGAGCTTCTTCGCCAGGGTGGTCTTGCCCACGCCGATATTGCCTTCCACAGCAATAAAACGCGGCAGGGTCTTGCCCTCCAGGTCGAGTTCCTGAGCCAGGTTTTCGGCGCTGTAGTCTGCGCCTTGAGCGGTGTCAGAAGTGGGAAGTCTTGTCACCGGGGTGCACCTTCTCTTGCTGTTTAGTCCCTGATTACAATCGGTGTAACCGGTTGGGCGGGCACTGGTTCTGTAACGCCTGCAGCGGTGTACCACCGGGCAGGATCAGCGCCGGCGCCAGCTCCGCCAGTGGCTCCAATACAAAATTACGCTCAGCCATGCGTGGGTGCGGCACCTGCAGGCGCACCGTATCGATCTGTTGATCGCCATACAGCAGAATATCCAGATCCAGCGTACGTGCGCCCCAGCGCAGGGTGCGCTCGCGGCCATGAGTGTTCTCGATCGCCTGCAGGGCGTCCAGCAGGGCCTCGGCCGGCAGGTCGGTGTCCAGTTCAGCCACTGCATTGACATAATCCGGTTGCTCGCCGGGACCGATGGGGGCGCTGGCGTAAAACGCCGAGCTCGCGCATAGCGTTGTTTGCGGAATGTCTTGCATTTGCTCAAGGGCACGGCGCAGTTGTGCGGCCGGGTCGTCCAGGTTGCTGCCGAGGCCAATATAACAGCGAATCACTTGGGAATTCCGCTCAATTTGATGGGTGTTCCGCGCCGTTGTCCGGGCGCTTGCCGCGGTTTCGGTTGCGCCCGCCACGGCTGCGGCGACCGCGACTTTTACTGCCGCGCGGAGCGCTGCGGGCGGCGTCGCGGACCATTTGCTGGCGCTGTTCTTCATCCGCTGCCTGGAAATCGGTCCACCACTGGCCGAGGCCGGCCGGGATCTCACCGCTGTCTTCACGCAGTAGCAGGAAGTCATAGGCCGCGCGGAAGCGGGGCATTTCCATCAGGCGGAAAGCGCGTTCACCACCGCGGCGTGACAGGCGCGACTGCATATCCCAGATCTCCCGCATCGGTAGGGAGAAGCGCTTGGGTATAGCCGTGTGCACCAGCTGGTTGCTGGTAATTTTCTGTGCCGCCTGTGCCAGTGCCGGCACCGGTGGTATCCCCTTCTCGATCAGGAATTTCTGCTCGGAATTGACCGCAGGCCACAGCAGCGCGGCGTAGAGGAATGCCGGAGTTACGCGCTGGTCGTTACGGATACGATCGTCGGTATTGCGCAGCGCCTGGCGGGTAAGCGCCAGCGCTTCCGGCGTATCCAGCTGCAGGGCATTATCCGGGAACAGGTGCGGCCACAGCCCGTGTTCGCACAACAGTTCAAAGGTGCGTTCGCCGTCGCCGCTCATGAGCAGTTTGAGGATCTCATCAAACAGGCGTGCGGGCGCGATATTGCGCAGCAGTGGCGCAAGCTCCGCGAGCGGTGCGGCGGTGGCGGGCTCGATGTCGAAGTCCAGCTTGGCGGCAAAGCGCACCGCGCGCAGCATCCGCACCGGGTCTTCCTTATAGCGGGTAGCCGGGTCGCCAATCATGCGGATGAGGCGTTGCTCGATATCGCGGATACCACCGGTGTAATCGTGAATTTCGAAACCGTTGATGGTGTAGTAGAGCGCGTTGACGGTGAAGTCCCGGCGTACTGCGTCACTTTCCAGGTCACCGTAGACATTGTCCCGCAGCAGCATGCCGTGCTCCGACTGCTGCGCCTCGTGCGCCTCGCCGTCGCTGTGGTGGCCACGGAATGTGGTGACTTCAATGACTTCACGGCCGATGCGGGCGTGCAGGATGCGGAAGCGGCGGCCGACGATACGCGCACCGCGGAACAGTTGCTTTGCCTGCTCCGGAGTGGCATCTGTAGCCACATCAAAATCCTTGGGGTGTCCGCCCAGCAGCAGGTCGCGCACACCGCCACCGACGATGTACGCCTCGAACCCGGCCTCCTGTAGACGCTTCATCACGGTCAGTGCCGCGCGACTGACATCGCGGCGGGAAAGGCAGTGATCACTGCGCGGCACAATTACGCGGGAGGTCTTGGGGGCGCGGGGTTTTTTCGGGGTGGACTGGCGGCCTTTGCCGGGACGGGAGTCGGCGTTTGAGCCTTTTCCATCTTTGGGCTTGCTGTGCCAGCGCTTGATACTGCTGATCAGGGAATTGAACATACGGCTTACTGTGTTATCCGCTGCCGGTCAGTTGAAGGGCAGCTGTGGTATTCCGGGCCTGTATCTCGGGATGGCGCCGGGGCATGGCTCCGGGCATCTTACCAATTGGGCCTGCTAGGGCCTGGTTCCGGACGATTGTGAGGCGGATTCTAACACACACAGCGAAACGCACAGCAGCCGGGCCCGCTCCTTGCGGGGACCAGCGAATTGTGTGCATTCATTGAAAAGAAAGAAAAGAAGGGAATTATTCTTATTCGGTATGAAGGCAGCGGCTTCCTTGCGCTATCAATTTGCTTTTCAGCAAACCCTCTCCCAGGCACAATCAGTCAGTTTGTCACGTGCTTGTCGTTATTTTTGTTGTCTTCTACAAGTTATTGTTCTTGTTATTACTCTTTATTCTTATTGTTTATTTTTATTATTGTAGTTATTGCTTTTAGTTATTTTTATTGTTGTTCTGAGCCTTATTATTTTTATTGCTCAAGGTTTGCTCCGGCATCGATCACTTTGCTTTTATTATCGATCTGCCCGTTCTCTTATTGTTATTGCGTTTCGCCCGCTTATTGTCAGTTGTTATTAGGGCTTAAACAGTCATTTATTTTTATTCTTGGCTGTTATTGTTGTTTGACCTATACAAAGCAGATAGCGTGCCAACTTTAGTAAATCCTTATAAATCAATAACTTAACATTTCTTGGAACTTTTTTACGCCGCGTAAACACAGATTTACGTTACACATCGTGCGGTGGTTGTTACTCCGGTGGGAGTGGGGGTAACACTTTCACTTGTTACCAATTTGCGCCACGCCGACGGTATCGGCCGAGCCGCATTGCGCCTCTCCGGTTTGCGCTTAACTGATTGATTTTAAAGCGTTTTCTTTTGGCTGCTGGTGCGGGATGGCGCGCTGTGTTGCGCGCGGCGGGGCGGCACCGGCGATCCGGCGGGCACAAAAAAGCCCCGGTCAGCAGGCTGTCCCGGGGCTTTTGCGGTGTGTCTGGGGCCTTACAGCGGCCGATGACTCAGGCTTCGGCGACGCGTTTGGCTTTCTTGCGCGGAATGCCAAGCTTCTGGCGCCGCTCCCACAGGCATTTGCGGCTCACACCCAGCTTTTTGGCCAACTCGGTCTCGCTCATGGTCTCCTGGTGTTCCAGCACGAACCGGGCAAAATAGTCTTCCAGAGACAGGTCTTCCCGGGGGTCGGCGTGCAGGCTGTTGGTCCGGGGGCGACGTTCCGGGTCGGCGTCCTCGATCGGAACCAGGTCCAGATCAATATCCAGGGTGCGGTGGTCAATTTCACTGGCGTCTTCGGTGAGGATGACGGCGCGTTGGATCGCATTTTCCAGTTCGCGCACATTGCCCGGCCAGGTATAGGTGGTCACCGCCTGAATGGCCTCCGGCGACAGCTTCAGGGTCGGGCGATTGATCTTGGCGCAGAACTTCTCGAGCAGGCTTTCGGCAATGGCGAGTACATCTTTGCCGCGCTCACGCAGTGGCGGCAGCGTCATCTGGACCACATTGATACGGTAGTAGAGGTCTTCCCGGAACTTGCGTTCCGAGGCCAGCTGCCGGAGGTTTCTGTGGGTGGCCGCCACCAGTCGCACGTTGACCTTGCGGGACTCGATGGCGCCAATGGGGCGTACTTCACCCTCCTGCAGTACCCGCAACAGGCGCGCCTGGGCTTCCAGGGGCAGTTCACCGATTTCATCCAGGAACAGGGTGCCGCCATCGGCAGCGGCGATCAGTCCCTCGCGCGCGGTCTGGGCGCCGGTAAAGGCGCCTTTTTCGTGGCCAAACAGTTCCGCCTCGATCAGGGTTTCCGGAATGGCCGCGCAGTTGACGGAAATCAGGGGCTTACCGTTGCGCTTGCTCTCTTCGTGAATTGCACGTGCAACCAGTTCTTTACCGGTGCCGGTTTCCCCGTGCACCAGTACCGTGGCGTCGGTTGGGGCGACCTTGTGGATGCGCGCGTAAAGATCGCGCATCACCGGACTGTCGCCGATCATGCCGGTAATCGCGCGGCCCTCGGCCTTGCTGTCGGCTGCGGCGGCACCGGCGGCGCGATGCTGTTCCGCCTTGCCGATGACCCGGCGTACGGTAGCGAGCATTTCGTCGTGGTCGAAGGGTTTGGCGATGTAGTCCGCGGCGCCCATGCGCATGGAGTCGACGGCAGAGCGCAGGCTGGCGTAGCTGGTCATGATCAGTACCGGCACATCCCCCGCCAGTTTCAGCAGGTCCGTACCGGGGGCGCCTGGCAGGCGCAGGTCGGAGATGATCAGATCCATGTCCGTGATGCGAAACTTGGTAGTCGCTTCACGCACAGAGCCGGCCTCACTGATCTTGTAACGGTGCCTCTCCAGCAGCTTGCGCAATGCAGTGCGGATGATGGCTTCATCTTCTACGATCAGGATGTGGCTCATGTGTTACGCCTGGTTACAAATTGTTCAGGGGGAGCTAAGTTTTACCTGTTGGGCGTTTCGATGCAACCCAAACAGCCATTGCTGTTCAAAAAATATTCGATTTTTGCCATTTGCACGTAACAGTTGGGTCACTTTTGCGGTGGATTTGCCCCGGCTTCCAGGGGGAGCTGCACGATAAAACGTGCGCCGCGGCCGGTATCCGGGTGGGCGGGGCTGACCAGCTCCAGTTGCCCGCCATGCTCTTCCACAATGCTGTATACCATGGCCAGCCCAAGGCCTGTGCCTTCGCCGGGTTCTTTGGTGGTGAAGAAGGGTTCCAGGATCCGCTCGCGGTGGGCGGCGGAGATGCCCGGGCCATTGTCGGTTACCGCGATGCAGGCGAGACCGTCGCGCACGTACCCTTCAACCTCGATATGCCCGCCGTCGGGGCTGGCATCGCGGGCGTTGCTGAGCAGGTTGATAAACACCTGAATCAGCCGCTGATTGTCACCCAGTGCGTAGAGGTCACCGGGTACCAGATTGGAAAAGGTCACCCGGGTCTTGTCGAGCTGCAGTGACAGCAGCTGCACCGCCTCTTCCACGCACGCGTGCAGGTCCACCGGAGCCTTCTCGCTCTCCTGGCTGCCACTGTGGGAAAAGCTCACCAGGGAGTGGACGATGCGACTGATGCGCTGGGTCTGGCTGAGGATCTGGTCGGCGGTTTCCAGCACCTCGGGGTTGTCCGAGTCGAACTGAAGATTCTGCGCGAGGCACGCGATACCGGTGACCGGGTTGCCCACTTCGTGCGCTACCCCGGCCGCCAGGCGGCCTACAGAGGCGAGGCGCTCGCTGTGCATCAGCTCCTGTTCCAGCACCTGGGTTTCGGTGATGTCTTCCACCAACAGCATCTGGCCATCCCCACGGGTGTCCTTGCCGCTGTCCTTGTATTCGCGGCCGTATTTGCCTGTGCGCTGCTTGAGGCGGGTCTTGTGCAGGTTGAGCCAGTGGCTGGTGCCGTCCATCTCCACCTGCTGCTTGAAGCGGCTGCCATCGGCGGATTCTGCGAATTCGGTCAGCAGGGTGCGCCAGGGCTCCGGCAGGTATTCCAGCTTGGAGCCAATCACCTCGCTGGCACCGACCCCGGTCAGGTCGGCCATGGCGTAGTTCCACAGCAGAATCTCGCCGTCGCGGCCCAGGGAGCAGGCGGCCATCGGCAGCTCTTCCAGCATCTGGCGGTGGTAGAGGCGCAAGTTGTTCAGTTCCGCGGCGAGGCCGGTGAGCTGGTTTTTGTAGCGGCTCAGACGGGTTTCAATCAAGTTGATGTCTTTGTTGGCGGGCTGGTCGCTGGTCACAAACGGCAGGTGGCGGTCCACGATCTGGCCGGCGAGTACCCGCCCCAGCAGGCCGGACAGGTTGGCCTCCAGCTTGTCGCGCAACTGCCGCAGGGCGTAGGGGCGGCGCTCATCTTCCGGCAGGTTGAGCTGTCGCAGGGCACGGCTCACTTCCTGGCTGGCGGTGGCGGCACCGAGGCTCTCAGACAAGCGCAGTCGGAAATCGGTGGCCGACTGTACATCGAGCTCCAGGCGCAGCGCCTGGCTGATCGAGTCGTCACTGCACAGGTCCGCGGCGTAGCGTTCAAGGCTGCTGGCGCGGGTAAAGATCGACAGTCCCACAAATAGCAGCACATTGACCGACAGCGACAGCGTGGTGATCTGCGGCCAGATCTCCATGCCCAGCGGGATCCGGTACTCACCGACCGCAAGGCCACTGTTACCCACCATGGCGGGGAGCAGTAGCCCTGCCGCCCACACGAACATCCCGGCGAGCAGGCCGCCAATAAACCCGCGGCGGTTGCCCTGGGGCCAGTGAATCACGGCGAATATGCCGGGTAGAAACTGCAGCGAGGCAATGAACGCGATGATCGCCAGGTCGGAAAGGGACAGTCGATTGTTGAGCAGCAGGTAGAACCCGAAGCCCGCCAGAAACAGCGCCGCCACCAGCGCCCGACGCAGCCACAGTAGCTGCCGGTACATATTGTCTTCGGACTGCCAGCGGGTACCGGGTAGCAGCCAGTGGTTCATCACCATGGTGGAGAGTGCCAGGGTGATCATGATCAGCGCGCCGGTGGCGGCAGACAGGCCGCCGATAAACGCGAGAATGGTGAGCAGGGCGGACCCGCTGGCGCGCGGCACCGCCAGTGTAAAGTACTGTGCCGGTTCCGTGACATCCAGGGCAAAACCCGCCCACATGATGGGGAAAATGGGTAACGCCATCAGCAGTAAAAACAGCGGGAATCCCCAGCTGGCAGTGCGCAGCGCGTGGGCGGCAGGGCGCTCGGCAATACTCAGGTAAAAAATGTGCGGCATGGCCACCGCGGTGGCAATGAAGACCAGTAGCAGAGTGTGGGATGAACCCTGTTTGATCGGGGAATACAGCAGTTGCTGCATGTCGCTGTTTTGCACCAGCCATTGGTCGAGGCCGCCCAGCCCGCCAAATACGCCGTATACGGCATAGAGCCCGACTGCCAGCAGTGCCACCAGTTTTACCAGCGACTCCAGGGCCATGGCACTGGCGAGGCCGGCCCGCCTTTTGCGAGAGGCGCCATAAGTACTGGTGAACAGCGCCAGCAGAACACAGTAAAGAAACGCGATGAGGTTTTTACTGGTAACCCCGCTGTCCGGCAGTGCCAGCGCGGCAGCATCGTCGCGGGAAAGCAGGGCCAGGGTTTCTGCCACGGCCTGAATCTGCAGCGCAATCAGCGGCAGCAGCCCGAGCAGCATAAACAGGGTGGCGAGGGTGCCGGCCTCGCGGCTGTGGTAGCGGAACACGAGCAGGTCGGCGGGGGAAGTCAGCTGGTAGCGCTGCGCCAGCCGCGCGAGCGGTTCCAACGCCACCGGCGCAAACAGAAACATGGCGCCGGTGCCCAGATAGTAAGCGAGCACCCCGTAACCATGCTGCCACGCCAGGTCGACGATACCGTAATAGGTCCAGGCACTGAGAGAAACCCCCAGGGACAAAACGTAAACGAAGGGATGCCGCACCCAGTTACTGGGCAGCCACCCCTTGGACGTGGCGAAGGCGACGAAGAACAGGGCAAAGATATACGCAACGCCAATCAGCGCAATGTTGACGATCTCAAAGGTCATCGGGTTTGCGCCTCCGCTGAATAACGATCGCCAGCAGGATGAGCACGAACCATAAAATGAACGGGCGATACCAGGCGCCGGTTGGATTGATCATCCAGGTGAATACGGTGGGGCTGAACACGTAGCCCACCAGTGCCAGCAGAATTAACAGGGTGCGGTTGCTCATCAAAGACCTGTCGGTGCGTCCTGCGGCGGGAGGGTGCGGCGGAACGGGAAAAGTTGGCGCAAAATGGTAATGCGCGTATGGGGGGAAGTTCAACCGTCGCGGCGGTTACGGTGCGAGCAGCCGGTTGCGGGTGTCCACTTGCGGCCGCTGCCAGCGCGCGCAGGCCCAGGCCAAAATCTGCCGTGGCGCCTGTTCCGCCAGCTCAGCTGGGAGATGAAAACCCAGAAACTGCAGTGCTTGGCAGAGATTGCGCGCCGCACGGGTGTCGTCAAGCGCGGTGGCATGGTTCTGCTTGCTGAGCTTCTGGCCGCCCTCATTCATGACCAGTGGCAGGTGGCCGAATTGCGGCGGTTCTGCACCCAGGGCGCGAAACAGCTGCAGCTGGACACCGGTGCAGTCCAGCAGGTCGGCACCCCGTACCACGCAGGACACCTGCTGGGCGATATCGTCGACTACCACCGCCAGTTGATAGGCGTAGAGCCCATCCTTGCGCTTGAGTATCGGGTCTTCGGCGATGGATTGGGCTTGCTGCCCCTGCCAGATATCCACAAACGTCTCGGTGGCGCCGGCGCAGTGAAAACGCAGGGCGTGCTCACCCAGGTTACCCACGCAGTTTTCCCGCCGGTGGCCGCCGGCCTTGCGTACTTGCTCGCGGGTACAGGAGCAGGGATACACCCGGTTATCCTGCCGCAGCTGTTCCAGTGCTTCCTGGTAGCGGGCGTGTCTGCGGCTCTGCCATTGCACCGGCGCGTGCGCATGTAGGCCGTGGGCATCGAGGGATTTCAGGATGCGCGCGGCGGCATCGGGCATTTCCCGGGGCGGGTCCAGGTCTTCCATACGCACCAGCCAATGCCCTCCGTGGGCAACGGCATCCAGATAGCTGCCCAGCGCACACACCAGTGAGCCGAAGTGAAGCGGGCCTGTGGGGGAGGGGGCGAAGCGGCCGGTGTAGTGTTCGGGCATGCCGTAAACCGGGGCAGGGAAGGCGGAAAAGATGGGGGTGGAATGCCGGGCGGCTCAGGCGCCGCCCGTGCAGCGAGCATCAGCCGGAGATCTGCTTTTCCTTGATTTCCGCCAGGGTCTTGCAGTCCACGCACAGGGTGGCGGTGGGCCGGGCTTCCAGGCGGCGAATGCCGATTTCTACGCCACAGGCTTCACAGAAGCCATAATCGTCCTGGTCAATCAGCTCGATGGTGGCATCGATCTTTTTGATCAGCTTGCGCTCACGATCGCGGGTGCGCAGTTCCAGACTGAACTCTTCTTCCTGGCTGGCGCGATCCGCCGGGTCCGGGAAGTTTGCCGCTTCATCTTTCATGTGAGATACGGTGCGATCCACCTCTGCCATCAGTTCAGCCTTCCATGCCAGCAGCAGCTTGCGGAAGTGCTCCTGCTGGTTCTCATTCATGTACTCCTCGCCCTTCTTTTCCTGATAGGGTTCGAAGCCGTGCAGAGAATCGGATTTCGCAACAGTATTGGGCATAGTCATTGCCTCTCTCGTAATACGGGCCCTGATAAATAGGGGCTCTACAACCAAATTCAAGCCTAGCAGGCTGCACAAAGCCTAAGCGGCCGCCGGCTGTATCTTTCAGGCCACTCGCGCGACCGAGGCGAGGAAACTATCAAATCTCTCTGGACCGCGCCACAAAATGTTGCCGGTTAATGACTCTGGCGAGGATCCTCCGTAAATTAATTGGCTCGATGGTGTATTCTGGCGTTCGTTTTTTCGGCAGGACGGCAGCTCATCCTGTCATAACTGACTTTTTTAAGGCCTTGTGTGAAACTTGACCCGCCATTGACCAGAGGGAAGTTACTGCGCCGCTACAAGCGGTTTCTCGCGGATGTGGAAACCAGCTCTGGTGAAATTATAACCATTCACTGCCCCAATACCGGGTCAATGAAAAATTGCTGGCAGGAAAATACCCCCTGCTGGTATTCCGATTCCGGCAACCCCAAACGCAAGTACCGCCACACGCTGGAAATCACCACCACACCGGAGGGCGCTTTGGCGGGGGTTAATACCGGCCGCGCCAATCATCTGGTGGAGGAGGCGATTAATACAGGGGTCGTCAACGAGCTGCAGGGCTACTCGCAGTTGCGGCGCGAAGTGAAGTACGGCGATGAAAACAGCCGCATTGACCTGTTGCTGAGCGGGGAACATGGCGATTGCTACGTTGAGGTGAAAAACGTGACGCTGGCGGAGGGTGCGCGGGGAATGTTTCCCGATGCGGTCAGTGCCCGCGGGAGCAAGCACTTGCGCGAGTTGCGGACACTGGCGCTGTCGGGCACGCGCGCGGTGCTGTTTTACTGCGTGCAGCACTCGGCCATCGAGACCGTAGAGGCCGCCGCGGAAATTGACCCGGCGTATGCGGCGGCACTGGAAGAGGCGGTGGCGGCGGGTGTGGAAGTGATTGCTTACCGCGCCACACTCGGCCCGGGCGAAATCGCGCTCGCTACGCCGATTCCGTTTCTGGTGCTTGGGCGCTAGGGGTTAGGCGCTAGGGGTTAGGCGTTAGGCCCGCTCAGTCCGCCAGTAATACATAGAGCCCGTCCTGGGCGTATTCCACCGGAACCGGTGTCAGCGCATCACCGGCACAGGGGCCCGCGATGCACTCGCCGGTGGTAATTTCGAACAGCGCACCGTGGGAGGCGCACTGGATCAGCGCTTTTTCCGAGTCCAGAAACTGGTCTGGTTGCCACTCCAGGTTGATTCCCCGGTGCGGGCAAATGTTCTTGTAGGCGAAAACCTCGCCGTCTTTCTTCACCGCAAACACATTGTTCATGCCCGCGCTATTGTCGCCAAGGGAAAAGCCTTTGGAGTCGCCTTCGTTGAGATCTTCGTAGCCGCAGAGAAAGTGTTTTTGCATGAGGGTTCGCAGTCGAGGTCGAGAAATTTTGAGGGGCGAGTGTACAGAATTTGGCAGGAACTGCGAAAGGTCGGGGTGAAGGACTTGCATACAGATGGCACAAGCTCAGGCCCGGTGGCGGCACCGCCACCGGGATCTCATAAATCCATCATGGGGCGGCCAGGGTGAGAGAAGTCTGGTAGGCCTCGCCATCGCGCAGGTAATCCACCTTCACCTTGTCTCCGGGGCGTCGGTTCTCCAGCACATTCATCAGGTCGTCGTAGTTGCTGATGGGCAGGCCATCGATGCCAATGATTACATCCCCCAGCTGCCAGCCGCCGCGGTTGCTGCGGTATACGCCACGCAAACCTGCGCGCTCGGCCGGCAATCCCGGTGCCGTGCGCAGCACCGCAACGCCGGTGACGTCATAGCGAGCTGCCCATTGGTCCGGTGCTGACTCGATGCCCAGGATGGGGCGTACCAGGCGTCCGTGGGCGATCAATTCCGGAACGATCTTCTTCACCGTGTCCACCGGTATGGCGAAGCCAATGCCCACGCTGGCGCCACTGGGGCTGTAGATCGCCGTATTGACGCCGATCAGGCGGCCGCTACTGTCCAGCAGTGGGCCGCCGGAATTACCGGGATTGATGGCCGCATCCGTTTGGATCACGTTGCGAATGGTGCGGTTGCCGGCGGCCTCGATCTCGCGCCCCAGGGCGCTGACCACGCCGGTGGTCAGGGTGGTATCCAGGCCGAACGGATTGCCGATGGCGAGCACTTTGCGTCCCACGGACAGTCCCGCTGACTCGCCGGGAAGCAGTGGCTTGAGCAGGGCTCTGGGCGCCTCGATCTTCAGCACCGCCAAATCTTTTTCCGGTGCAGAACCCACCAGTTCTGCCGGCCATTCGCTGCGATCTTGCAGGGTAATGGTGATCTTGCGCGCTTTTTCGACCACGTGATAGTTGGTCACCACATGGCCGCGATCGTCCCAGATAAATCCGCTACCGGCACCCTTGGGTACCGTGTGCAGGCGCAGGGTCCAGCGGTCTCGTACCACGGTTTCGTTGGTGACATACACCACCGAGGGGCTGGCGAAGTTGAACACCTGCATGGTGTTGACCTCGTCGTCGGTGGCGAACTGGGGAATGCGGGATTCTGCCTGTGCGTTGACTGCCAAGCAGAGGAATAGGACGGTGAGGGCGAGACGGGACAGAGATGGATTCAATCGCATTGGTCGACAGGTTCCTGCGCCTGGGTTTTGCTTCGGACGGGGCCCCACAGGGGCCCCCGTTTTTTGCAATCAGCGTGCGGAATTTTGCAGGGCCAGGATGCGATCCTCAAGGGGGGGGTGGCTGGCGAGCAGGGCGGCCATGCTGTTGCCATAAATACCAAACGCTTTCATGTTGGCAGGCAGTGGTTGCTCGCGGCCGGCTTCCGACTCGGACTTGATGCGCGCCAGTGCGGCCATCATCGCGTTGGGGCTGGCCAGGTGCGCTCCGGCGGCGTCGGCGCGGTACTCGCGGCGGCGACTGAACCAGGCGACGATCATCATCGCAAATACCCCGAAAACCATATCCATGATGATCGACGTGATGTAGTAGCCAATGCCCAGGCCCTGTTCATTGCGCAACAGTACCCGGTCGACAAAGAAGCCGACCAGACGCGCAAAAAACATCACAAAAGTATTTACCACACCCTGGATGAGCGCCAGGGTGACCATGTCGCCGTTGGCCACGTGGCCGATCTCATGGCCGATCACCGCGCGCGCTTCGTCGCGATTGAAGCGCTGCAGCAGGCCTTCACTTACCGCTACCAGTGCATTGTTGCGGTTCCAGCCGGTGGCAAAGGCGTTGGCCTGGGGCATGGGGAAGATACCCACATCCGGCATGCCGATGCCCGCTTTCTGGGACAGCTCGCGCACGGTTTCTACCAGCCAGCGCTCGTCCGGGGTTTGTGGCTGGGTGATGACCTGGGTACGCGTGGACCGGCGCGCAATGGTTTTGGACAGCAGCAGCGAAATCAGCGCGCCGCCAATACCAAATATGGCGCACATCAACAGCAGGCCCGGAAGATTTAAATTGACCCCGTTGGCATCGAGAATGCCCTGGATTCCCAGCAGGTTGAAGATGATGCCGACGAGCACCATCACCGCCAGGTTGGTAAGAAGAAACAGCCCTATTCGCAACATCAGACTTCTCCGGAAGATATTGTGGAAACGATAGAAAAGGTAGTGTGTGGCGCTTTAGGTGGCGCGCACGGAAACGGCATTCAGCAGCACAGGCCACCCGCGTTGGGGGTGGCGTTTGAGGCTAAATAGGGGCTGTGCGCGCCGTTTACAAGTCTGTTCCGGCACAATTTCAGGGGAGTATAGTGTCAGGCGCTGTCTTTGCGGGCGATCAGTTGTTCGGCCTCGGTAACCAGCGAGGCTTTGAGGTCGGGGTCCAGATCATTCCAGTGAACGTCCAGAAGTGCACCCTGCAGGGCGTAGAGAAGCACGCGGGAAACGTTGATGCCGCGTCGCCGAATGCTGGCGAATGCTTCCACGGGGCCTACCCGATGGAGGTCATCCTGCGTGCGGATGCCGATGGAATGAAGGATATTGACGGAGGCGAGTCCCAGGTTTTTCAGCTTCAACAACTCTGATTGACTAGGGTGCATAAATTCATTCCCTGAACTGTTGATACTTCGCGTACGTTGCGGTGACAACCGATCACCGCGGTATTTTGCTGGCTCGATCCTGAGCCAACTGCAACGGTCGTCCAACATAGCACAAAACATACAAAGGCCAAACTGCACCGCCGGCGAGTGGCATATCCAGGGCGCGGTTTGCGGGTTTCGGCAGCACCCGGCACACTTGTACTATTTGGAGATGCCCGCTGCAAAAGCCTAGCCTGTATTATCGGGTTTTGCAGTACTTCATTATTGTGCTCAGTGGTCTCGGCGGGAAACAAGGTCTGCCTTCATGCATCAACTTGTGAAAAATATTTTGTTCGGGCTGACGGATGCGCATGTCATCCTCGAGCCGGTTTCCGGGCAGCTGATGCACCCGGAGGCGCTCACCGCATTTGACCAGTTGCGACGGGACGCCCGGGCGGCAGGATTTGAGCCAAAAGTGGTTTCGGGATTCCGGGATTTCGAGCGTCAGCGCGCCATCTGGAATGCCAAGGCCTGTGGCGCGCGGCCGGTGTTTGACAGTAATGGCGACGTACTGGATGTGGCGCGAATGTCGCCAGAGGAAACAGTATTCGCTATATTGCGCTGGTCGGCGCTGCCCGGTGGCTCCCGCCACCATTGGGGTACTGACTTTGATGTGATTGACGGGGCCGCGGTTGCGAGCGATTACCGGGTGCAGCTGACCCCGGAAGAGGTGGCCGACGAGGGTGTCTTTGGTTCCTTCCACTGCTGGCTCGACGAGCGTATTGCCGCCGGTAAAAGCTACGGCCTGTTTCGCCCCTATGCGGAAGATCGCGGCGGCGTAGCGCCGGAGCGCTGGCACCTGAGTTATGCGCCGCGGGCCAGGGAATTTCAGCAGCTGCACAGTGCCGAGGCACTGCAGGCGCAGCTGCAGCAGTGTCAGGCAGATGGCGACCTGGCCCTGGCGGGCACCGTGTGCGACGTCATGGAAGCCATTTATCCACGCTTTGTAGAAGTGCCGGAATCTGCCTATCCGACTAATATGGATCGCCTCTGAGTCCCCGTCCGAATGCCGTTGACCGGTGGGGCAAACAAGAGTTGGATCAGAGACAGGAAGAGAGACCATCAACCGCACTGAATTGAATCATCGGGATATCTGGTCAGCCATGCGCGCGGAGGCCTCTGCGGCTGCCGCCGGCGAGCCGGTACTGGCCAGCTATTTTCACAATACGGTACTGCGCCATCGCAGCCTCGACCGGGCGCTGGCGTATCAGCTGGCCTCGGTGCTGGATCACGCTGCGCTTACGGCCACGGCGTTGCAGGAGGTCATTGCCGCAGCGCTGGTGGACGACCCCGAAATTTCCCGCTGCATGCAGGCCGACATCTGTGCCTGGTACGACCGCGATCCCGCCTGCGACCAATACCTCACGCCATTCCTTTATTTCAAGGGATTTCATGCGTTGCAATCCCACCGCATTGCCCACTGGCTGTGGCAGAAGGGGCGTCATACGCTGGCGCTGTATTTCCAGAGCCGGGTCTCCGAGCAGTTTGCGGTGGATATCCATCCCGCTGCCCGCTTTGGCTGCGGCATCATGATTGACCACGCCACCGGCCTGGTGGTGGGGGAGACCAGCGTGGTCGAAGACGATGTGTCTATCCTGCATTCCGTCACCCTCGGGGGGAGCGGCAGCGGTGGCGGTGACCGCCACCCGAAAATCGGCCGCGGTGTGATGATTGGCGCCGGCGCCAAGATCCTGGGCCCGGTAACGATTGGTGAGGGGGTGAAAATAGCAGCGGGCAGCCTGGTACTGCGGGATGTGGCTGCGCGCTTGACCGTGGCCGGGGTGCCGGCGCGGGTGGTGGGCGGTAAATGTGAAGGCGCGCCGGCCTACACCATGGACCAGACACTGGATTCTGACGACTGAATTGGTTATCAATAGCGACCACCACTGCGGACAAACCCGAAGAATAACGAGCCGGGACAGCGGCAACACAATCGAGGTGCCCCATGAGCGAACTTACCTATAGCGTGATTTTCCGCGGCGACCTGCAGCCGGGGTATACCGCTGCGGACGTCAAAGCGAACTTTGCCCGGTTGTTCAAGACGGGCCCGGACACGGTGGAAAAACTGTTCAGCGGCCGCCCACTGGCGATCAAGAAAGGCCTGGCCCGGGCGCAGGCGGAGCAGCTGCAGGCGACCCTCACCAAGTTGGGCGCAGTGTCTGCTGTGAAGGCCGAAGAGAAGGCGCAACAGGAGACGGCGACCGATGGCGCGGCGGCCCCCGCCAAGGCGGCACCGCCGAGTGCGTCAGCCAGCCCGGTCGCGGCAGAAGAGTCGGGTCCGCAGGCAACGCAAGTCCAGTCGTCGGAAACCGGTTTGACCCTGGCGCCGATGGAGGGTTACCTGCTGAAGGAGCACGAGCGCAGCAAGGTGGAGCCGGTGCAGGTGCCCGTGAGCCATCTCAGCCTGAAGCCTGCCACGGGCAACCTGGTGGAGCCAAGTGAGCAGCCGTCCCCGCCGCCGGTTCAGGTCCAGGTCCCCAACTGGCAGCTGGGGAGCCATGTTACCGGCAAGGCTTCATTCAAATTACCGGATTGACGGGCGCCTGAATTTCTTTCTGGCCCTGTCGACGGCTTTGCGCGTCACACAGTCTTCCACGTGATCATTGATCAGCCCCATGGCCTGCATAAACGCGTAGACGGTGGTGGGCCCCACGAACTTCCAGCCGCGTTTTTTCAGGTCTTTGGATAGGGCCCTGGAAACATCGGAGGTGGAAACACTTTGCGGCGCGGTGTCCGCGGGTTCCACCGGTTCGAAGCGCCAGAAATAAGCCGCCAGTGAACCTTCTTCCCTGACCATCTCCCGCGCGCGCTGGGCGTTGTTGATTACCGCCTCTATTTTTCCGCGGTGCCGCACAATCCCTGCATCCTGCAGTAACCGCTCCACATCCTTGTCGGAAAATTTCGCCACCTTGTTGAAATCGAACTGCTGGAAGGCCGCGCGAAAGTTTTCCCGCTTGGCCAGAATGGTTCGCCAGCTCAGGCCGGACTGGAAACCTTCCAGACAGATTTTTTCAAACAGCCGTTGGTCGTCGTCCACCGGAAATCCCCATTCGTTATCGTGGTAGGGGAAGAAGTCGTCGGTGGCCGCGCACCAGCCGCAGCGGGGTTTGCCATCGGGCCCTTGGACGGTGTTTGGCATGAATGCTGCTCCGTGTTTCCAGAGAGGAGAGTGGGTGGTGAGGGTATTTAACGGGCACAAAAAAGCCGGCGCAAGGCCGGCTTTCGGAAAGAGCGGGTGATCGCTATCGCAGATCAGCCCTCTTCTTTCAGGTAGCGCTCGCGGGAGGCCATGACTTCGGCGCGCGCGGCTTCAGCGTCGGCCCAGCCGTCTACCTTCACCCATTTGCCGGCTTCCAGCGCCTTGTAGTTTTCGAAGTAGTGCTCGATCTGCTTGATCAGCAGCTCCGGCAGGTCGCCGATTTCGTTCACGTGATCGTACAGCTTGGTCAGCTTGGTGTGCGGTACCGCCAGCAGCTTGGCGTCTACGCCGGATTCGTCGGTCATGTTCAGCACCCCGACTACGCGGGAGCGGATCACGGAGCCAACCATCACCGGGTAAGGGGCTACAACCAGCACGTCCAGGGGGTCACCGTCTTCAGACAGGGTCTGGGGAACGTAGCCGTAGTTGGCCGGGTAGAACATGGGGGTGGCTACGAAACGGTCTACGAATACCGCGTCTGCGTCCTTGTCGACTTCGTACTTGATCGGATCGTGGTTGGCGGGGATCTCGATGATTACGTTGATATCGTTGGGCAGGTCTTTACCTGCGGAAACCTTGTCGAAGCTCATTGCTGGTCCTGACTAATGTGTGATCGGAAAATTTGGAGGCCGGATTATATACCCTGTGCGGTCGCTTACATAGGTGTCAGTGTGACCGTACAAATATTGTTCAAAGCCCCGTGCTGCGGGGCTTGGGCTATCCTTTAGGCAAGATTCTGCCCATCGCATTCCTGCTAACTTAGCCGGCGCTGGTGGTGCGGTAACAATAACGGAGCATCTCATGGACGAGTCCACAGAACTGCCGCCATCCTCGTCGGCACCCCTCAATACCGCAGTATCTTCGCCGTCACCGGCGGCCGCGGGCACGCCCCGGGTACTGAACCCGCGCCAGGTGCGCACGGTGGCGGAGGCCAAACAGATCGTCGAGGCGCGCGGCCTCACCCATGTGAAGGTGGGCCTGTTCGATAACGACGGGGTGATGCGCGGCAAGTACATGAGCCGGGAGAAGTTTTTCTCGGCCCTCGACAAGGGCTTTGCCTTCTGCGATGTGGTGCTGGGCTGGGATATTCAGGACCAGCTCTACGACAACGCCCGCTACACCGGCTGGCATACTGGCTACCCGGATGCGCCGGTGCGGATTCTGCCGCACACCTGCCGCGAGGTGCCCTTTGAAGGTGGCATGTTGCTGTTTCTGGCGGAGTTCGAGGGCGCGGCGGAGGCAGTGTGCCCGCGGGCGCTGTTGCGGCGGGTGATCGAGCGCTGTGACAAGCTCGGCTTTGTCCCCTTTGGTGCGCTGGAGTACGAGTTCTTCGTGTTCGACGAGACCCCGGACAGTGCCCGCGCCAAAGGCTACCGCGACCTGAAGCCGTTCACGCCGGGCTGGTTTGGCTACTCGATGATTCGCAACTCGGTGCATGCGGACCTGTACCACGAGATTCTCGCGCTGGCCGAGCAAATGGATTTTCCCATCGAGGGGCTGCATACAGAGACCGGCCCCGGCGTGCTGGAGGCGGCCATTACGGTGGACACGGCGGAGGCTGCGGGCGATAAAGCGGCCCTGTTCAAGACCTTTATCAAGGTGCTGGCAGAACGACGCGGGTTGATGGCGACCTTTATGGCCAAGTGGTCCAACGATTACCCCGGCCAGAGCGGGCACATTCATCTCTCCCTGCGCAATAAAGACGACAATACCTCCGCATTCTTCGCCGAAGGCGAGCCCCACAGCATGAGTGATACGCAGCGGCATTTTCTCGCCGGGCAGCAGCGCCTGATGCCGGAGCTGCTGTGCATGGTTGCGCCCACCATCAATAGCTACCGCCGCATGATCCCCGGCTTCTGGGCGCCCACTGATGCCACCTGGGGAGTGGAAAACCGTACCGCCGCGTTGCGGGTGATTCCCGGCAGCGATAAATCCCAGCGCCAGGAATATCGTCTCGGCGCCGCCGACGCCAATCCCTACCTGGCACTGGCGGTCGCGCTGGGCTCCGGGCTGTATGGCATCGAGCAGGGCTGGGAGCCGGGTGAAGCGGTAGCGGGCAACGCCTATGAAGCCGAGCACCCGGCGGAACTGTCACTGCCGCGCACCCTGTGGGAGGCGGCGCAGCGTCTGCGGCAGTCGCCGGCGGCCCGTGAGTTGTTTGGCGATAACTTTGTCGAGCACTTTGCCGCCAGTCGCGAGTGGGAGGAGCGCGAGTACCGCAAGCATGTCGGCGAGTGGGAACTGCAGCGCTATTTCGAAATTATTTAACGGGGTGGATAAACCCCACAGGTTTTGCACGCCCATCAGGCGTTGCGTGATTCAGGCAGGAAGCCATTGTTCCCATGCAAAAACTCCAGTGTATCTCGCCGGTCGATAACAGCATTTATGTCGAGCGACCGCTGGCCACAGACTATGAAATCCAGAACGCACTGAACCGTGCCCAGGGCGCGCAACTGGGCTGGCGGCAGGTATCGGTCGCCGAGCGCGCGGCACTGGTGCGCGCGGCGGTGGATCACCTGCTTGCCCTCAAGGCGCCGTTAGCGGAAGAGGTTTGCTGGCAGATGGGCCGCCCGATTGCCTTCGCCGGTGGTGAAATCGAGGGTCTCGCCGAGCGCGCTCTGTACATGGCTGAGCTGGCGGAGTCCGCAGAAAGTCCACTGCGCGACATGCAGCTGCCGGAGAAGAAAGGGTTTCACCGGTTTATTCGCCGCGAGCCACTGGGGGTCTGCTTCGTTATTGCGCCCTGGAATTATCCCTACCTCACCGCGATTAATGCGGTGGTGCCCGCCCTGCTGGCAGGGAACAGCGTCATTCTCAAACACTCCGCACAAACGCCGTTGTGCGCGGAGCGGCTGGTGAATGCCTTTGCTGAGGCCGGTCTTCCACAAGGGGTGTTTCAATACCTGCACCTGGATCATCGGGACGCGGAGCAGATGATCATCAATGGGGGCGTTCAGCACGTTGCCTTCACCGGGTCGGTCGCCGGCGGGGCGGCGGTGGAGGCGGCGGCCGCGGGGCGTTTTCTTTCCGTGGGCCTCGAACTGGGCGGCAAGGATCCGGCGTACGTGCGCGCGGATGCGGATCTCGACAGAGTGGTGGCGTCGGTGGTGGACGGCGCCTACTTCAATTCCGGGCAGTCCTGCTGTGGTATCGAGCGGCTGTATGTCCACCACACCCTGTTTGATGAATTTGTTGAGCGTGCGGCGGCGCTGATCCGCGGCTATCGGCTCGGTCGTCCCGACGATCAGGAAACCACCCTGGGTCCCATGGTGCGTGCCCGCGCGGCGGACTTTGTGCGCGACCAGATCGACGAGGCGGTGGCGCAGGGCGCGCGGACATGGATTGACGATGGCGCGTTCGAACTCGATCAGCGGGGTAGTGCCTACATGGCTCCGCAGTTGCTCACCAACGTCGATCACAGTATGCGCATTATGAGCGAGGAATCCTTTGGCCCCGTGCTAGGGGTGATGTCGGTGGCCGATGATGCGGAGGCGCTGGCGCTGATGAACGACAGCGAATACGGCCTGACCGCAGCCATCTATTCCGCAGACGAGGAGGCCGCACTGGCCCTGGGGGATGAATTGCAGACCGGCACGGTGTTTTTAAATCGCTGCGATTATCTCGACCCGGCTCTGGCCTGGACCGGGGTAAAAAATTCCGGCCGCGGCTGCACCTTGTCTGGTATTGGTTTTGAGTATCTTACCCGCCCCAAATCGTTCCACCTGAAGGATCACCCATGAAATGTTTAAGCGCTTCCTCGGTTTGTCTTGCGTTGCTCCCACTCTCGTCCTTCGCAGACCAGGTGTCTATAAATGATGCTTCATTGGTATTAAGTGATCAGTGGACTCTGGAAAAGCATGAAGATACGGGGGCCGCTTATTTGACCAGAAGCGATCAAAAAGCACAGTTGGTGATGTATGCAAAATACGTTCGTGGCAGTACCCAGAATCTGAGCGTATTTCTGGAAACCTATGAAGAGAGAGGGTTGCCAGTTTCATCCATTCAGATCGGAGATTTTTCCGGTTACTTTATTCCATTCGAGCTTGAAGATGGCTGTCACGCGAATTGGCTTTTGCTGAATGGCGATTATTTTCTGAGCGCGGGTTACAAGAGTGACTGCGATACGGCGGATTATGCGCCCGTCATCGAAATGATTGAATCTGTTCACGTAACACGCCAGTAATCCGCGGAATTGTTCGCACAGCGAAATCTGAAAGAGTCCATATAAATGGGTAACTATTTCACCAACTGGAATTACCCCACCGCCATGCGTGTCGGTCCCGGTCGCATTAGTGAGTTGCCGCACTTGTGCCGGGAGATGGGCATGGCCACGCCTCTGCTGGTTACCGACCCGGGCCTGGCGGCGCTGCCGATGCTTCAGGGCATTGTGGAAAACTGTCTGGTGGCCGGGTTACCGCTGACGGTATTCAGCGAGATCAAGGGGAACCCCACCGGCACCAATGTGAGCGATGGGGTCGCTACCTTCAAGGCGCACGGTTGTGATGGCGTGATCGCACTGGGGGGCGGTTCTGCATTGGATGCGGGAAAGGCCATTGCCTTGATGGTGGGGCAGACACACCCCATCTGGGCATTTGAGGATGTGGGGGACAATTACCTCAAGGTAAATGCCCAGGGGATGGTGCCGGTGATTGCCGTGCCTACCACCGCCGGAACCGGCTCTGAAGTGGGTCGCTCCTCGGTAATTACCGACGAACAGGCCAGACTGAAGAAAATCATTTTCCACCCGCGCATGCTGCCGGCCATCGTGCTGCTCGACCCGGAACTCACCCTCGGGTTGCCGGCCCCGATCACCGCAGCCACTGGCATGGATGCGCTGTCGCATAATCTTGAAGCCTTCTGTGCGAACAATTTCCACCCCATGGCAGAAGCAATCGCGCTGGAGGCCATGCGCCTGATCCACGTGTATCTGCCGCGGGCGGTGGCCGACGGCAACGACCTCGAGGCCCGCATGCAAATGCTGGTGGCCTCCAGCATGGGTGCCACCGCGTTTCAGCGTGGGCTCGGTGCCATGCACGCGCTGGCCCATCCGCTCGGTGCACTGTTTGACAAGCACCACGGGCTGCTCAATGCCATCCTGATGCCCTACGTGCTGGCCGCCAATCGCGTGGCCATCGAAGAACCCATGAGCCGGCTGTCCCGTTACCTGGCACTGCCCAGCGCCGGCTACCAGGGCGTGCTGGACTGGGTTCTATTCCTGCGGCGCGACCTGGGTATTCCCCACAGCCTAGGGGAAATCGGCATCGACGAAGAAGACGCCGATCGGGTCGCGCAAATGGCTGTGCAGGACCCTTCGGCTGCGAGTAATCCGTTGCCATTTTCAGCGGATAAGTATCGGGAAGTGTTTATCGCGGCCTGCCGGGGCTCAATCGAATGACGTGTTTGGGTGAGAAGGTCTGTCGAAACTTGCCTGCAGATTCGATATTTCCTGCTGAACGGCCAGCCTGTGTGTGCGCGAAAAGCCGGGCTGCTCAGATTGCAGCGCATACCAGAGTACTGACAGGTAGCGATAAATTTTCTGCCAGTGGTTCAGCCTGGAAAGTTCCGCGTGGGTTGGCGGGCGCTGCAAATATTCACAGAGTAGTAAGCGCTGACGCGACAGGTTAAGAGCGTAACCTTGCACAATTGTTGCGAGATCGAAAAACGGATCGCCGGTGGCGGCGTACTCCCAGTCAATCGCCTTAATATGTCCGCTATGATCCATAAACAGGTTGGCGGGCAGTAAATCGTTGTGGCAGAGGCACCTGCTGTTGGGCTGCGCGTGGGTTTGCTCGAGCAGTGGTTGCATGCATTGGTGCAGCCTGGAAAGCTCAAGAAAAAAGGCAGAATTTTGGGCGATAGACTGCCAGTACTGGTGGGCCTTGCTGGCGATGTTCAACTGGGTTGGAATCGTCGGTAGCCGGTGAATCTGCCGCAGAAATTGCGCGAGCTCGGCAATGTGTGTGGATTGAGAGAGTTCGAGCTGATTTCCCTCGATAAAACCCGTGACGATGAAGCGATAATCCGCGTCGACGTAGATCAATGGGGCACACAGATTCTGATCACTTGCCAGTCGCAGCGCGTTTGCTTCAGCCGCCCGATTCAGGTCCAGGGCGTCGGAGTTCGCTGCGTTGATACGCAGCACCATTTTTTGTCCGCTGGCGTCAATCAAAAAACTCGTGTTGGTCAGCCCGCCCTCCAGCGCCTTAATACATTGCGCTGGGGTATCGCTCCAGTGGCGCCACTCTGTGGCGAGCAGTCGCTCTGCCTCCGCCCTCATGCGGTAACTGCCTGCTCCTGAGCGTCGTGTTGTTGCTGGTACAGCCGGTACCACTGTATAAAGCCGATAATCACCAGAACCACATACAGCACAAACAGCAGGGCGGTGAGATAGAGTTCGCGGTCAATGTACAGATAGATGGCGGCGCCATCGATGACAATCCAGTAGAGCCAGTTCTCCAGTACCTTGCGGGTCACCATATAGGTGGTAACCACGGCGCCCCAGGTCGTGAATGAATCCAGGTAGGGCAGCACGGCACTGGTGTATTGGTCGAGCAGGTAGCCGAACACCAGGGTAAGCACACCGATGGCGGCGAAGGCGCTCAGGTGCATGGTGGCCGACCAGCGGTGAATATGCAGTGTTTTGCCGTCACTCTTCCGATGTCGCCACTGCCACCAGCCATAGATGGCCATCAGCAGATAAAAAATCTGCAGGGCGGATTCCATCAGCAAACTGACATCCCAGAACAGGAACAGGTAAATTGCGGTGCTGGCGAAGGCGGCGTACCAGCACAGGATGTTTTCCCGCATGGCCAGTAGCAGGTAGGCGAGCGCCAACAGCACCGCCGCCACTTCCCACAGGGTCATGGCCGCGTAGGCGCTGGCGATGGCTTCGTGGATTTCCGGGCTGAGCATGGATCAGAGTCCGATATTCGGGTTCAGGTCGCCGTCGATAAATTTGCACACGAAAATCGCGCGCCCGAACTGCTCCCAGGACTTGCGCATTTCCGCTTTCAGCACATCCATTACCACATCGTAATCACCAAATACCTGGGTGCTCATGGTGTTAGAGATCACCTGTAGTTGCGGCTGTTCGTTCAGCCGCTGGATAAAATCCTTGATGGCCGGAATGTACTCGTCTTTCAGCGGGTACATGCTGATTTCTACGGAGAGTTGCATATCAAGGGACCTGTTTTCGCGAGTGGTATTTATCTGAATCGGGGCGGTGCCGCTACCGGCACCTTCACCGCAAGTTCATTACATCAAAATGTATAGCTGCCGGAGATGCCCGCCGTGCGTGGTTCACCCAGCTGGTAGTAGGCTTCCGGCGCGTAGCCATTGGCCGGGTTGTTGCCAAACTGGTTGCTGAAATAGAAGCCGCGGGTGTACACCAACTCATCGGTGAGGTTTCTGCCCCACAGGGAGACATGCCAGCGGTCCTCGCGGTAGGTCAGCTTCGCATTGACCAGCTCGTAGGCGGTGGACTTCTCGTTGTGGCTGTTGGAAAAATAGAAGTCGTCCTTGCCCTCCAGTTCCACGCGCGCCGTGAGGTTGCTGCTCAGCGCGTATTCCGCACCGGTAAAGAACTGGTAATTCGGCGCGTGGGCCAGGTCGCGGCCGTCGAGGTTTACCGGCGGAAGCGCTTCACCGGTGGAGTCATCCCGTGCATCCACATGTGCGGCGGTAACGAAATCATCGAACTCGGCGTTCAGCCAGCCGAAGGTGGCGAATAGCTGCAGGGCTTCGGATGCCTGGAACTGGAACTCGGCTTCGATACCGCTGCTGTATCCACCCGCGGCGTTGGTCAGGTAGTCGTCGAAGGAGAAATCGTCCGGGTTGAAGATGGACTGTTTGGCCTGGACGTCGCTGCGGTCCTGATAAAAGGCCGCCAGCTGCGCCTGCAATCGGTTTTCCAGCCAGTCGCCTTTTATGCCCAGCTCGTAGTTCAGCATGCTTTCGGTGTCGAACAGGTAGGTATCTTCCCCGATGGCAGGGTTGTTCGCGGACGCCGAGATAATCCGTCCGTTCACACCACCCGCCTTGTAGCCGCGCGACAGGGTGCCGTAGAGCATGGTGCTGTCGGTCGCGCTGAATTGCAGGGTGATATTGCCACCCCACAGGCTTTCGTCGTTGCGATTGGCCACCTGCAGATTGTCACTGTAGTCCGCGCGGCGCTGCTCCAGGCGCAGGCCGGTAATCAGTTCAACGCGCGCGCCCAGGGCGGTATTCAACTGCCCGTAAAGCGCGGCATTGTCGGTGTCGAACTGACTGGTGAAACTGGCGTTGCGTTCGAGCCCTTCTTCTTCGGTGCGTAAATATACCCCGGCCACCCAGTCGGTGCTGCCACCGAACAGGCGGCTCTCGTCGGTGGAGACCAGGCGCACGTCGGCACTCAGGTTGTCGCGCTCGCGCTGGTAGTTATCGGTGGAGCTGTATTCCCAGGGGTGGAAGCCCACGTAGGTCCAGTCTTCGTCGTAGCCGTATTCGGTGTCGGAACTGGCGGCGCTCAGTACAGACTTGACGGTGAACAGCGGGCTGCCACTCCAGGTTGTGCTGACCGCGCCGGCGAGGGTTTGCTGGCGGTCCCAGCCGGGCTGGTCGGAGAGGGTATTGCGGGAGTTGTCGAAACTAAAGGCGTCGTAGCCGTTGTCCGCATCCAGGTAAAGCAGGGTGAAATCCAGCTGCAGGTCATCGCTGGCCTGATAGCGCAACTTGCCGCGCGCCACGGTCTCGTCGATGTTGTTGGTGTCTTTGCGGTTCAGGTAACGGTTGTGCACGTAGCCGTCAGACTGCTGGTTCTGGACCGCGAAGCGGTAGCCCAGCTGCTCGGACAGCGGGCCGCTGGTGACGGCGGACAGGGTGTGGGAGCCGTAGCGGGCGGCTTCTGCGGAGACTTTTGTATAGTTCTCGGCGGTCGGCGCGTGACTGGTCATGCTGACCAGACCGGCCAGGGCGTTCGCACCGTATACCGTGCCCTGGGGGCCGCGCAGGATTTCTACCTGCTGCATGTCGAGGGTGCTGGCGGCGAGGCCCAGGCCGGTAAAGTCGATACCGTCGACGATCAGGCCCACGGAGGGATTGACCGGGTCGATAAACTGGCTGCGCTCACCAATACCGCGAATCTGCACAAAGCGGCCCCGGGAGGCACCGCTGGAGAAGTTCACGTTCGGGGCCAGGTTCAGCAGTTGCTCCAGGTTGGTGGCGCCGCGGGTTTCGATGGCGCTGGCATCCAGCACGCTGACACTGGTGGGAGTATCGAACTGGCCGGCCGCGCGCAGCTGGCCGGTAACTACCACCTCCTCGAGGGCGGTTTCGGCCAGAGTGGCACTGCTGGTCATTGCGACGGCAAGGCCGATCGCCCGGGCAAGCGGTTGGATATTGGATTTGCTGCGGTTATCGATATTCATGGCTCTCTCAGTGATGTCAGTGATGTCGGTGAGAGACCCGGTGCGCGACGTGAAGAGGAGAGCTGGAGGACTACCTATTCCTACGCCGGTATTAGCCGGATCAGGTTCAAGGGTTTGCGGGGCCGGGTCGTTTGGAACCGGCAGCATCTCAGGCATTTGCCACCCCTTAGGTTTTACCGGCGCGATGCTATCAGATATACGTTGGCACAGGAACTGCGGCGGGGCCGCGCGGGTTATCTGGCTGGTGGGCAGAGCCGATTCGTTGTGATGGTTGCAGCGGGCATGACGGTACTGGCTGTGCCAGGTCTTTATCACACAACGGTTTTTTTTAGCTGGCTGGATTTGCTAGGCGGCAGATTCCTTTACACTGCGGACTCTTATCCAATGTACTGGAGCCTGTATGAGTCAGCCCGATGCAAATTCCTGGCTGGAAACCCTGCCCGAAGCCTTCCTCGCGTACCTGAACGGGCGCCGTCTGGACGAGGTGGAGTGCATAGTCCCGGATCTGAACGGTATGTCCCGCGGCAAAGCGATGCCGCTGAACAAGTTCTCGCCGGATGCACCGATTTTCCTGCCCATCTCCATTTTCTACCAGACCATTACCGGTCAGGACGTGGAGATGGCGATTGAAAACCAGTGGGCGGAAAGTGATATGGCGCTGGTCGCGGACATGTCCACCGCCATGGCGGTGCCCTGGGCGAAGACCCCGGCGCTGCAGATCATTCACGACCTGCAGGATCTCGACGGCAACCCCATTCCCTGCGCGCCGCGCAATGTGCTGAAGCGGGTAATTGGCATGTATCGGGAGCGCGGCTGGCAGCCGATTGTGGCTCCGGAACTGGAGTTTTACCTGACCCGTCCGAACGTGGACCCCAATGAGCCGATCCAGCCGCCGGTGGGACGCAACGGCCGTTCGGGTACATCGCTGCAGTCGTACTCCATGACCGCGATCGACGAGTACGGCCCGGTGATCGACACCATTTACGAATTTGCCGAGGCCGCCGGCCTGCATATCGATTCGGTGATTCAGGAAGATGGTGCCGGGCAGGTGGAGTTCAACCTGACCCACGGCGACCCGCTGCTGCTGGCGGACCAGGTGTTTTACTTCAAGCGCATCATCCGCGAGGCGGCACTAAAAAACGGCATGTTCGCCACCTTTATGGCCAAGCCTATGCGCGACCAGCCCGGTAGCGCCATGCATATTCACCAGAGCGTGGTGGATATCGAGACCGGCAAAAACGTGTTCTCCGCGGACGACGGCAGTGCTTCGGACCTGTTCCGCTATTTTATCGGCGGCACCCAGAAGCATATGCGGGAAGTGATGCCGTTTATCGCCCCGAATGTGAACTCCTATCGACGTTTTGAATCCGAGGCGAACTCCAGTGCGCCCACCAATATCGGCTGGGGCTACGACAACCGTGCCACCGGGCTGCGTGTCCCCAATTCCGGCGCTCAGGATCGCCGTCTGGAAAACCGGGTGGTGGGGGTGGATTCCAACCCGTATCTGGCGATTGCCGCCAGTCTGGTATGTGGCTATCTCGGCATGATCAACGGTGTCGAGCCCAGTGCCCCGGCCGCGTCGGAACTCAATGAGGAGCAGGAAGATAATTTCTATATTCCGCTGACCTTCGACGAGGCGCTGCGGATCTTTGACGATGCGGACGAGTTGCGTCAGGCCCTGGGTGAAGAATTCTGCCAGCTGTATGCGGCAGTGAAGTACGAGGAAATGCGCCTGTTCCATCGGGAGATTTCCCCCTGGGAGCGCCAGCACCTGTTGTTGAATGTGTAGAGGCTCAGCCCTGCGGAGGGCTGAGCCTGTCCCGCTCTGACAGAAGCACGCGCCCCAGTTCTTTGATCGGCGGTGCCCGCTCGGCTAATGCTGGCAGCAGCTGGCGGGCCGCAAATACCGTCAGGTGGTCGTCGTCCCGGTAAAGGAGTTTGCCGTCGATGGCGATTTGACAGTTGTCGTCGCACATCATTTCTCGCGGGTTCAGTGTATAGACGCCATGGCGTTCAGCTACCAGGTCGATCACCTTGTCGGCCTGCCGGTGCCGTTTTTCCACACGGCTGACTGGGGGTCCTGCGCCGAGAGCGCTTCCGCCAAAGGCCGCTCTGGCCAGAGCGGCCGGAACGGAGTGGTCAATTTCAGGGACGCCCTTGATCAGCACCACCTGCCGTCCGGTGGCGCGAATGGCTGCGACCGTGCGGTCGAGTGCATCAGCAACCATTGCTGCTCTGCGGGTTTCCGTTGCCTGCGTGGCCCAGCTGGGGATGGGGCTAGTCCGGGTCGCAACAGGCTCCAGCAGCATGTCGTCACCGCCCTCGGGGCGGGTTCCTTCGCTCGCCATTGCCCAGCGCGCGGCCAGCACAACGACGGGGAGGTCTTCCCTTGTCTGCAACAGCGACAGCGCCTGATCATTGAATTGGTCACAGCTGTGCGAGCGGGACTTGTCCGGTCGGTACAGCCCGAGTAACGGTGGGCAGCCGGATTTGAGCGCCGCCATGCCGATGGATTTCTTTTCTGTGTGCAGCCGGTCAAAGCCCGGGAGCCAGGCCGCAGCATGAGAATCTCCCCACAAGAAAACGCCGTTTTTTTGTGAGCGATCGAGGGGATCCTGGCCGATCGAGCACAGATTTGCCGCGGGAGATTTCTCCATGCAGCGCTCCTGACGGTCGATTCCGCTGAACGCCTGCTGGTAGGTGGCAAGATAAGGATCTGGCAAACGGAGTGGAAAGCCGTCGTACGTCTTGATGGTCGCGCCGATGCCAACGAGCAACAGGGACGAGGCCAAGGAGAACCTTACCAGCTGGGGGCGGGGTACCTTGGCTGCCCGGCCACCGCGAAATGGCTGTTCGATATATTTCCAGCTGGCCCAGGCAATAAGCAGGGAAAGCGCCACCGCAAACAGCGCAACAGTTGTCGGGAGGTGGGCGCTGCCTTGCAGCAGACGCAGGCCCACCAGCACCGGCCAGTGCCACAGGTACAGCGAGTAGGAAATCAGTCCGATACCGACGAGCAGGCGGTTGCCGAGCACTCGGGAAACCCGGTTGCCCGGGGCTTCACCGGCCCATATCAGGGCCACAGCACCCAGTACGGGCAATAGCGCTGCCGTTCCGGGGAAGGGGGTTTGTGAGTCGTACAGGAACACGCCGCTGGTGATCATCAGCAGCCCGGCGAGGGCAATAAACTCGGCCGTACTGCGCTGCTGCAACTTCGGCAGGGCGCCCATGGCAAGCAGGGCGCCGGCACCCAGTTCCCACATCCGTGCAGGCGTTAGGAAGTAGGCCGCTGTGGGCGCGGTCCGGGTTTGCCACACGGCGAAAAGTAGTGAAGCCACGGTCGCGATGGCGACCCCAGTGAGCATGCGGGCTCGAGGCCCGCGGGCCAACAGGCACAGCAGCAGAGGAAAGCCCAGGTAGAACTGCTCCTCAACCGACAGGGACCAGGTGTGCAACAGCGGCTCCCACTCCGCGGCCGTGCCAAAGTAGTCCTCGGTGCTGCGCAAAAACCAGACGTTGGAAAGAAACAGCACGGCCGCGATCAGCGAGCGGCCCAAAGCACCAAAGGCATCTGGTGGCATCAGCAGCCAGCCGGCGACCACGCAGGCCAGCATCATCGCAAACAGTGCGGGCAGGATCCGGCGGGCGCGGCGTTCGTAGAAGCTCGCCAGGGAGAATTCACCGCTGGTGACTTCCCGGATCAGGATACTGGTGATCAGAAATCCGGATATGACGAAAAATACATCGACGCCGATAAAGCCGCCGGAAAAGCCCGGGAGGCCCGCATGGCCAAGTACTACCGGCAATACTGCCAGAGCCCGCAGGCCGTCGATATCCGGGCGGTAACCATTGATTTGCTTGTTGCCAGCCAATTGAATAATGTCCCGCAAATTCACTTCATTCAGGGTAAAACGGTGCGTCTCTGGCGCCCTTTCGGCACAGACGCGGAGGCGCGCAATTCTACCACCTTGCGGTATGGAAATACGTGCGCCGGGTGACGGGAGTGTGAACCTGTGCAGCTCGCCAGGGGGGGGAGGAAGAGGGGTAGGAAGTGGACGAGGAGAAGGAGAAGGAGAGGGAGGAGAAGGCGCCCTGGGCCTGATGGCGGCCCGGGGCGGGAAGTCACACCTTATACGGCGAAGCTGTCACTCAGTTTCTTCTCCACCAGCGCTTTCTTCAGGCGTGCGTACTGCGGAATGCCGTTTTTGTAGGGCGGGTAGTCTTCCCCCTGAATGAGGGGTTCGAGATAGTTGCGTCCGGCCTCGGTGATGCCAAAGCCGTCCTCGGAAATAAATTCCTTGGGCATGAACTTCTCGACATTCGCCACTTCGGCCAGGGGTGCCTCGCCAATGGTCCAGCTGTAATCTGCGGTGGTGGTGCCATTGCGTTCGATGGTGGGCATGATGGCATTTTTGCCGGCAACCGCCGCTTCCACCGCGGCCTTGCCCACGGCGTAGGCTTGCTCCACGTCGGTGGCAGACGCAATGTGGCGTGCTGCCCGCTGCAGGTAGTCGGCCAGGGCCCAGTGGTATTTGAAGCCCAGCTCGTCCTTCACCATTTTCGCCAGGGTGGGCGCGACACCGCCCAGCTGTTTGTGGCCAAAAGCATCCACACTGCCGGCGTCGGCGAGGAAGGTGCCATCGGCGTACTGGGCGCCCTCAGAGGCGACGATCACGCAGTAGCCCTTGTCGGCAACAGTCTGCTGTACCTTGGCCAGGAACTTTTCTTTGTCGAAGGCCACTTCCGGCAGCAGGATGATGTGCGGGGCATCGCCTTCCTGTTCCTGGGCCAGGGCGCCGGCGGCGGCAATCCAGCCCGCGTGGCGACCCATGACTTCCACGATGAATACCTTGGTCGAGGTGGCGCACATAGAGGCCACGTCGAGGGCGGCTTCCTTGGTGGAAACGGCCACATACTTGGCCACGGAGCCAAAGCCCGGGCTGTTGTCGGTAAACGGCAGGTCGTTGTCCACCGTCTTCGGGATATGAATGGCCTGGATCGGGTAGCCCATCTTTTCCGACAGCTGGGAGATCTTGAGGCAGGTGTCGGCGGAGTCGCCGCCACCGTTATAGAAGAAGTAGCCGATATCGTGGGCCTTGAACACCTCGATCAGGCGCTCGTATTCGGCGCGGTTCTGCTCCAGGCACTTCAGTTTGTAGCGGCAGGAGCCAAAGGCACCGGATGGGGTGTGGCGCAGGGCAGCGATGGTCTCGGTGGATTCCTGGCTGACATCGATCAGCTCTTCCTTGAGGGCACCCACAATACCGTTGAGGCCGGCGTACACCTTGCCAATCTTGTCGCCGTGCTGGCGGGCAGTCTCGATGACTCCGCAGGCGGAGGCGTTGATAACGGCGGTAACGCCGCCGGATTGCGCGTAAAAGGCATTCTTCTTCGACATGTCTATCCTATGGCTTCTCGTCTAAAGTCACCCTCGGCGTGGGGGTGGTGCAGGCGGGTGGCTCTTGACGGCTACCTCACGCGGCGCGAAGTCTAATGTATTCCCATGGCAATTGCATGGAATTGCGGGCCTTCGACACGTACTGCGGCGAAGTGCCGTGATAAGCTTGCGCGGCGTCGGTATTTCAGGCGCTGCGGGCGATCCCGGCCATTGACAGGGAAGCAAGCAAAAAGCGCGCCGAGCCACAGGGATTGTCGAAAATTTGCCCGCCGTTGGAGAATGATTGCGTGAACAGCCGGTCCACTGAGAGGCCGGTGCGGGTGGTGGTAATCGCACGTATTGGTAGTGAACAGAGTGAACAAATTGGCATGCATATTCATATTCTAGGCATCTGCGGCACTTTCATGGGTAGCCTGGCGCAGCTGGCGGTGGCCGAGGGCCACAAGGTCACGGGCTCCGATGCCAATGTGTATCCGCCCATGAGTACCCAGCTGGAGCGTGCCGGGATCGCCCTGACCGAAGGCTACGATCCCGCACAGCTGGATCCGGCGCCCGACCTGGTGATTATTGGCAACGCCCTGTCGCGGGGAAATCCCGCGGTAGAGGCGGTACTGGAGAAGGGGCTGGCCTATACCTCCGGTGCGCAGTGGTTGTGCGATCATTTCCTGGGTGGGCGCTGGGTACTCGCGGTAGCCGGCACCCACGGCAAGACCACCACCGCCAGCATGCTGGCCTGGGTACTGGACTATGCGGGCATGGACCCGGGGTTCCTGATTGGCGGGGTGCCGCAAAACTTTGATGTGTCGGCGCGCTTGGGCAGCACGCCTTTTTTTGTGGTCGAAGCCGACGAGTACGACACCGCCTTTTTTGACAAGCGCTCCAAGTTTGTCCATTACCGCCCGCGCACGCTGGTGATCAACAATCTGGAGTTTGATCACGCGGACATTTTTGAAGACCTGGCCGCGATCCAGAAACAGTTCCATCACCTGGTGCGCACGGTGCCCGGCAGCGGCCTGGTGATCGCCGCTCAGGAAGATGCCGTGACCCAGGTGCTGGAACAGGGTTGCTGGAGCGAAGTGCAGCGCTTTGACGTGGCACAGGGCGAGCGCCCGTGTATGGGAGACTGGTGCGCGGTGAATGTGGCCGCGGACGGCAGTCGCTTCGATGTGCAGCTGCAGGGCAGCACCGTGGGCACCGTGGAGTGGGATCAGACCGGGTTGCACAGCGTCAAGAACGGCCTTGCGGTGATGGCGGCCGCCCGTCACGTCGGGGTCGAGCCGGCGGTGGCCGCCGAAGCATTGGGCAAGTTTGGCGGTGTGAAGCGGCGCATGGAGTGCCTGGGAGAAGTTCAGGGCATACGGCTCTACGATGACTTTGCCCACCACCCCACCGCCATTGAAACCACACTTAACGGACTGCGCGCCAAGGTCGGTGGCGATCGAGTCATCGCATTGATTGAACCGCGATCCAATACCATGCGTATGGGGCACCACCAGAATCAGTTGGCGCGCGCCTGCGCGGGGGCGGATCTCGTGCTCTGGTACCAGCCAGAGGGTATGGACTGGTCACTGGACGAAGTGGTCCACCATTCCACGGTGCCGGCGAAGGTTCTCCACAGTATCGACGCTGCGGTAGAATCCGTGCTCGACCTGTCAGGCCCCGGTAGTCACGTGATCGTGATGAGTAACGGTGGCTTTGGTGGTGTGCACCAGCGGCTGCTGCAGGCGCTGCAACAGAAATACGACAACTAACCCCACGTTCGGGCGGACACGGAATCTTTTTTTGGCTGAGCCGATTTTTCCCAAGACAGTAACCCTGGCGATCACCGGTGCCTCCGGCGCCCAGTACGGACTGCGCCTGTTGCAGTGCCTGCTGGCGTCGCGCGTGCGGGTATGGCTGCTTCTTTCCGATGCCGCACGTATTGTGATTGACACGGAAACCAGTGTGTCCCTGCCGGAAGACGAAGCCGATACGGCGCGTTTTCTGGGTGAGTTGTACGGCGCCCAGCCGGGGCAGTTGACCTTGTTCGGCAAGCGCGACTGGTTCTCGCCCGTGGCATCTGGCACCGGTGCCGCCAGCAGTCTGGTGATCTGCCCGGCGAGCGGCGGCACCCTGTCGGCGATTGCCTGCGGTGCTTCCAACAACCTGGTTGAGCGTGCGGCGGATGTCGCGCTGAAAGAGCGCCGACAATTGATCCTGGTGCCGCGCGAGGCGCCGTATTCGGAAATTCACCTGGAGAATATGCTGAAGCTCACCCGCATGGGCGCGGTGATCCTGCCGGCGAGCCCGGGCTTTTACCAGAAGCCTCAGTCGGTGGAAGACCTGGTAGATTTTGTGGTGGCCCGCATCCTGAGCCAGCTGGGCGTTGAGCAATCATTGCTGCCAGCCTGGGGGAGCAGCTGAGTGCAACCCGTGATGCAAAAGACGGTCACCATTCATTACTGCGTGCAGTGCAACTGGATGTTGCGCGCGACCTGGATGGCGCAGGAGCTGCTGTACACCTTTGCCGAAGACCTGGAACAGGTGGTGCTGAAGCCCGGTAGTGGCGGTGTCTTTGAAATCCATGTGGGCGACCAGCTGATCTGGGAGCGCAAGCGGGATGGTGGCTTTCCCGGGCCAAAAGCGTTGAAGCAAAAAGTGCGTGACGTACTTTTTCCCGAGCGTGATCTGGGCCATGTGGATAAGTCATCGTGATTTCCCAGAACAAACTTGCACCGTCTCTGGTGCGCATTTTCTAAAACAAAAGCGAATTAATTATGCTGTTGGGCTTGAAGACCTGGTACGAAAAACTGGTTCTCGGACACCCGAAAATCATACTGGCGCTGGTGGCATTGCTCACCCTGGCGGCTGCTGCCGGCCTGCCGCGCTTTAAGCTGGATGCTTCGGCAGATTCACTGACCCTGGAAACCGACGATTCGCTGGATTTTTTCCGCGAAATATCCGAGCGCTACAACTCCGGGGATTTCCTCGTGGTGACCTATCGCTATAAAGGGGGCGACCTGTTCAGTGACGAGTCACTGGCGACCATGCGGCGCTTGCAGGACGAGCTGGCCATGGTGGAGGGCGTTGCCAGTGTGCAGTCGGTGCTGAACGTGCCGCTGCTGTACAGCCCGAAGCTGTCGATTACCGAAGTGGCCGATGGGATTCGCACTCTGTCCTCACCGGAAGTGGACCGGGAGCTGGCGCGCCAGGAATTTCTCGAAAGCCCTATTTATAAAGACCTGATTATGAGCGCCGATGGCGAGACCACCGCCATGATGCTCAACCTGACGCTGGACCAGAAAGGGCTGGACCTGGTGCGTGAGCGGGATGCCCTGCGACGCCAGCGCAACGAATCTGGTCTGGACGCCGCGCAGGCACAGCGCCTGGAAGCAGTGTCGGCGGAGTATTTGCAACACCGCACCGCGCAGGAAGATGCGGCGCGTGATCGGGTGCAGGAGGTGCGCGAAATTCTCACCCAGTATGAGGGCAGCGCCGAGCTGTTTCTCGGCGGCCTCACCATGATTACCTCGGATATGATCGCGTTTATCCAGAGCGACCTGATGGTATTTGGTGCGGGCATCCTGATCTTTATCGTGGTGACGCTGCTGCTGATTTTCCGGCAGGCCCGCTGGGTACTGTTGCCCCTGACTACCTGTGTGACCACTGCCGTTATTATGCTCGGCCTGCTGTCCTGGCTCGACTGGCGCCTGACGGTGATCTCCGCCAACTTCGTGGCCCTGCTGCTGATCATTACCCTGGCGATCACCATCCATCTGGCGGTGCGCTACCGGGAGTATTTTGCCGAGCATCCGGAGTGGGATCGTTTCCAGCTAGCCTCTGCCACCGTGGCGTTTATGGCAAAGCCCTGCCTGTATACCGGGCTCACGACCATGGTGGCATTTATCTCCCTGGTGGTCAGTGGTATCCGCCCGGTCATCGACTTCGGCTGGATGATGACCATGGGCGTGACCGTGGCACTGGTGCTTTCATTCCTGATCATTCCCGCGAGCCTGATGTTGTTGCGCAAGCGTGATGCGGGCCAGGGTGCGGATAATTCGCATGCCTTTACCCAGGTGTTTTCCCGTTTCGCTGAACATCATAAAGGTGTGGTGCTTGGGGTGGCGGTGGTGGCGGCCATTATCAGTGCGGTGGGTATCTCACGCCTCAAAGTGGAAAACCGCTTTATCGATTACTTCGACGACTCCACAGAGATCCATCAGGGTATGCTGGTGATCGACCAGCGCCTCGGCGGAACCATCAACCTGGACGTGGTGTTGAACAAACCGGAGGAGGCCGCGCCGGCGTTCGAGGGCGAGGAGGATCCCTTTGCAGCGGAGTTCTCCAGTGAGGATGACGCGGCAGAGGCAGAGGCAGAGGCTGAGGCGGATCCATTTGCCGCGGAGGATCCGTTTGCCGCAGACGACCCCTTTGCCGCGAGCGGCAGTGAAAGCCAGGACCCTGACGCCTACTGGTTTACTGTGGCGGGCCTGAACCAGATTGAGCAGTTGCACGACTTCCTCGAAGCCCAGCCGGAAATCGGCAAGGTCCAGTCACTGGCCACCCTGTACAAAGTGGCGCAGGACCTGAATGACGGCGGTCTCAATGACTTCGAGCTGGCCATTGCCCGCCAGAGCCTGCCGGAGGAAATCAACCAGGTGCTGGTAAACCCCTATTGGTCCCCGCAGGCACAGCAGGCCAGAATCACCATGCGTGTGATGGAAACCGATCCTAACTTGCGCCGGGATGAATTGATTCGCCGTATTTATGCCTACGCGGAAAATGAAATGGGCATCGCGCCGGAAAACATCCGCCAGACCGGCATGCTGGTGCTGTACAACAACATGCTGCAAAGCCTGTTTAAGTCGCAGATCCTGACGCTGGGCGCGGTGTTCGCGGGTATTTTGCTGATGTTCCTGGTGCTGTTCCGCTCGCTGTCGCTGGCGGTGATTGCCCTGGTGCCCAACATGCTGGCAGCCTGTGTGGTGCTCGGCGGGATGGGCCTGGCGAATATCCCGCTGGATATGATGACCATTACCATTGCTGCGATTACCGTGGGCATCGGCGTAGACCACGCGATCCATTATCTTTACCGGTTCCGCGCGGAATTTGCCAAAGACGGTGACTATATTGCGACCATGCACCGCAGCCACGCCACCATCGGTCGCGCGATGTTTTACACCGCCATTACCATCATCGCCGGCTTCTCGATTCTGGCGCTGTCAAAGTTTGTGCCGTCCATCTACTTTGGTTTACTGACGGCGCTGGCCATGTCGGCGGCCCTGCTGGGGTCCCTGACGCTGCTGCCGTTGTTGCTGGTACTGATCAAGCCGCTACCCAAGCCTGCGGAGGGCAACGGGCCGGGAAAGCCCGCAGCGGCCGTTGAGGCCTGTGCCGGCTGAGCGGGCCGATCCGACGCCACTCGATGACGGTTGATTGATTATTCGGGCCCGGGGGTTCTACCTCCGGGCCCGATTTCGTTTTCGCGCAGCACTATTGCCTTCTAACCTTAATGGGTGGAGAAGGATGATTCGTGACTGGGTGGATCTTGCGGAAATGATGAAGAGCCGTATTGCGATACTGATTCCCGGGATTTTCGACCGGGGCAGGTCGATGCAAAGGATGCAGGGCGCGTTGGAGCGGTCAGGTTTTGTCGCGCGCACCATCCGGTTACAGACCAATAGTGGCTGGTATGGGATGGAGCCGATGGCGGCACAGTTGCGCGACCTGGTGGAGGCAATGACCCGCGAGGATGAGAGCTGCGCACTGGTAGGCTTCAGCATGGGGGGAATTGTGGCGCGCTACTATCTGCAGAGACTGGGCGGCGCAGAAAAGGTGCACAAGTTCATCGCTCTCTCCAGTCCCCACTTCGGCAGTCTGTGGGCGCACCTGTTGCCCTACAAAGGCGGACGGCAACTGCGCATCGGCAGTGAATTCCTGAGCAATCTGAACCGGGATGCCGCAGTGTTGGAAGGCGCTGCGCCCGTATCCATCTGGACGCCGTACGACGCCACCATTGTGCCCCGCACCAGCTCGCGCCTGCCGATCGGGAATACCTATCAGGTCCCGGTCAGCCTTCACCGGTGGGTGCCCCAGAACCCGAAAGTGATCGACATTGTCCGCACCGAACTCACCGGCGCACTGGAGGACCCTGGCGGGCGCTGACCCGACGGATCAGCTTTCCTGCATGAAGAAGTCCCGCAGATAGCGAAACAGCTTGCGCTGGTTGGTCGGCGCTTTTTTGTTCGCGATTTCTTTGTTGGCTTCGCGAATCAGGGCGCGCACCTGCTGGTGATCGGCACCGGGATGGGCGTCGAAAAACGCACTCTGCGCCTCTTTCCCCTGTTCCAGTAACCGTTCCCGCCATTCTTCCGCCATGCGGTCAAAACGCAGGTGCAGGTGGTCCTGTTCCCGGTGCTTCTCCAGTACCGCCTGGATCGCCTCGACATCGGCCTTGCGCATGAGTTTGCCGATGTACTGCAACTGGCGGCGGCGCGCTTCCCGGGACTTGATCCGGTGCATGGTGTCGATGGCCTCGCTCAGCACCGCATCCATGGGGACCTCGGCCAGCTTCGCCGGGTTCAGCTCGGTCAGCTGCTTGCCGAGTGCCTGCAGCTCGTGCATTTCCTGCTTGACCTGGGTTTTGCTTTTGAAATTCTCGTCCTCAAATTCGTCAAAAGCGCCGGGATCATCTGAATTGTGCATGGTATATCTCTGAAACAGTACTGGGGTAAACGGAACCTGAATAGGCTGCGCGTCAAATAAAAAACCAGGTCGCGAGGCCGAGGAAAGACATAAAGCCCACCACATCGGTGACCGTGGTCAGGGCCACGCCGCCGGCCAGGGCGGGGTCGATGCGCAGGGCACGCAGGGCCACCGGTAGGATAGTACCGGCGAAGGCCGCGGTGACCAGGTTGATGACCATGGCCGCTATGATAATCAGGGCAATGCGGGTATCGCCAAACCAGAGCGCGGCGATACCGCCCATCACCGCGGCCCAAAGAATCGCATTCAGCGCGCCACTGGCCAGCTCACGGGACAGGAGCCAGCTCAGGTTACTGCGCCCGACCTGGCCAAGGGCCATGCCGCGAATGATGACCGTGAGGGTCTGGCTGCCGGCGACACCGCCCATACTGGCGACAATCGGCATCAGTACGGCGAGGGCCACCACCTTGTCGATGGTGTCCTGAAACAGGTTGATGACCCAGGAAGCGAGCAGGGCGGTGAGCAGGTTGATGCCGAGCCAGATTGCGCGACGGGGCGCGGTGCGTTTTACCGGTGCGAAGGTGTCCTCTTCCTCGTCGAGGCCCGCCAGGCTCATCAGCGAGTGGTCGGCGTCCTCCCGGATCACATCGACCACGTCGTCGATGGTGATCCGCCCCAGCAGGCGATTTTCCTCGTCCACCACCGGCGCGGTAATCCAGTCGTATTTGGTAAACAGGCGAGCCACTTCGTCGTCCGGCATATCGGCGGGAATGGGGTCCACGTCGGTGATCATGATTTCACGTACGGTGACGGAGGGATCTGTGGTCAGTAGTTTGGTCAGTGGCAGCAGGCCGATAAAGCGGTCTTTGCGGTTGACCACAAACAGGTTGTCGGTGGATTCGGGCAGCTGCTCGTGGCGGCGCAGGTAGCGCAGCACCACATCGAGGTGCAGGTTGGGGCGCACGGAGACAATTTCCGTGTCCATCAGGCCGCCGGCGGTTTCCTCGTCGTAAGCGAGGACGTCTTCCACCCGCTGGCGGTCGTGCTCGCTCATGGCAGAGAGTACTTCCGCCATCACCCGTTCGGGTAATTGCTGGAGGATGTCTGCCACATCGTCCGCATCTAGGCCCTCCATCACGGCCACCATTTCCTCGGTGTCCATGGTCGAGAGAATCTGGCTCTGTACCTCGTCCGGCAGCTCCTGCAGTACCTCGCCCTCGACCTCGCGGTCGATCAGTTTCCACAGTACCTGGCGGATGCGCGGCGGCGAGCTCTCGAGCAGCTGGGCGATGCTTTGCGGGGAGAGTGAGGACAGCATGCGCTGCACTTCCCGCCCGGTGCCACTGTCCAGCGCCGCATACAGCGCACCGAGCTGGTTCTGAGCGCGGAATGAGATGTCGGCGTTGGAGGGCTTGGGCACGTAAACACCTGCTTGTTGGGGGGTACTGCGAGGGCCGGCATTATAAGGGTAGAAAGGGGGGCGGCAGGCGCCTTTTTATTCGCCCTCACCAAAGCGGTCGTTAATCAGCAGGCAGATGGCCTCGTGCGCCGCATCTTCATCGCGGCCGCAGATTTCCAGTTCCAGCTCCACGCCTTTGCCCGCGGCAAGCAGCATGAGTGCCATCACGCTTTTGCCGTCCACGGCCTTGCCCTGGCAGTGCACTTTCACTTCAGAGGAAAAGCGCGCGCTGGTCTGGGCAAACTTGCTCGCGGCGCGCGCGTGTAGCCCCAGTTTATTGATAATGGTGATGCGGCTTTTTTGCATGGTGGGTATCTATCGTATGCTCCGGCCCGGGCTCATTTTTGCTGTTCGCGGTGTCGAACCTGGATATTCTCGAAAATCCCGGCAAAGGCTTTGGCCAGCTGCTCCACCATGTACACCGAGCGGTGGCGGCCGCCAGTGCAACCGATTGATACCGAGGTATAGCTGCGGTTGCTTTGCTGATAACTGGGTAGCCAGCGTTCCAGGAACTGGGTGATGTCTCGCTGCATATCCCTGGTCTCCTGGTGAGACTGCAGGAATTCGGCCACTTCCGGGTCCATGCCGGTTTTGTTGCGCAGTTCCGGTATCCAGTAGGGGTTGGGCAGGCAGCGCAGGTCAAACACCAGGTCTGCATCGACGGGCACACCGTGCTTGAAACCAAAGGACTGGAACAGGATGGCCATGCCGGGCGAGTCTTTGCCCACGACCCGGGATTTCATCTGGTCGCGCAGCTGGTGCAGGCTGAGGCTGCTGGTATCAATGACCAGGTCGGCCATGGACGCGAGCGGTGCCAGCAGCTCCTTCTCGCGATTGAGCGCTTCAAGCAGGTGGGTGTGGCTGTCGCTCAGGGGGTGTTTGCGGCGGGTCTCGCTGAATCGTTGCACCAGTACCGGCGAGCGCGCATCCAGGTAGATGACGTCGCAATCGATGCCGCTGTCGCGCAGGTCGTTGATGACCTTGGGAGCCTGACGCACATCGTGCCACAGGTTGCGGGCGTCGATGCCAAGCGCCAGCTGGGTGTTTTCTTGGGAGGGTTGCTCGGCGACTCGGCGGATGAGTTCGGGCAGCAGGCTGGCCGGGAGGTTGTCGATGCAATTGAAGCCAACATCTTCCAGCAGTTGCAGCGCGGAGCTCTTTCCGGAGCCCGAGCGGCCGCTGATTATGACCAGTCGCATAGAACACGCACTCCTTGCTGAATCCGGCGCAGTATGCGGCCAGAGTGGCTAACTTGAGCGGCACCGGCAACGGGCTGTCGCCGGCATTCGCGGCCTATTATGCCGCGGCAGCGCTGTTGATGGCCAGTGCGTATAGTTCGTCGCTGGTGGTGGCCGCGCGCAGCTTTTCACGTACGCGGCTGTCGCTGAACAGGGCAGCAATTTCGGCGAGGGTGTCCAGGTGCTCCTGGTCCGAGTCTTCGGGTACCAACAGGGCAAACAGCAAGTCCACCGGTTGGCGGTCGATGGCATCGAAGTCCACCGCCGGGGATGTGGTGCAGAGTACGCCGATCGGGCCCGCACAACCGGGCAGGCGACAGTGAGGAATGGCGACACCCTCGCCGATACCGGTAGAGCCGAGGCGCTCCCGGGCGACCAGCTGGTTGAAGATCGTGTCAGAGTCCAGATCGGGATGTTGCTCTGAAATCGCCTGGGCGATGTTGAGTAACAGCTTTTTTTTGCTGCTCCCCGCCAGATGGCAAAGGCTCAGGCGGGGAGAGAGTAATGCTTCCAATGTCATAACGTACTGATGATCTAGCGGTGCAGGCCAGCCGGTAACCTGGTTGTGTTACGACTAGCGGTGACTGCGCAACTTCTCTTTGTGTTTCAGCAGTTGCCGGTCGAGTTTGTCAGTCAGCGAATCGATCGCTGCGTACATGTCCTCAGATTCCGAATCGGCAAAAATATCCTTGTTGCCGTTCACGTGAACCCGTGCCTCGGCTTTCTGGATCAGTTTGTCGACGGAAAGGATGACCTGAGTATTGGTAATCAGGTCATTGTGGCGGGAGAGCTTGTCCAGTTTGGTCTGGCAGTAATCGCGAATGGCCGGAGTAACGTCTACATGGTGGCCACTGATATTGATCTGCATGGATTTCTCCTCATCGGGTGCAACACAAATCTGGCTGGACCCCCGCACAGGGCGGCAACCCTACTAGGAAGTGCGCCAGAATGGAAGGATACACTCAATGTATAGCCATTGGTTGTACAGAAAGTGTGCAGGCGACGAAGGAAATTCCCGCAATCAGTGACTGCTGCAGTTAAACCAGTCGCTTTCTCTCGCTGGACGAGGGAATACCCATGGATTCTCGGTACTTGGCGACCGTGCGCCGCGCGACTTTAATACCCTGGGAGTCCAGTTCCTGGGTGATTTTGTTGTCTGACAGCGGTTTGCGTGGCTGTTCGGCATCAATCAGCTTACGGATCAGGGCGCGGATGGCGGTGGATGAGGCATCCTCCCCGGAGTCGGTGCTCACATGGCTGGAGAAGAAGTATTTCAGCTCGAAGACGCCGCGGGGCGTGAGCATGTACTTCTGGGTGGTTACCCGGGAAATGGTCGACTCGTGCATGCCGATGGTCTCGGCAATGTTCGCCAGTACCATGGGTTTCATACCCTCCGGCCCCAGCTCAAAGAAGCCCTGCTGTTTTTCCACAATGCAGCTGGCTACCTTGAGCAGTGTCTCGTGGCGGCTTTGCAGGCTTTTCAGGAACCAGCGTGCTTCCTGGAGGTTGTCGCGCAGGTAATTGTTGTCACTGGAATTGTCGGCGCGTTTGATCAGTGAGGCATAGGTGTCATTGATACGCAGCTTGGGGGTGGTTTCCGGGTTGAGCTCGACCACCCAGCGATTGTGCTTGCGGCTGACGATCACATCGGGCACCACATACTGGGGTTCTTCACCGCCGAAGGCTTCCCCTGGATACGGGGTGAGGGTCTGGATCAGTCGCATGACCTCGCCTAGCTGTGACTCGTTGAGCCGCGTGCGGCGGGTCAGCTGGCGGAAGTCCCGCTTGCCCAGCAGGTCGAGGTGCTGGCTCACTACCAGCAGGGCCTCGGTGATCCACGGTGTCTCCTCCGGCAACTGGCGCAATTGCAATAGCAGGCTCTCGCGCAGGTCGCGGGCGCCACAGCCCGCGGGTTCCAGCTGCTGAATGGTTTTCAGTACGGTCAGCACCTCGTCGGCCTCCACCTCGAAGGTTGCGGCCACCTCGTCGAGGTCCGCGTCGAGGAAACCGTTGGGGGCAATGGCGTCGATCAGGGTTTCGCCGATCAGCTTGTCGATATCCGTCAGCGGGGTCAGGTTTAACTGCCAAAGCAGGTGGTCCTGCAGGCTTTCGGAGGCCGCGTTGCGCTGTTCCAGCGCGTACTCATCGCCATCGCCACCGCTGTAGCTACCGCCGGTGTAAATGTCGTCCCAGCGGGTATCGACTGGCAGGTCGTCCGGGATTTCGCTGTTCCAGTCACCCTCGGCCGTAGACTCGCTTTGCGTCTCTCGGGCAGCTTCCTGCGCACGGGTTTCCGGCTCTTTGGTTTCGGATTGCGCGGGGGTGTTCTGGTCCTGATGGGATTCGCCGGCGTGTTCGTCGAAGTCGGATTCCAGCAGGGGGTTGCTGTCTAGGGCGGACTGGATTTCCTGTTGCAGATCCAGCGTCGACAATTGCAGCAGGCGGATCGCCTGTTGCAATTGCGGTGTCATTGTCAGCTGTGTGCCGAGTTTTAACTGGAGTGACTGCTTCATATGGGGGTTTGCCGGCAGAAAATTCTGGCGTTGGCCCGCCGCAGCAGATTTGATGCTTGATACGGCGGCGTAAAGCTCATTTCCTGCAGACTACCTTGCGGCAAATCGGAACACAAGAGGCAGCTTAAGCAATAAGCATGCCGAAAATTTTTGTGGATCCGGTCACAAGGTTGCTGTGTGTGATAGCGGCCTACAGAATGGGGCGCGGGGCAGATGAACCCCTAGCAAACCGCTTAAATGGTGAATTCGTGTCCCAGATAGACATCTTTCACCTGTTTGTTTTCTGCCACGTCTCTTGGGTCACCGTGGGCGATGATATGCCCCTCGCTGACGATAAATGCGGTCTCGCAGATATCCAGGGTTTCGCGCACATTGTGGTCGGTAATCAGTACGCCGATACCGCGGTCCCGCAGATGGCGGATAATTTGCTTGATATCGTTGACCGAGATGGGGTCGACACCGGCAAAGGGTTCATCCAGCAGGACAAAGGCGGGGTTGGTCGCCAGGGCCCGCGCAATTTCAACGCGACGGCGCTCGCCGCCGGACAGCGCCATCCCCAGGCTGTCGCGGATGTGGGTGATGTGGAATTCCTCCAGCAGGGCCTCAAGTTGCGCCATACGCTGGCTACGGTTGAGGTCCTTGCGGGTTTCGAGAATGGCGAGAATGTTGTCCGCCACGGTCAGGCGGCGGAATACCGATGCTTCCTGAGGCAGGTAGCCAATGCCCTTGCGGGCGCGGCCGTGCATGGAAAGACCGGTGATATCTTCGTCGTCGATCATGACCTGGCCGGCATCCGCCTGGACCAGGCCGGCGATCATGTAGAAACACGTGGTCTTGCCGGCACCATTGGGGCCCAGCAGGCCCACCACCTGCCCGCTGGATACGCTCACGGACACATCCTGAACGACTTTGCGTTTTTTGTACTGCTTGGCGAGATGTAACGCTTTGAGCGTCGGCATGGCGAATTCCGGTATCTAGTGCAGTGGCAATGGCCACATCTGTCTGGTGAGTTCTGCAGGCGCTGGCCCCATGGGGCGGATGGCCTACTGGCCGTCTTCGACCGGTTTGGGGGCGGGCTGCGCTTCGGGCTTCCAGATCATTTCCACGCGCTTCTTCTCCGATTGGCCCTGGGCCTGCATCTGCTCGCTATTGAGGTCGTAATCGATGCGCTCGGCGGAGAGGGTGTTGCCGTCCCGGTCGACGAAGGCTTCACCGGTCAGCTGCAGGGCATCGGTGCTCACCAGAAATTCAATTCGCCGGGCGCGCGCCTTGACCGGGCTGGTGCTTTCTTCCACTTGCTGCTGGAAATGGGCAGGGGTGCCGACGGCGACCACCTTGCGGATTTCGCCGCTGGCATTGCCGTGTACCTCGACCCGGTCTGCGCGGATCTGTAGGGAGCCCTGAGTAATGACCACATTGCCGCTATAGACCGAGAGGTTTTTGCTGCGGTTGGCCTCCAGGTTGTCGGCGGATACTTTCACAGGCTGCTGGCGATCATTGGGTAGAGCCTGCGCCTGCAGGCTGGCCAGCGCGACCACCGCCGCCAACGTGGTTGCGAGCAGTGTGCGGGCGGTATTAGCGGACTTCATAGCGGCTTTCCACATCGGACAGAATTTCCACCTTGTCTTGTTTTAGATCGGCGCGGAGGCCCTTGCCGGTTGTGAGGTTGGGGCCGTCGGTAATGGTAACAACTTTGTCAGTCTCGGCGAATTCTTCGCGAGGCCTGATTTCGATTTTCGGTGTCCGCAGGGTAATACCTGGCCCCGGCAGCTCCTTGATGGAGACATCCCCCTTCAGTACGACCCTTTGCCCATTGTTGTAGGCGACACCAGAGCGCGATTCCGTGCGCCAGCGGGAGTCTTCACCCTGGTAAAACATCATGCGCGGCTCAGTGAGATCTGCCCGGTCGCGTCGGGCAAACTGGAAAAAAGTGACGCGCTCGGCATCGACTTCATAAGCGAGGTTGCCGTTCACATCGTAGTGACGCGTGCGGGCGCCCCGGATGATAAGGTCCGCGGCCCTGTTGTGTTCCTGCTGGGTGGGGCGCTTGCCCATCAGCTGTTCCGGCGGGCTCTCGGCGAACCAGAGCCCCAGGGAAATCAGCATCACCACAATCACCAGTGGTAGCCAGGTGCGCATGTATCGAGTGTTTCCTGTTAGCCTGCCAGCCCGTCAAACGGGGCCTGACAGTTAGTCTGTGTTGGTGCGGTCAGGTTCCGGCCCGACAATTATTTTTCAGCCTGCGCCAGATAGGGTGCCAGTGCGGCTTCAAAGGTGCCCTGCGCCTGCATGATGCGGTCGCAGACTTCCCGGACTGCGCCAAGCCCGCCTTTGTGCTCGGTGGTGAACAGTGCGCGCTCAATTACCGGTGGTGCCGCGTCGGGGACGGCAATTGGGCAGCCGACGCGGGTCATCAGTTGCAGGTCCGGGTAGTCATCGCCCACGTAGGCAATGTTTTCCAGTGCGTAGGGCTCGTTGGCAAATAACTCCTGAAAGGCGCTGTATTTGTCTTCACGCCCCTGAATCAGCCGGGTGATACCCAGGTCGTGCGCACGTTTTTCAACCAGCGAGCTGCGTCGACCGGTAATAATGGCGACGGCCACACCCGATTGCTGCAGCATCTTGATGCCGTGCCCATCCAGGGTGTGGAAGGTCTTCAGTTCGTTGCCGTGATTATCAAAGTACAGCCGTCCGTCGGTCAGTACGCCGTCCACGTCGAGAATCAGGTGGCGGACCCGGCTCAGTCTATCCTGGATTTCCTGGTCGCTGGGCGCGTTATTGGTGTGGCTCACGGGGCTTTTCCTTTATTCCTTTTCCTGTATCCAGAGTGTCGCGGTCTGTCAGATCACACCCGCGCGCAGTATGTCGTGCATGTGCAGCAGGCCGATCGGGTGGTGTTCGGCGTCCTCCACCACCAGCGCGGTGATCTTGTTGTCTTCCATGATCCGCAATGCTTCCGCGGCGAGCGTGTGCGCGCCGACGGTCTTGGGGCGACGGCTCATGACCTGGGCCATGGTGGCGCTGTCCAGCTCGAATTTCTGGTCGATGACGCGACGTAAATCGCCGTCGGTAAACACGCCGAGCAGCTGGCCAGCGCCATCGACCACTGTCGTCATGCCGAATCCTTTACTGGTCATTTCCAGCAGGGCGGTGGCCAGAGGTGTATCGGGGGCCACTTGAGGCAGTTCGTCGCCGGCGTGCATCACGTCCTCCACCTTGAGCAGCAGCTGGCGGCCGAGCGCGCCGCCGGGGTGGGAGAAGGCAAAGTCTTCGGCAGTGAACCCGCGGGCCTCGAGCAGCGCCACGGCGAGGGCGTCGCCCATTACCAGGGTGACGGTGGTAGACGACGTAGGGGCCAGATTCAGTGGGCAGGCCTCCGTGTCGACCGCAATATCCAGGTTCACGTCGGCGGACTGGGCAAGCGGGGAGTCCGGCTTGCCGGTCATGCTAATCAGGGGGATGCCCAGGCGCTTGAGTAGCGGAAGCAGGGTGAGAACCTCGGCAGAGGAGCCCGAATTGGAAATGGCAACGACCAGGTCCTGTCGGGTGATCATGCCCAGGTCCCCGTGGCTAGCTTCGCCCGGGTGCACAAAGAAGCTCGGTGTGCCGGTGCTAGCGAGGGTGGCGGCAATTTTGCGCCCGATATGACCAGATTTCCCCATGCCAGAAACAATCACGCGACCCTTGCACTCCAGGATCAAATCGCAGGCCCGCTTGAAATCGGCGCCGATGCGCGACTCAAGGGCGGCTACGGCCGCGGTCTCCATGGCAATGGTGCGGCGCCCGGCCTGTATGATCAGATCTTTTCCCATGATAACTCTCGCTGGATGATCCAGGGCGGCGCCGTGTGGGGCGGCTGGCCGCGATACTTCGGTTGATTCTAGAAAATGGTGGACGGGGCGGCCGCCGTAGGGCGCTGCCGGGCATACCGGTGCTTCCTTTTATAGTAGTGGCCCGGATGCGGTTAACGCTTCCGCTGTGCCGGCTACTGACGTGCTAACCTTTTAGAGAAGGTCACAGCCAGTGTGGATCTGGGCGCCTGCGAGCCTGCCACTGTGCAGGCAGATGGCCCCGCGAAAGTGATCCAGTGCCGCTTGTCCAAAGCGCGGCCATGGTATAGTTTGCCGCCGCTATTGTCAGCTACCCAGACAAACTAGGGACGAGGTGGGAGGGCTGTGACGAGTTTCGGGTACGCCGGATGGCTTGCCCGGGCTGTGCAACCTCTGTAACCGCCAATCAATTTTCGGCATGACTGTGACACTTTTTGCTGTCGCGAGCATCCAAAGGGACGAATTTGCCAATGGGAGATATTCTGTGAGCGCACTCATTACTACCCGGATCCACACCGCCAGCACGCTGCTGGGGAAAGTCCGGGCGCTGGTTTCTGTATTTCTGTTGTGCTGCGTGGCGCCATTCGCCACGGCATCGGAAAACCCCTACACCCTGATTGAGGGGGTTTCAAGCGAGCTGCTCGGGGTTATTCGCAGCGAGGGTGGTAATGTCAGTGCCAACCCCCAGCGTTACTATTCCGCAGTGGACCGCGTGCTCGCACCGGTCGTGGATTTCGACTTTATTGCCCGGGGCGTTATGGGTAGCCACGCGAAAAAGGCAACTCCTGCCCAGCGCGCCAAGTTTGCCAGCACCTTCCGCCGTGATCTGGTAGCTACCTTCGCCCGCGGTGTGGCCTCTTTCGGCAACATGGACGTGAAGGTGTTGAATCCCGGCTCTGCCCCCAGCGGCAATCGTGTCAACGTGCTGCAGGAAGTGCGTAGTAAAGAGGGGGTGACCAAGGTTTCCTACACGCTGGTGCGCAACCGAAGCGGTCAGTGGAAGTTGATTAATGTGATTCTGAATGGAGTCAACCTGGGCAAGACGTTCCGGGGCCAATTCTCGCAGGCCATGCAGGCAAATGGCGGCGATATCGACAAGGTGATTGCGGGCTGGTCTGCGGCAGACCAGGTCGGCTGAATTTCGCGTACTGGGTGCACGCCGGCGCTGCTGCGGGTTGCGGCTGCGTCGGGTGCTGTATTCCAGTACACTTGCGCGCTTTTAACACGACTGTAATCCCCGCTATGCAACCAGATCAAATCAAAGCCCTGATTGAAGGGCAAATTCCCGGAAGCCAGGTTGAGGCCGCCTTTGAAGGTAGTCACCTGCAATTGACCGTTATCAGCGACGCATTCAGCGGCCTGAGCCGTTTGAAAAAACAGCAGCTGGTGTACGGTGCGCTGTCCGACAAGATCGCCGACGGCACCCTGCACGCCGTGCAGATGAAAACCCTGACGCCGGAAGAAGCCGGCCAGTAAATTTTACCCGCGCCAGCCTAAGGTGGTGCGCGGGTTTTCGCTGACCTTGGGAAACCAAACCAGGAAACCGCAAAGGGAAGCCAGAGTGGAAGCCATATCGAATGGATAAACTGATTATCGAAGGGGGTAGCCCCATCTCCGGAACCTTGAAAATTTCCGGGGCCAAGAATTCCGCGTTGCCGATCCTGGCGGCAACGCTGTTGGCCGATGGGCCCGTGCAGATTCACAATCTGCCGCACCTCAACGATATCACCACCATGATTACCCTGCTGCGGTGTATGGGGGCGGACGTCACCATCGATGAGCGGCTGGGTGTGGAGATTGATCCGCGCTCGGTCAATGAGCTGACCGCGCCCTACGAGCTGGTGAAAACCATGCGCGCCTCCATTCTGGTGCTGGGTCCGCTGTTGGCCCGTCACGGGGTGGCCAATGTGTCGTTTCCCGGTGGCTGCGCCATTGGCAGCCGCCCGGTGGACATCCACCTCAAGGGGCTTGAGGCCATGGGGGCGGAAATTACCATCGATGAGGGTTTTATCCGCGCGCGCAGCAATGGGCGCCTTAAGGGTGCCAACATCGTGATGGAAAAAGTGACCGTCGGCGGTACCGAAAACCTGCTGATGGCCGCTGCGCTGGCAGAAGGTACCTCCGTGCTGCACAACGCTGCGCGGGAGCCGGAGATTGTCGATCTGGCGGAATTTCTGATAGCGATGGGCGCACAGATTGAGGGTGCGGGTACGGATACGATCCGCGTGCACGGTGTGCCGCGCCTGAATCCCTGCTCCTATACCGTGATGCCGGACCGGATTGAAACCGGAACCTTCCTGGCGGCTGCCGCAGCCGCGCGCGGCAAGGTACGCTTGACGCATACCCGCGCCGATATTCTCGACGCGGTGCTGGTGAAGTTCGAAGAAGCGGGTGCGCATATCAGTATCGGTAACGACTGGATTGAGCTGGATATGAAGGGGAATCGCCCAAAGGCGGTCAGCTTCCGCACCGCGCCTTACCCCGCCTTCCCTACCGATATGCAGTCCCAGTTCACCGCCATGAACGCGGTGGCCGAAGGGCGCGGCACGGTGGTGGAAACTATTTTTGAAAACCGGCTGATCCAGGTGCATGAGCTGAATCGTATGGGAGCGAATATCGTTCTCGAGGGCAATACCGCAATCGTGACCGGTGTGGAAAAACTGAAAGGCGCACCGGTAATGGCGTCCGACCTTCGCGCCTCCGCGAGTCTCGTGATCGCGGGTATGGTGGCCGAGGGGACGACGATCGTCGATCGTATTTACCATATCGACCGCGGTTACGAGTGCATCGAAGAGAAACTCCAGCAGTTGGGTGCCAATATTCGTCGCGTTCCAGGCTGAGTCCAGCGGGAGGGTGGGGTGCCTGGCTAGACGTTTCCCATCTAGATGTATTCTAGTTTTGTATTGGCGCGGACTATTATGAGCGGATAAGCTCGCACACGCTCAGGAAAACCGTCGTTACCTTCAGCCCGGATGTTTCCGGGCTCTCCAGATAATCATAATCGTTATGCAGATCACTATTGCCCTCACCAAGGGGCGTATTCTCAAGGAAACGCTGCCACTACTGGCTGCCGCTGGCCTCGAGCCGCTGGAAGATATCGCCAAGAGTCGCAAGCTGATCTTCGCTACCAACCAGGAAAACGTTCGCCTGCTGATCCTGCGCGGGTCCGATGTCCCCACTTATGTACAGCATGGGGCGGCGGACATGGGTGTGGCGGGCAAGGACAACCTGCTTGAGCATGACAATAGCAACCTTTACGAGCCCCTGGATTTGAATATTGCCCGCTGTCGACTGATGACCGCGGGTATCAAGGGTGCCCCGTTGCCCAGTGGCCGTATCAAGGTGGCGACCAAGTTTGTGCAGTCGGCGAAGCGCTACTATGCGGCGCAGGGGCGTCAGGCGGACATCATTAAGCTGTACGGAGCGATGGAGCTGGCACCGCTCATGGATCTTGCGGATGAAATTGTGGATATCGTGGATACCGGCAATACCCTGAAGGCCAATGGCCTGGAGGCACGAGACCACATTGCGGACATCAGTAGTCGGCTGATCGTCAACAAGGCCTCCATGAAAATGAAGTACAGCGCCATCAATGCGCTGGTGGAGCAGTTGGCAAAAGCCGTAAAAGCGTCCAAGGCCGATTGAACGGCAGCGCGTAGACACATTCCACCGAACATTTCATCGATATTACTCATCAGCTACCGGAATACTGAACTTCCATTGATCAAACACTATGCGTGAATTCTCTATTCGCCGGCTGGATGCCGGCAGCCCGGACTTTTCCAGCGATCTGGACCGCCTGCTGGCGTGGGAATCGGTTGCAGACCAGCAGGTGGAGACGGCAGTGTCCGACATTCTCCAGCAGGTAAAAAGCCGGGGTGATGCAGCAGTCATCGAATTTACCAATCGCTTTGATCGCCGCAACCTGCAAAGTGCAGGAGAGTTCTGCCTGGGTGCAGATGCTCTGCAGCTGGCCTTGCAGCGAATTCCGGCAGAAAGCCGCGAGGCGCTGGAGTTGGCGGCCAAGCGGGTGCGGGAGTATCACCAGCACCAGCTGCAGTCCTCCTGGGAATACCAGGAGGCGGACGGCACGGTACTGGGGCAGCAGATTACCGCCATGGAGCGGGTGGGTATCTATGTCCCCGGCGGCAAGGCGAGCTATCCCTCATCGGTGCTGATGAATGCCATCCCCGCGCGGGTTGCCGGGGTGGAAGAGGTGCTGATGGTTGTGCCCGCACCGGACAATCAACTCAGTGACCTGGTGCTGGCTGCGGCCGCCATTGCGGGAGTGGATAAGGTTTTCACCATCGGTGGCGCCCAGGCTGTGGCGGCGTTGGCGTACGGCACTGAGACGATCGCGCGGGTCGATAAAATCGTGGGCCCGGGGAATATTTTTGTGGCTTCTGCCAAGCGCGCGGTGTTTGGCCAGGTGGCCATCGATATGATAGCCGGGCCCTCGGAGATTCTGGTGATCTGCGACGGCAAGACCGATCCGGACTGGATTGCCATGGACCTGCTTTCCCAGGCGGAGCACGACGAGCAGGCGCAGTCGATCCTGCTGAGCCCGGATGCTGATTTTCTGGATGCGGTGGAAAAATCTCTGCAAAAGCTGCTCGCGGATTTACCCCGGGAAGCCATTGCCAGTCGTTCCATCGCCGATCGCGGTGCCTTGATTCTGGTGCGGGATATTGCCCAGGCTATCGAGGTGTCCAACCGGATTGCCCCCGAGCACCTGGAGGTGTCTGTGGATGATCCGAAACAATATCTGCCGCAGATTCGCCATGCCGGTGCGATTTTCCTCGGCCGCTATACCGCCGAGGCGCTCGGCGATTACTGTGCCGGCCCCAACCATGTGTTGCCCACCAGTGGCACGGCCAGGTTTTCCTCGCCACTGGGTGTTTACGACTTCCAGAAACGCAGCTCGATCATCTTCTGCTCGCCGCAAGGGGCGGATACATTGGGCCGAGTGGCTGCCACGCTGGCCAAAGGGGAGGGGCTCGATGCGCACGCCCGCTCCGCGGAATACCGGGTGCCTGACATCGCGGATTGATTAGCACCGCGGATTGATTTGCACGGTGGATCGATTGGCGCGGACCGGGTTGCAGGGATTGATTATTGGTTGGCGGATTTTTCCGGTGGGATTTTTGTGGCCTGCCAGGCCAGCGCCCGCCATTCACCATCGCGCTTAACGAAAGTACCGGTGTTGAAAAATTCCATCTTTTTCGCCTGCTTGTCGCTGCTGGACGCAGGTTCCGCAATCAGCCGAAAGGCGATGATCGCGGTATTGTCGAGTAGGCGAATATCCGTGTCTTCCGCGCGGTAGCGCATCGGAGCGGAAGCCTCGACCTCTTCATTCCTGCTGTTCTTTTCTTCTTCTTCGGCCTTTTGCATGCCGTCGATAATCACTGCTTTTCCAAAGCGTTGGCCCGAAGAGCTGGTATAGATCAGATCGTCGGCCCAGAAGCGCTGGTGCACCTGGATATCGTCAGCGGCCCCGGCGAGAAACTGGTTGAGCAGATCGTTCAGTGCTTCGCGATCATCGGCGAACACGCTACCGCTGAATAGTGTGAGCAGTAGAGTCAATCGGATTGTCTTGAGTGGCATTGTTGCGAGCTCCTTTTACTTGGGGTCAGCCCTCGCCTTGTGTTTGGCGTTCCTCGCTCTGAGGTCTTTCTGATACCGCTGCGCGTGTGGTGAGGGGCTTTCCGTCGCGAATATAGGTGATGGTTACCACTTCGCCAGGGCGTAGGGTGGCCATAGCCGCGTTGCCATGTTTGCCATCGTTGATGGGGGTGGCATTGATATGAGTGATCACGTCACCGGGCTTCAGGCCCGCCTGATGTGCGGGCCCTTCCTTGTAGATGGCTGTGACGATCACCCCGTTGGTGGTTGCCAGGTTGAAGGACCGCGCCAGCAGTGGATTGAGGTTTTGCGCTTCGATTCCCAGCCAGCCGGGCACCACGCGCCCGAACTCGATAAGGTCCTGCATGACTTTGAGGGCGATATTTGCCGGAATCGCAAAGCTGATGCTGGGGACGGTTTGATTCAATACCGACGTGGTATTGATACCGAGTAACCGTCCGCGGGAATCGACAAGGGCGCCGCCGGAGTTGCCGGGGTTGATCGCCGCATCGGTCTGCAGAAAGTTCTGCAGATAGCCGCCAACACCCGTGTTCTCCACGTCTCGGCCTGTCGCACTGATAATGCCCTGGGTTACCGTTTGCCCAACCCCGAATGGGTTGCCAATGGCGAGCACTACATCGCCCACCTGTGCCCTGTCTGGATCGCCCACCTCGATGGCTTTCAGGTTGGGGAGGTCAATCTTTAGAACCGCCAGATCGAAATCTGCGTCTGAGCCCACCAGGGTCGCCCGGGCCTCGCGGCCGTCAGCCAGCACCACGGCAATCTGTTCTGCACCGGAAATAACATGGAAGTTGGTCAGTACATACCCCGCCTCATTAACAATGACCCCGGAACCGAGATTTTGTTGCATGCGCTCCCGCTGTAGCGGGGTCATCTTGTTCAGGTAGTAAGGGAAAAGGGGGTGGTTGGCCAGTGGGTGGTTGCGCAGGGCTCTTTTGCTAAACACGTTGACCACCGCAGGAGCCGCCAGATTAACCGCGCTGGAATAGGTTTCTGGGCCTGAGGCAAAGGGGGGTGGAGCGCTGTCGCTGGGCTTATCGCGCAAATGCGGAAAAATGAAAAGCAGCGCCGCCGCCATCGCCAGGCCGATCACGGCGGGAATGGCCCAGTCTTGCAGAAATCGTTGTAATGACACCTGAGGCTCCTTGGTTTGGGGCCATTATACGTCTTTCGGTTCTTGTGTCCTCACCAGAAGATCTAACCGCGGTCGCGACTGGTCCTTGGTGTGGCGCGGGTTATGCGTATAATGTGCGGCTCAAAATTTTCGCCAGAATCCTCATCTACAGATATAACGCAGGAGTGTCTATGTCCCTGGTTCGCCCACACGGCAGTGTCGAGCTGCAGCCCCGCTTTGTTTACGACAGTGAGCGCCATCACCAGCTCGCCCACGAAGCGGAATCCCTGCCATCTATCGTGGTGAGCTCTGCGGCGGCGGCCAATGCGGTGATGCTGGGCGCTGGTTACTTCAACCCGCTGCACGGCTATATGAACCTCGCCGACACCCTGAGTGTTGCCGAAACCCTGCGCACTGTGGACGGTCTGTTCTGGCCGGTGCCTGTGGTCAATATGGTGGAGGACACTTCCGCTATTTCCGGTGCCAAGCGTATCGCCCTGCGCGACCCCAATGTCGAGGGCAATCCGGTGCTTGCCATCATGGATGTGGATGCCATCGAAACAGTGTCGGATGAGCAGGTCAATACCATTGCCGAGCATGTATTCGGCACCCTGGATGACAAGCACCCGGGCGTCGCTACCTTTAAAGGGGCTGGTCGTCAGCTGATCTCCGGCTCCATCGAAGTGCTGAACTTCAGCTATTTCCAGGCGGATTTCCCGGATACCTTCCGCACGGCGGTAGAGATCCGCAACGAGTTTGTTGAGCATGGGTGGAGCAAGGTGGTCGCCTTCCAGACCCGTAACCCCATGCACCGCGCCCACGAGGAACTGTGCAAAATGGCCCTGGAGGCGGTAGGCGCCGACGGTGTGCTGATTCACATGCTGCTGGGCCAGTTGAAGCCCGGTGATATTCCGGCCCATGTGCGCGATGCCGCAATCCGCAAGATGGTTGAGGATTACTTCCCCAAGAATACCGTGATGGTCACCGGCTATGGTTTCGACATGCTGTACGCGGGTCCGCGGGAAGCGGTGCTGCACGCGGTGTTCCGTCAGAACTGTGGCTGTAGTCACCTGATTGTCGGTCGCGATCACGCGGGTGTGGGTGATTACTATGGTGCGTTCGATGCCCAGACCATCTTTGATGAGAAGGTGCCTGAGGGCGCGCTGGAAATTGAGATTTTCCGCGCTGACCACACCGCCTATTCAAAGAAACTGAACAAGGTGGTGATGATGCGGGATGTGCCGGATCACACCAAAGAGGATTTCATCCTGCTGTCCGGTACCAAAGTCCGTGAAATGCTGGGTAACGGTATCGCGCCGCCTCCGGAGTTCTCTCGCCCGGAAGTCGCTCAGATCCTGATGGACTACTACCAGAGCCTGTAAGGTCTGGCGGAATCCAAGGCACAAAAAAGGCGGGAGATTCCCGCCTTTTTTGTGCCTTGGATTTACCTGCGATCAGCGATTGACCGCTTCTTCGGAGTTGGGTGTGGCCGCCGGGGCCGGTGCCTGCGCTTCCTTTTCGAGGCCGAACTCTTCGGAGAGTGTGCCGGTAGCGCCAGGCGCCTTGGGTGCCCAGTCGCGAGGAGGGAGGACGCTCAGGTTCTCGTCATTGTCGCTTAGCTGTCCACTGCCGGCCTCCAGCATCTGGCGCCCGATATCCTGGCTGGACAGGCGCATGGCGCTGTTGGCCAGATATTCGTGAACCTCTCTGTAGCTCTGGGTCAGGTTGTGAACCAGTTGCGAGGTTTGGTCAAAGTGCTCGTTTACCTGCAGCTGGAAGTCTTCCAGTCGGGTGTTGGCCTCTTTCAGGCGAAGCTCCAATTCCTGGGTGCGGTCGATGTTCTGGCGGCCGCGGGTAGCGAAGAAAGCCAGAAGGGCTCCCAGGGCGAGGCCGACCACGCCGACCAGAATCAATACCGAAGTTGAGTGCACGTTACATCCTCCTCAAGATAAATAGTGGCACCAGTCATCCCTGACGGTGGCCTTATTATACGCAATTACGACCGTCGCGCCCTGCTGAGGTTTGTGTCAATACGTGATGGATTTGGTAAAGTGCGCGCCAAACGCCGTGTGCCGGGGCTTTTCTGTGGCTCGGGGTGGTGTGCAGTCGGTCGCTTCCCCGGCAGAGTACCTGTTGTTCTGTCTGTCATGGCTGATGGTTTTAAAAATTTACGAACGGTTTTGAATAGATGGTCACGGAATCCTCCTCGTCCGATCCCATGCGCCTGACGCCCATGGAGCGCTACCAGCGAGACCTGCAGCGTCCCGATTTTGTCGAGGATCCAGCACAGCGGGCCGCCGTGGAAAAGTTGCAGGACCTGTACGAGCGGTTGCGCGCAGCGGACGCGGGCGGGGGCAGGGTGGTGCGCCGCCTGAAAGCGCTCTGGCAGAAGCAACGGGAGCCGGTGAAGGGCCTCTATTTCTGGGGGGGCGTCGGCCGCGGCAAGACGTATCTGATGGATGCGTTTTTCGAGTCGCTGCCGTTTGAGGAGAAGCAGCGTACGCACTTCCACCGTTTTATGCGCGATGTACACCGGCAGTTGAAAGCGTTATCTGGAGAGAAAAACCCGCTGGATAAAGTGGCGGAACGTATTGCCGGCAGGGCGCGTGTACTGTGCTTTGATGAGTTTTTTGTGTCTGATATCACCGATGCGATGATTCTGGCGAATCTGCTGGACGCCCTGTTCGCGCGGGGCGTTACCCTGGTGGCGACCTCCAACATCATACCGGAGGGCTTATATAAGGATGGGCTTCAGCGCGCGCGATTTTTGCCGGCCATTGACCTACTGCTCGAGCACACCGAAGTCGTCAATGTGGATAACGGGGTGGATTACCGGTTGCGCGCGCTGGAAATGGCCGAGCTGTATCACAGCCCGCTGGATGACCAGGCCGATAAAAGCCTGCATCGCTCCTTTGCCAGCCTGATGGTGGAGGGATCTGAAGTGCGCGAGTCGGTTACTCTGGATATTGAGGGGCGCCCGATCGTGGCCAGCCGCCTGGCGGACGACGTAGCCTGGTTCGAATTTGCCGAGCTGTGTGATGGTCCGCGCTCGCAGAATGACTATATCGAGCTGGCGCGGGAGTTTCATACTGTATTGCTTGCCAGTGTGCCGCAAATGGACGGGCGTATGGAAAGCCAGGCGCGGCGCTTTATCAATCTGGTCGATGAGTTTTATGACCGCAGCGTCAAGCTGGTGGTGTCCGCCGCGGAGCCGATCGAGTCTCTGTACAGTGGTCGCCAGTTGCGCTTTGAGTTCGATCGAACCATGAGTCGCCTGCAGGAGATGCAGTCGCGGGAGTATCTGGCCCGACCCCATCGACCGGAATAGGGCGTCGCGGGAATGGCTCCGGTTGGTCACATATCGCCCAATTTTGAGCTTGAAAAGCCCGTGGTGCTTATGTAGTATTCGCGCTCTTTTCGTGGGACGGCTCCATTCCCGGGGCCATATACAGGTGTTTTATAACATGAAGACTTACAGTGCCAAGCCGGAAGCGGTCACTCGCGACTGGTACATTGTTGACGCTGCGGACAAGACTCTCGGCCGTATTTCCGCCGAGATTGCTCACCGCCTGCGTGGCAAGCACAAGCCTGAATACACGCCCCACGTGGACACCGGTGATTACATCGTAGTAATTAACGCCGAGAAGGTTCGCGTGACCGGCAACAAGGCCAAAGACAAGATTTACCACAGCCACTCCGGCTACCCTGGTGGTCTTAAATCCATCAGCTTTGAGAAGCTGATCGACAAGGCGCCTGAGCGTACTATCCAAAGTGCGGTAAAAGGCATGCTTCCTAAAGGTCCTCTGGGCCGCGCCATGTTCAAGAAATTGAAGGTGTATAAAGGTAGCGAACATCCTCATGCGGCACAGCAGCCGATTGAACTGTCGATCTAAACGGAACATTCTCATGGCAACTACTCAATACTACGGTACCGGCCGTCGCAAGACCTCTACCGCTCGCGTATTCATCGCGCAGGGTGAAGGTAAAATCAGCGTAAACGGTCGCACTCTGGACGAATATTTTGGCCGCGAAGTGGCGCGCATGATCGTGCGTCAGCCGCTGGAAATGGTCGACATGGTTGAAAAATTTGACATCAACGTCACTGTGAAGGGCGGCGGTTCCTTTGGCCAGGCGGGCGCTATTCGCCACGGCCTGACTCGCGCTCTGATGCAATACGACGAGTCTCTGCGTCAGCCGCTGCGTGCAGCTGGCTACGTGACTCGCGATGCGCGTGCCGTTGAGCGTAAGAAAGTCGGTCTGCGCAAAGCGCGTAAGAAGCCGCAATTCTCCAAGCGTTAAGCGAGAATTTCTGGATTTTTTGCCCGGCAATTGCCGGGCTTTTTTTTGCCTGCAGTGCCTTCCCCGCGCAAGGCTGCAGATCAGGGTTGGTTATTATTTCGCCGGTTGGCGGCAGGGCCACTGGTGTTCCCCGCCGGTTTCACCTTGTATCAATTTGGCATTTTCTTTAACATTGCGCGGATTTCTAGCCGCTTGCACTTGGGGTTTGGCTACTTTGTTCTATGGTCAAGCGAGCGGGCCAGTTGTAGGGGAGTTTCTCGAGTAAGTCTTGGCGTTCGCAGTGGTGCTTTGTGCGCCACTGTATGGATGCTCTGTTCTATCTGGTCTCGAACATCAGCTCGAACCTTTAGGATGACATCCTTGCTGCCGTGTATGCCTGATTTGATTCAGCGCACAAGGCAGCGTTGCTAATTTACCGCGGAGAGCTTCCAGAATTTTGGGTTTGGGCCAGTCAGCCTTGGACTTGTCGTGCGATAAGTTACGGGGCGCTGTGATGGGAGATCTACGTCATGAGTGATGACGGTGTAAATGTGGGGCGTCGTCGATTCCTGACCGCGGCCACCTCCGTTGTGGGTGGTGCCGGTGCGGTTGGGGTCGCAGTACCTTTTGTCGCTTCATGGAATCCGAGTGCCAAGGCCAAGGCGGCCGGTGCGCCAGTGAAATACAATATCGGCAAGCTGGAACCGGGCCAAATGGTCACGGTAGAGTGGCGTGGCAAGCCGGTTTATGTGGTACGCCGTACCCAGGAGGCGCTGGATAACCTCCCGAAAGTGGCTCAATTCCTGCGCGACCCTGAGTCCGCAGAGTCCAAACAGCCTGCCTATGTCAATCCGGAAAACCGTGCGATCAAGGCCCAGACACTGGTTCTGGTTGGCCTTTGCACCCACCTGGGTTGTGCACCAATGTATCGCCCGGAAGTTGGTACGGCCGACCTCGGCGGCGACGAGTGGATGGGTGGCTTCTTCTGCGCCTGTCACGGCTCCAAGTATGACCTGGCCGGGCGTGTCTATACCGGCGTGCCCGCACCGCTGAATATGGAAGTACCTCCTTACTCCTATGAGGGTGATGATGTAATCGTGATTGGTGTGGATCAGGAGGGCAGCGCATGAACTGGTTAACTGCACTGGGTGATTGGGTTGATCAGCGACTGCCGATCTACCGCGCGTGGGATACCCACATGGGCAAGTACTACGCGCCCAAAAACTTCAACCTGTGGTACTTCTTCGGCGTTCTGTCCATGCTGGTTCTGGTGAACCAGCTGCTGACCGGTATCTGGCTGGTCATGAGCTATACTCCCACCGCCGAGGGCGCATTCGCGTCTGTCGAATACATCATGCGCGATGTAGAGATGGGGTGGATTATTCGCTATCTGCACTCTACCGGTGCCTCTGCATTCTTCGTGGTGGTGTACCTGCACATGTTCCGCGGCCTGATGTACGGCTCGTACAAGCCGCCGCGGGAGCTGGTGTGGATATTCGGTATGTGCATTTACCTGGTGCTGATGGCCGAGGCCTTTATGGGCTACGTGCTGCCCTGGGGCCAGATGTCCTACTGGGGTGCCCAGGTGATCGTATCCCTGTTCGGTGCAGTCCCGGGCATCGGTGAGGACCTGGTGCAATGGATTCGCGGTGACTACCTGATCTCCGGAATTACCCTGACGCGCTTCTTCTCACTGCATGTGATCGCGCTGCCGCTGGTGCTGGTCCTGTTGGTTGTCCTACACATTCTTGCGCTGCATGAAGTGGGTTCCAACAACCCCGATGGCATTGATATCAAGAAAAACAAGGACGAAAACGGCGTACCGCTGGATGGCGTTGCTTTCCACCCGTACTACACCGTGCACGACCTGGTTGGTATCGCAGTGTTCCTGTTCGCGTTCTGTGTGGTGGTGTTCTTCTTCCCGGAAATGGGTGGATTCTTCCTGGAATACGCCAACTTTGAAGAGGCGAACCCGCTGAAGACCCCGGAGCATATTGCGCCGGTCTGGTATTTCACCCCGTTCTACGCGGTGCTGCGTGCGGTCACCATTGATATTGGCCCGCTGACGGCGAAGTTCCTTGGCCTGGTGGCCATGGGTGCGGCGATTGCGATCCTGTTTGTGCTGCCCTGGCTCGACAAGAGCCCGGTACGGTCCATCCGTTACAAGGGTATTTTGCCCAAGGTGCTGCTGCTGGTATTCGCTGCGGTGTTCATCATCCTGGGTTATCTCGGTGTGAAGTCCCCGACCCCCGGACGTAACTTCCTGGCGCAGGTCGCGACCCTGTTCTACTTCGCGTTCTTCGTCACCATGCCGATCTGGACGAATCCGACCACACGTAAAAGCCTTGCCTCCTGGATTGTGAGCGGCATTTTCGGAGTGCTGTTCCTGTGGATGGCGGTGGTTAACTGGAAGGCGAGCCTGTTCGTCTGTGCCATGTCTCTGGCATTCGCGGCCTTCTTTGCACTGCTGCCGTGGCTGACCGACCGAGACGTGGTCCACCCGGAACCTGCGCGTGTTACCAGCCCGTCCGGTAGCAAGACATTCATCGTGCTGTTTGGTGGAGTCATCGCCGTACTGCTGCTGACCTTTATCCCGATCAAGGCGGTGGGAGCCGAGAGCTCTGTTGAGCTGGACTACATCAATGTAGACCTCAACGACAAGCCTTCGCTGCAGCGCGGTGCCAAGTACTTTGTGAACTACTGCATGGGCTGCCACAGTGCCAACTTCTCCCGCTGGGAGCGGGTGGCCACCGATCTGGATATCCCGACGGAGTTGATGGTCCAGAATCTGGTACTCGGAGACAGCAAGATTGGCGATCTGATGCAGATTTCCATGAAGCCTGAAGATTCCAAGACCTGGTTTGGTACAACCCCACCGGATTTGACCCTGGTTGCGCGCGCTCGCTCTCCGGAATGGCTATACACTTATCTGCGTAGTTTTTACAAAGATGACAGCCGTCCGCTTGGTGTGAACAACAAGGTGTTCCCCAACGTGGGTATGCCGCACGTTCTGATGGAGCTTCAGGGGCTGCCAGAGTGCGCGCCGGGCCCCAAGCGGGATCACGGCAAGGTGGTTCGCGACGAGCTGGGCAACCCCATCATGGATGCGGACTGCGGCAGCCTGCAAGTGGGTGCTGTGAAAGGCTCTATGGATGACGTGCAGTACGATCAGGCCGTTTACGACCTGGTGAACTTCATGGAGTACATCGCCGAGCCCATGGCGGAAACCCGCAAGCGCATCGGTTTTTACGTGCTGGCATTCATCCTGGTGTTCTTCATCTTCGCGTGGCTTCTGAATCGCGAATATTGGAAAGACGTACACCACTAAACGCCAGGCAGGCAGATTTTCCCGGGTGGTGGGCCGCCGGTATTCCGGTTGTGGCCCAACCGCCCGGTTTCCGTTTTGAACCGGTGCCGGACTTTGTCTGGCCAGTAGACTGAGGTAGTTTCACAATGGGTGTGCCGACCAACAAGCGCTCCTCCATGACCTTCTTTTCTGATGGTCGTTGTCATTTCAGCCACAGGGTACGTATTGTCCTGGCGGAAAAAGGCGTCTCCGTAGACATCATTGATGTTGACCCGGATGACAAGCCGTCCGAACTGGCGGATATGAATCCCTATAACTCCCTGCCAACCCTGGTTGACCGTGAGCTGGTGCTGTTCGAAACCAAGGTGATGATGGAGTACCTGGACGAACGTTTCCCGCATCCGCCGTTACTGCCGGTCTATCCGGTGGCCCGCGCCCAGAGCCGTCAGATCATGTATCGGATCGAGCGCGACTGGTGCCCGCTGGTCGACAAGATTCTCGCTGGTGGCAAAGACGTGGCGGCAGCTCGCAAGGAGCTCCGCGACAGCCTGGTGGGTATCGCCCCGATGTTCACCGACCTGCCGTACTTCTTCAATGAAGAGTTCTCACTGGTGGACTGCTGCATGGCACCGTTGCTGTGGCGTCTTGACCAGCTGGAAATCGCGCTGCCCAAGACCAAGCAGGCCAAGCCGCTGTTGGATTATATGGACCGCCTGTTTGCCCGCGAGGCATTCCAGCAGAGCCTGACCGAGTTCGAGCGCGAAATGCGCTCATGAGGTGCTGATTGAACAAGCCGCCGATGACCTCAAACCGCCCGTATTTGTTGCGGGCGTTTTACGAATGGATCACTGACAACAAGTGCACCCCATATCTGTTGGTAGACACGCACCTGAATGGCGTTCTGGTCCCTCAGCAGCATGTAAATGAGGACGGTCAGATTGTGCTGAACGTCTCGGAGACCGCTGTGATGGGTCTGACCATGGACAACTATGCCATTCGCTTTAACGCGCGTTTTGGTGGTGTGCCCACAGATATTCAGGTACCGGTTGGCGCTGTGGTTGGCATCTACGCGCGCGAAAATGGCCAGGGTATGGTGTTCGAGCCGGAAGAAACCCCGGAGCCGCCAGAGCCAACGCCTCCCACAACGCTCAAGAAGCCGTCCAAAAAGCCGTCCCTGCGGGTGGTCAAATAGTCGGTATCGCTTTCGGCAATGTCTGAACCCCGGTTTTTCCGGGGTTTTTCTTATGTCTTTTCCCTGCGCGCAGGCGCTATATGCCGGCAGATTGTCCGCTGGCGTAAAAAATGACGCCGTATTCCTGTTATTGATTGGTGAATTGCCGCCGCCCTTCCGATACTGCATGCATGCGGTGCACAGGAGGGACACTAATGAAATTACTCAGTCATACCATTGGCATATTCACCAACCCGGACAAAGAGTGGCAGGCAATCCGGTCTGACAAGCACTCGTTTGTGCAGGTTTTCTTGAGCCACGTACCCATTCTGGCCCTGATTCCGGTGGTTTCGGCGTATATCGGCGTGACCCAGGTGGGGTTTACCGTTGGTGACAATGTACAGAAGCTGACACCGGGCAGCGCACTTACACTCTGTGTGCTTACCTACTTTGCCATGTTGTTTGGGGTTTATATATTTGGCGAATTTATCAACTGGATGGCAAAGAGCTTTAAAGTTGAAGGTGACGAGGCGATGCGGCACTACGAGGGGACTGCGCTGGCCGTATTTGTCACCACGCCCATTTTTCTTGCCGGTTTTATCGGTCTCTATCCAAACCTGTGGCTGAATGCCGCTGTTACCCTCCTGGCGACCGCGTATTCCATTTACCTCATTTACGAGGGTATTCCCATCCTGATGAATATCGACAAGGAGCGCGCGTTTGTGTACGCGTCGTCGGTGGTCACGGTGGGATTGGTGTTGCTGGTGTCGGTCCGCATAGGAACGGTGATCCTCTGGAGCATGGGAATTGGCCCGGTATACCAGCACGGCTAATTGGAATTGGGTAAAGCGCTTGAGGCACGCTTTCGCGTGAAGACGTCCGGGCGCTGAGCGCCCGGCTCAGGGTCAGCTGGTGTGGGTTGAAAGGCGCCCCACGCTTGCCGTGTCAGCAGGGGTGATCCCCGGTACAGGGGGCATCGGGCAGTCCAGGCAGTCGGCGATCGCCCGGAGTAGTTCGATCTCGCGCCCGGCAATGATGCCATCATGGGCCAGTGTGGTGGCCAGGGCTTTCAACAGTAATGGCTTCTGCAAGGGGGCCGTGTCACTGGCGATCGCAATCGCCTTATCCAGTCGTTGCAGGGTGATGTCTGAACCTGCCGGTAGCGGGACAGGGGTGACGCCCAGTGCGCGCGCTCCGGCCTCAAAGGCACGTTTTGCCACCAAATACTCTGTGTTGTCCGCATGTGCCATGGCCGCCAGTAAAAACTGCTGGGCATCGGTGACGCTTCCCGATCTATTTTTGCGAGTATCGATCTTACGATGACGATCTGGATTGGACTCCAGAGCGTGCATCAGTACCCGATACAGTGCCCACTCCCGCACTTCTACCTTGCCATCGGCACGTAGCAGCTTGATGACGTTGCGCTTAAAGATCTGGTATTGCTGGGGAGCGAGTGCCTTGAGTGCAGGAATACTCAGGTCCACCAGTGGCAGTCGGCACTCTTCCGGCATTTCCGCCAGCGCCGGTTGCAGTTGGGCGAACTCCCGCAGCACGGCGGGGTGCGCGGAGCGTGTCAGTATGTCGAGCTGCAGTGCCTGTTGCTCAGGCGACATGATTAGCCCGTAAATCAATGCTCTGGCCGCGAAGGGATCGTGTGCGGCCGCCTTCAGGCTCGCGGGCGCTCTCGACAGCAGGTTGCGGCCCAGCTCCAGCTGAGTGGCGGAGGGCGCCGCGATATTATTGTCGACGGTATCCATCACCTGATCCAGCTGGGCTTGATAGGTGTTGCTGGCGTGCCGGTCAGCACCCTCTGGGATGGCCACTGCCTGATCCAACATTGATACCGGGACATCACCAGCGATCCCTGCGTGCCCCGCCTCAGATGGCGGATGAGACACCGGGGATGGCGATGTGCCGAAGCCTCTCCACTGCGGATCCAGGCGTGTAATGCGCGCAGCGAGGGGAGGGTGTGTGGCAAACAGCCCCAGCAGTGAATGCTTGAGGCTGCTGGCAAAATACATGTGGCTGAACTCACTGGCGTTGGCCGCCTGCAGGTTGGAGCCTGCTGCGTGTCCGCCGATCTTTTTCAGTGCGCCGGCAATCCCCCGGTTGCTGCGCGTGAACTGTACCGCGGAAGCATCCGCCAGATATTCGCGCTGACGGCTCACGGCCGACTTGATCAGGTTGCCAAAAAACGTCCCGGTATAACCGATGATCAGCAGCCCCGCACCAATGCCGAACAATGCCGCGCGACCTCGGCTGTCGCGCCCACCGAAGTGGCCACCGCGGACCAGCATTCCTCCCAAGAGGCCGATAATCAGGATGCCGTGCAGCAGGCCAACGATACGAATATTGAGACGCATGTCGCCATTGAAAATATGGCTGAACTCGTGTGCCACGACCCCTTGCAGCTCGTCTCGGCTAAGTTGTTCGATACAACCCCGGGTTAGCCCGATCACCGCGTCCGTGGACTTGTAGCCGGCGGCAAAGGCATTGATGGCCGCGTCCTCGATGACGTACACGTCGGGCACCGGGGTGCCCGAAGCAAGCGCCATTTCCTCCACCACGTTCAGTGCGCGTTGCTCGGCGAGGGTCTTTGGCGCGATGTTGATTTTCTTGCCCCCCAGTGATTCGGCGATGGCGCGCCCGCCCGCGGCGAGTTGACGTAAGCGAAAGTAGCTTGCTATCGCGATAATCGCTGCGATGGTTGCGGCAATACCTGCGATCGTATCCCAGCCAAGTTCTGCGATCATCTGCACCAGTGAGGTGGAGCCCTGGCCGCGAGAGTAGTGGGTCAGCAATGCGATAAACAGGGTGGTTATCGCGATCAGCCCGAATACCGCCAGTGAAAAGAGGGCCACCAGCAGGGTGGAGTTACGGCGGGCCTTATCCTGATAGTCAAAAAAATTCATGGCGGTGCGTCAGAACTGGACCTTGGGAGCGGCCTGGAAGGCCTCGGAATCAGCGAACTCCAGTAACTTGCCGTTTTCCCGGTGACCGAAGAAACCGGCAAAAAATACCGGTGGGAAGCTCTGGCGGAAGGTGTTGTAGGCGGTGACACCGTCGTTAAATGCCTGGCGGGCGAATGACACCTTGTTTTCCGTAGTGGTCAACTCTTCCATCACCTGCTGCACGGTCTGGTTTGCCTTCAGGTCCGGGTAGGCCTCCATCACCACATTCAGGCGCCCCAGCGCGCTGGAAAGGATACCTTCGGCATTACCGAGGTCGGCCATGGCGGCTGCTGAGCCCGGGTTATTGGCCGCGGCCTTGAGGCCGGCGAGGGCGGAGTTTCGCGCGCTGATGACGGCTTCCAGTGTTTCCCGCTCATGTTTCAGGTAGGCCTTGGCAGACTCCACCAGGTTGGGGATCAGGTCGTAGCGGCGCTTGAGTTGCACTTCAATCTGCGCAAAGGCATTTTCGTAGCGGTTCTTGAGGGAAACCAGCTTGTTGTAAATGCTGATTATGTAAAAGCCCAGTGCGGCCAGCACTACCAGCCAGACGATGGTTGCAGCTTCCATTGATACTCTTCTCTTCCTGTTGTGAACGGTCAGTGTTATTGGGTCGTATCGGTTTATCCCACGATTGCGCCAGATACTACCATGGACACTACAACGAAAGGCGGATAGCCGGGGCACCGGCGTGATAGGGTATACTCTGCCGCGAAATTACGCCGCGCCGCAATACTGGTCATCTTTTTGTGGCGGTTGCCGTTAAAACTGGAGTCATAACAGCATGAGTGAGCAAATTACAGACCCCGTAGTCATTGTTGGAATATCCCGCACGCCCATGGGCGCGATGCAGGGCGCGCTGTCCGGCCTGAGTGCCCCCGAGCTTGGCGCCGTCGCGATTCGCGGCGCGCTTGCCGACGCCGGTGTAGCGGCCACCGACGTCGATGAGGTTCTGATGGGTTGCGTGTTGCCTGCAGGTTTGGGTCAGGCGCCCGCGCGGCAGGCATCACTGGGCGCCGGCATTCCGGAGGCGACGCCTACCACAACCGTGAACAAGGTGTGTGGCTCGGGCATGAAGACGGTGATGGTGGCACGCAACGCGCTGCTGGCCGGCGATGCCAAGGTCGTGGTGGCGGGTGGTATGGAGAGCATGAGCAATGCACCCTACCTGCTACCCAAATCCCGCGGTGGCATGCGCCTCGGTCACGGTGAGGTGCTGGATCACATGTTCACCGACGGCCTCGAAAATGCGTATGACGGTCAGTTGATGGGCAAGTTTGCCGAGTGCACCGCAGACAAGTACGACTTTTCCCGGGAAGAGCAGGACGCGTTTGCACTGGAATCACTGGCGCGCGCCAGCGGGGCGATTGAAGCCGGTGCCTTTAAGCGGGAAATTACCCCGGTGACCATCCGCGGCCGCAAAGGAGATGTGGAAGTGTCGGTGGACGAGGGGCCTGGCAATGCGCGCCCGGATAAGATCCCCCAGCTGCGCCCGGCCTTCCGCAAGGACGGGACCGTCACCGCAGCCAATGCCAGTTCTATCTCCGATGGTGCGGCCGCTCTGGTGCTGATGCGGGAAAGCGAAGCAAAAGCGCGCGGTGCCAAAATCCTCGCGGTATTGAAAGGACAGAGCCAGTTCGCGCACGCGCCGGAGTGGTTTACCACGGCACCGGTGTCCGCCATGGCCAATCTGATGGAGCAAGTGGGCTGGAGTGCAGGTGAAGTCGATCTGTTTGAGATCAACGAAGCCTTTGCGGTCGTCACCATGGCGGCCATGAAAGAGTTGGACCTGCCCCGTGACAAAGTCAATGTGAACGGTGGTGCCTGCGCCCTGGGGCATCCCCTGGGTGCCAGCGGTGCGCGCGTCATCGTGACCCTGCTCGCAGCGCTGGAAAATCGCGATCTCAAGAAAGGGGTGGCGAGCCTGTGTATCGGTGGCGGTGAGGCGACCGCGGTTGCGCTAGAGCGCCCCTGATGGGCTTTTGTCCGGCATAAAAAAACGGAGGCTTCGGCCTCCGTTTTTTTATGGGTCAATTTCAGCAGGGCGTCAGTCGATGTATTCCACCGCCTTGACCACTTTCTGTACGCCGCCCACGGTGCGTGTTTTTTCCGCAGCGTTTTCCGCTTCCTGACGGGTCAGCAGGCCCATTAGATAGACGACACCGTTTTCGGTAACCACCTTAATGCGGCCGCTGTCGATTTCCTTGTCGGCGAGCAGGGCGCTTTTTACTTTGGTGGTCAGCCAGGTGTCGCTGGTGCGGGCCAGCATGGAAGTGGTCCCTCGCACCTGAATCTCATTGTAAACCTGGCGAATGGAGTGTACTTGTTGTGCAGTGGCGCCAGCCAGGTTGCGCAGTTCGTTGCTGGGGACCTGCCCGGTGAGCAGGACAACCCCATTGAAGCTGACCACATCGATATTGGCCGCCTTCAACTGCGGGTGGGCCTTGCCAATATTCACCTTGGTGATGGTTTCCAGCTGCTGGTCATCGATGTAGGTGCCGAAGCTGCGCTCGCCGGGATCTGGCTGAATGGGGCCGTCGTGGGTTGCGTCCAGAACGGTGGCGCAGCCACCCAGAATGGAAAATGCGCAGGCCGCAATGGCCAGCTTGACCGGTTTCATAAGGGATTTACCTGTAATCAGTTGCATGGATCATTCCTCGTATCCGCCAAACAGGCTGCTGTCGATCAGGTCGCACAGGCAGAACAGGGTTAGCAGGTGGACCTGATGCACTTCGGACGCCACCTGCGAAGGCACGCGGAGTTCGATATCGTGAACATCAAGTAGCGCGGTACAGTCACTGTCACTTTCGCCACCGGTGAGCGCGAGTACGCCCATCTCCCGGTCGTGTGCCGCACGTATTGCCTGGACCAGATTGGAGTCGCTGCCGTCGGTACTGATGAGAACCAGCAGATCACCCGGTTGGCCCAGCGCCCGGATCTGGCGCGCGTAGGACTCGGCGCGACCGTGATTGCGTGCCACGGTACCCGTGGTGATCGCGTCGCCATTGAGGGCGAGTGCGGGCAGGCCGGGTCGCTCCCGCTCAAAGCCACCCATTAATTGCGCTGAAAAACTTTGCGATAGAGCACCGCTCAGGCCGTTGCCGCAGATCAGGAGTTTATTTTCAGCCAGCAGAGTGTGCACGATCATCTCGCTGGCTTCGGCAATCAACGGGGCCAAAAGTTCACCAGCATTCATGGTTGCTTCAATGCTGTGGTGAAACAGGGTTACTACGCGCTGTTCCATTTATTCTGAGGTTTCCATCGGTGTGAGCCTATTGCCCGAAGGCGTTTATTATCCAGTCGATATGCAGCGAAGCGCCACCACTGTCCTGTTCAATGGTGATGACATCGAAGCGGCAGGGGCAGTCCAGCTTTCGGTATTGCAGGTAGCCGTTGGCGGTGGCCAGCAGCTTGCGCTGTTTGCGGAAGTCTACCGAAACACCGGCGCCACCAAAACTGCGGCTGCGCCGGTAGCGTACTTCCACAAACACCAGGGTATTGCCGTTGCGGGCGATCAGGTCAATTTCGCCGAAGCGGCCGCGGAAGTTCCGCTCCACAATCCGCAGCCCGGCGTCCTTGAGGTGCCGCTCGGCAACCGCTTCCATCTGCTTGCCAATGCTGGTTGTATCCATACTCGGGGTATCCCTACCGGGGTTGTGTCCGTGACCCTCTCATCCGTGAGAGAGTGGCCAGGTGGGCGAGCGAGGTGCTGGTTATTCAGCGATGGTCCACACGGACGCTGTCATCGGTCGAAACGTTGCCGCTCTCGCTGGTGGTGATTGGCACCGGGGCGCCCTTGTCGATTTTCGCCCAGATCTGCTCGCGCACGATACGGCCATCGGCCGTCAGGCTCAGGGCTCCCGTCAGGCCATACACCTGCTGCTCCGGAAACTGGCGCAGTATGGGCAGGCGCGGGTACAGGCGGAAGGCGTCGGCGCCCAGCGCGTAGAGGCGGGCAAATGCGGGTGCGGGGGCCGCCTGTCGTTCGATATTCTGCTTGGTCTCGTTGTCGTCTTCAAACAGCCAGGGCAAGGCGGTAAAGCGCACACCGTTGATGTCCCGGTCGCGCTGACGGTTCACCGTGCCCGCAAAAATCTGTGAAGTAGAGAAAACCGGCAGCTCGCCCGCGTAGAAGAATGACAGCATGGGTTTGATCTGGCGCGCCTGCTGCGGTTGGGCCAGAACAAACAGCATGTCCACGTCGCCGCGGCGGCGCGGGGTGAACTTCAGTGGCGAAGCCAGTTTACGGCGCAGCTCCTGTTCGCGATTCTTACTCTCGGGGATCAGCAGGGCATCACTGACCAGCTGTGAAAAATTGGAGTTGTCGCGATAGTTGCGGCTCTCGGTAACGCTGCCTCCGAGGAGGTTCCATTCCTCGGTAAAGGCCGCCAGTCCGCGCTGCCCCCAGCTGGATTCCGGCGCCAGAATCATTGCCTGGCGATGTCCCAGGCGGTAAGCCTGTCGCGCGACTTGGCGGGCTTCGTCTTCAATGGCGAGGCCGAACTGCACCAGGTCGTGCGTCAGCCGGCCCTGGTCCCCGTAATTGAGGGCGAGGGTCGGAACAGGCAGCATTTCTGTGGCGAGCAGGTTTGCGACCTTACTTTTGTCCAGCGGGCCTACGATGGCCTGCGCGCCGTTATTGACGGCGGTCTGGTAGATCTCTTCAAAAGGCTGGTCCTGGCCGGTGTCATACACCTGCACCTGAGGGGTGGGCGCACCGGCGTCCAGAGCGCTGTAGTAGGCGGCCATAAAGCCATCCCGAATGGCCCGGCCGGCGCTGCCGAGGGGGCCCGACAGGGGCAGCAGCAGGGCTACGTTCTGCGCGCGCTGTGAAGCCAGTTGCTCCAGCAGTTGCAGGGCCTGTGGCGGGTGAGAAACTGCGGTGTGATTCGGCCACTGCTGGCGCCAGCGATTCAGGGCGCTCAGCTGGGTGCTGATGTCCGCCTGGGTATCGCGGCCGAGTAGTGCGAGCTCGTACCAGGCGCGCATTTTCGGGTCCAGACTCTCCTCGGCGCGCAGCCGGAGCTCTTTTGAGGGGAGCTGGGTCAAAAGTTGCCAGAGCCCGTTGTTATTGGCGGCAATGGCGTCGTCTTCCCGCGCCAGTGGCGCAATACGCTGACGTTCTGCGATGCCACTGTCGATATCGCCCATCAGATTCCACAGGTCCGCGCGCAGGTTGCGCAGCGGCAGGGCGGTATCGGCCGGGATCTGGAACCAGGCCTGCTCCAGGCGCGGGGCGCTCACCAGATCCAGGGCGGTGAAAAATTCATCGTCTGCGGCCAGGGCGCTGCCGTACACCTGGGCGTACTTGGCGTACTCGGTGTCGGTCAATTGTTCCGCATCAATGGTGCTCGCGGCTTGCCGGAGCGTCGCGTTATCGCCCAGAGTGTATAGAATGGCGGCCGCTTGCAGTTGCGCGCGGTCTTTTTCGGGCGATGCAAGCTGGCGCGCCTCGTTCAGCAGGCGCACAGCGCTCTGGCGGCTGGCCGTGGCGGCATCGCCGGGTGTTGCCGGTATCTGGGCGCCGGGCTGGCTGCTGGGGGTCTGGCAGCCGGCCAGAGCCAGGGCCAGCGTGGCAGCGGCCAGGCCATTGAAAATGAAAGGAATTCGCCGGTACAGGGCGGACATATTCTTCTCCCACAAAACTTATTCTGGAGTGAACTATGGGGCTGGATACAGCGGTGCTCTATATCGTCGCGACGCCCATTGGCAATTTGGCGGATATGGTACCGCGAGCGGTGGAAGTTCTACAATCCGCGGATCTGGTGGCGGCGGAAGACACCCGTCACAGTCAGCGACTTTTTTCCCACTTTTCCATCGAAACACCGCTGGTGGCCTACCACGACCACTCGGATGACCATCGAACCACAAAAATTCTGCAGCGCCTGGAGCAGGGGCAGACGGTGGCCTTGATCTCCGATGCCGGTACCCCGCTGATTTCTGACCCCGGATACCGGCTGGTGCGCGAAGCGCGCGAGCGGGGCTTCAACGTGGTTCCCATTCCGGGGCCCTGTGCGTTTGTGGCGGCACTGTCCGCGGCTGGTCTGCCCAGTGACCGTTTTACCTTCGAGGGTTTCCTGCCTGCCAAGGCACTGGCCCGTGAGAAGGCGTTGCGCGCGTTAGAAAACGAGACGCGCACCATGGTTTTCTATGAGGCACCTCACCGTGTGCTGGACACTCTCGATGCCATGCGGCAGGTGTTCGGAAATGCCCGTGAGGCGGTGATCGCACGGGAGCTGACCAAGGCGTTCGAGACGATTCACCTGCTGCCGCTGGCAGAGCTGGTGGAGTGGGTACGCGCCGACCGCAATCAGCAGCGCGGTGAAATCGCCCTGCTGGTGCGCGGCGCCGAGGAGGGGCCGTCCGCGGAGCTGGATGCTGAGGCCGAACGGGTGATGACATTATTGCTGGCCGAACTTCCCCCCAAGCGCGCCGCGGCGGTGGCGGCGGAGATTACCGGCGTGAACAAGAAGCTGCTCTACAACTGGTCCCTCGCGCAAAAATAGCGGGCAAATGCCACGAACGAGTTGCATTCCCGTGGGGGCGTCATTACTCTTCGCGCCGAGCCAGCCAGGCAATCGCTGTTTCACTGCTTTCGGGTGGTGAGGTGGAGGAAAGTCCGGGCTCCATAGGGTGGAACGCCAGGTAACGCCTGGGGGGCGCGAGCCTACGGAAAGTGCAGCAGAGAGTAGACCGCCGATGGCCTGTTCGCAGGCACAGGTAAGGGTGAAAGGGTGCGGTAAGAGCGCACCGCGCGACTGGTAACAGTTCGCGGCACGGTAAACCCCGTTCGGAGCAAGACCAAATAGGCCCCCGATAGCGCAAGCTAATAGGTGTGACCCGCACTGGGGGCGGGTAGGTCGCTTGAGGTGTCTGGTGACAGGCATCCCAGATGAATGATTGTCCTCGACAGAACCCGGCTTATCGGCTGGCTCAACAAATTCCCTGTGCTCGACCGTTGCGGTGCCAAAGCGCGCCGCAGGTCGAAAGCCATCCCTGGCAGTACGTCCGTGTAACTTCCTTAAAACTCCCAATTCGGTTGTGCAGACCGATTTTGCCGCGTTATTTCTGCAGCAGCAGCCCGCACTCGCGGTGTTCCTCGCCCTTGGTGGGGTCGAAGTACACATCGTTGTCCGGCAGGTCGTGCTCGTAGACATACTCTTCCACGTCAATCTCTCGCAGGTGGAACATCGGCGCCACACGAATAGTGCCGTGATTACCCTTGGTGAAGATGTCGAGCCCCTTGCGGTGGGCATTCTGGTCGTGGCGGATGCCATTCAGCCACACGTCGGGCTTCAATTCCTGCATCGCGCGATTGAAGGGCTCCAGCTTGACGGTGCGGGAGAAGAAATCGTGCTCCGGCGTGTCCAGCGGGGGGATGCCGCCGTGCACCGCATTGAAATGCGCCGCAGACATCTTGGGGGAGTAGGTGTGCAGGTTGAGGTCCAGTAGCTGGATGACCTTCTCGATATGGCGATAGGTTTCCGGTGTGTTGTAGCCGTGGTCGACCCAGATAACGGGGATGTCGGGTTTGGCGCGGGTGACCAGGTGCAGGAACGCGATAGCCAGCGGGCGAAAGTTGGTGAACACCACCGGGTTTTCTGCCTCGGCGATAGTGAACTTCATGATTTCACTGGGCTTGCAGCCTTTGAAGCGCTGGTTGAGCGCCGCGAGGTCCGCATTGTGGTGGAAGGTTGGGGAGGACGCGGTTTGTTCGCTGAGTCCTGCTGAAACGCCCATGGTCGTGAATTCCTGATGAATACTGGATGATGCAACGCTACAGTGACTTTAGTGGGGTTAAAAATAATAAAAGCTGATCTTTATATGCTTTCGGGTTCTATGCTGCCCCGCTGGCGTGGAAGTCCCGGCTGGGCCTGTAGGCCTGCGCGCACTTTCCTGGCGTGTTTTTCTTCTCGGCTAAAGGCTTCAGGTTAGCGCCCGCTAACAATGGGGCTTCCTCTTTGCCCTCAGTGGGCTCCCTTCAAAACTTAAAGTAACTTGTGAGCTTGCAAAAGTAAGTGCTTGCTTTGTTGAATAATTGCTCGCCTTCAGCTCTGCCTGATATGTGAACACTTCGCCTGCAGCCCGCGAAAATACTGGGCCTTTTCTATGCGGATACCTTCTATTTCCTTGACTTTGTGGTGGTCAGATTTATAGTGTCGTAGGTGGAGAAAAGTGGAATTTTGTGGGTCTTGGTGGGATGAATGTGGTTGTAAGTGGTTAATCACGCCCCGCAGAGAGAAAACGCGCAATATTTCGCCGATCACAATGAAAACGCAGCCAGGAACGATCGCGGAAACTGATCCATGTATCTGGGAAGCCACGCAATCAATATGGACGCCAAAGGGCGTCTCGCCATTCCGGCGCGGGTCAGGGACTCGCTGCTGGAGGATTGCGCTGGTCGTCTGGTTGTGACGGCGCATACGGAAGAACGCTGCTTACTCGTCTATCCTGAGGCGCAGTGGCGTGAAATTCTTCCTAAGATTGAGGCGCTATCCAGCTTTAACAAAGTGGCGCGCCGGGCTCAGCGCCTGCTGATCGGTTATGCCTGCGAGTTGCAGGTGGATGCCAATGGCCGCGTACTGATACCACCGACCCTGCGTGAGTACGCGGGGTTAGAGAAGAAATTGATGCTCGTCGGTCAGGGCAAGAAGCTCGAGCTGTGGAGCGAAGACCGTTGGATGAGCTGGCTCGACGACAGTGAAGGTGATGGTGAGATGCCAGAGGAAATGGCCTCGCTGTCTCTGTAAGGCGTCGTCGGCTAGCAGTTTGAAACAAAATTTGGCAAACGCAGGAGAGATGGGTGTCCCAGGATCTGCATCGCAGTGTGTTGTTACGCGAAGCTGTGGACGCCCTGGTGGTGGATCCCGACGGCTTTTATATCGATGGAACCTTCGGGCGTGGCGGGCACAGTGCCTTGGTGCTCGAACGGCTGGGGCCGGCGGGGCGCCTTCTGGCGGTCGACAAGGATCCGCAGGCCATTGAGTTTGCCCGTGAGCGATTCGCCGGTGAGTCCCGTTTTGATATCTGGCACGGCTCTTTTGCCGACATGGACCAGGCCGCGGCGGACCACATGGGGCAGGTCAGCGGGATTTTGCTGGACCTGGGCGTGTCGTCACCGCAGCTGGACCAGGCGGAGCGCGGCTTCAGCTTTATGCAGGATGGGCCGCTGGACATGCGAATGGACACCAGTCGGGGGATCAGCGCCGCGGAGTGGGTGAATACCGAGTCTGAGGCAGAGTTGGCGCGGGTGTTCAAGGAGTACGGGGAGGAGCGCTTTGCGCGCCGTATGGCCGGGGCGATTGTGCGCCGGCGGGCGGAAAAGCCATTTGCACGCACGCTGGATCTCGCCGAAGTGGTCAAGGCGGCAAACCCGGCGTGGGAAAAGGGCAAGCACCCATCGACGCGGGTGTTTCAGGCCATCCGGATACATGTCAATGGCGAACTGGATGACCTTCACGGTGCCCTGAAGAAGTCGCTCGCGCTGCTCAAGCCAGGCGGAAGACTGGTGGTTATCAGCTTCCACTCGCTGGAAGACCGCATCGTAAAGCGGTTTATTCGCGAGCAGGAAAAGGGGCCGCAATTGCCCCGTGGGCTGCCGGTTATGGATAGCCAGATCCACAGGACACTGCGTTCGGTGGGGAAGGCGGTCAAAGCCGAGTCGCAGGAAGTGGGGGAGAACGTGCGTTCGCGCAGTGCGGTGATGCGTATCGCCGAGCGGCTGGGCTGAGCATTTTGTGGTGAGTGACGTGCGCATAAATAAATGGGTGCTGGCAGCACTTTGGTTGTTGGTGATGGTGTCGTCACTGGGTGTCGTAAGCACCACCCAGCAGAGCAGGGCACTGACCGCAAAGCTGGAGCAGGCGCAAAGGGTGCGCGATGAGCTGCGTTACGAACAGGAGCGATTGCTGCTGGAGCGCGGAGCCTGGTCGGCCTACAGCCGGATCGAGCAAGTGGCGCGAGAAGAATTGAATATGCGAGCGCCAGCGCCCAACGAGAGGGTTTTGGTGACCTCCGGTCGCCAGTAACGGGCAGTGTGGGGGCGGCGTTGAGTAGAGCCGCTTTCGTGTGTGGAAAAACGGCAAATTATAAAGAGTGCGCGAACAGCGCAGGGAAATGATCCGTCATGGGTGCAGTGAAAAAACAGCCACAACAGCCGGGAATTGCCCGCTGGCGCTTTGCGCTGGTGGCCGGTTTGCTGTGTCTGCTGGCTGTTGCCCTGGTTGTGCACCTCGCCGGTTTGCAGGTGCTCCCGGAACAAGATAAGGGCTACCGCTTCCTGCAGGACCAGGGGCGTGCGCGCACCATTCGCACCGAGGAAATTGCCGCTTACCGGGGCTCGATACTCGACCGCAACGGTGAATTGCTGGCGGTAAGCACCCCGGTTCAGACGATCTGGGCCAACCCACAATTATTGAAAGAGGCGAGTGCGGAAGAGCTGCGCGCCCTGGCGGCAGCCCTGGGTGCTCCCGCCGCGCGTCTGGCCAAGCGTCTTGAGAAGTACCGCAACAAAGGCTTCATGTATCTGCGCCGGCACATGATGCCGGAACAGGCCAACGCGGTGTTGGCGCTGGATATCGCCGGGGTCTACAGCAAAAAAGAATACCGCCGCTTTTACCCCGCCGGTGAGGTCACGGCGCAGCTACTGGGCTTTACTAATATTGACGACCTCGGTCAGGAGGGGCTGGAGCTCGCCTATGAGCAGTCCCTGGCTGGCGAAGCGGGTAAGCGCCAGGTGGTGAAAGATTTGAAGGGGCGCACCGTGCAGGATCTTGCGGTCAAGCAGGAAGCCCGCCCGGGGCGCGACCTTCAGCTCACGATCGATATGCGGCTGCAGTACCTGGCGTACCGGGAGCTCAAAAAAGCGGTGTCGGAAAACGGCGCCGCTTCCGGCTTTATGGTGATTCTGGATACTCGGAGTGGGGATGTGTTGGCCATGGCCAACCAGCCGTCCTTCAATCCGAACAACCGCCAGGGTGTAAAGGCGGCGGCGATGCGCAATCGCGCACTTATCGACCAGTTTGAGCCCGGTTCCACCATCAAGCCGTTGACCGCATTGGCGGCGCTGGAGACCGGACGCTATCAGTCGCATACCCGTATTGATACCAGCCCCGGGTATATCCGCCTACCGGGCAAGACTCTGCTGGATCCGGTGAATTTTGGCGAGATTGATCTGACAAAAGTCATCACCAAGTCCAGCCAGGTGGGCATCACCAAGGTGGCGATGGACCTGGAGCCGGAGTCCCTGCGCGGACTCTTCTACCGGATGGGGCTCGGCGAGGCGGTAGGCAGCGGGTTTCCCGGGGAGGCGCCGGGAATCTTGCCGACTCGGGATCGATGGCATCCCATAGAATTGGCGAATTTTGCCTTCGGGTATGGGTTAACGGTGAACGCCGTACAGCTTGCCCAAGCCTACAGTGTGGTCGCTAACGCCGGGCTCAAGCGCCCGGTTTCGCTGATTTTGGCCCAGGGTAAAACGGCGCCTGCGGACGGTGAGCGCGTTGTTGATGCTGCGCTGGCACGGGAAGTGACCGCCATGCTGGAGACCGTAATTGGTCCTGAGGGCACCGGTAAACGCGCGGCAGTGGACGGTTACCGGGTGGCGGGCAAGACGGGTACCGTGCACAAGGTCGGTAGCGAGGGTTATGTAGACAATCGATATCGCTCGGTGTTTGCCGGATTCGTGCCTGCAGACAATCCACGCCTGGCCGCGGTGGTGGTGATTGATGATCCGAGCCATGCCAAATATTACGGCGGTGAAGTCGCCGCGCCGGTTTTCGGCAAAGTTATGACCGGTGCTATGCGCCTGCTGCAGGTGCCGCCGGAGAAGATCGCCCCTGCGGAGCAGCAGTTGGCGACACAGCTGGACGAGAGAGGTACAACATCGTGACCCAGCCTAACGAACAACAGAATCGCAAAGCATCCCTGAATGATCTCGTGCCGGGATACGCGGGTATTCCGGATGTTGCGGTAACGGGTGTAGCCCTGGATAGTCGCCAGGTGAAGCCCGGGGATGTGTTTATGGCCCTGCGCGGCACCGTGGTGGACGGCCGAGAGTTTATCGATGCCGCTATCGACAATGGTGCTGCGGCAGTACTCGCCGACGGTGATGTACTGGGCGCTCGCGAACACAACGGCGTTCAGGTCGTTACCGTACCGGGGCTTGCGGCGCGTGTGGGTGAAATCGCGGCGCGTTTTTACGGGCATCCCTCAGAGTCCATGTACCTGGTGGGAGTGACCGGCACCAATGGTAAGTCCACTTGTGCCTACCTGACTTCGCAGCTGCTCGCGAAGCATTTTGGCTGTGCGGCCGTGATGGGCACCATTGGCAACGGCGTGTGGAAGAGCGGTGAGATTACCCTGCAGGAAACCGGCCTGACGACGCCAGATCCTGTGCGTCTGCAAGCGGATTATGCTGCTTTTGTTCAGGATGGCGCGCGCGCCGCGGCGATGGAAGTATCGTCTCATTCGCTCGCTCAGGGGCGGGTACACGGCCTGGTTTTCGACACCGCGGTGTTCACCAACCTGACCCGGGACCATCTGGATTATCACGGCAACATGGCCGCCTATGGTGCGGCGAAAGAGAAGCTGTTTGGCCTGCCAAAACTCAAGCGTGGCGTGATCAATATCGATGACCCGTTTGGCGCACAGATGGTGGAGCGCTGCAAATTGCGCGGGTTAAAGGTTATTACCTATGGCCTGCAGTCAGGCGATCTGCAGGTGCGCGATCTCAAGCGCCTTGACGACGGATTTTCCGTGCGTCTGATTACTCCCTGGGGTGAAGGCGAGCTGCACGCTCCGCTGATCGGCGACTTCAATATTCACAACACCTTGGCGGTAGTGGCTGCTGCCGCGTCTGCGGGTATGTCGCTCGACAGTATTCTCACGGAATTCCCGAATATCCAGCCGGTTCCGGGTCGCATGGAACGGGTGTCTGGCGCTGATGCGGATGAAGTTAACGTGCTGGTGGATTACGCGCACACCCCGGATGCATTGCGAGCCGCTCTGGAGGCAGCGCGCCCCTATTGCCGGAACAAACTGTGGTGCGTGTTTGGTTGTGGCGGTGATCGCGATAATGGCAAGCGCGCGCCGATGGGACGAATCGCCGCAGAACTCGCGGACTACACGGTAGTGACCAGTGATAATCCTCGTGGTGAAGACCCGCGGGCCATCGTCGATGAAATCCTTGCGGGCATTGACGGCGGCACCGACAGCGATCGCTGTACGGTAAAGGTCGATCGCGCCGAAGCTATCCGTTACGCCATTCATACGGCCGCCCCTGGCGATACTATTTTGATTGCCGGCAAAGGACATGAAGACTACCAGTTGATCGCGGGTGAAAAACTGCATTTCTGTGATCGCGAGCAGGCGTCCATGGCGATGGCGGATCGTAAAGACCAGACACTGGAGGGTAGCCGCGGATGATTGCCCCCCTGTCCTTGCAGCAGTTGCAGCAGCGCTTCGGTGGAGAGTTGCTGAACGGGTCCATCGAATTTAGCGCGGTGTGCACCGATACGCGCAAGCTCGACAATGAAGCGCTGTTCGTCGCTCTGCGTGGGGAAAATTTCGACGCGCACGACTTCCTCGATCAACTGGAAGGGCGCGTGCGTGGCGTCGTCACCGAACAGCCGATTGAAGGCTCAGAGCTACCCCAGTGGGTGGTCGCTGACACCACCATAGCACTCGGTCAGATTGGCCTGCTGTGCCGTGAACAATTCGACGGGCCGGTGATCGGGATAACCGGATCCTGCGGCAAAACGACCGTCAAGGAAATGCTGTCGGCCATTTTTGGCCAGCGCCACAAGGTGTGCGTGACCCAGGGCAACCTGAATAATCATTTTGGCGTTCCCATGACGCTCTTCTCGCTGGAGCCTAGGCACCAGGTGATGATCGTGGAGATGGGCGCGAGTGGACCTGATGAAATCGGCTATTTGTGCAGCATTGCCAAACCGCAAATCACCGCGGTGAACAATGTCATGCCGGCACATGTGGAAGGCTTCGGCTCGATCGATGGCATCGCCACCGCCAAAGGGCAGATATACACCAGCCTGCAAACCGGCGGTGTTGCGGTGGTCAACGCCGACGACAATTACGCAGACTACTGGCGCGGCAGAATGCCCGAGGGCGTGCGCACCCTGGAGGTCGGTTTCGGCCATCAGTGGGCGGTGCACCCGGACAACATCGTGTTGAGCGCACTGGGTTGCCCGGCATTTGACCTGGTGATTGAAGGCGTGTCGCACCCGGTGAAGCTGCAGCTGCTGGGCGAGCATAACGTGCATAACGCACTGGTGGCTGCCGGCTGCGCCTATGCCGCAGGTATCCCGGTGGCGGAAATCGCCGAGGGACTTAGCCTTGCGGGCAGTGTCGGCGGACGCATGCAGTCCTTCAGGGGAAAGTCCGGTGCTGCCGTAATCGATGACAGCTACAACGCAAATCCCGGATCCGTCAGTGCGGCGATTGAACTGCTGGCGCAACGCGACGGCAAGAAGATTCTGGTGCTGGGGGATATGGCGGAGCTGGGGCCGGATGCCGACAGGTCGCACCGGGAAATGGGGCGCCTGGCGTTGGAGCGCGGAATCGATCAGCTGTTTACCCTCGGTACATTGAGTGCGGCAGCGAGTATCGAGTTCGCTTCCGGCCATCAACACAGCCCGAGAAATTTTTCCGAGCGCGAGGCCCTGGTTCAGGCGCTGGTGCCGGAGTTGGATGAAGGCACCACGGTGCTGGTGAAAGGTTCCCGCAGCGCGCGTATGGAACTGGTCGTACAAGCGCTTACCGACGGGAATGAATAAAGGTTTTAACGATGCTGCTATGGCTAGCTGAATATTTACAACAGTATGTAAAAGGCTTTTCGGTCTTCAACTACCTGACGGTGCGCGCCATTCTCGGCGCGCTTACCGCGTTGGGGATTTCGTTGCTGGTGGGACCCCGCATGATTACCTGGCTGAACCGTCTGCAGGTGGGCCAGGCGGTGCGCGATGACGGTCCGCAGTCGCACCTGAGCAAGTCCGGGACCCCAACCATGGGCGGCACCCTGATTCTGGCCGCCATTTTTTCCGGTGCGTTGTTGTGGTCGGATCTCAGTAATCGCCTGGTATGGGTGACGCTCCTGGTGACGTTCGTGTTTGGTGCGGTTGGGTTTGTCGATGACTACAAGAAAGTCGTCGAGAAGAATTCTCGTGGACTGATCGCGCGGTGGAAGTATTTCTGGCAATCGGTAGCGGGTCTGGGCGCGGCGATTTACCTGTATATGAGTGCGACCTCACCGGCGGAGACGCAATTGTTTGTGCCGTTTTTCAAGGACGTTGCGATCAACCTGGGCCCGGTGGGCTTTATTGTGCTGACCTATTTCGTGGTGGTTGGCTCGAGTAATGCGGTCAACCTGACCGATGGCCTGGATGGTCTCGCGATCATGCCCTCGGTGATGGTGGGCGGCGCACTGGGCGTTATCGCCTATCTGGTCGGCCACGTGGAGTTTGCCACCTACCTGCATATCCCGTCGATTTCGGGCGCCGGCGAGCTGGCGGTGTTCTGTGCGGCGCTGGGCGGGGCAGGGCTTGGCTTCCTCTGGTTCAACACCTACCCGGCGCAGGTTTTTATGGGTGACGTGGGCGCACTCGCGCTGGGTGCGGCACTGGGAATCATCGCGGTGATTACCCGCCACGAGATTGTGCTGTTCATTATGGGTGGCGTATTCGTGATGGAAACGGTGTCGGTTATTTTGCAGGTGGCATCCTTCAAGTTGACCGGCAAGCGCATTTTTCGAATGGCGCCTCTGCACCATCATTTCGAATTGAAGGGCTGGCCAGAGCCGCGAGTGATCGTGCGTTTCTGGATTATTACCGTGGTTCTGGTGCTCGCCGGACTGGCGACCCTGAAGCTGCGCTGACGTGAAGATACTGACGGAAATTGAATAAGAACCAATGAACCTCATCGCAACCTCAGAGAAAAAAGTGGTGATCGGGCTGGGCGCTACCGGGCAATCGGTCGTGCGCTTCCTGCTGCGCCAGGGTTTCTCGCCGGTTGTGGTGGATAGCCGCGAAGCACCACCCGCACTGGAAGCGTTCCGTGCCCAGTACCCGGACGTGCCGGTTGAGTGTGGCCCGCTCAGCAAAGAAACCCTGCTGGCGGCCAGTGAGATTATCGCAAGCCCCGGAATCGGGGTGGCCGAGCCGGCCATCGCCGCGGCTGTGGCGGCGGGCATTCCCGTGATTGGCGATATCGAGTTGTTCGCGCGTGAGCTGGCCAAGGCTGACCCCGCGCCCAAATTGATCGCGATCACCGGCTCCAACGGCAAGAGCACCGTCACCACACTGATGGGTGAAATGGCGCGAGCGGCGGGTGTGGATGTGCGCGTGGGTGGCAACATTGGTGTGCCGGTGCTGGATCTTCTGGCCCCCGGTGAAGCGCTGCCGGAACTGTTTGTGCTGGAACTGTCCAGCTTTCAGTTGGAAACCACCTATTCCCTGCGCTCCGATGTCGCGACGATTCTGAATATGAGCGCCGACCATATGGATCGTTATCCGGACATGGCGGCCTATCACCGCGCCAAGCAGCGGGTGTATCGGCATGCGCAACAGTTTGTCATCAACCGCGCCGACCCGTTGACCCGTGGGCCTTTGTCGCGGGAAAGCCGTGAGTGGAGCTTTGGTCTGGACCGTCCGGACCTGCAGCAGTTTGGATTGATCGAGGAGGCCGGTGATCGCTGGCTGGCACAGGGCGCCAAAAAGCTGATGCCTGCGCGTGAGATGGGAATGGTGGGTAGCCACAACGTTGCCAACGCGCTGGCAGCTCTGGCGCTGGGTAATGCGGTGGGCTTGCCGATGGACGCGATGCTGGATGCATTGCGTCACTTCGCTGGTTTGACTCACCGTTGTGAGCGCGTGGCCGATTGCGCGGCTGTCACGTTCGTGAACGATTCCAAGGGCACTAATGTGGGGGCGACGCGCGCAGCCCTGGATGGGCTTGCCGATAGCAAATGCAAAATTGTCTTGATTGCCGGTGGCGACGGCAAGGGTGCGGACTTCTCTCCGCTGGTCGAGGCGGCGCATACCCTGCGCGGTCTGGTAACCATCGGTGTGGACGGCGTGAAAATCGCGCAGGTATTTGCAGGAAAAGTGCCCCTGCAAGCCGCTGAAACGATGGACCAGGCGGTGAGCAAAGCGGCCGAAATGGCGCAGCCAGGTGATTACGTACTGCTCTCTCCGGCCTGCGCCAGTTTCGATATGTACCGCAACTTTGAAGCGCGCGGCGAAGATTTTCGTCGTGCGGTGAATAACCTGGTGGATACCTCTGCGGTGACGCACGGCGCAGGAGGTGGTCAGTGAGCCGAAAAGAGCGCGTGGCCCTCGAGGTGGCGGCAAATGATCAGGCTGACGAGTTTGCCTGGGTGTTGCCATTCTGTGTTCTGGCCCTGGCGAGCATTGGTGTCGTGATGGTGGCCTCGGCTTCCATTGCATTCGCTGCCGATGTGTACGGTGATTCCTGGTACTTCCTGAAGCGGCATCTGGTGTTTCTCGCGGCCGGCGCGTTTGGGGCGTTCGTAGTGAGCAGAGTGTCTCTGGCGATCTGGTCCAACCTGTCCTGGACCCTGCTGTTTTTTGCGCTGGGTATGCTCCTGATCGTGCTGATTCCGGGTGTGGGGCGCGCGGTGAACGGCAGTATGCGCTGGATTGCGCTGGGACCGATTACGGTACAGCCGGCGGAGATCGCAAAGTTTTGCTGCCTGATTTTTTTCGCCAGCTTCCTGACTCGGCGACATGAAAAGCTGCGCCACTGGAGCAGTTTTATGGTGCCAATCTCGGTGCTCGGCATTGTGGCGGTACTGTTGTTGCTGGAGCCGGATTTTGGCTCTGTGGTGGTTATTTCGGGCACGGCACTGGCGATGGTGTTTCTCGCCGGCGCGCGCTTGCCGCACACATTTTTACTGGTGGGGCTCGCGGCCTGTGGGTTGGTATTGATGGCTCTGGTGAGTCCTTACCGATTGCAGCGTTTGACCACCTTCATGGATCCCTGGGGCGAGCAGTTTGCAGGCGGGTACCAGTTGACCCAGTCACTGATCGCTTTCGGCCGTGGCGAATGGTTTGGCGTGGGCCTGGGGAATAGTGTGCAGAAACTGTTTTATTTGCCGGAGGCGCATACGGATTTTGTATTTGCCATTCTGGCGGAAGAGTGGGGCATGCTGGGTGGGCTGGTTGTCATCGCCCTCTATGCGACCCTCACCTGGTCGTTGCTGCGCCTGGTGAGAAAGGCACTGGCGAAGCAGGCCTTTTTTGCCGCGCTGCTGACCTTCGGCATTGCGGTACTGCTTGCAGGGCAGGCCTTTGTAAATATGGGTGTGGCATCCGGACTGCTGCCCACCAAAGGGCTGACGCTGCCCTTTGTCAGCTCCGGGGGCTCCAGCCTGGTTGTGTGCTTCGCCCTATTCGGGCTGGCATGGCGTGCGCAGAAAGAACTGAGTAGCGAAGCGCCGGTCTCCGAGGGGAGCATTGCGCGTATCCGGCAGTTGCCGATTTTTAACCCACTGCAACTGGGCGACCGAAAAACCGGGGAGGCTGCGTAATGACGGAATCGAACAGCGCACCTTTTGTCGGTAAGAAATTTCTGGTGATGGCCGGCGGCACCGGTGGGCACGTGTTTCCTGCCCTCGCCGTGGCCCGTGCCCTGCAAGCCCAGGGTGGTTCGGTAGAGTGGCTCGGTACCATGCGCGGCATCGAGGCGCAGTTGATCCCCGCGGCGGAAATTCCGCTGCATTTCATCACGGTGGAAGGGATTCGTGGAAAAGGTGCCGGTGCATTGTTGAAAGCGCCCCTGCAAATCAGCAAGGCGATCTGGCAGGCGCGCCAGGTGGTAAAGGCGCTGCAGCCGGATGCGGTGTTGGGTTTTGGCGGATTCGCGACCGGACCCGGCGGTGTCGCAGCGCGGCTCGCGGGTATCCCGTTGATTATCCACGAGCAGAATGCTGTGGCAGGTACCACCAACCGCTTGCTGGCAAAAATCGCCAGCCGGGTACTGGAAGCTTTTCCAAGCGGCTTGCCGGCAGCAGTAGAGGTGGGTAACCCGGTGCGGCCGGAAATTGCCGCACTTCCAGCACCGGCAGAGCGTGTGGGTAAGCAGACCCCAGCCCGATTGCTCGTTTTGGGTGGCAGCCTCGGCGCGGTGGCGATCAATGAACTGGTGCCGCAAGCGCTGGCAAGGATATCGGCAGAAAAGCGTCCGCGGGTTATTCACCAGGCGGGGCAGCGGCATCTCGATCTGGCGCAAGAGGCTTATGAGCGCGTCGGCGTGGATGCAAGCGTGGTGCCGTTTATCGCCGATATGGCAGAAGCCTACGGGCAGGCGGATTTGGTGATTTGTCGCTCCGGTGCACTGACGGTATCGGAAATTGCTGCAGCGGGTGTGGGTGCCATTCTGGTGCCTTTCCCGTTTGCCATTGACGACCATCAGACGAAGAACGGTGAGTGGCTCGAAAGGGCCGGGGCAGCGCGCGTGATCCAGCAGGATGCGCTGGATGCCGGCGAACTGGCGGCCTTACTGGAGTCTCTGTTTGCCGCACCGGAAAAATTAATGGCCATGGCGGAAGCGGCACGCCGCGTCGCCCGGCCGGATGCGACCGATCAGGTATTGGCCGTATGTCGCGAAGAGATGGGGTGTTGATATGTCTCGCGAAGCGAACGAAGAAGTTGGAAATTCAGAAAACGTTGGACAAGACATGAACACAGGCGAAAGCCACTACCACGTGCCGATTATGCGCCGTACTCGCCGCATCCACTTTATTGGTGTGGGCGGTGCCGGCATGAGTGGTATCGCCGAGGTATTGCAGAATCAGGGCTACGAAGTTTCTGGGTCGGATCTGCGGGAGAGCAAGGTCACCGAACGACTGCGCAAGTTGGGTGTACAGATTCAGATTGGGCACACCGCAGACAATGTGCGCGATGTGGATGTTGTGGTGAACTCTTCGGCCATTTATGGCGATAACCCGGAGCTCGTGGCTGCGCGGGAAAATCGTATTCCGGTCGTGCGCCGCGCAGAAATGCTCGGCGAGTTGATGCGCTATCGCTACGGTATCGCGGTCGCCGGCACCCATGGCAAGACCACCACCACCAGCCTGATCGCCTCTATTTTTGCGGCCGCGGGCAAGGATCCGACATTCGTGATTGGAGGCCTGGTGAACAGTGCCGGCACAAACGCGGCGCTGGGTGAGAGTCGCTACCTGATTGCGGAAGCCGATGAAAGTGATGCGTCTTTCCTGCACCTGCAGCCGATGGTTACGGTGGTGACCAACATCGATGCGGACCATATGGAAACCTATGGTGGGGATTTCGAGAAGGTTAAGCAGATCTTTATCGATTTTATCCAGAATCTCCCGTTCTACGGTCTTGCCGTGGTCTGCGGGGATGATGCCAATGTGCAGGAAATTATCCCGCGGATGGCGCGCCCGGTGACGACCTACGGGTTCACCGAGGACAACGATTTTCGTATCAGCGATGTGAAGCAGGAGCCGTTGCGCAGCTGTTTCACCGTGCATCGCCCGGGCGGCGACGCGCTGGATGTGTGCGTCAATACACCGGGTATTCACAACGTGCTGAATGCGACTGCGGCGATTGCGGTGGCAACAGAAGAGGGTGTCAGTGACGAGGCCATTCGTGAAGGCTTGAACGGGTTTCAAGGGGTTGGTCGCCGTTTCCAGATTTACGGCGAGTATCCGGTGAGTGACAACGCCGAAGCAGAAAAAGTGATGCTGGTGGACGACTATGGCCACCACCCGCGGGAAGTGGCTGCCACCATAAAAACCGTGCGCGATGGCTGGCCAGAGCGCCGCCTGGTCATGGTGTACCAGCCCCATCGCTACACCCGTACCCGCGATCTGTTCGAAGATTTTGTACAGGTGTTATCGCAGGTCGACAAACTGGTTCTTCTGGATGTATATAGCGCCGGTGAAGCGGTGATTCCGGGTGCCGATGGCCGTACGCTCGCGCGCAGCACTCGCAATCGGGGACAGATAGATCCGATCTTCGTAGAAAGTGTGGATCAGGTGCCCCCGATTCTGGCGGATCTGCTGGAGCCCGGCGATATCGTGTTGACCCAGGGTGCCGGCAATGTGGGCGGGCTCGCGCAGCAATTATCGGAATGGCGACTGGGCGATCACGCGCGTTCCGCGGACTAGGTGACAAGCGGGAATACCGTGGCAAAAGCGAAAAACTTGGCGAGAGAAAAGGCCCAACCGAAGAAGGGCCGTGGCAAGCAGGCACCCCGCGGTGCGCGTGCACTGCCCAATGCCGATGCATCGACGGGACTGCGGCCCCTTCGATTGCTGCTGATGCTGGGTTTTCTGGTCATGGTGGGTGCGGGGCTTGGGTATAGCGCCCGTTGGTTATGGCAGCAGGCGCCCGCGGTGGAATTGAGCCGAGTGGATGCGCTGGAAAACGTGCGGGTCAAGGCGCCCTTCCGCGCTGTCACCGAGCGCGAGGTCGAAGACATCCTGTTGCCATATTTACGCAACGGATTCTTCTCGCTGGATATTGGCGAGTTGCGGGCGGCCCTGATGGCCAACCCCTGGATTGTAAATGCCGCGGTTAGCCGCCGCTGGCCCAACGGCGTTGAAGTGGTGGTGGAAGAGGCTGAGCCTCTCGCCATCTGGGGTGGCGATCAGCTGCTCATTGCCAGTGGCGACTTGCTGCCCCGGCCAGACAATTTGAAGGATTTGCGGTTGCCGGAGTTGGCCGGCGATGCGGAGCTGGTGGAGCGAATCATGGTGCAGTACCAGGCGCTGGCCGGGTTGCTGACCACAAAGGATATGGAAGTACGCCGTCTGTCGTTTGACGATTTGGCGGGGTGGCAACTCGAGCTGGTCAGCGGAATTCGCCTGCAGCTCGGTCACGACGAGCTGCTGGAGCGGGTGGGCCGCTTTCTCAGCTTGACGCGGGGCGTACTGGCGCCGCATCTGCAAAAAATTGTGGGGGTTGATACCCGCTATAACAATGCAGTTGCGGTGCAATGGAAAACGAAAGATAAAACAGAAAACTGACAACAAAATAGGCAGATAAAAAGCCGGGCCTGGCCCTGATCCGACATGTGCAATGTGGGTCGGCGCGAGAGTCCAGCGAGGTTGAAAATCCAATGACGCAAACAACAGAACCACGCATGATCGTTGGCCTGGATATTGGTACATCCAAGGTCGTCGCGATTGTCGGTGAGGTCACCGGAGATGGCGAGCTGAATATCGTCGGTATCGGTTCCCACCGCTCCACCGGTATGAAGCGGGGCGTGGTAGTAAATATTGAATCCACGGTGCAGTCGATCCAGCGCGCAGTCGAAGAGGCGGAGCTGATGGCTGGCTGTGAGATTCACTCTGTCTACGCCGGGATTGCCGGTAGCCATATCCGGAGCCTGAACTCCCACGGCATTGTTGCGATCAAGGACCGAGAGGTGACTCAACAAGACCTGGACCGGGTAATTGACGCTGCGCGCGCGGTGGCCATTCCTGCGGACCAGAAGATTCTGCATACGCTGCCGCAGGAGTACTTGATCGACAGCCAGGAGGGCGTAAAGGAGCCGCTGGGTATGTCCGGTGTGCGCCTGGAAGCCAAGGTGCACCTGGTAAGTGGCGCGGTCAATGCGGCGCAGAATATCGAGAAGTGTATTCGCCGTTGTGGCCTGGAAGTGGAAGACGTGATCCTCGAGCAGCTGGCATCGAGCTATGCCGTGCTGACCGACGATGAAAAAGAGCTCGGCGTGTGCATGGTGGACATCGGTGGCGGTACCACGGATATCGCCGTCTTTACCGGGGGCTCCATCCGGCACACCGGGGTCATCCCCATTGCGGGCGATCAGGTGACCAATGATATCGCCATGGCCCTGCGTACGCCGACGCCGCATGCGGAAGAGCTGAAAATCAAGTACGCCTGTGCACTGGCCAAGCTGGCGCGCGAAGGGGAAACCATCAAGGTTCCCAGTGTGGGTGACCGGCCGCCGCGGGATTTGTCACGCCAGGCTCTGGCGGAAGTGGTGGAACCCCGTTACGACGAATTGTTTACCCTGGTTCAGGCCGAGCTGCGTCGCAGTGGATTTGAAGACTTGTGTGCCGCGGGCATCGTACTCACCGGCGGTTCATCAAAGATGGAAGGGGCTGTGGAACTGGCGGAAGAGATCTTCCATATGCCGGTGCGTTTGGCAGTGCCTCAGGGAATTTCGGGGTTGACGGATATCGTCAGTAACCCGATTTATTCCACCGGCGTTGGTTTGCTGATGTACGCGATCAAGGTGGAAGACAATAAACGGGGTAATACTACGATTCAGCGCAGCGAGAACCAGTGGTGGGATAAGGTCAAACACTGGTTCAGAGGCAACCTCTGAAGCGGAAAATAATTACCGGGATCGATAATTAAATTTGGACATGAGCAAAAAAGGGGAACAGCAATGTTCGAACTCGTAGATAGCGTACAGGACAAGCCTGTCATCAAGGTGATCGGAGTGGGCGGCGGTGGCGGTAATGCCGTCAAGCACATGATCGCCAGCGAAGTCGGTGGTGTGGACTTCATTTGTGCGAATACCGATGCACAGGCTTTGAAGGATGTAGAAGCGCAGACCATTCTGCAGCTGGGTAATACCATCACCCGCGGCCTGGGTGCCGGAGCGAACCCCGATGTGGGCCGTCAGTCTGCACTGGAAGACCGCGAGCGCATTGCGGAAGTGCTGACCGGTGCGGATATGGTGTTTATTACCGCCGGTATGGGCGGTGGCACTGGCACCGGCGGAGCGCCGATTGTTGCGGAGATCGCCAAGGACCTGGGTATCCTCACGGTGGCCGTGGTGACCCGTCCGTTCATGATCGAAGGACGCAAGCGCACCACTGTTGCGGAAGAGGGTATTCTCGAACTGCGCGACAAGGTGGATTCACTGATCACCATCCCCAACGATCGCCTGCTGGAGGTGCTCGGTAACAAGATCACCATGAAGGCTGCGTACCGGGAAGCGGACAACGTGTTGCTGGGTGCGGTGCAGGGTATCGCCGATCTCATGATCCGTCCGGGCATCATGAATGTGGATTTCGCCGATGTGCGTACTGTTATGTCTGAAATGGGCATGGCGATGATGGGCTCCGGCGCTGCGGTTGGCGAAAACCGCGCCCGCGAAGCGGCTGAGAAAGCCGTTCGCAGTCCGTTGCTGGACAACGTCAACCTGCAAGGGGCGCGCGGTATCCTGGTGAATATCATCACGGGTAGTGAAGACGCAGGCTGCCAGGAACTGACCCTGGGTGAGTACTCCGAAGTGGGCCAGATTGTGCAGGAAATTGCCTCGGACGATGCCACTGTGGTGATTGGCACCGCGGTTGATGACAAGCTGGGCGACGAAATGCGCGTTACGGTAGTGGCTGCCGGTCTCGGTGAAGCCAGTGCCCAGGCTGCTCGTCCGACCAAGGTGGTGGATAACACGCGTCGGCCAGAGGCGCGTGAGGCCGCTCGTGCGGCAGCACCGGCCGAGACCGCGCGTGAACCGCAGGATGTGCGCGGCAGCCGTGTCGAAAGTGATCGCTCCAAGCCGCGGTCTATGCCGCCCCTGAACCCGGCGGATCAGGATATGGAATATCTGGATATTCCGGCGTTCTTGCGTCGCCAGGCAGACTGATCCCGTCCCACTCCCACCGGAGTGCGGGGCGGAACCCATCTGCTCATGTCCTTGCCCGGCGTTTGCCGGGCTTCCGCCCGCTCCGGTGCGCGAGTTGCTGGCACCGGTGAAGGGGCGCGATGTGCCCCTTGTCCGGATCCATTGGATCGGGAATTCAGAAAGTCGAGAGTAAGATCAGTCAACGGGAGCCTCGCCAGGCTACGGTGACTGTTTGGTCTTGGTGTCGCCGCTGGCGTGATGGCACCCACAGTGAGAGGGAAGTGCCGTCCAATCGCGCGCGAGTTACATTTCTGTGCACTGGTTTGGCATTGCAGTCTTCCCGCTGCGCTATGCTTTAAAGACTAAGCACTGGAAGTTCGGCCTGGACCACAAGTGTGATCAATTTGTGACCGATGCGTTACTTGTAGTTTTGGCGTATTTTTTCTGTTACTATCGCCGGCTCGCTGCGATTCGTGCGCAGCTCACCGATTGGGAACCAAGACATAGATGATCAAACAGCGCACTCTCAAAAATGCTATTCGAGCCACGGGTGTTGGCCTGCATACCGGTAAGAAGGTCGTTTTGACTCTGAAGCCGGCGCCGGTAAACAGTGGCATCGTGTTCCGTCGGGTCGATCTGGATCCGGTGGTTGAGATTGAAGCGCGTGCAGAAAACGTGGGCGACACTCTGCTCTCCACCACGCTGGTGAAGGGGGATGTGCGGATTGCCACGGTTGAGCACCTGCTGTCCGCCATGGCTGGGCTGGGCATCGACAATGCGATTGTCGAGCTGTCCGCCCAGGAAGTACCGATCATGGACGGTAGCGCCGGCCCGTTCGTATTTTTGATCCAGTCCGCAGGTATTCAGGAGCAATCTGCTGCCAAGAAATTCCTGCGTATCAAGAAGCCGGTTACCGTGGAAGAAGGCGATAAAGTGGCCAGCTTCCTGCCGTTCAACGGCTTCAAGGTGTCCTTCACCATCGACTTCGATCACCCGGTGTTCCAGGGGCGCAACCTCAGCTCCTCGGTAGATTTCTCCAGCACCTCTTTTGTGAAAGAGGTGAGCCGTGCACGTACGTTTGGTTTCATGCACGAGATTGAATATTTGCGCTCCAAAGGCCTGGTGCAGGGTGGCAGTGTGGATAACGCGATCGTTATCGACCAGTACCGAATCCTGAACGAGGGCGGTCTTCGCTACGAAGATGAGTTCGTCAAGCACAAGATTCTTGACGCCATCGGCGACCTGTATCTCCTGGGTACCAGCGTTATCGGTGAGTTCAAGGCGTTCAAGTCTGGCCACGCGCTGAACAACAAGTCCCTGCGCACCCTGATGGCTCAGGAGGACGCCTGGGAAATGGTGACCTTTGAGGATGAGCAGGAAGCGCCAATCTCTTACGTTAAGCCGATTTTGGCGGTGTAAAAGGCAGAAATGGAAAAGCCGGCACAGAATTTGCCGGCTTTTTTACGTGCCCCGATCGGGCGCGGTGATCTTTGAGGCAGCCTGACAGCACCCGATGCTGGACAGGGTGTCAGTGGCCAAGGGGATGGCCATGGGCAATGCAGGAAGCGACAGCCCTTTCACTGTTGGAGCACCGCAGCTCCTGAACAGGTGAAAAATTAATATAAAACAACAAATAGTCGCAATTCTTGCACGCCAGATATGAAAATTATTCTCGTTAATGAGCGTGGGGGTGTCTCCCGCAGCTTCAACTTTGGAGGGCTGAGCAAAGCATTGCTCGGTCTCTGCCTGTTGGGGTTGCCCGTGGGTGCCTTGTGGCTGGGTGCGAATCTCCCCGCGAAAGAATCCGACGTGTTTGACGCCCGTGCGGTCAAGGCCTGGAACAAAGCGCTGCGCAAGCAGCAGGAAGAGATCCAGGAGGCCGACCAGCAGGCCCGTGAACAGCTCACTGCACTCACCGTCAAGCTGGCGGAAATGCAGGCGCGCCTGACCCGTCTGGATGCGCTCGGTGAGCGCCTGACTACCATTGCCAAGCTCGACGAAGGTGAATTCCAGTTTGGCAGTGTCCCCGCCCTTGGAGGCCCGGAGGATCCGGGTATCAGTGGTGGCAGCGAGCTGCCGTATCAGCCCCCCGAATTCCTTGAGGTCATTGGCGCCCTGTCGGATCAGATTGAAGACCGGCAGATGCAGCTCTCGACACTCGACTCTCTTATGGCCCGGCGCCAGCTACAGGATGAGCAGTTTATCGCCGGGCGTCCGATCACCCGCGGCTGGATGTCGTCCCGCTACGGCTATCGCACCGATCCCTTCAGCGGGCGTCGCTCCTGGCACAAGGGGGTGGATTTCGCTGGCAAGAATGGCTCCGACGTCGTCTCGGTGGCCGCGGGCGTCGTGACCTGGGCGGAAGATCGCTACGGCTACGGTCAGCTGGTTGAAATCAATCACGGCAATGGCTACAAGACTCGCTACGGCCATAACAGCGAGCTCAAGGTCAAGGTCGGCGATATCGTGAAGAAGGGGCAGATCATTGCCCTGATGGGCTCCAGCGGCCGCTCCACCGGCCCCCACGTCCATTTTGAAGTGTACAAAAACAACCGCCCGGTAGACCCCGCCACCTATATCCGCCGCACCGGCAGATAACAACTATCCTCTATCATTGCGCGGCAGGACACTTGTAATCCTGTAGTGGCGCCCGCAACTTCAATCATGGTTGCGGCGCCTGGCGCCTTCCTGTTTACTTGCACCTTTTCCGCGCAGCGGCTCACAGCCCCGGGCCCGCGGGCACACTCAGCTTTAATGTGGTTTCTGAATAATGATTGGCAAACTGATAAAAACGGTCTTTGGCTCAAAAAATGACCGAGAACTCAAGCGTATGCGCAAGATGGTCACCAAGATCAACGCGCTGGAAGATGAGTACAAGGCGCTGGACGACACCGCGCTGAAAGCCAAAACCGATGAATTCAAGCAGCGCCTGGCCGACGGTGAGACCCTCGACCAGATTCTGCCGGAAGCCTTCGCCGCGGTGCGCGAGGCCAGTGACCGCACCCTTGGCATGCGCCATTTTGATGTACAGATGATCGGTGGTATGACCCTGCACGAGGGGCACATCGCGGAAATGCGCACCGGTGAGGGTAAAACCCTGGTGGCCACTTTGCCCGCGTACCTGAACGCGCTCGAGGGCAAGGGCGTGCACATCGTGACCGTGAACGACTATCTCGCCAGCCGAGACGCCAATTGGATGCGCCCGGTATACGAATTCCTGGGGCTGACCGTGGGCATCGTGGTATCCCAGCAGCACCCGGAAGACAAGAAAGCCGCCTATCAGGCCGACATCACCTACGGCACCAACAACGAATTTGGCTTCGACTATCTGCGCGACAATATGGTTCTGCGCAAGGAAGATCGCACCCAGCGCCCGCAGAATTTCGCCATTGTGGATGAGGTGGACTCGATCCTGATTGACGAGGCGCGTACCCCGCTGATTATTTCCGGTGCCGCGGAAGATTCCTCGCAGCTCTACATGGCGATGAACAAGCTGGTTCCCCAGCTGGAACGCGGTGAAGAGGGCGGCGAAGGCCATTACACGGTGGACGAGAAGACCCGTCAGGTGGAAATGACCGAAGACGGCCACCAGCTGATTGAAGACCTGCTAACGCGCGGGGGTCTGCTGAAGGAAGATGAATCCCTGTACGCGCCCGGCAACCTGGGCCTGCTGCACCATGTCAATGCGGCACTGCGTGCCCACGTACTGTTTAATAAAGATGTGGATTACATCGTGCAGAACGGTCAGGTGGTGCTGATCGACGAGCACACCGGACGCACCATGCCCGGCCGACGTCTCTCGGAAGGTCTGCACCAGGCGCTGGAAGCAAAAGAAAACGTACAGATCCAGAGCGAGAGCCAGACCCTGGCTTCTACCACCTTCCAGAACCTGTTCCGTTTCTATCCCAAGCTGGCCGGTATGACCGGTACCGCGGATACCGAAGCCTTTGAATTCCGCCAGATCTACGGTCTGGATGTGGTGGTCATTCCCACCAACAAAGAGAAGCAGCGGCAAGACCTGAACGACCTGGTGTACCTCACCAAGGAAGAAAAGCTCGAAGCGATCATCGAGGACATCAAATACTGCCGGGATAAAAAGGCGCCGATTCTGGTGGGTACGGCTTCCATCGAGACCTCGGAAGAGATGTCTCGCATGCTGCAGAAGGCCAAGATCCAGCACCAGGTGCTGAACGCCAAGTTCCACGAAAAAGAAGCCCAGATTATTGCCCAGGCCGGTCGCCCGGGCACCGTGACCATCGCCACCAACATGGCGGGCCGCGGTACGGATATCGTGCTGGGTGGTAACTGGGAAGCGGAAGTCGAAGAGCTGCAGCAGCGCGAGGGCCGTGAAGCGACGGCGGAGGAGATCGACAAGATCAAGGCGGAGTGGAAAGAGCGCCATGCCACGGTGATTGAGGCCGGTGGCCTGCATATCATCGGCACCGAGCGCCACGAGTCCCGCCGTATCGACAACCAGCTGCGCGGTCGTGCCGGCCGACAGGGTGACCCGGGCGTGACCCGTTTCTACCTGTCACTGGAAGACAACCTGATGCGCATCTTCGCCTCCGACCGGGTGAAGAACTTTATGCAGATGCTGGGTATGGAGCGCGGTGAAGCGATTGAACACCGCATGGTTTCCAATGCCATTGAGAAGGCCCAGCGCCGTGTGGAAGGTCGCAACTTCGATATCCGCAAACAGTTGCTGGAATACGATGATGTGGCCAATGACCAGCGCCAGGTGATCTACTCCCAGCGCAACGAGCTGCTGGAAGCCGAAAGCATTACCGATACCATCAACGCGATCCGCGAGGATGTGGTCAACGAGTTGATCTCGAGCCATGTGCCGCCGCAAAGCGTGGAAGAACAGTGGGATATCCCGGCCCTGGAGCAGCAGCTGGCGAGTGAGCTCGGTTTGCAGTTGCCTGTACAGCAGTGGCTGGACGAAGACCGTACCCTGCACGAAGAAAGCCTGCGCGAGAAAATCGTCGAGGCTGCGCAGCAGGGCTATCAAGACAAGCTCGCGCGTATTGCCGAAAGCACCGGCGATGAAAGCCTGATGCCGACGATCGAGCGTCAGGTGATGCTGCAGGTCCTCGACCAGCTGTGGAAAGAGCACCTGTCCAGCATGGATCACCTGCGTGCGGGTATTGGTTTGCGCGCCTATGCGAACAAAAACCCCAAGCAGGAATTCAAGCGGGAATCCTTCCACTTGTTCCAGAGTTTGCTGGATAACCTCAAGCACGAAGTGATTCGGGTACTGGCCCACGTGGAGCCGATGACCCGCGAGCAGATGGAGGAGATGGAGCAGCGCCGTCTGGAGGCACAGCGCCGCCAGCAGCTGGAGCTTCAGCATGCGCAGGCCTCTGCGATACCTGACGTGGAAGCGGCTGCTGAGCCGGCGGCACAGGAGCCGGCACGTCGCGGCCCACGGGTGGGACGCAATGATCCCTGCCCCTGTGGTTCCGGTAAGAAGTACAAGCAGTGCCACGGCAAGCTGACCTCATCGACGCCAAGCTGATCACGGCGTAATCCGCAAAAAGGCCCGCTCTTACCAGCGGGCCTTTTTATTTATAATGCGCGCTCATACTGACATTGCTCAAGGACGTAATTGCATGGCGCCGCCACTTCCCCCGATTCCCGGTATCCGTCTCTCTGCCGTACCTGCCAAAATTAAAAACTGGCAGCGCGACGATCTGCTATTGATCGAAATTGCCGAAGGCGCCAGCGTCTCGGCGACATTCACCCAGAACGCCTTTTGTGCGGCGCCGGTACTGGTTGCCAAAGAGCATATTCGCCTGGGGGATATCCGCGCCCTGTTGATCAATGCGGGCAATGCCAACGCCGCTACCGGTGAACGTGGCTTGAAAACCGCCGAGCAGAGCTGTGAGGGGGTCGCTGAGGTACTGGGTATCAAGGCGGAGCAGGTACTGCCATTTAGTACCGGAGTGATCGGCGAGCACTTGCCGGTACAAAAGATTCTCGACGCATTGCCGACTGCTGTGGATAACCTCAAGGCGGATGCCTGGGATAGCGCTGCCAAGGCCATTATGACCACAGATACCCGCCCCAAGACGGCCAGTCGCAGGGTGGAGGTCGCCGGAGAAACCATCACCATCGCCGGTATCGCCAAGGGTGCAGGCATGATTCAGCCAAACATGGCGACTATGCTCGCCTACGTGGCCACCGATGCACGTATTGCGCAGCCGTTGCTGGATGCGCTGGTAAAAGAGGCCGTTGGGGCATCGTTCAACCGGATCAGTGTCGATGGGGATACGTCCACCAATGACGCTTGCGTGCTGATTGCCAGTGGCGTCACCGGAGCCGAAGTCAAACGTGACAGCGAGGCCTATGCGCAGTTGAAAGCGGCCATCGTCGATGTGCATATCGAGCTGGCACAGGCCATCGTCAAAGATGGTGAGGGCGCGACCAAATTCGTGACGGTTCAGGTCAACAATGCGGCGAGTTCGGAAGAAGCGTTGCGCATGGCGTTTGAGATTGGCGAGTCGCCGCTGGTGAAAACCGCGATGTACGCCTCCGACCCGAACTGGGGCCGACTGGTAATGGCCATCGGCAACGCCGGTGCTGAGAATCTGGATACCAGCAAGATCGATGTGTTTCTCGACGATGTGCAGATTGTTGAGGCGGGTGGCCGCGCGGACAGCTACACCGAGGAAGCGGGGCAGAAAATTTTTGAGCAGCCGGAGTTCACTATTACGGTCGACTTGCAACGGGGTGACGCTAGCGAACACATCTGGACCTGCGATTTCTCCCACGAGTATGTGACCATCAATGCGGAATATCGCACCTGATGAGTGAGTCGGCAATCAAACATATTCACGTTGCGGTCGGTGTCATTCTCGGCGCCGATGGCCGAATCCTGTTGGCCAAGCGACCTGATCACTTGCACATGGGTGGCCGATGGGAGTTTCCGGGCGGCAAGGTCGAGGACGGTGAGTCCATTCAGCGAGCGATGACGCGCGAGTTGAAAGAAGAGCTCGATATTGAAGTGAAGGCCATGGAGCCGCTAATCGAAGTTCGCCATGATTATGGGGACAAGCAGGTTTTCCTGGACACCTGGTTCGTTACTCGGTTCAGCGGAAAAGAGCGCGGTGTCGAGGGGCAGGAGCTGGCCTGGGTTTCTGTTTCGGAGTTATCTGATTTCCACTTTCCTGATGCTAATCAACCAATTGTCGAGGCGATACAAAAGAGCGGCCTTCATGGTTCTTAAAAGTACGAGGTGCCACTAGTTGGGTTGCGGGCAGTAAAGCAGCGGGTATTCGTTTTCGAAACCGCTGTGAATACATCCATGTACGCTGCGTCGGCGACGTCCCTGTCGCCGACGCTTTCGAAAACGAATCCCCGCTACTTTACTTTCGCTTCGGCCTCTGCGCATTGTTCGTTCAACAATGTAGCCTATTCAAAAGCGAGAATTTCAAATCTAAGACAAAGTGCTGGGTGTGGGTTTTCAGGATCGTCGCAAACAGGATGTTTGCGCCGAAGCGCCCAGGGATGGGTTCACAGCGGTCCTGAAAACCCACACCCAGTGCTTTGTCGCCACCGAGCTGTCTAAGTGGGACCCCGAAACTCAGGGGCTAATAAAAATCCCACGCTTGAACAAGAATCGCAGTACCAACCACTGCAGTAAAATCACACCACAGGCAATCACCAAAATCCCTGCCGCTTCGGGCAAGGCTGAAGCAATACCACCAAACACACTCTTACTCGAATATGTCCAGTTCACCAGACTGGTACCGAGATAAACCAGAATCGCATTGCAACCAATTACCGAGAAAAAGTGGGTGAAGGCTTTCCAGTGCCATATATCCACAACCAGATAGAAAATACCCAGCAGAAGCAGGCAGCAACCGCAGGTGATCAGTACAAACGAACTGGTCCACAGTTCCTTGTTCACCGGGTAAATCCAGTGCCATAAAAATCCAACGAGCAGACAGGCCGCGGCTCCGATAAACAGCCCCTGGAGAATGGCCCCGTGATCACCCGCATTTTTGCTAAGCCAGCGGCCCGCGAAGACACCGAACAGTGCATTGGCAATCGCCGGAATGGTGGAGAGAACACCTTCCGGGTCGTAGGGGCGGTTTTGATAAGTGATGCCGGGCAGGAAGTGTTGATCCACCCAGGCGTTTACCGAGCCTTCCGGTGTGTAGTCGCCAGCAACCGCCTGCAGCAGCCAGTAACCCAAAAGAATACTCGCGGCGATCACATACTGTGTGCGAATGCCAAAGTGCCACACAATCATGGCTGCAAAGAACCAGGCGAATCCGATGCGGGCCAGAACACTGGCGTAGCGGATTTCACTGAGATCCGCCGGAATGCCCGTTCCCCAACCGTGGTTGTAAAGAACCCCCAGCAGAATCAGCAGTAAAAGCCGTTTTACTGCCTTGCGATACACCGGTGTCCGCTGGCTCATGGGCAGTCCCCGCAAAGACTTGCTGGCAAGCCCGAGGGTGACGCCGGAGAGAAAAATAAACAGCGGGAAGATCAGGTCGTAGTAGCTGAACCCATGCCATGGGGTGTGCTGCATCTGTCCATGACCGAATTGGAATATCGTCCACCCGGTAAGCGCAAACAGCGGCAGGAACAGGGCCTCGCCCCCGATGATCCAGAACATGTCGAAGCCCCGCAGGGCATCTACCGAGGCTAGTCGTTGTTTTTTATTGGTCATGATTGTTACTGCTAATCAATTTAGAGGGAGTAAGCCCAGCTTTCTGTAAGGGCCATGATAGGCCATCGGCAACGATGAAATCACGGCAGCCAGAAACGAAAAAAGCCCCGGCCGGAGCCGGGGCGAACATAGGAGCAAATCCTGTACAGGAGTTCCTATCGGTCACAACGCAGAGAGATCTTTTAAAACACTTTTCAAACAGTCCATCCTGTGAGAGTTGGCCGGCGCTGCGTCGCCGGCCGGGTAAATCCATTTAATGCTTGATCAAATCGAGCAGAGGAATTGCCAGCTGCCGTCCGCAGTGCCGGGTACCGATTGGGTCCACCATTTGGCTTCGAAGACACTGCCATCGTGGATGATTCGGTCACCGCCTGCGGCATGGTTGCTGCGCGGCCATTCTGGATAGGTCACGAGGCCAGAAGTACTGATGCTCAGGTCGGCACAGGTCTCGCTACCGCCGCCTGACGAGCTGCCACCAGAAGAACTGCCACCAGAAGAGCTACCGCCGCCGCTACTGAGTTGGACTACCGGAAGGTCCGGATATTCGAACGCCAGTGCATAGGTGGTGCCGTTGACGGTCGCGGTGTAGGCCTGCGGGCCGGATACCGGCAGGTAGTAGTTCAGGGTCATATCCCAGCTTTCACCGTCTGCCAAATCCTGCCAGGCCGGGAGGCTGAAGCGTACGCGGTGGAATTCGTTTTCCAGGCCGCCCACGTTGCCGCCGCCGGCATTGGCGCCGTCTTCAATCACTTCCAAACTGGCACCGCTCTGGTCGGTGATGATGTTGGACGTGGAGGTCGGCATGTCGAACTCGAACACGGTGCCGCCGGGCAATACACCACCGGTGTTGTTGGTGAGGTACAGCTTCGGATTCAGCGGGTAGTTCTGGTCGCCCAGTTTGAACTCGGTGACTTCGATGCTGATATCCAGTGCCTCACTAGGCACTACGCGGTCGGTGCGCAGGTGGCGATAGTCGCTGGCGTTGGCGAACTTGTCGTAAGCCAGGGTGGTGAGGGTGTCGCCCATGTAGTACTCGCCCTTGGCCGCATCCCAGTCGTAGTCGCCGGCCAGCTCCCAGAACATGATGCCGCCGACACCCTGGTCGATCACGTACTGCACCTTGGCGTCCATGGACTCTTCATCTTCGGTGGAGATGAATACGCTCTTCTGTGCGTTCCACAGCCAGGGCGCTTCGGAAACGCTGTCGTAGTTACGCACATAGGTGCCTACCAGTGCGTCGTCCGGGTCGTTGGCCGGGTCCAGGCCGTACTCGGTGATGTAGCTGCCGAGAATGCCATTTTCCAGGTTCTTGGCATGCCACATGGGGTTGGAGCCGGCGCCCATTTCGTTGCCGTTCTCGTCCAGGTCGTGCCACATGTTGTCGATGCCAATGGCGCCGTGTCCGCAGTCCGCTGCACCGCCGGTACCTTCCGGACATTCGGACTGGGAAGGCAGCGCTGCGGAGCCGCCGAGACCGTTGTCACCGCCGGATACGCCCTGCCAACCGCGGGTGTAGTAGGGGATGCCCACGTTGATACGGCCTGCGGGCATGGAGCCGCGGAAGTACTTCACCGCCCAGTCGATATTCAGGTAGCCGATGCCACCGTACTGGGAGGTGCTGTAGACGCTCGCAGCCGCCAGCTCCGGATCGTTGCCGTTGTCGAACAGCGCCGAGTTGTGGCCAACATATTCATTCCACGCGCCGTGCAGGTCGTAGGTCATGATGTTGACGTAATCCAGGTACTGGGTGATCTGCATGGTTTCCATACCGCGCAGCAGGTAGCCGGAAGAGGGGGAGGCGATGGTCAGCATGTAGTGGGTGCCGTCCTCCTGGCCCGCCTGGTCCAGCTTCTCGCGCAGTACCCGCATCAGCTCAACGTAGGATTCCATCAGCGAGCCGCGCAGTGGGTTGGCGATACCGAAGTCCATCGGATTGCCCGCGTCGTTCATGCTTGTGGGGTATTCGTAATCGATATCCACACCGTCGAAGCCGTACTGGCGAATGAAATCCACAGAGGAATTGGCGAAGGCCTCAATGCCCTGGTGGTTGATGCTGCCATCGGCATTGGTGGTCATGGTGTAGAAGCCACCATCGTTCACGCGATCGCCGTTCTCATTGAAGTGGCCACCGGTTTCGGCCCAGCCGCCCACGGAGACCAGGGTTTTCACTTCCGGGTGCTGCTCCTTGTACTTGGACAGCTGGTTGAAGTGGCCCTTGTAGGGGTAGTCCGGGTCGGTTTCCGCGCCGGCGATGCCGGGCCATTCCATGCCGGTGGCCGGGTTGCCGGGATCGTTGGTGTTGCCCACGGATACCGAATAATCGCTGGCTACATGGGCGAAGGCGTAGTTGATGTGGGTGATTTTGCCCCAGGGGATGTCTTTCACCAGGTAGCTGGGCTGGCCGTTGGCGCCGTTACGCCAGCTGGTGAAGTAACCGATGATACGGCGGGGATGATCCGCCCCCATGTCTTCGCGGCCCTCGGCATCGTAGATGTCGCAATAGTTGGGCGCGGTGCCGGGGGTGGTGTACAGGCCGTCCGGGCGACAGGGATGATCGCCGGTAGCAATCTGTTCATCCTGAACGGAAATCGCTGCTTCCGCGCTGGCTTCCAGGCCATCGTTGTCGGTGGCCACGGCGGAGAGGGTGTGGCTGCCCAAAGTGGCAGTCCAGTTGGCGCTATAGGGCGCGCTGGTGTCGGTACTGATCAGGTCGCCGTCCACATAGAAGGCGACCTGGCTGATGGTGCCGTCGCTGTCAGAGGCGCTGGCGGTAAGGGCCAGGATGTCGCCGGTGGTGTGGCTGGAGCCATTGGCGGGCGCGGTCAGGCTTACCTCTGGCGCCACTGGGCCAATCACCACGTCCTCTTCGACAGTGAACGAGACCGGCGCGGTGGTAGTACTGAGGCTGTCGTTATCGGTGATACGCGCGGTGAGGCTGGGTTGGCCGGGCACTGCGCTCCAGGTGGCCTCCCAGGGTGCCGTCGAGTCGGTGGCGACAAGCGCGCCGTCGACGAAAAATTCGACGGAAGTCACCTGGCCATCGGAATCGGTGGCGGAAACGCTGAAGACAACGCTGTCATTTTCGCTGAAAGTGGCCCCGGCGGTCGGTGCGCTAATCGAGCCCTGAGGCGGCGTCAGCGGCGGATTCACGTCGTCGCCACAGGCGCCGAGCGGTTTCCACTCCTGATACTGGCCGGAGTATTGTTCGGGGTTCTGGTTTTGGGTCCACCACTTGGCCTCGTAGGCGTTGTCGTTGTACTGGACCTGGTCCCCGCCGGAATAGGCGGGGCCCGCTTCCCAGACCGGGAGGGGGGTGCAGTCGACGGCGGCATAGCTGTGTCCTGCGGAGAGCATGGCAGCGGCCACCAGACCGAGCCTGAGCTTGTTGCTGATCATATAATGTTCACCTTGCGGCAGATTATTTTTATAGAAATACGACGCTAAACCTCGGCGCCGCTAAATGACATCGCTGTCAAAATAGCAACGGAAACTGTTTCAAGCAACACGGGAAATTTGGGAAAGAGTGATTTTGGTAGAAGGGTGCGCCAAATTCGTGCAATTTGACCTGGCTTTGCGAGCCCCGTCACAGCGCCCGCGTCACAGGATGACGCGGATTATGGGTGAAATGTGAAGAAAGCGGTGAAAGGCGACGGTCGCGTTACATATCCCAGAGGGAGTTTGTGGCCATGGACAGGGTAATACGCTCTTTGTCCTGAATGTGCTTGAGGTTTTCAAAGATCTCTTTCACCTCGGCGGACTCGATGGACCCGTAAACCGAGTGGTAAAGCTCGGAGAAGTAGCGATCCACCTCCTGCCCCAGCTTGTTGATCTCTTCGATACTCGGCTTGTCACTCAGGTACAGGTTCTTTACCAGATCGCCGGCGGACTCTTCGTTGGTGTACTGCAGCCAGGTCTGCATGACCTTCTGCTCCGCCACCGCACCGTAATTCTTGAGGTTGTTTGCCATCCGCAGCTCATGCTCGTACAGGTGCTTGAGCAACAGCTGGGTGCGGTTGTCCTGCGCATTTTCCAGTAGTTGCTGGTAGACACCGGCCATGTCCAGGTGGAATTTCTGGGCGTTTTTGAGAACTTCATGGGCCTGTTTGAACGTCTTCATCTCTGCGCCTTCTCTGTTGTTAACTCAATTATAGTTTTCTCAACGGGGCCGTCGGAGGGGAACTGGCAGGTTCCTTTAATGGTTATAGTGCATATCCGCGGGCGTTCAAGTCCTCCTTCTGGACGCCAACGCCGGTGCCTGGGTAACCCGGCAGATACAAAAAAGGCGATCCCGGGGGATCGCCTTGTGTATTTTCACGCCGTGGCTGGCGCCAGGTGGAACTGTTCCATCATGATTTGCAGGCGTTTACGCTGCATCTTCAGGCTGTATTCAAGCTCCTTCACCCGGGTGCGGATGGCGGCATTTTCCCAGGTGCTCAGCAGGCGCTCGCGCGCGTTCTCATAACGCTGTTGCTGCAATTCCTTCCACTCTGCGAGAGCGGCAGAGAAATCCTGGGACTCGCGCTCCAGCAGCTGCTTCCAGCTTTCCCGGTGCTTCGAGTGCTCGAGCTTTTGCTCCGCACGTTTGAACTGCATGGTCAGCATGGCCCGTTGGATACGGATTGCCGGCACTGTTTTCAGGTTGCGCGCCATACCCAGCCAGCTGGCAGTTTTAATCAGCCATTTGGTCGGATCCCAGTGATACCAGCGGATGCCGTTGCGGTAATCGGTCTGGAAGATATGGTGGTAGTTGTGGTAGCCCTCACCAAAGGTGAAGAACGCGAGCAGGTCGTTATCCCGCGCGGTATTTTCGTCGGTGTAAGGGCGGCGGCCCCAGATGTGGGCCAGTGAATTGATGAAGAACGTGGTGTGGTGGTTGACCACGATACGCAGCACTCCGGCCAGCAGTAACATACCGAGCACGTCACCCGTCAGCAGGCCGAGAACCAGCGGAACACCAACATTCATGGCGACGGTAATGGGCACGTAGTGGTTGTGCTGCCACATCACGATTTTGTCGCGCTGCAGGTCTTTGGCGTTGTCGAAGTCGACCTTTCCGCTGGGATAGTCACGCAGCATCCAGCCGATATGGGAAAACCAGAAACCGCGGTTGGCGGAGTAGGGGTCGTTGTCGTTGTCGTCGCAATGGCGGTGGTGGCGACGGTGACCGGAACACCAGATCAGGGCACTGTTCTGCAGCGCGGCGGCGCCAAACAGGGCAAAGAAAAGACGCAGAGACCAGTGGGCCTCATAGGTGCGGTGAGACCAGAGACGGTGGTAGCCAGCGGTAATGGAGAGGCCGCAGAAGGCGCCGAGAACCGCAAACGCCAGCCACTGGTACCAGTGGTAGCCAACCAGAACACCGTAGAGGGGGACGAGCACCAGAGCCACCAGGGCGGTACTGGCAAACAGAATGGTTGTCAGCCAGATTCGGGGGGCTTCGGGGACTGCTTTCATACTTACAACCTTGTTAGAGCCTTTCTAATTCATGTGGGCCCATTGGCGGACCCGGGTAGCGAGGTGCGCCGTCGCTGTTTGGCAGCGGTGGGTGCACGTCTTGGCTTGGCCAATGAGGATAGATGCTACCGCAGATGGGCGCTTTCGACATCCGCACAAAGGGACGAGAGCGCGCGATTTGAGAATGGTTAGTCAGTTTATCCGGTTTCGAGCGGCATAATGCGTTATTTTGGTGCAAGAGCGTGTTCGCGCGTTCGCCCTTGGGTCAAGCGCTGTCATTTTGTCGTCATAACGTCGCTATGGTTCCCTCGGAGGTGCGGAAACTTTTTGCGCCAGCGGTCTGCACTGATGAAACTTTGCGCGATTTGTGGATTTTAGACGATTTGTAGCGCGATTTTAAAAGTTGGCACACCGATTGCTATATCTACTGTGTAGGCCAATTGGCCTGCGCTCCGGGAATCCATCACGGGTTATGGCAATTGTAATAATGCGTGACTTCCCGTTTTCTCTCATCATCGCTATTTTGGGCCCCGCATTGCGGGGCCTTTTTTTATCCGCTGATAAGTGCTTCACTAGCCTTCGATGTTTCCCGAATGCTCATGGGGGCCGGCACCGCGCTGGCGCCCACGGCAGTAACGGCTCTGACGGCAAACAGTGACGGCAATAGCGTGTCGAATTCCGATCTTTCCCGACCCCAGGCGGTCCGCCTGAGCCTCGCCACCCCTGGCGAGCTGGATGGACTGCAGCCAACGCAGGCACTCACCCAGGTGCGCTACCTGCACAGCCTGCTATTGAGTGCCAATCGGGGCGTTTGGGAGTGGCACCCGGACAGTGGTGTCCAGCGTGCGACCGGCAATCTCTGGTTGCAGTTGCACCGGGACCCCGAAGCAGCCTTATCCGGCGTCTGGAGCGGTGATCTGGCCCTGGTTCACTCCGATGATCGCGATGGGCTTCTGGCGCTGCGTGCCCGGCTGTGCCAGCAGGGCACCTTTGTCGATACCACGATCCGTGCCTACGGCCGAGACGGACAGCCGGTCTGGCTGCGTTTGTGGGCACGCGCGTTTACTGCTCCCTCCGGCGCCCGTTTCTTCCTTGGTGGTTGCACCGATTACAGTGAGTCCCTCTCGTCCCGCTCTCTTTCCTATTTTTCGGGTGAGCGTTTTCACTATGCGCTGGATTCGGTGGGCGACGGCCTGTGGGAGTGGGATCTGCGCGTGGACGAAGTTGTTCTGGATGACGCCTGCTGGCGCATGCTGGGGTATTCCCGCGGCCAGAGTGAGTCGGATGCGCGCGCAGCGCTGGCGCGCTGGAAGACCCATATGGTCGAGGATGACTATCCCGATGTAAAACAGGCAATGGAAGACAACGTGCGCGAGCAACTGCCGCTGGATATCGAGTTTCGACTCAAGCACCGGGAGCGCGGGGTCGTTTGGGTGCGGTGCCGAGGCAATGTGCAACACAGCAGCGCCGGTCAGCCAATTCGGGTGCTGGGCACCTTGCAGGACATTACGGCGAGAAAAAAGAAACAGCTCAAGCTGGAAGAAGAACTGGGCAGGTTGCGGCAGGAGAGCCGGGACCGGGCGGATCTGATCTCCAGCCTCAGCCATGAGCTGCGCACGCCACTGAACGCCATTCTCGGCTACAGCCAGATGGTCGAGCTCGACCAGAGCCTGAATCCGGATCAGCGCCGGCGCCTGGCGGAAATTCGCAAAGCCGGGCAGCACCTGCTGCATCTCGTTGGCGACGTGCTGGACCTGGCCCGCATCGACAGTAATCGCTTGGCGCCGTCGATCGAGCCCGTGCAACCTGCAGCGCTGGTGGCCGACTGTCGCCAGTTACTGGAGCCCTTGGCCGAAACCCGCAAAGTGTCGCTCACCTTCGAGCCGCTGGGATGGGAGCATGCCTATGTGCTCGCGGATCCCATCCGCTTCAAGCAGGTGGTGCTGAATCTGGTGGGCAACGCGATCAAGTACAATCGCGAAAACGGACGTGTGGTGATCACCTTTTCCCCGCAGGCCGAGGGTTGGTTGCGCATGAGTGTGCTCGACACCGGCAGTGGCATCGCGGCCGGTCAGCAGGCGCATGTATTTGAGCCGTTTAACCGCCTGGGGGCAGAGCAGGGAAAAATTGAAGGTACCGGCGTTGGCCTTGCCATTGCCCGGCAGTTGACCGAAGCCATGGGTGGGCGCATCGGTTTCGACAGTGAAGAGGGGCAGGGCTCGGTATTCTGGGTTGAATTCATGATGAACGATGCCCCCTGTGAAGTGTTGCAGATGGCGGCCCGTCCCGATTACACCAGTGCGTTACCTGCCTGCCGCGTATTGTATGTCACGGCCAGGTCAGCCTGGGCGAGCCGGATGAAAGCGGTGCTGTCAGCGGCGCAACAGGTGGAGCTGCAGGTGGCAACTGATGCGATGAAAGCCATCTTTGGCGCCCGCACCGGCGCCGCCGATGTGATCGTCGTGGATGGCGAGTTGCCGGGAATATCCCTGCAGGAGTTCTCCGCGATTGTGCGCGGTGACAAGACAATCGCAGCTATACCCCTGATGGGGGTGGTTGATCAGTGCAGCGATTGCCTGGATGTCTGTGTGCCGACGAGCTACGACCTCCAGATACTGGCGGAAGGGTTGCGCTATTGCCTGTCCCTGAATGGTGAGCCTGGCAGCGGCGTTGCCACCGGGCCATCTTCCGTTCAGTGAATTCGAAGGGTGACTGAGGCAGCCTGAGTGCTCGGCTCTCAACAATAATAATTCCAGCCAAAAGGAAGTTTGGTCGATGTCCGTTCGCTTTCCTGGCGGGGTCAATCCGCCCCAGACAACTGTTGGGCTTGACGGTGCGCGAGCCAATCATTTTGCGGTGGCCTTACTGCTGCTCGTAGGCAACTTTTGCCTTGCCTATGTGTGCAAAAGGTTTCTCTCCACTGGCGATGGCATTGCCGCGATCTGGCTTGCCGATGCGCTCACCATCGCCGTGCTTTATCGTTTTCCCTACCGGGACTGGATGCTGCTGTTGCTCGCCGCTTTCGCTGGGTGCACAGCGGCTTCCTTAGCCAGTGGCCTTGAGTGGCATATCGCATTCCTGTACTCCGTGGCGGGCTTGGTCGAGTCATTGGCAGGGGCCGCACTACTGCGCTTTTTCTGTGCGGATGGCGATTTCTTTGGCAGCGTGTTGCGCTGGTTGCGGTTTCTTTTCTTCGGCGCTGTTTTGTCGACCCTGGCGGGCGCTGGTGTGGGCGCGACCATCGCAGCCCTGTTTCGCGGGCTGCCCTTCGGTGATGTTTTCCTGTTCTGGTTTTTGGCGGATACCGTCGGTATCAGTGTATTCCTGCCGTTTCTTCATTTGCTCAACTTCAGCACACGCTCGGACTGGCTTGCGCCGCGGCCGTTGGCCCGCTTGTGTTTAGTCTCCGTCGTTTCGCTGGCGTGTATCCTGGCCATCCTGTGCTTTGTGCCGTATCCGTTTGTCTTTGTTGCGCTGCCGCTGATCTGGGCAGCGTCCCGCCTGACATTGCCCCAGACCCTGTTTTTGGTGTTTACCGCAGTACTGGTGTTCCTGGTAGTGCTCATCAACGGCAGCAGTTGGTTGCCGGAACACCTGCAGGCGGTACGCAGCCCGCTGGGATTTTTGCCGCTGTATGCCGCTGTGATTCCGGCCTACGTGATGGCGGTGGCCTCGAGTGTCGAGCGCAAGCGCAGTCAGCGCATTATTGAAATGGAGAGCAGTTTCCGCGCGGCCATGAGTGCATCGCGCATTGGCATGCTGCTGGTGTCGCTGGATAACCGGATTATTCAGGCCAACCCGAGTTTTTGCCGGTTTATCGGTTACTCGGAAGCTGAACTGCGGGGTTTGGATATTCGCGAAGTCATTGCACCCGCAGAAGAGCAGGCCAATGGGCCGTTACCACAACACGGCACCGGGAACGATCGCCGGGACCCGCTGTTCAATTTCGAGCAGGGCTATATACAGGACGCCGAGTGGCGGTTTCTGTGCAAAAGCGGTGAGCGGGCGTGGGGGCACTGGTCGTGCAGTCTTGCCCGCGGAGCGAGTGATGAACCCCTGTATGCCGTGGTGCAGGTTGAGGACATCGACTGGAGAAAACGCAGTGAAGCGCAGCTGGCAAAAGCCGAGGAGCGCTGGAAGTTCTCCCTTACCGTAACCGGTCAGGTGGTGTATGACTGGGACCTCGCGACTGGAAACACCTTTTATTCCGACTGGTTGCGCAGCGGAGTTGGTATTGATGCGGAAAAGCTGGCCAGTCGGCAGGATTGGCTGGCGCGGGTGGTCGAGGAGGATCGCGACCAGCTGTTGCGCGCACAGTTGGCCCACTTCAGTGGCCAGGTAATGGATATCGAGTGTCAGTACCGGGTGCGTACGGATGCTGGTGATGAGCGCTGGATTCATGAATCGGCGCGTGTGATGGAGTGGTCTGAAGACGGGCGACCGGTGCGCCTGATCGGTATCTTGCGGGACATTACCGATAACAAGCGGATGGCGCGTTCGCTGGAAGAGGAAAAAGAGCACCTGCAGGTAACCCTGGACGCCATCGCGGATGCCGTGATCGCCACAGACAACCGCCGCCAGATCACGTTCATGAATCCGGTGGCCGAGCAGCTCACTGGCTGGACCCTCGGCGAGGTGCAAGGGCGTGATATCGACGATGTATTGCAGTTGTCCAACGGACGGGAAGGGCAACGGGTGCAGAGCCCGGTGAAGGAATGTCTGCACCATGTTATGCCGTTTGGCTCTGCGGAGAGTTCTGTGTTGCACGACCGTCACGGCAACAGCTACGACGTGAAGTGTTCCGCGTCGCCACTGCGCAGTACCAGCGGCCAGGTGCTCGGTGCCGTGTTGGTGTTTCAGGATGTAACGGAAACCCGCCGCCTGATTCGCCAGCTTCGCTACAAGGCCCACCACGACGATCTCACGCATTTGCCTAATCGTGAAGCCTTCCGGCGGGAATTGCTGGAGGCGGTTGCCTCGGTGCGCAACAGCGACCTGGTACACACCCTGGCTTACATGGATCTTGATCGCTTCAAAGTGATTAATGATAGCGCCGGCCACCAAGCGGGTGATGCGCTGCTGCGCAATGTGGCGCGCTTTCTGAAGGGCCAGTTGCGGGAGACCGATTGCGTGGCGCGGCTGGGCGGTGATGAATTCGGTATTTTGTTGCGCGACTGCAGCAAGGAACAGGGCCTTTTGCGCTGCGAACAGTTAGTGCGAAAAATTATTGCGCTGCGTTTTCCCTGGGCCGGACGGGTGTTCGATGTGGGCGCCAGTGTGGGCCTTACGGAAGTGCGCCGGGACAATAACCAGGTGGCTGATCTGATGAGTCAGGCCGATGTCGCCTGTTATTCTGCAAAGCATGCGGGGCGCGGCGTGGTCATGCTGTACGAGGCGGATAGCAGCGCGGCCGCCGATCAGCATCGCGAAATCCATATGGCCTCGCGCATTCGCGAGGCGCTCGATGAAAACCGACTGCAGCTTTTTGCGCAGCCGATCGCCGATGCTCAGGATCCAACACGGATCAGCCACCATGAGTTACTGGTGCGGATGGTGGACGTGGATGGCACACTGATTGCTCCCAGTGCATTTATTCCCGCTGCAGAGCGCTATGGTCTGATGTTGCAGATCGACCACTGGGTTATGCATGAATTTTTATGCAACAAGGCCAAGCTGGCGGCGGCCAGTGGCCTTAGTTTTGCCATGAACCTGTCTGCAGAGGCGATTGGTGACCGGGGTTTTCAGGAGAAGTTTGTTGCGTTGCTGGAGCAGGCGGAACTTCCCAGTGCACGTCTCGGAATAGAAATCACCGAAACGGCCATGATCAACCAAATGGAAAACGCCAGTGAATTTGTCACCGCCCTGCGAAGTATGGGGTGCAAGATAGCACTGGATGATTTTGGCAACGGCCTCAGTTCCTTCAATTACCTCAAGGCGTTTGCCATTGATTTCATCAAGATCGACGGGAGTTTTGTGCGGCAGGTGGAGTCGAATTTTGTCGACCTGATGATCGTGGAGTCGATTAACCAGGTCGCCCACCGATTGAATGCGCGTACCATTGCCGAATTTGTCGAAGATGTTGGCGCGGCCGACCGATTGCGGAAAATTGGTGTGGATCTGCTGCAGGGCTATCACATTGGCCGCCCAAAACCGCTGGATGAGGTGCTGGCCTCGGTTCCCGGCGGCGTTATTGCAAAGCTGCAAGCGCGCAGGGTCAGCAGTGGTAGCCAGGGAAAATTGGGCGCTATCGAAGAGGTCGAGACCGAAGTCTGAGCGGGCTTTTTGCGGCCCGCTCCGGATCGAGTGGTAGGGGCTTACTGCGGGATTTTCCCGAGATGCTTACCCACAACCTGCAGCAGGGGCTTGAAGGTTTTCGGCGTGGCACAGACCAGGTTGCCGGATTCCAGGTAGCCATTGCCACCGCGGAAGTCGCTGATTAGTCCGCCGGCCTCTTTTACCAGCAGGGATCCTGCGGCAATGTCCCAGCTGTTCAAATACATTTCCCAGAAACCGTCGAAGCGGCCCGCGGCCACATACGCCAGATCCAGTGCGGCGGCGCCGGGGCGACGGATGCCCGCGGTCTGGCCGGCCACTTCCTTCATCACCGCCAGGTAGGCATCGATATTCTCGAGGGGCTCGCCGTTGAAGGGGATGCCGGTGCCGATCAGAGCACCTTTCAGTCCCTGACGGCTGGATACGCGAATGCGGCGCCCGTTCAGGGCTGCACCGCGGCCACGGCTGGCGGTAAATTCTTCGCGCTTGATGGGGTCGAGGACTACGGCGTGCTCAATCTGGCCGCGGTAGCGGCAGGCGATGGAAATCGCGAAGTGGGGGCAGCCGTGGATAAAGTTGGTGGTGCCGTCCAGCGGATCGATGATCCACTCGTATTCCGGCTCAGCGCCTTCCTGCAGGCCGCTTTCTTCGGCCAGGATGCTGTGTTTGGGGAACGCCTTGCGCAGGTGATAGATGATCTCCTGCTCACTGGCTTTGTCCACTTCCGTCACGTAATCGTTGCGACTTTTTTCTTCAAACTTCATCAGGTCGCCGCGCTCCCAGGCGCGTTCGATCAGTTCACCGGCCTTGCGCGCCGCGCGCAGGGCAATATTCAGCATGGGTTCCATAGGAATTCCGCGATCAGTTGTGGATGTCGATGGTAAAAAGCGTTACCGGGCAGGCCGGCGGCGCGATTGTAGGGATTTCTGTGCAATTTTGCTACACTCCGCGCCCGTTTTGTAACAGGCCCTAGTGTAGCCACTCCTTGTAGTCACTCCGACCGGGTAAATCATATGGCGACTTCTCCTTCCGAAACCGCATCCAAATCGGCATCCCCGCACGCCCTTGCCGCTCTGGACAATATCCGAGTGGTGCTGGTGAATAGCGCGCACCCGGGCAATATCGGTGGCGCCGCGCGCGCCCTCAAGAACATGGGGCTGAGCCAGTTATACCTGGTGCAGCCGCGGGAATTCCCCGCCGCGAATGCGGTGTGGCGCGCCGCTGGAGCCGCCGAACTGCTGGACAGCGCGGTGGTTGTGGAAACCCTCGAAGAGGCCGTAGCGGATTGTGGACTGGTAGTCGCAACCAGCGCCCGGGAGCGCCGCATTCCCTGGCCACTGCTGACGCCGCGGGAGTGCGGCGCGCGCGCGGTGGCGGAAGCCCAGTCTCATCCTGTAGCGCTGGTGTTCGGGCGTGAAGACCGCGGCCTCACCAATGAAGAGCTGCAGGCGTGCAATTTCCACGTGCACATTCCCGCCAACCCGGAATACAGCTCTCTCAACCTCGCGACCGCGGTGCAGGTGCTGGTCTACGAGGCGCGGATGGCGGCACTGGAGGCGGAAAGAGGGGAGGCGCTGAGCTACTCCGATTGGGATAGACCGCCCGCCAAGGCCGGGGATATGGAACTCTACTACGAGCACCTGCAACTGGCACTGGGGGAGCTGGGTTTTATCGACCCGGACAATCCCCGTCAGACCATGACCCGTTTGCGTCGACTGTTCAGTCGCGTGCGTCCGGATGATATGGAGCTGGGTATCCTGCGCGGCATGCTGACCGCTATTCAGAATCACATCCATCGCGCCGGCGGCAAGGGGCGACCTGACTGATCGGTACGGTCACCGCGCATGCACGAGTCTCGTGTTCTCATGTGGGCGAGTGGAGCTGGAGAGCCGAGCTGGAGAACTGGAGAGTAGGGCGCCAAATACCCGAGTGTAATACTCGGCTATATACTTGACTGAAGTAGTTGGTTATTCCATACTCGCGCCCCGATTCAGTGGTGCTGATCGGGCTACAGAGCCCGCAGATCGGGCCCACGGGTAAGGGACTTTCCAAAAACGAGCCAAGAACCAGCCGGGAAAGAGCCAGGAGAAAGTATGCGTTTGACAACCAAAGGGCGGTACGCGGTCACAGCAATGCTGGACCTAGCGTTACACGCCGAGCGCGGACCGATCAGTCTGGCGGACATCTCCAAGCGTCAGGATATATCCCTGTCGTACCTTGAGCAGTTGTTTTCCCGATTGCGTCAGTCTGGCTTGGTGTCCAGCGTGCGCGGCCCCGGTGGTGGTTACCGTCTGGCTCGCACCACCGCAGAGATTTGCGTGGCTGAAATCATCGACGCCGTCAACGAGTCGGTGGACGCCACCAGCTGCGGTGGCAACAGCGACTGCTCCGCCGGTGAGCAGTGCCTTACCCACTACCTGTGGACAGACCTCAGTCATCAGATTCACGGCTTCCTCACGGGTATCAGCTTGGCCGATATGGTCACGCGCGCCGAGGTGCAGGAAGTGGCCCGTCGTCAGGACGGGCGCGGTGCGGCGGATGCCGCAGAGCAGGCGTTAGAGCAGAAAGTAGCGATTATTGGCGGCTTGCAGTAAGGTGCCGCCGGCCCGGTCAGGCAGGTGGGCCCGACCAATGAAACATTGAAACATTGTGCCCAATCAGCAGTATGGCGCCGGTAAGCAATCAGCGCGTGGAGAAAGAAGATTATGAAGCTTCCCATTTATCTGGATTATTCGGCCACCTGCCCGGTAGACCCGCGCGTCGCCAGTAAGATGGCGGAGCAGCTGACCATGGAGGGTAACTTCGGTAACCCTGCCTCTCGCTCCCATGTGTATGGCTGGAAAGCGGAAGAGGCCGTGGAAGACGCCCGTCGCCACGTGGCGGAGCTGATCAACGCTGACCCTCGCGAGATCGTTTGGACCAGCGGTGCCACCGAGTCTGACAACCTTGCCATTAAAGGTGCTGCGCACTTTTACCAGGGCCGTGGCAAGCACATCATTACCTCCAAGATTGAGCACAAAGCGGTACTCGATGCCTGCCGGCAGCTGGAGCGCGAAGGGTTCGAGGTGACCTACCTGAACCCGAAGGAAGACGGCATTGTCTATCCGGAGCAAGTGGCGGAAGCCATGCGCGAAGACACCATTCTGGTCAGCCTGATGCACGTGAACAACGAGATTGGCGTGATCAACGATATCGCGGCCATCGGTGAGCTGTGCCGCGAGCGCAAGATCATCTTTCACGTGGACGCCGCCCAGAGCCCCGGCAAGATCGATATCGACCTGGCGGAAATGAAAGTAGACCTGATGTCGTTCTCCGCCCACAAAATTTATGGCCCCAAAGGCATCGGCGCCCTGTATGTGCGCCGCAAGCCGCGTGTGCGCCTCGAAGCCCAGATGCACGGTGGCGGTCACGAGCGCGGCATGCGCTCCGGTACTCTGCCTACCCACCAGATTGTGGGCATGGGTGAAGCCTTCCGTATCGCCAAGGAAGAAATGGCGGAAGAAGCCAAGCGCCTGCTGGCCCTGCGCGATCGCTTCTGGAGCCAGATTTCCGATATGGAAGAAGTGCATATCAACGGTTCTGTTGAGCAGCGTGTACCCGGCAACCTGAATGTCAGCTTTGCGTTCGTGGAAGGCGAGAGCCTGATCATGTCGCTGAAAGACCTGGCAATTTCCTCTGGTTCCGCCTGTACCTCCGCGAGCCTCGAGCCCAGCTATGTGCTGCGTGCCCTGGGTGTGAATGACGAGCTTGCCCACAGCTCCCTGCGATTCAGTTTTGGCCGGTTTACCACGGAACAGGACGTGGATACTGCGGCCAAAGAAGTAAGGCAGGCGGTCGAAAAACTGCGTGAACTGTCTCCGCTCTGGGATATGTATAAGGATGGTGTAGACCTGAGCACCATCGAGTGGGCAGCGCATTAAAGCGACTGCGCGAGCCTCTGGCGGCCACCACCAGCCGCACGCTCGCAACGCTTTAATGAAGTTGAAGTGCGAATTTGAGAATATTTGAGAGGGTATAGTCATGGCCTATAGCGATAAAGTAATTGACCACTATGAACACCCGCGCAACGTTGGTCGCCTCGACGACAATGCGGACAACGTGGGTACCGGTATGGTCGGCGCGCCGGCCTGTGGCGACGTAATGCGCCTGCAGATCCAGGTAAATGAAAGCGGCATCATCGAAGATGCCAAGTTCAAAACCTACGGCTGTGGCTCTGCCATTGCATCGAGCTCCCTGCTGACCGAGTGGGTCAAAGGCAAGAGCCTGGACGAGGCCGCGCAGATCAAGAACACCGAAATCGCCGAAGAGCTGGCATTGCCGCCGGTGAAAATTCACTGCTCCGTGCTCGCGGAAGATGCGATCAAGGCCGCGGTGAAGAATATCCGCGAAAAGCGCGGTGAAACCTCTGAAGAAGCGGCAGGCTGAGTCCGCGGCTCGGCCCCAGTGATTATCGGTAAGGAGTAGCAACCGACATGGCAATTACCATGACCGAAGCAGCTCAGGCCCATGTCGCCAAGCAACTGGCGAGCCGGGGGAAGGGCATCGGTATTCGCGTCGGCGTAAAGACCGCCGGCTGCTCAGGTATGGCCTATGTCCTCGAATTTGTGGACGAGGCTGCGCCAGAAGATACTGTATTTGAAGGCGATGGCGTGAAGCTGGTGGTAGACCCCAAGAGTCTCGCCTACCTCGACGGCACCGAGCTGGATTTTGTGAAGGAAGGGCTGAACGAGGGCTTTGCCTTCAAAAATCCCAACGTGAAGAATGAGTGCGGCTGCGGCGAGAGCTTCCACGTTTAAACGTGAGCGATCAGGCAGCAGAAGGCCGGATGCCTGGTGCATGCCGGCCTTTTTGTTATCGGTTTTGTGATCGGTGCCGCTTTGTTTCCGGCCACTTGAGATGTCTTCCTGCGACGGAGCGCTCTCGTAGTACGCGACCTTTTTGGAACTGCACCATGGAACTGCAACAGAATTACTTTGAAATCTTCGGCTTGCCCGTGGCTTATGAAGTGGATCGGCAGGCGCTGTCAAAGCGATACCGCGAGCTGCAGCAGGAATTTCATCCGGACCGTTTCGCCGCAAAATCGGAACGGGAACAGATGCTGTCTATGCAGTATGCGGCGCAGATCAATGAAGCGAACAATACCCTGAAAGACCCGGTGGCCCGTGCGGCCTACCTGCTGCAGCTGGCCGGTGTTGAAATCAGCCCGGAGCAGACCACCGCCGACGGCGAATTTCTGATGCAGCAGATGTTGTTGCGCGAACGCCTGGAAGACGTGCGTGGCGCCGCCGATCCCGAGGTGGAGCTGGAGTCGCTGGAGCGTGAAGCGTCCCAGCTGTTTACCGCACAGGAATCTGCGTTTTCCGCTGCCCTGGATGCCGGTGCGCTGGAGGCCGCCAAAGGCGCGTTGCTGAAACTCCAGTTTCTCGCCAAGCTGCAGCGGCAGATTGAAGAGCTCGAAGAAGATTTGCTGGACTGAAGCGAATTTATTGTTGGACCAACATTTTCACAGAACGATATGGCATTACTGCAGATTTCCGAACCCGGCCAAACCCCTGAGCCCCACCAGCGCAAGCGCGCGGTGGGAATCGACCTCGGCACCACCAACTCGCTGGTAGCGACCGTACGCAGTGGCACAGCGGAATCGCTGCCCGCCGAAGACGGTCGGGTAATCCTGCCCTCTGCGGTGCGCTACACCGAAAGTGGCGTCGAGGTGGGTTACGGTGCGCGTGCGGCGGCCGGTGAGGACCCCTACAACACCCTGATTTCGGTCAAGCGATTCATGGGGCGCGGTCTGGCAGACATCAAGAGCTTCGGAGATCAGCTGCCGTACCACTTTGCCGAAGACGATGGCGGCATGCCGGCAATTGAAACCGTTGCCGGCGCGGTCAACCCGGTGCAGGTATCCGCGGAGATTCTCAAGGTACTGGCCAAGCGCGGTGCTGCGTCCCTCGGTGGGCCGCTGGATGGTGCGGTAATTACGGTGCCTGCCTATTTTGATGAGGCCCAGCGTCAGGCCACCAAAGATGCGGCAAGGCTCGCGGGCCTCAAAGTGTTGCGCCTACTCAACGAGCCCACCGCCGCGGCGGTGGCTTACGGTCTCGACAAGCCTGAAGAGGGCAACGACGCGACCGACAAAACCATCGCCGTTTACGACCTCGGTGGCGGTACCTTTGATATCTCCATTCTGCGCCTGTCCAAGGGCGTGTTCGAAGTGCTCTCCACCGGCGGCGACAGTGCCCTCGGTGGCGACGATTTCGACCGCGCCGTGGCCGAGTGGATCGCGCTGGAAGCGGGGCTGGGTACCGACCACGATGCGTCTACCCAGCGCAAGTTGCTGAATATTGCCTGCGCCGCCAAAGAGGCGTTGGCAAGCGAGGCAGCGGTAGCGGTCAATTACGGTAGCTGGTCGGCGGAACTGAGCCGCGACAAGCTTGCCGAGCTGCTGGATCCGCTGATTGCCAAAACCCTCCGCGCCTGCAAGCGTGCCCTGCGCGATGCGGACCTGTCCGCCGAAGATATTGCCGAAGTAGTGCTGGTAGGCGGCTCGACGCGCACCCTGCGCGTGCGCGAAACAGTGCGGGAATTTTTTGGTCGTGAACCCCATGCGGACATCGATCCGGATCAGGTGGTCGCCATTGGCGCGGCCCTGCAGGCGGATGTGCTGGTGGGTAACAAGTCCCGCGAAGACCTGCTGCTGCTGGATGTGATTCCCCTGTCGCTGGGCATCGAGACCATGGGTGGCCTCACCGAAAAACTGATCCATCGCAATACCACCATTCCGGTGGCCAAGGCACAGGAGTTCACCACCTTCAAGGACGGCCAGACGGCCATGGCCATTCACGTGGTGCAGGGCGAGCGGGAGCTGGTGCAGGACTGCCGCTCACTGGCGCGCTTCGAGCTGCGCGGCATTCCGCCGATGGTGGCTGGCGCGGCGCATATTCGCGTAACCTTCCAGGTGGATGCGGACGGCCTGCTGTCGGTGACTGCAATGGAGAAGAGCAGTGGTGTACAGGCAGAGATCACCGTCAAGCCGTCCTACGGACTGGGGGATGCCGACATCACCCGCATGCTGCAGGACTCCTATGCCAATGCCGAAGAGGACATCACCGCGCGCGCCCTGCGCGAGGCCCAGGTAGAGGCGGAGCGGACCCTGGAGGCCATGCTGGTGGCGCTGAACGAAGACGGCGCCGAGCTGCTGACGGAGGGCGAGCTGGGTGCGCTGGAGCGTGCAATGCAGGCACTGCGCCTGGCCCACAATGGCGGCACCCCGGAAGAAATTCGCAGCCGTATTGACGAGCTGAACACGCTGTCTGAGCCTTACGCCGCGCGCCGCATGGACAAGTCCATCAAACGCGCCATGCAAGGCCACAGCCTGGATGAATTCGACAAGCCCTGAGGGGCCATTCGACAAGCCCCGCGGGGCAATGCGACAAGCCCTGCGGGGCGCTTAAGACCGAGAGTTGAGAAGATGCCTAAGATAGTTTTCCTGCCCCACGAAGAATTGTGTCCGGAAGGCAAAGTGATCGAAGTGGAGCCGGGTGTCACCGTGTGCGATGCGGCACTGCAGCATGGCGTAGAGATCGAGCACGCCTGTGAGAAGTCCTGCGCCTGTACCACCTGCCATGTGATTGTGCGCGAGGGGTTCGATTCCCTCGGGGAACCGGACGAGCTGGAAGAAGACCTGCTGGACAAGGCCTGGGGCCTGGAGCCCGAATCGCGCCTGTCGTGCCAGGCGGTGGTAGACAAGGAAGACCTAGTGGTCGAGATTCCCAAGTACACCATCAACCAGGTTTCCGAGCGCCACTGAGCGGCCCCGGTTTTTCGGTACAACACCTATTCAGCGCCACCTAATCAGCACCCAGTGAGGGCAACAACATGAAGTGGACGGACATTCACGATATTGCCATTGAGCTCTGCGATCGCCATCCGGACGTGGACCCGCTGCAGGTCAATTTCGTCGACCTGCGCCAGTGGGTGATGGATCTGCCGGAGTTTGACGATGACCCGGATCGCTGCGGCGAGAAGATTCTGGAGGCCATTCAGGCGGCCTGGATCGAAGAGAACGAATAGTCGCATTCTCAGTGCGAACTTCACTAGTACAAACTTCACTCGACTATGCGTATAATCCGCGCTCCGCGACCTGCATTGGTTAATTAATCATCAGTTCGCCCGTTGAGAGAATTCAGGGAAGAGCAACTCCGGTTGCTCTTTTCGTATCTGAAAGAAACACAATTTTTTAAAACGTTAGCAATGGAGAAAACCATGGCCCTGGAACGCACCCTGTCCATCATCAAGCCGGACGCCGTAGCCAAGAATGTGATCGGCGAAATCGAGAGCCGCTTCGAGAAAGCCGGTCTGCGCATCGTTGCCATGAAAATGGTTCAGCTGTCTCAGGAAAAGGCTGAAGGCTTCTACGCCGAGCACAAAGAGCGTCCTTTCTTCAAGGATCTGGTTGAATTCATGACTTCCGGCCCGGTTGTTGTACAGGTTCTGGAAGGCGAAAACGCCATCCTGGCCAACCGCGACCTGATGGGCGCTACCAACCCGAAAGAAGCCGACGCCGGCACCATCCGCGCTGACTTTGCCGACAGCATCGACGCCAACGCGGTACACGGCTCTGACTCTGCCGCTTCCGCCGAGCGCGAAGTGAGCTATTTCTTCTCTGACGAAGAAATCTGCGCACGTTAATTGCTGCTGTCTCGCAATAGACGACGTGGGAGTCCGCCCGGCGGGCTCCTGCAGCGTAACCCCTATTCGCACCCCCGGTGCAAGGTGAACCTATGACCGACGTACAAACCGTACAGGCCGAAACCCATCAAGCGGAAAAAGTGAACCTGCTGGGCCTGTCTGTGGACAAGCTCGCGGACTTTTTTGCTGGTTTGGGCGAAAAGCGCTTCCGTGCGGTGCAGGTACTGAAGTGGATTCACCAGAACGGCGTGGACGATTTCGAGCAAATGACCAATGTCAGCAAGGCCATGCGTGCCAAGCTGGCGGAAATTGCCGAAGTGCGCGCCCCCAAGGTCCTCGAGCAGATGGACTCTGCCGATGGCACCCGCAAGTGGCTGATCGAAGTCGCCGGCGGCAATGTGATCGAGACCGTGTATATCCCCGATGGTGACCGCGGCACCCTGTGTGTGTCCTCCCAGGTGGGCTGCTCGCTGGATTGCAGCTTCTGCGCCACCGGCAAGCAGGGCTTTAACCGCGACCTGACCGCCGCCGAGATCATCGGCCAGGTGTGGATTGCGTGTAAGTCGTTCGGGCAGTTACAGCCCAACGGGCCGCGCAAGGTGACCAACGTGGTGATGATGGGCATGGGCGAGCCCCTGCTCAATTTCGACAACGTGGTCGATGCCATGAACCTGATGATGGAAGACAATGCCTACGGTATCTCCAAGCGTCGGGTAACCCTGAGTACTTCCGGTGTGGTGCCGGCACTGGATCGCCTGGCTGAGGTGACCGATGTGAGCCTGGCCATCTCCCTGCACGCGCCCAACGACGCGCTGCGCAACGAGCTGGTGCCGATTAACAAGAAGTACCCCATCGCCATGCTGCTCGACAGTGCCAAGCGCTATATCGAGAACATGCCGGATAATCATCGCAAGATGACCATCGAGTACACCATGATCCGGGAAGTGAACGACCGCCCGGAACACGCAGAACAGCTGGCCGAGCTGCTGCGCGATGTGCCGGTGAAGATAAATCTGATACCCTTCAATCCGTTTGACCTGTCCGACTATCAGCGGGTCAGCAATAACGCTTTGCGACGTTTTCAACAGATTTTGTTGGACAAAGGCTATACCGTAACCGTGCGTACCACCCGTGGGGATGATATCGCCGCGGCCTGTGGCCAGCTGGCCGGCCAGGTGAATGACCGCACACGCCGCTCCGAGCGCTATCGCAACGCCGAGCGCCCGGTGAGGATCGTCAGCCCCCAGGCTTAACTCTTGCACCGCCGAAGGGATCCGGCGTGCGCTGGTAGTACGCACCCGATAACTACAAGGTGAGGCTCGTGTTAGCAAAAATTTCCAATCCGGTAGCCATTGCCGGGTTACTCGTATCCCTGCTGCTTGCTGGCTGTGTGACCACTGGCCCCGGTGGCAAGCAGGTCGATCTCGACAAGGCCCGCGAAACCCATATTCAGCTTGGTTTGCGCTATCTGCAGAGCGGTGGCGACAACCGCGAGATGGCCCGTCACCATTTCCAGCAAGCCCTCGAACTTGGCAAGAAGGACCCGCGCGCGCACCACGGCCTCGCGCTCCTGTATCAGGCCGATGGCGAGCTGCCGGTGGCGGAGTCGCACTTTAAAAAGGCGCTGCGCTACGACCGCAATTTCTCCATGGCGCGGGTGAACTACGGCGTGTTCCTGTACCAGCAAGAGCGCTACGAAGACGCGAAAGAGCAGTTCCTGATTGCCTCGGAAGACCTGACCTACAACCGCCGTTCCTACGCCCTGGCCAACCTCGGCCGCGCGGAGTTGCGCTTGCACGAACTGGAAGGCGCCGAGCGCGCATTCAAGAAATCCCTGGCGCTGAGCAGAGACCTGCCGGTAGCACTGTTGGAGCTGGCTGAGCTGAAGTTTGAGCAGCAGGATTACGCGCAGGCGAAGCAGTATCTGGATCGCTACAGCGAGAAAAATCGCCAGGTCCCGCAATCCCTGTGGCTGGGGATTCGCATTGAAAAAATCTTCGGGAATCGGGACAAGGAAAGAAGTTACGCCCTGGCACTGAAAAACCTCTTTCCCTATTCAGCGGAAACGCTGAAGTACCAGCAGACGATGGCCGAAAATGAGCAGTAATACTTCGACCCCCGAACAGGCGCAAACCCCAGAGGCAGAGGTAGAGGCGCAGGCCGCGACCCTCGGCGAGCAGCTGCGCGCTGCCCGCGAGCAGGCCGGCCTGACCGCAGACGAGCTGGCGCGCCGCCTGTGTATGACCGCAGACAAACTTGAGGCACTGGAACAGGATGCGCTGGAGCGCTTCCCGGGCAGCACCTACGTGCGCGGTTATATCCGTAATATTTGCAAAGAGCTGGGCGCAGACGAGACGCCGGTGCTGGCGGCCTTCGCCAGACAGGCACCGGCGGAAGCGCCACGTGCGGCCGTGGTCCCCAAGGGTCCGGTGATGGGTGGCGACGCGGTGGCCGGCGGTGGTTCCGGTTTCGGTCCCTTGCTGCTGGTGGTCGCGATGGCCGCGGCCGGTGGTTACTGGTGGATGGGGCAGCAGGGCACATCAGCAGTGCCAGCGGAGGCCGATCTCGCGGCCGCCGCGCCATCCGATACGACGCCTGCGGGCCAGGATTTCGCGGTTGCCGCCGCGCCGAGTCCCGACGTAGAAATGGCCGAGGACTTTGCGCCGGAAACCGACGCCCAGCTGGCCGACTCCCTCGGTGATGACGCAGAGTCTGCAGGCCGGGAGCCCGAGCCAGCAGAGCAGGCGCAGCTGGTGCAAGCACCCCAGTCCGTTGAGGATGCTGTGCCGCAGCCAGCGGCGGTGGAGCCAGTACCGGCACCCGAGGAAGTACAGGTTTCCCAAGACGCACAGCTGGTTCAGGAAGTGCCGGCTGCAATCCCCGCACAAACCTCGGCAATCGCGCTGTCGTTCAGCGAGGAATCCTGGATAGAAGTGACCGATGCGGCAGGCAACAAGCTGCTGGCCACCCTGCAGCCGGCGGGCTCCGAGGTGGAGCTCAAGGGTGAGGCGCCGTTCAGCCTGATGCTGGGCAACGCTGCGGCCACCACCGTCCGCTATGCGGGCGAGGTAGTGGATAGCGCGCCCCTCGGTAACCGTCGCACCCGCAAGCTGACCGTGGGCGGCTAACCAGGCACCATGCCTTGGGTCGGGTACTGCTGAATCCCCGTGCATGTGCGCCTGCCGCACGCGCACGAGATTTCGGCGGTGCCCTGTAGCTTTGCGCCCAATCTATCTATAATCCCCCCCAATTTTTGGTCATCGTCTTTCTTGCTCAAAAGCCAATGCAGGTGCTGTTTATGCAATTCGAGTCACCCATAGTTCGCCGCGTATCGCGCCAGATCATGGTGGGCAATGTGCCAGTGGGTGGCGGCGCACCGATTTCGGTGCAGAGCATGACCAATACCGAGACCTGCGATGTGGCCGCCACCGTGGGGCAGATCCAGCGGCTGGAAAGCGCCGGTGCGGACATCGTGCGCGTATCGGTCCCCTCGATGGAGGCGGCCGAGGCCTTCGGTGAGATCAAGAAGCAGGTGAACGTACCGTTGGTGGCGGACATCCACTTTGACTACCGCATCGCCCTGCGTGTGGCCGACCTGGGTGTCGATTGCCTGCGCATCAACCCGGGCAATATTGGCCGTGAGAAGCGCATTCGCGCGGTGGTCGACAAGGCGCGGGACCTGAATATCCCGATCCGCATTGGGGTCAACGCCGGCTCCCTGGAAAAAGACCTGCAGAAAAAATACGGTGAGCCCACCCCGGATGCGCTGGTGGAGTCCGCTCTGCGCCATGTGGATATTCTCGACAGCCTGAACTTTCAGGACTTCAAGGTGAGCGTAAAGGCCTCGGACATCTTTATGGCCACCGCCGCCTACCGCAAGCTGGCCAGCCAGATTGAGCAGCCGCTGCACCTAGGGATTACCGAGGCGGGCGGCCTGCGCGCCGGTACCGTGAAATCGGCGATTGGTCTCGGTGCGCTGCTGCTGGACGGCATCGGTGACACCCTGCGGGTATCCCTCGCCGCCGACCCGGTGGAAGAAGTAAAAGTCGGCTGGGACCTGCTGAAGAGCCTGCGCCTGCGTACCAAGGGCATCAACTTTATTGCCTGTCCCAGCTGCTCTCGCCAGAACTTCGACGTGGTGAAAACCATGAACGAACTGGAAACCCGCTTGGAAGACATCACCACGCCGCTGGATGTGGCGGTGATCGGTTGTATCGTCAACGGCCCGGGTGAGGCGAAAGAGGCGGATATCGGTCTCGCCGGCGGCACCCCGAGCCACGCCATTTATGTGGATGGCAAGCCAGACCGCAAGTTCACCAATGACCACCTGGTGGATGACCTGGAAAAACTGATTCGCGAAAAGGCCGCGGCCAAGGCGGCGCAGGAAGCCAGCATCATCGCCAAAGAAACCATCGATTGAGTCGACCCCGGTGGGTGGACAAAGCCCATTCACCAATAATCAGACGTTAAGGACTTCCGTTGAAACAACTTCGCGCCATCCGCGGCATGAACGACCTGCTGCCCACCCAGTCCCCGGTGTGGCAATACGTGGAAAGCACCCTCAGCGAACTCTTCGCCCGTTACGGGTACAGTGAAATCCGCACGCCACTGCTGGAGGCCACACAGCTGTTTGCCCGCGCCGTAGGCGAGGCAACGGATATCGTCGAAAAGGAAATGTACACCTTCGACGATAAGAGCGGTGACAGCGTCACCCTGCGTCCGGAAGGCACCGCCGGCACGGTGCGCGCAGCGGTTCAGAACAACCTGCTGATCCAGCCCCAGCGCCTGTGGTATTTCGGCCCCATGTTCCGCTACGAGCGCCCACAGAAGGGGCGTCTGCGCCAGTTCCACCAGTTTGGTGTCGAGGTGTTCGGCATTGAAGGGCCGGATATCGACGCCGAAATCCTGATGATGACCGCGCGCCTGTGGAAGCAGCTGGGGGTATCCGAGCATGTTTCCCTGCAGTTGAACTCCCTGGGCAACAGCGATAGCCGCGCCGCGTTCCGCGAAGCGCTGGTGGAATACCTGTCTGCACGCAAGGACCAGCTCGACGAAGACAGCCAGCGCCGCCTGGAGCGCAACCCGCTGCGTATTCTCGACAGTAAAAATGCCCAGACTCAGGAACTGCTGGCGGACGCGCCTTGTCTACTGGACTTCCTCGACGAGGAATCCCGTGCACACTTTGACCAGCTGCGGGCCTTCCTGGATGCCGCCGGCGTAGCCTACGAGGTAAATCCGCGCCTGGTGCGTGGCCTCGACTACTATGGCAAGACGGTTTTCGAGTGGGTAACCGACAGCCTCGGCGCCCAGGGTACCGTGTGTGCCGGTGGCCGCTACGACGGCCTGGTGGAGCAGATGGGTGGCAAGCCGACCCCAGCCGTGGGCTTTGGCCTTGGCGTTGAGCGCCTGGTGCTGTTGCTGGAAACCCTGGAAGTTCTGCCCGACGCCCTGGATCAGCAGGTCGATGCATATCTGGTGGCCGTGGGTGATGTACAATCCGCTGCCCTGGCGGCGGCGGAACAACTGCGCACCGAATTGCCTTGGCTGCGGTTGCAAACCCACTGTGGTGGTGGCAGCTTCAAGAGCCAGATGAAGAAGGCCGACAAGAGCAATGCGGACTACGCCCTGATCATCGGCGAAGACGAAGCCGCAGCGGGGCAGGTGACTGTGAAATCCCTGCGCGCCGACACGGAGCAGCAAACCGTGGCCGTGGCCGAATTGGCGAAAATTTTACAGGCGTGAAACGCCGGCCGCCTGCGCTCGTACGCAGGCGCTTCAAGACCGAACTACGAATTGGATTTAGAGAATAAGGCGAATAAGAAATGGCTGACCATTTGACCGAAGAAGAACAGATTGAGTCGCTCAAGCGCTGGTGGAAAGAAAACGGCACCGGCATCGTCACCGGTATCGTGCTGGCGCTGGCCGGTTACTTCGGCTGGCAGTGGTGGCAGGCGAAGGAGCGCGGCGACGCCGAAGCGGCCTCCAACGTTTATCAGGGCTTTGTCGAGGCGGTATCCGCCAATGAAGGCAAGCCGGATAACAAGCAGCTCACCACCGCCCAGTCCTTGGCGCGCGAACTGAAAGACGACTACAACAAGCGCATCTACGCCGCCCAGGCGTCGCTGCAGCTGGCCGCCATGGCGGTCGAAAAGAACGATCTCGAAGCTGCGGCGAAGGAGCTGCAGTGGGTGCTGGATAACAGCAACGACGATGCCCTCAAACTCGTCGCCAAGCGTCGCCTGGCGTCGGTCAAGGCCGCACGCGGTGAGACCAAGGAAGCGCTGGAACTGGTGCAGGGTAGTGTGCCGCCGGCCTTTGCCGCGCTGTACGCGGAAACCCGCGGTGACATCCTGCTGCAGCAGGGCGACAAAGACGCCGCCCGCGCCGCATACCAGGAAGCCCGCGCGCAGCTGCTCCCGGAGCAAGCGGCCGGTTCCCGCTTGCTGGACCTGAAAATTGAAGGGCTGGGTGAAGCGCCTAAGGCCGAAGGCGAAAGCGCCGACGATGCCGGGGAAGCCGAAGTGGATAGCGAAGCAGCAACGGAGAAAGACGCGCAATGATAGGGACTTACACAGGCGTGCGCGCGAGTGCGGGCAAGGTGCTGAACCGGGTGGCCGCCGTGGCCCTGGCCGCGGTCATCAGTGCCTGCGCTTCCAACGATGAAAAGGAAGATACGGATCCGGTAAAACTCACGGAGATCACCGAAACCGTCCAGCTGCGTGAAGCGTGGTCGCAGAATATCGGTGACATCGATGCCCTGCGCTACGCGATGCTCAAGCCCGGCATCATCGACGGCAAGGTAATTGCCGCCAACAGTGAGGGCAATGTATTCGCGTTTGATCGCGCCAGCGGTAAGCGCCTGTGGAAAGTGGATATCGACCAGTCCATCAGTGGCGGTGTCGGCGTCGGCCTGGGTATGGCCGTGGTGGCGGATTACCGTGGCCGTATTGTCGCCCTCAGCCTGCAGGATGGCAGCCAGCTCTGGACCAGTCAGCTGGGTGGTGAAGTCGTCGCCACCCCGGCGGTAGGGTCCGGCATGGTGGTGGTACAGACGGTCGACGGCAAACTGCTGGGCCTGGATGCCAATTCCGGCGAGCAACAGTGGCGCCACAACACCGCGTTGCCGGTGCTGACCCTGCGCGGCACCGCCAGCCCGGTGATTTCCGCCGGCATGGTGTTTGCCGGCCTGGATAACGGCAAGGTGATTGCACTGAGCGTGTCCGATGGCCTCACCCGTTGGGAGCAGCGCGTAGCCATCCCGCAGGGCACTGCCGAGCTGGATCGCGTGGTGGATGTCGACGGCACGCCGCTGGTGCGCGGCGAGCTGGTATTCGCCGCCAGCTACCAGGGGCGTGCAGTCGCCCTGTCGCGGGATGACGGCCGCGGCCTGTGGGCGCGTGACGCCTCAACCAACCACGGTGTGGCCGTGGGTGCCGGCCAGGTCTTCCTGAGCGGCGCCGATGGCAGTGTCCACGCCTACAATGTGGGTAATGGGCAGGTGCAATGGACCAACAGTGAATTGCTGCGCCGCGAGTTGAGTGGCCCCGCCTATTTCGGCGATGTGGTGGTGGTTGGCGACCTGGAGGGATACATCCACGCGCTGGATCCGTCCTCCGGCCGCTTTGTGGGGCGAACCCGCATTGATCGCGACCCGGTGCGTATTCCGCTGCTCGCGGATGCCGACCTGCTGTTTGCCCTGTCGGACGACGGCGAGCTGGTGGCACTGCGCCTGGAGCGCTAGACCCCAAGTTTTTGGCGGGTTTTCGAACCCGCCTGAGGCGCCTGCTTGCAGGCGAACCTGAACCGCCCGCACTCCTGCGGGCGTTCGTATTTCTGGCAAAACCGTTTTGCCCCGAGAAGATCCGATTATGTTGCCTGTAATTGCCCTGGTAGGGCGCCCCAATGTGGGTAAATCCACCCTGTTTAACCGGCTTACCAAAAGCCGCGACGCCCTCGTGGCCAACTACGCCGGCCTTACCCGCGACCGCAAGTATGGCGAGGCGGAGTTCGAAGGCCACAAAATGATCCTGGTGGACACCGGTGGTATCAGCGGCGACGAAGAAGGCATCGATGCCGCCATGGCCCAGCAATCCATGCAGGCCATTGAGGAAGCGGACTTCGTCCTGTTTCTGGTGGACTGCCGCGCCGGCCTCACCCCCGCGGACGACATGATTGCCGAGCGCCTGCGCACCCGCTCCAAACCCACCATCCTGGTGGCCAACAAGGTAGACGGCGTTAACCCGGATATCGCCCTGGCACCCTTCTACGAACTCGGGATTGGCGAGCTGTTTCCCACTACCGCCACCCACGGCCGCGGTGTGCGCGCGCTGATGGAGCGGCTGGTTGAAGGTCTGCCGGAACCCGCGGAAGATGAAGCGGAGGAAGAGGCCACCGGCATCAAGATCGGTATCGTCGGGCGCCCCAACGTGGGCAAGTCCACCTTGGTAAACCGCCTGCTGGGGGAAGACCGCGTAGTGGTCTTCGACCAGCCCGGCACCACCCGTGACAGCGTGTATATCAACTACACCCGCGACGAAAAGCCCTACACCATCATCGACACCGCCGGTATTCGCCGCCGTAAAAACGTCAAGGAATCGGTGGAGAAGTTCTCCATCGTCAAAACCCTGCAGGCGGTGGAAGACGCCAATGTGGTGGTGCTGGTGATCGACGCCAGTGAAGGTCTGGTGGACCAGGACATGCATCTCATGGGCAGTGTGATCCAGGCCGGCCGCGCACTGGTGGTCGCCCTCAACAAATGGGACGGCCTCGACCCGGACCACCGCGACTTCGTGAAAACCGAACTGGAACGCCGTCTGCGCTTCGTGGACTTTGCGGATATTCACTTTATTTCCGCGCTTCACGGCACCGGCGTGGGCAACCTGTACAAGTCCATCGAAGACGCTTACCAGTCTGCCACCGACAAGCTCTCCACCAACCACCTTACGCGAATTCTGCAGTGGGCGGTGAGTGAGCACCAACCGCCGCTGGTCAACGGTCACCGTATCAAGCTGCGCTACGCGCACGCCGGTGGTCAGAACCCTCCGGTGATTGTGATTCACGGCAACCAGACCACGCAGGTGCCCAATCACTACACGCGCTATCTGGAGAAGACCTACCGCAAGGCTTTGGATCTGCACGGCACCCCGGTAAAAATTGAATTCCGTACCGGTGACAACCCCTATGCGGGCAAGAAAAATAAACTCAGCGACCGCCAGAAGGCCAAGAAGCGCCGCCTGATGAAGTTCGTGAAGAAGAAAAAATAACCGATCGGTTGAAGCGGGTTGAAATAGCAGCGGGGCGCCGCAATACCCTTTAGCTAAGGGCAAAGAATTTTGCGCAAGACTAAACTTGCGGGAACTCAATGGTGGATGCGCCCTCGGCTTATCCACCCTACAAAAACTAAACTACCCAACCCGTAGGGTGGATAAGCAAAGCGCATCCACCAACTGTAGGACCCTGCCAGCACGCGAACCAACGCACAAGGAGCCCCCGTGATAAACCTTAAAAACCCCGATCTCCTACGCAAACAGTCCTATATCAATGGGCAGTGGGTTGATGCCGATTCCGGCAACACCCTTGACGTCATCAATCCGGCCAATGGCAAGGTCGTCGCCACCATCGCCTCCTGTGGCGCCGATGAAACCCGCCGCGCTATCGAAGCCGCCAACGAAGCCTGGCCCGCCTGGCGCGACCTCACGGTAAAACAGCGCGCGAAAATCCTGCGCGACTGGTACAACCTGATTATCGACAACGTCGACGACCTCGCCGCCATCCTCACCGTCGAGCAGGGCAAACCACTCAGCGAAGCCAAAACCGAAATCACCTACGGCGCCAACTACCTCGAATGGTTTAGCGAAGAAGCCAAGCGTGCCTACGGCGACGTCATCGCACCACCCAGCAAAGACAAGCGTATTGTTGTGGTGAAGCAGCCGGTGGGCGTCACCGCCTCCATTACCCCGTGGAATTTCCCCAGCGCGATGATTGCGCGCAAAGTTGCCCCGGCGCTGGCCGCAGGCTGTACCTTCGTGGCCAAGCCCGCCTCGGAAACCCCGCTGTCCGCCCTGGCACTGGCCGTGCTCGCGGAAAAAGCGGGCGTTCCCAAAGGAGTCTTCAACGTCGTTGCCGGTAAAAGCTCTCGGGAAATTGGCGCCGAGATGACCGGCAACCCGCTGGTGCGTAAATTTACCTTTACCGGCTCCACCGCTGTGGGCAAAAAACTGCAGGCCCAGTGCGCCGAGACCATCAAGAAAACCTCCATGGAACTTGGTGGCAACGCGCCGTTTATCGTGTTCGACGATGCCGACCTCGACGAAGCCGTGAAGGGCGCCATCATCTGCAAATACCGCAACGCCGGGCAAACCTGTGTATGCGCCAACCGCATCTTTGTGCAGGAAGGTGTGTACGAAGAATTTGCCAAGAAGTTTACCGACGCGGTCAGCGCCCTGAAAATGGGGGATGGCACCGAAGAGGGCGTGGACGTCGGCCCCATGATCAATGCCGGTGCGGTAGAGGATGTGAAAGCGCTGGTGGAAGACGCCGTGAGTAAAGGGGCGAAAAACCTGAACGACGGTGGCCCCAGCGACATGGGTGAGTGCTTCTATACCCCCACGGTGCTGTCCGGCGTGGACGACACCATGAAGCTGTTCAAGGAAGAAATTTTCGGCCCCGTCGCACCGCTGTACAAATTCTCCAGCGAAGAAGAAGCCATCCGCATGGCCAACGACACCGAGTTCGGCCTGGCCTCCTATTTCTACTCCCGTGATATCGGCCGTATCTGGCGCGTGGCCGAGGGCCTGGAGTACGGTATGGTGGGTATCAACGAGGGCATCATTTCCAATGAAATGGCCCCCTTCGGTGGTATCAAAGAATCCGGGAGCGGCCGCGAAGGATCCAAGTACGGCCTGGACGATTATCTGGAAATCAAATACCTGTGCATGGGTGGCATCTGATCATTGGTGGATGCGCTACGCTTATCCCCCCTACAAATACGGCACTTTCGTATACGGCACTTTCGTATAAGACACTTTCGTAGGGAAGATAAGCGCAGCGTATCTACACAAGAGACATGCAGATAACCCCAATCGCCACTACCCATTCCTGCTTCACCGAAAAGTTCGGCATCCCCCGGCAGCCCCTGCTGGCGGATGCCAGCCGCGCGGCCATCGAACTGCTGCCGCCGTATGATGACCCGGAAGCAGTCAGCGGGCTCGAACAGCACAGTCACCTGTGGCTCACCTGGCAATTCCACCAGGTCGCCGGCCAGTGGTCACCCAAGGTGCGCCCGCCGCGCCTTGGCGGCAATAAAAAACTCGGCGTATTCGCCACCCGCTCGCCATTTCGCCCCAATAATATCGGCCTGTCAGTGGTGCGCCTGATCGAAGTGCGCACGCACCCCAAGGTAGAGTTAATCGTTGCCGGTGCCGACCTGTTACAGGGCACGCCGATTCTCGATATCAAACCCTACATTCCCTACGCCGATAGCGTTCCCGATGCGGTCAGTGAGCTGGCCGAGTCCGCGCCACCGGCCACTACCGTGCATATTCCCCAGGCAATCACGCAGACTGCTCAGGGCTACCGCGACGACTGGGGCACCGATCTCGCGGCGTTGATTACACAGGTGCTCGCGCAGGATCCAAAGCCCGCCTACCAGCAGCCCGATCCACAACGGATTTACGGTATGGCGCTGTGCGGGTTTAACTTGCAGTGGCGTTATCAGGACGGCGCAATACAGGTGGTGGGGTTGAGCCCGCTGCCTAATGAAAGAGAGACGACTGGAGAAGAAAAATGAAGATAAAAAGTGCCGTCTGGTCTCTGGCAAAATTTGTCGTGCTGGCGGCCATCATCGTCAGTTCTGTGTCCTGGTACCACAGCCGCAATATGCCCAAGGGGCAGGCGCCGGAACTGCTGGCCCCGGACATCAACGGCCTGCCCGTCAGTCTGCAGAAAATGACCCAGCAAGGCCCGGTACTGATTTACTTCTGGGCCACCTGGTGTGGGTATTGCCGCGTGGTGTCCCCGGCAGTTTCCGACTTGGCCAGCGAGCACCAGGTCATCACCATCGCCCTGCAATCCGGCACCCCGGAAGAGGTGGCCACCTATCAGCAACAACACAGTCTGAAGTTCCGCACCATCAACGACCCGTCCGGCGCACTCAGTAATAGTTGGGGCCTGCAGGTAACCCCCTCGATCGCGATTGTGGATACCGAGGGCAAGGTGAGTGCGGTCACGTCAGGGATGACGTCTAAGTGGGGACTGAAAGCGCGGCTGTGGCTGGCTGACCGATAAGGGTCAGTGGCGGATCAGTGGCGGGTCTTGGTGGGGTCCAGGTCTTCGCTCATCACATCGTCAAAGACCGGCTGCCCCGGAATCTTGTGCCCCTCACTGGCCCACTCGCCCAGGTCGATGAGCTTGCAACGCTCACAGCAGAACGGGCGGTGGCGGTTTTCCGGGGTCCACTCGATTGGTTTTTTACAGGTGGGGCAGGCGACAGTAGGGCGGTCAGACATAAATAAACAGCTATCAGGTTTGCGTGGCCAGTTGCACGTATTTCTGGTGAAGCGCGTCCACTTGCGCATTAAGAAACTCCAGCGAGCCGCTATTATCCAGAATATCGTCGGCCTTTGCACACCGCTCCGCGCGGGGCAGTTGTGCGGCCATGATCTTGCGGATCTGATCCACGGAATTGGCATCCCGCGCGCGCGCTCGGGCAAGCTGAAGCTCCTCCGGGATGTCCACAACGCACACACGCTGTACAAGCTCGGACTGGTTGGTCTCCAGTAGCAGAGGGGATTCGAGGATTGCGTAGCGGGCAGAATGGGTTTCCGCGCTCGCGGCCAAAGAGGAAATAATTTCCTCCCGGATCAGCGGGTGAGTCAGCTGTTCCAGCCAGCGTCGTTCTTCGGGATTATCAAATACCAGTGTGCGCAGTGCCGCCCGGTTGAGCCCACCTTCCGGCAGAATCACGCCCGTTCCAAAGTGCTGTGCAATCGCATCCAGCGCCGGTCGGCCCGGTTCAACCACCACCCGTGCGGCCTGATCCGCATCCACCACGTTAACGCCATGGTGCCGAAAGCGCGCTGCTGCGGCGGATTTGCCACTGCCGATACCCCCGGTTAGGCCAATAATAAACATTGGTGCGCTCACCCTTTAAGTGCGAGCTTTCAAGGTTGCAGGAGCCCTAGCGCAATGGAGTACGGCGAGCACAATCAAGCGTGAACCACGAGGAGTATAGAAAATGCTGTAGGGGAAGCGGTGGATAAGAAGGCGCCGTATGTCTTTGTGTACGCACGGATATGACTCTGGGTTATGTTGAATCCTAGAAAACCCTTCCTCAACACAAAGTAGGAAATCCGACCCTAAGCCGTCGCGGCATTCTTCATAAAACTCGTACGCGCTAGCTAAATCCGCTTCAGCATCAGGGCGGATATAAAGCGAATATGCCATTACTTTCGAGTAATACGAGCTTTGACAGAGTCCCAATCTGAGCCTGGGTTACTATCTACTTCGTAAGCGGCGAGCCGGGCATCGAGCACATCTCTTTGGGCTTGGCTCAATTCAATTTTGTTTTGTTCGGCAAGCACACTTTCCCACAGCTCCTGAGCTAGTACGATACGCTCGCTAACGCTAAGTTGTTGAATTTCCATAGAATTCTCCGCACGCCAGTATGGCTGGACAAATTATATACCGTTTAGCCACCTTACCCTAACCGTCATTGTACATCAGGTCTCAGAGCCATTTGGCTAAGTGCTTAGCCCGGAAACCCGAAAATACCACCCCATGATCTGCTCGCCCCACAGCATGGCGATCCAGGCGGCACCGGCGAGATAGGGGCCGAAGGCGATGGGCAGGTTCTTGTCCCGCCCGGAAATCAGCGTCCACAGAATACCCACCAGCGCACCCACTGCCGCGGAGAGCAGAATCACCAGCGGCAGTACCTGCCAGCCAAACCAGGCACCGATAGCGGCGAGAATCTTGAAGTCTCCCGCCCCCATACCTTCCTTGCCGGTTACCAGCTTGAAGATATGAAACACACTCCACAGCGCCAGATAGCCGGCGATCGCGCCGATTACCGCATCCTGCAGTGGCACAAACACGCCCCACAGGTTGATCAGCAGGCCGGCCCACAGCAGGGGCAGGGTGATGTTGTCGGGTAGCAGCTGCTTGTCGAAATCAATCCCGGTAAGCGCAATCAACGCCCAGGTAAACAACACCCCCGCCAGCGCCTGCCAGGTAAAGCCCAGCTGCCACACCACAACAGCGGTAAGAATACCGGTAGCGAGTTCCACCAGCGGGTAGCGTTTGGATATGGGGGCATCGCAGTTTCCGCATTTACCCCGCAGCAGCAGGTAGCTGACCACAGGGATGTTCTGCCAGGGCTTGATCTCTGTCTCGCACTTGGGGCAATGAGAGTGGGGCAGCACCAGATTATAGGTTTGCGCCAGCGCTTTCTGGTCTTCGGCGGAAGGCGTTTTCTCAAAGTAACTGTAAAAATCCCGCTGGTATTCCAGTTCCATCATGATGGGCAGGCGGTGGATGACCACGTTGAGGAAGCTGCCGATGAGCAGGCCTAAAATAAAAGCGCTGCTTGTTAGCAGCGCTTGATTAGAAATTAAATATTCGGACATTTTTCCGTTCTTGTCGGTTAGACCACCTGGCCGAGCTGGAAGATGGGGAGGTACATGGCGATCATCAGGCCACCGACGAGAATGCCAAGCACCGCCATGATCATTGGCTCCATCAGGGTAGTAAGGTTATCGACCATATTATCGACAGCCTCTTCATAGAAGTCTGCGGCCTTGCCGAGCATTTCGTCCAGTGCACCAGACTCCTCGCCGATGGCTGCCATCTGTACCAGCATGGTTGGATAGAGGCCAGATGCACGCATGGCGCCATTCAGAGGGATACCAGTCGCTACGGAGTCACGAATTTTTAGGGTGGCTTCCTCGTACACGACATTACCAGTGGCGCCGGCTACCGACTTCAACGCATCGATCAGTGGTACACCGGCGGCAAACGTTGTCGACAAGGTTCGCGCGTAGCGAGCGGCGATGGAGTTGTATGTTATCTGCCCAAGCACTGGTAATCGTAACATCAGTCTGTCGAAGAAGTTGGCGACATTTTTGTTGCGTTTTTTTATCTCCAGTGTGCCACCTACCACTACAACGATTCCGACAAAAGCAATAAGCCAGTTTGCCTGCATCCACTCGGAGATACTGAGAACAAAAAGCGTAAATGCTGGTAAGTCGGCACCGAAACTGGAGAAAGTCTGCGCAAATTGCGGCACTACTTTTACTAGAAGGATGGCTGTTACAACAACAGCTACAACCAAAACCGCAATGGGGTAAGTCATGGCCTTCTTGATCTTGGCTTTTAGCGATTCGGTTTTTTCCTTATAGGTGGCAATCCTATCCAGCATGGTTTCCAATGCGCCGGACTGCTCTCCGGATGCAACCAGATTGCAGAACAGGTTGTCGAAGTAAAGGGGATATTTGCGTAGAGCGTCCGCAAACGCCGTGCCCGAGGCAACATCGTCACGAATCTTGAAAATCAGCTCCTTGAGTCCCTCATTGTCTAATCCGTCTGCGACGATCTCGAAGCTTTGCACCAGTGGCACACCAGCCCTCATCATCGTAGCCATCTGCCGAGTAAAAATGGCAATATCACCTGGCTTGACCCTTTTATTGCCGCCAAACAGCGGCTTGGGCTTTTTTTGTACCTTGTTGGCAATGATGCCTTGGCGACGCAATTGGGCTTTGATCAAGGCTGGGTTGGTGCTGTTGACTTCTCCCTCAACCTTGTTGCCCTTGGCATCTACGCCCTTATAGATATAGGCAACTGCGGTAGCGGCGGCTTTGGCCATGTCATTAATCCTGATTTCTTATCGTTAGACTGATTTAATCGTTGGTGACGCGGTTGGCTTCTTCCAGGCTGGTAACCCCCATCACCACCTTGCGCAACGCTGAAGTGCGCAAATTGTTGAAGCCCTCTTTTCTCGCCTGATCTGCAATCTGAATGGAGTTGCCTCCCTCCATTATAATGCGCGAAATTCCATCAGTGATGCGAACCACTTCATACACACCCACACGCCCTTTGTATCCATTAGAGCAGTGCTCGCAGCCTACTGGTTGATATATTTTCCACTGCTCTTGGGGGATGGTCACCGCATCAAAGCCCTCTTCCTTCAGGACCTCTTCCGGTAACTGTGCGGGCTTTTTACACTCTCCGCACAGCCGCCGCGCAAGGCGCTGGGCGATAATCACGCTGACCGAAGTGGCAATATTGAAAGTAGGGACCCCCATATTCATCAAGCGCGTCAGGGTTTCAGGGGCGGAGTTGGTGTGCAGGGTAGAGAGCACTAAGTGGCCAGTTTGCGCGGCTTTGATCGCAATTTCGGCCGTTTCCAGGTCCCGGATTTCCCCCACCATCACAATATCCGGGTCCTGTCGCAGGAAGGAGCGCAGTGCCTCAGCGAAGTTCAGCCCTACCTTATTAGAGACGTTGACCTGGTTGATACCCTCCAGGTTGATCTCCACCGGATCCTCCGCAGTAGAAATATTGCGCTCTGCAGTATTCAGGATATTCAGTCCGGTATACAGGGAGACGGTTTTGCCGGAGCCGGTAGGCCCGGTAACCAGAATCATGCCCTGCGGCTGGGCCAGCGCATCCATATAGATCTTCTTCTGCTCCTCCTCGTAACCCAGAGCATCGATGCCCAGCTTGGCAGAGGAGGGATCCAGAATCCGCAGAACGATCTTTTCGCCCCACAGGGTAGGCAGGCTGTTTACCCGAAAATCGATGGCCTTGGTCTTGGACAGCTTCATCTTGATGCGGCCGTCTTGGGGCACCCGGCGCTCGGAGATATCCATCTTGGACATCACCTTCAGGCGGGCAGAGATCCGGGTCGCCAGCTGGATCGGAGGCCGGGCTACTTCATGTAGCACGCCATCGGTGCGAAGACGAACTCGATACAGCTTTTCGTAGGGTTCGAAATGGATGTCTGAAGCACCGGTGCGGATAGCGTCCAGCAGCACCTTGTTCACAAAACGAACGACTGGTGCCTCGTCGCCACCGGGTTCGCTGTCGTCATCTCGCTTGGATTCCCCTCCCTCTACATCGAGGCTATCCAGGTCTTCATCATCCAGCCCTTCCAGGCCGCCGATATCGCCGCCATTGGATAGATAGCTTTCGATCGCCTTTGCGAGCTTATCAGCTTCTACCAGCACAGCATCGGTATTGAGCCCTGTGTTGAAATTGATCTCATCAAGCCCGGCGAGGTTGGTTGGGTCTGCTACAGCTACAAACAAGCGATTGCCGCGTTTGTACAGCGGCAGCGCGAAATGCTTGCTGATCAGTTTTTCGTCGACGACATCTCTAGGAAGCAATTCAAAGTTGTAGCTGGAGAGGTCAAATAGGGGGGTGCCGAAAGCAACGGAGGCGATATTGGCCAGCTCTCGACTCTTGATCAGCTTGGCCTCCACCGCGTGCTGAGCAAAAGTTTGCCCCTCGCGTTTGGCTGCTTTGACGGCCGATTGCGCCGTTGATTCATCAATGGCATTGTCGGAAACCAGCCGCTTGGCTAGGCCGCTCAAGGGAGTGCTGCTCATGGGAGACCGTTACTGTAAGTATGCGAGGATGTTATCTTTGTTTAAAACTTGTTCTTAAAGTGCTGTCAGTAAAGAATTTTTGACTGTCCAGAGTGGTGTCAATATAACGAATAACCTGATGCCAGCCAATGACCCTGATGGGGCGTTTATGGAACTTGTGAACTGCATATCTTCCTAGCAGCAAGGTCCAATTTTGAAGTCCAGCCCTGAATTCCACCTCGCCTGCAGTACAAAAATTTACTCTTCAAGGTAAAAGGAGGAAAATATCTCATGACCAGAAACCCTAGTAGCTGGTAATACCTGACAAATTCTGTCACCAAGCCCGATAGTCTGTACAAAATTTAGATTAATTGTACGTATATTGTGCTTCTGTGGCATGAATTCCGTCGAACGCGATGTCTTTTTGGGGGTTTCGTGCTTGCGCGTTTTGCCACATTGCCGGTATTGTAATCGGCGACTTCCTGACGGGATTTCACCTAACAACAACAGTCTGTATGGAGACGGTTACAAATGAAGAAACAACAGGGTTTCACTCTTATTGAATTGATGATCGTGGTTGCGATCGTTTGTATCTTGGCTGCAGTTGCTCTGCCTGCTTACCAGGACTACACCATTCGTGCGAAGGTTGCTGAAGGTGTAGCTCTGGCCGCAGAAGCCAAAACTGCAGTCGCTGAAACAGCCGCTTCAATCGGTGGCTTGGCTAACGTTACTGAGGCTGCTACTGGATATACTTTCCCTGCAGGCGGCACTGACTATGTTGCGGATATTGCGATCGCCGATGGTGGTGCTATCTCTGTAACCATGGGCGGCACTCAGGGCACCGGTGCCACAACTGAGCCCCAAGTGACTTTCACTCCTACCCAAGCTACCGCAGAGTCCCCGATTGTATGGGCTTGTAATTTGGCTGCAGGTCTTGCTAAGCACGTGCCGGCTAACTGCCGTACTGCCGCTGCCGCTGCAGGTGGTTCTGCCCCTGCTCCGTAAGTCAAGTTCGACCAGTTCGAGTAATGGAAAAGCCGCTTGAAATAGCGGCTTTTTTTATTGAGGTGAAAATGCATAATCAGGGAATATTTAATTCGTCAGTTGGAAACTGGTTGTTTGTGCTTGGGATTCCGATGGCGGCATTGCATATTGGACTATTTGCATCGACATTTAATGAGTGGTTTGAGCTGATATTTGTAGCCAACTTATGGGTGCTGGGGTATCACCATGTTATTGCGACTTACACTCGATTCGAAAGCGTCAGTGGTAGCGAAACGCGAGCCTTACTTATAAAGGTTCCCATCCTTATTGGCATATTTGTATTCACGGTGTATTTTGCCGTTGGGCCAATAGCCATATTTACGATTTATTTATATTGGCAATGGTTTCACTATACTCGACAGAGTGATGGAATTTCTCGAGCTATTGCGTCCAAGTCTCAATCGAAGTCTATTTGTTTTGATCGGTTTAATAGGAGCTTATTTTATCTGGCTTCTTTTTGTTGTTTCTTTTGGATGTGCTCAAGGCAAGGGGGTACTTTTTTGGGGCAGCCTTACTGGGTTCCTCATGTGGGCGAATTGGTTAGATTTTTGGTTTTAGTCTTGGGTTTTGTCGCTATTTTTATTTGGGTTATAAATATCTTCCGTTTGAAGGCTCCGTTAGAGCATATTAAGTTTTTCTTTGGATATGTGTTTTCCCATTTCCTTATCTATATGTGTGCTTATGTGTACATTGACGAATTTACTTATGGCTGGCTGGTGATAAATATTTGGCACAACGCCCAGTATCTAGCATTTGTCTGGCTTTATAACAGTCGATCCAGTTCTAGGGGAGATGGGCCCTTTACTCGCCTGCTATATTATTTGAGTAGAAAAAGTCGTTGGCCAATCTACTTTCTGTTCTTTTTGCTTGTTTCGACTTTGTTGTATAAGTTAATCGACTTTTTGATTTATCAAGCTAGTGCGAGTCAGGTGGCCTTATGGATGGCAACAGTCTATGCGGTAATCAATTTCCATCATTACGTAGTGGATGGCCGAGTGTGGAAGTTACGACGGCCGATTATTCAGGAGAGGCTTCGGCTGGATGTTTAATCCAGGCTCTGCCCTGAATAGAGTGGGTGAGAATAGAGTGCAGTCCTTTTGCTGAGAATAACCGCAATATTTACTTTACGATGACTCATGGCCTTGGAAATATCTTTTAAAGAAAGGGTTAGGCCGCAGGCGCTTCCACTTTCGGTGTGGTGCTTGTGTGTTTTTTTTATGATACTCCCTGTATGGACTTTTTATCTGAAAGTGTGGGTTGTCAATCCATCTGATAGAGAGTTTGCTGAATACAATTTGCAGCGGATATCCTCGGTGATAGATCAACCTTCATTGGAAAAACTATTCGTTGTAATGATAGGTGACTCTCGCTTACGTTATTCCACCGTTTCGGAAGAAGAGTTGAGCTCTCACCTTGCCAATGAACTGGGGCGTCCAGTTTCGATACTGCGTATTGTCAAGGATGTTGCAGTTTTCGGCAACTTTACAGTGCTTTCCGAGAAGATCCTTCAGTTGCAGCCAGATTTAGTTGTGATTCAGGAGGATTTATTTACTAAGAGGCGATCAATTTACGGACACTGGTTTTTCTCTCGGAAGTACATTAAATCTAAATATTTTTCAGCTTTTTTAGGGCGACAAGCGGATCAAGCTAAGCAGCAGACTGAAGTTAGCTGTGATGCACTTTCAACCAATGAAACCGTGGAGCAGCGAACGCGTCACTTCCTTAAGTGGGCACGCTATGGAAAGGATGGAGATATTGCTCCGGGTTTAGTGGAGTTTTTGAAGAAGGCAGCCTTACAGGGGGTTAATGTCCGTGGGGTGTCTATTCCGATTTCTCCGCGTGGGCAGGGCCTTGTTCCCCGTGCAAATAGCACTTTAGCGGTGAGGGTTGGGAGTACATCCCGCGAGTTTGTTAATGGCCAATATTGTGATGTCGTACATATGAATCAAAGTGGGCGCAAACTCTATAGCGAGTGGCTCGTGACCTTCTTGGCCAGCGAAATTAACCGTCAGGTCCGAAAGTCGTGAGGCAGGTGATGTTAGATAGTATGGGAACTCGGCTAGTAAATCAGATTAATCAGTCGATTGCCTCGGTTTCAGCGAGGAAGGATTTTCTAGTTTGTGATGGTCGAAAGCTTACATATGGAAAGCTTTTCGAAAACGTTGGTAAAACTAGGTCGCTATTACGGAAGCGGGAGCTGTCGATCGGTGACCGCGTGGCGATTGTAAGCGCCGATCGTGAATCTGTAGCAACTATTTACCTGTCATGTCTGATGGAGGGCATGACTGCCGTGGTTATTGACCCGGAAGCATCTGCGGCGGAACTAAACTACTTGTTGGAGAAAAGCCAGAGTCGTTTGGTTTTCCTCGACAGGCCTACTTTTGAGTTGGCGGGCAAGATCCAGAGTCCAGAGTCGCAGGCGGTCACTATACCTATTAATCAGCCCTCGAAAAAAAGCTTCTTTGGACTTCGAATTGGAAGTAAACGTACTTCTGATGATGGGAGGTGTTTCCCTGAATGTCTTGAATCTGAGGTCGTTATTTCGGACGTCCGAAAATTTCCAGACGAAACTCTAGCCTTGATTCTGTTTACATCTGGTACGACATCGAAGCCAAAAGGGGTTCAGCTGAGCCATGCAAACCTCAATGCGCAGATAGAGACAATGCGAATTCAATTTGGCCTTTCGGGTGATTCCAGGGTGCTTAATCATCTGCCCCTGCACCACACAGATGGCTTGAATCAAGGGCCACTACTTGCTTGTGCTATTGGGTATACCTGGTTGACCCCGAAATCCGTAGAAATGCAGACTCTCGGGGGGGTGCTAGATACGATTTTTAGGGAAAGAGCCTCCCACCTGATCACGGTGCCGACAGTGCTGGCTATGATTGAGCGCATGCCGCCTGAGTACGATGACAGCTTTTCGTCTGATGAGTTTCTGTTTATTGAATCGACTGCTGGTCCCCTTGACTCAGATCTGTGGCGTCGGTTTGAGGCCCGCTTCGGAGCGCGAATTGTCAATTGCTATGGTTTGACTGAGACCGTATGCGAGGCAACTTATTGCGGGCCAGATGATGGTTCGAGAAAGGTTGGAACTATCGGGAAAGCCGTGGGGTGCGAAGTACAGATTTTCGACGACTCAGGCCAAGAAGTGCCCAGTGGAGTTTCTGGGGAGCTCTGTGTTCGTGGAGATATTGTTATGTCGGGTTATTTCAATGACACTGATGCTACTAATGCAGTCTTTCGAGATGGATGGCTCCGAACTGGCGATTTAGCAGTCAAGGACGCGGAAGGGTTCGTTTCTATTGTTGGGCGACTTAAAAATGTTGTTATTAGAGCTGGTATAAATGTAATTCCAGAGGAGGTTTCTGAGGTTGTTAGGAGGTATCCTGGCGTCGCCGCTGCGGAGACAATTGGGATGCCGGATCAGTTGTTGGGCGAAAGAGTAATTACGTGCGTTATTGCTCGAGAAGGTACGCTGAGTACCAATGCGCTATTTGATTACTGTCGTACAAGTCTTGCGCGAGAGAAAGTTCCGAATCAAATATTGCTATTGAATGAGCTTCCCTACGGACCTTCCGGAAAGGTTGATTTACCTGCGCTAAAAAATAGAGTTAGACAAGAAGTATCAGGGGTAGATTGTGGTAGCAGATCCGAAGGGAAAGACTTAGCAATACGAGTTTTGAATACGGCTGCATCTGTGTTCCATGTTTCCGCTTCTACATTAAGTATGAACAGCAGCCCGGAAAACCTTGCTGCGTGGGATTCTCTAGCCTTTCTTGAGTTGGTTATGGAGGTTGAACAGGAATTTAACATAGTGATTGAAGCTCGCGAAGTGGTAGGTATCAGTTGTTTGGGAGATCTGATCACACTACTTTCTCTGCGCATGCAGCAGGAGGAGCTGGTTTCAGATGAATACTAAAAAGGGGGTCGTAATCCTGGGGCATCCTCGATCTGGAACAACCTTACTGCGTAGGATCTTTGATGCTCACCCAGAGTTTGCGTCGCCACCTGAAACTCATTTGTTGGGGGCATGTGCCCGCTTTCTAGAAGCAGACATTACGGCTGATGGAGTCGATTTGGGTGTGCTTTCAGGTCTGAGTTTTGCCGGCTTCAAGGAAGATGAGGTTCATTTAAAGCTAAGAGAGCTTACATTCGGCTTTTTGGATACTTTTGCCCGGAGTCAAGGAAAGCGACGTTGGGCAGAAAAAACAGCATTTGATATTTTTCACGCCGACACTCTAGAACGAATATTTGGCGACTCTGTATTTTATCTTGGCATTATTCGTCATCCTCTAGATGTCGCCGCCAGTTCAGTAGAATTCTGCTCCGCAGCTGGTGTATACCCAAGCCCAATGTACTCGTACATTAAGCAGTTCCCTCGGCCCATTGAAGCATTTGCACACTCTTGGGCGGATACAACTAAATCCCTCATGGTTTTGGGGGAACGGCAGGCAAAGAACAGTCTGATACTAAGATACGAGGATCTGGTGGGTGATCCTGCGGACACCCTTGCGGCAGCATTTGCGCAAGTGGGTGAAAGTTTCTCTCCCGATATGCTTCAGTCCGCACTAGATAGGTCTGATGTACTTGGTTTTAGTGACCATAAAACCTATGGTGAAAGCAAAATTCACTCCAATAGCAAAGGGCGCTGGAAATCGCTTCCATCGCCGTTAGTTTCGGATTTGGCGCCAATGCTCAATCCCTTACTGGAGGTATGTGGCTACGAGGCATTGCCGCACAGAGCGGTTAGTCAAGACCAACTTCGCAGGCGATATCTGAGTGGGCTGGCTGTGCAGATGCAGAAAAAGAATTATTGATGGGCGAGTTCAATTTTGTTTCTCTCGATTGGCTGGCGTGGATTATACCGACACTTGTCGGCTTCTGGGTGATTCCGACTGGTTTTCGTGGTTGGATGCTTGCAGCGGTTTCCCTGTTTTTTCTCTATTCTGTATCGCCATACTCCTGTGGTGTTCTGATTGTTTTTACTCTGATTAGTTATTTGGCAGTCTCAAAAGATCGGCCTAGTCCAGCTAGGATTAAGTTTTCAATCGGCTTGATCTTAAGTGTTTTAGTTGGTTTTAAGATTTTAGCGATAGAGCGTAGTACCGAAGGTGATTTGGTTGGGAATGGGGTGATTCCTCTGGGAATATCTTTTTATTCCCTGAGGTGTATTCATCTTATTCTGGAGCGGGCTCGTGGGAATGTCGGGGTTGTTGATATACGTCTCCTGGTTTCGTACTTGTTTTTTCTGCCGACACTCTGGGTGGGCCCGATTAATCGATTTGATGAGTTTGGAAAAGAGAATCGTCGACATCGATGGGATGGGGGATTATTTTCAAGAGGTGTTGAGCGCGCAGTTTATGGTTATGTGAAAGTAGTTATTATTTGTGGGTTTTTCTTGCAGTCATATTGGCCATATTGGACAGCTACTAACATAGGCGAAGGAACACAACTTTGGCAATATTTTGAATTGGTTAGAGAGGGTTTGACTCTCTATCTGCTTTTTTCGGGCTTTTCCGATATTGCCATTGCTTTCTCAGCCATGCTTGGCTACCGAGTAGGAGAGAACTTCGATGCACCATATCTCGCAAGTAACATATCTGAATTTTGGCGAAAGTGGCATATATCTCTTACTAGTTGGAGTCGAGATTATGTATATAAGTATGTAATGGCTCGTTCTCGAAGTCCCAAAGTCGGTGTTCTCGCGTCACTAGTTGTAATTGGCATGTGGCATGAATTGTCGCCGCGTTATCTAGCATGGGCATTATATCACTGGTTAGGAATCATTGTTTGGCAGTATTTTAGGCGGCTAAGTAAATCCACTCCGAATATGTTTTCCTTGGTGCCGTCTTGGTTGGCTTATGGACTTAGTCTGGCGTTAACATTACATTTTGTCTGGCTGGGCTTTTTGCTAGTTAAGCAGTCAAGTATCACATCCATGGTCAATGTTGTTAAGTTGCTCTTCATCGGAAAAGGATAGGCATGTACTTGTATGCTTTGCTGTTGAGATTTTTTCCCTCATGGCTCGCAGGAGTAATAGTTGCGATTTGGTTTTGCTTTTTGATTTGCTCGATCTTTGTTTTTTCAACTGTATTTGACGCAGAGTTTAAATACGGTAACTTATAGCAAATTCATTTATTCATATAAGTCGAGCTTTGTCTATTTGATGAGGTAGTTTGATTCTGCAAATGACCGCCAATTTTCTGCTTCTTTCATTTGTGTCAGTTTTTAGGTTGCATTGGCTCCACGTACTTACGTATATGATGTATGAGAAACAGTAGAATAGGGCTAGGGGTCAAATTTTGACATAACAACATTCCAGTTTGATTTTGGTCTATGAGCAGACCATTACGACTGGGATACACTGGAACCCGGTATCACGTGATGAATCGCGGCTTGACTCGTCAAAAGACGTTCCTCGGTTTGGATTGTTACACCGCTTTTCTTAACGCCGCTCGCGGAGGCACATCAGTGATTCGGCATTCAGGCGCACGCCTATTGCCTGATGGGCAACCCTAGCACCTGTTAATTCATGCCCTGAAAGGCAATCTCTTTCGCGCAATACGCACATTAACGGCGGCTTTACCCAGCGGTTCAATCGCTTAGCGCGGTGACGGCCCGCTTTTTCGTGGCCGGTGTAAGGCGACTGTGGTTGATGCGGGCAGTTGCCATCTCTTCCTTACTCGTTATGCCCACTGAAACCCGATTGAAATGCGGAAACCGCTGGTGGGCAGGTGGATGCCGCGCCCTCCCATTTAAATATCGAGTCTGCAAGAGCGCCTGTGCACTTGTTGAGTGGTGTGAGGGAATCTTTGGTCACTTCTACCGTGAGTCATCCATGGGCGTCAACTGACTGGCTTTACCGGGATTTCGCCGTGTCGTATGGCCTGTGGTTTGGGCGAACTTCGACACTAGAATCGTTAGGTGACTCTCCACCCACCTTCTACCCACGAGGAGCTCCAGCCAATGACCATGCGTACCCTAGAAACCGAATTCCCCGATCTCGCCGACAGTATCCGTCACCTTATTCAAGACAGCATCCAGTTCAAGACCGACCGCGACAGTTACCACAAGCTGGACAAGGCTATCCGTGGGCTGGAGGAGCGGGGGATTGCGACGGATGATGATCATTTCAAAGAGCTGAAGACCCAGCGTGCGCGCTTGAAAGATCAGCTGTACCTGAAGGCCAAGCAGCACCAGCCTTAACCGGGTGTAGAAGGGATTCTGTACAGTTTGTCCGATCCTTCTCCAGCGCTCTGCGCGGGCAGAGCGCATTCGTTAGTGTCGGTGTGGTCACTACTGGTTGCCTCTGTCACGGCGAGGGGGTAGGGTCGTGCACTGTAATTGCAGTGCGATTGGCAGCTTGTACCTCAGGAGGGGATAAGCTCTCCGCCTGTTTAGTGATTCCAATAATGCCAATAGGAACTCCATTCGATGAAGTTGACTCTGCTTGCTGTTTTCCTCACTTTCTGGTGCTTTGGCGCCGTTGCCCAAGATATTGCCCTGCCCAAAAAGCTCCCTGAACTCGCCGAAACCAATAGTGCCGACCTCGGCAAAGTGGAGGCGGGTCTGAAGGTGGGGGATACGCCTGCGGACTTTTCCGTGCTGACCCACAAGGGGGAGACCGTCTCTCTAAAGAGCCTGTTGAAAGCGGATGCGCTGATTCTGGTGGTTTTTTACCGCGGAGGCTGGTGCCCGTATTGCAATGTGCAGATTCGCCAACTGGCGGAGGCCTGGCCGGAATTTGAGAAGCGCGGGGTGACGCCGGTGCTGATCAGCGTGGACAAGCCCGATGCCAGTGCCATGGCCAAGGCGACCTATGAAATCCCGTTCCCGGTGCTGTCTGACCCTGAGCTCAAGGCCCATGAGGCGTTTGATGTGGTGGTGGAGATCGACGATGCCACCGCCGAGAAGTACAAGACCTACGGTATCGTGCTGGAGGACTGGTCTGGCAAGGACCATCACAAAGTTGCGGCACCGGGTATCTTTCTGGTGAATACCGATGGCGCGGTGTCGTGGGCGCATGTTTCCCAAGACTACAAAACCCGCCCAAGTGTGGATCAGCTGCTCGGTATGCTGGATGCGCGTTGATCGTTCGTGATTTTCTGGCGGGTCGGTTCCGGCCCGCCTAATTACACCTCCCCATTGGTTCAATCTGCTGGGCCAGCATTTCCCCGGTTTTCTCCGCGTTGTAATCCATGATCAGTTGCGGCTCGTCGGTGAATACCCCGTCGGCGTTCATGGCGGCTACCAGTGCCAGGTCGTGCGGGTGGTTGACGGTGAAGACGTAGCTCTTGAAGCTGCACAGTTCTTTCTGGCAGTTTTGGAAGCCGTGACAAACGTACCAATTTTTCAAGTCCTGATTTCTTCTGTATTCTGCTGCGACTAACAGGATTACGGACAGCATGTTATGGAAAAGGAAAATTTCCCTGAAGATGCGCTCTTCTTTATTGCCGATGGCCACTACAGCACTGATCAAGTCCTCGCGGCGATTTATGGTCATTCGGCCACTTCTGTGAAACAACATTTTCTAAGTGTGAATTCACATCTTGTGGGTGGTGTTGTGCGCCCGGGGCAAGTAGTCATCATTACCTCGCCAGATAGTGCAGCCTGCCAGAAATGGGAGGTGGTGATGCAGGAGGCCGTTCGGGTTCACGAGTCTGAGCTACGGGCGATGAGTGAACAAGAGAAGAAGGTTCTGGCGAAAAACTATGCATTCTTGAGTGATGTGGCGAGCTATACATCACCGATGTATGGGTGGGCGAATGGCTACTTTTCCCAAAAAACCAAGCTGGTCGAAAACCTGCTGGACCAGATGGACCGCTTGTACCAATCCAGCTACCGAACCCATGGGCACCTGAACTCTAACCACTTCTTTGCGCAGCGACGTGCGCTTTTTACCCAGCTGGATCAGGCGGTGAATGGAATGGTTCGCCGTGAGCTATTTGGTAGCTCGGCTGCTGCTGTTGGGGTCAAAAGACAGCTGGGAATTAGCAGTAAGGCGACCGTGCACCAATGGAAGAGCCAGGTTGAGCCGGGGCGAATTCCTGAGTTGTCAGGCCGTTATGTACAGTTGAGAGCTGCGGCAAAAAACTTTGCTCGCCTTGGCTATATTGCGATCGGTCTCGAAGTTGTGGGTGGCTACGCCAATATTCAGAGAGTGTGCACTCAGGCTTCGGGTTCGGTGCTATGTGCGAAGACAAAGTACACAGAGTCACTTAAGGTGGGAGGTAGCGTCGTGGGAGGGGTAGCTGGTGGTGGCCTGGCTGCGTATGGCACGTGCAACTTATTGTTTGGCTTGGAAACTGCCGGGACAAGTTTGCTTTGGTGTGGTCTTTTGGTGGGCGCAGCTGGTAGTTACGTGGGCTCCAAGTCGCTCGGTAAGGGCGGTGAAGTGCTAGGAGAGTTTGTCTATGAGAGGGCCGTGAATTGACTTTTCTGCACGTAATGCTGGGTTTGTATGTACTCGGGGCTTTCCTTTTTCTTGCGGCGGTTGTTAATGCGGTAGTTTTTTACCGTAAATACTATAAAACACTCTCTCGAAAAATTGACGGCGAGTTTACTGATATCGGGTTTATCCTTTCTGCCAGCAGGTTCATGCACTGGGGACACTTTTGCCTGAGTGAAAAGCGTGCCAAGCGTTTTGGGGTTGATACCTACTTTTCGGAATTGCCGAAGATGGCACGTGCGCAGTTAATATTTCACTGGTCCGTGTTTATTTTTTTGGGGCTGGTAATGCTGTTGACTTGGGGCTGGCTGGAGTTTCGAGGTGATGGTTAGTGCTGAGGGGCAAAGCACATGGTTTCAGTGTGCCATTTACCTGCTTGATTGTTGGCGGCTCGCTGTCTGTTCCAACCCGCCTAATTGCACTTCCCCATCGGCTCAATCTGCTGGGCCAGCATTTCCCCGGTTTTCTCTGCGTTGTAATCCATGATTAGTTGCGGCTCGTCGGTGAATACCCCGTCGGCGTTCATGGCGGCCACCAGTGCCAGGTCGAGCGGGTGGTTGACGGTGAATTCGTAGCTCTTGAAGCTGCACAGTTCTTTCTGGCAGTTTTGGAAACCGTGACAAACGTACCAATTTTTCAAGTCCTGATTTCTTCTGTATTCTGCTGCGACTAACAGGATTACGGACAGCATGTTATGGAAAAGGAAAGTTTCCCTGAAGATGCGCTCTTCTTTATTGCCGATGGTCACTACAGCACTGATCAAGTCCTTGCGGCGATTTATGGTCATTCGGCCACTTCTGCGAAACAACATTTTTTAAGTGTCAATTCACATCTTGTGGGTGGTGCTGTGCGCCCGGGGCAAGTAGTCATTATTACCCCGCCAGATAGTGCAGCCTGCCAAAAATGGGAGGTGGTGATGCAGGAGGCCGTTCGGGTTCACGAGTCTGAGCTACGGGCGATGAGCGAACAAGAGAAGAAGGTTCTGGCGAAAAACTATGCATTCTTGAGTGATGTGGCGAGCTATACATCACCGATGTATGGGTGGGCCAATGGCTACTTTTCCCAAAAAACCAAGCTGGTCGAAAACCTGCTGGACCAGATGGACCGCTTGTACCAATCCAGCTACCGAACCCATGGGCACCTGAACTCTAACCACTTCTTTGCGCAGCGACGTGCGCTTTTTACCCAGCTGGATCAGGCGGTGAATGGAATGGTTCGCCGTGAGCTATTTGGTAGCTCGGCAGCTGCTACTGGGGTTAAGAGGCAGCTGGGGCTGAGCAGTAAATCAGTGCTTCACCAGTGGAAGGCTAGTGGGCAAGTGACGCCGGTTGATCAGTTGAGAAAAAACTATCAGGCACTTGTCCGCACTAGTAAAACTTTCTCGAGGCTGGGATATGTAGCTATTGGTGTGGAAGTTTTCGGGGGAGTCGCCAATATCGCTGAGGTGTGTACTTCGAATCCTGACTCTGCAAGATGTAGCAAGATCAAGTTTACGGAGACCGGGAAGGTTGCCGGTAGTATTGGGGGTGGCATGCTTACGGGTTCTGCAGCTGCATATGCAACTTGTAATCTGCTATTTGGCCTTGAAACTGCTGGTACCAGTCTTTTGTGGTGCGCTGTTGTGGTTGGGGCTGCCGCTTCATACGGAGGCTCCAAGTACGGTGGAGACCTCGGCGAGGCCACCGGTCAAGTGATTTACGAGGTGAGCGCCCAATGACGATAGACCAGATATCGATACTCTTCTTTGGGGGGGGATTTCTCCTCGTGTTTCTGCTTGTTTTGGTGAATGCGATTTATATTTATCGCAAGTACTATCCCGGGATATCCAAAAACATAGATGGGGAAACCTTTGATGGCGGGTTTTTATTTGCCGCGAGTCGATTCATGCACTGGGGGCATTTTTGCATTAGTCATCGGCGCGCAGAGAAGTTCGGTGTGGAAAAGGTTTTTTCAGGGTTGAGCGGTAGGGCCCGGTTCCATTTGATTTTTCATTGGGTGGGTGTACTGCTCGGGATGGTTTTATTGCTTGGGGGTTGGTATTTCATGCCGGCGCGCGGGTAGTTGCCGGTTTGCCGCTAGTTCCAACCCGCCTAATTACACTTCCCCATCGGCTCAATCTGCTGGGCCAGCATTTCCCCGGTTTTCTCCGCGTTGTAATCCATGATCAGTTGCGGCTCGTCGGTGAATACTCCGTCGGCGTTCATGGCGGCCACCAGTGCCAGGTCGTGCGGGTGGTTGACGGTGAAGACGTAGCTCTTGAAACCACGCTTGTGGCCGTCGGCGATGATTTCCGGGCATACGAAGTCGAGGCTGTGGTGTATTGAATAGGCTTCAAGCGCTTCGCCGCAGGCCGCGAGGTCCAGGGGGACGCCGTCGATAAGTACGCCGCGTCGCACTCTTGGGATCAGCTTCAGGCATTCGTAGACTTGGCGGTGGTCGAACGAGGACAGCAGGTATTGCTCGTAGGTGGCGCCGTTGTCGCGGATATAGGATTCCAGCTCGCTTGCGGCGAGTGCCGCGCAGTTGGGGCCTTTCATCTCTATGTTGAGCTGTGCGTTGTTGCCCACCAGCTCCAGCACTTCTCGCAGGGTGGGCACGCGCTCGCCGCCGGGGAGCAGCATCTGGCGCAGCGCCGCGGGGGCGAGCTCGGTGAGCAGTTCCTGCCCGGCCAGCAGACGGCCGAGGCGGCGGTCGTGCTTGACGATCAGTTCGCCACCCACATTCCATACATCGATCTCTACGCCGTCGACATCAAATTCGAGGGCGTGCGTGATCGATTGCAGGGTGTTTTCCGTGGCACGTTTGGGATAACCGCGGTGGGCGAAACAGAAGAGGGTGTCAGAAGTATGCATCTCGACGTCCACGGTGGCTTAGTGCGCTGTTTCGTTATTAGCGGCCCGCTGAAAGTGCCGTTAAGCACGAAACAGTGCACTAGGGTGTACCAAAAGTATGACCACGAGGTGACAGCGCCACAATGCAAGGAGGCAGATTCCGCCGGAATTTTTAGACCGTTTGGTGCGGGTAGCGGGCTTCTTTATAACGGGGGTTTTTATTCCCCGGCGAGGGCGCGATAGCGGCCGCGGTGGAACACCAGGGGTTCGCCACCGCCGGCCGTGAATTCCAGCACTTCGCCCAGCAGGATAGTGTGGTCGCCGCCGTCAATATTCTGCGCGCGGCGGCAGTGGAACAGTGCGGCGCAGTCGTCCAACTGCGGGATATTTTGCGGGCCCTGGTGCCATTTGACCTGGCCGAACTTGTCGGCGCCGCGGCCGGCAAACAGGTTGGATACGTGCTGCTGGTCGCCTTTCAGTACGTGTACCGCAAAGCGCTCGCACTCGGTGAAGGCCGCGTAGCCGAGGGAACCGCGGTCGATGCTCCACAGGATCAGCGCCGGGTCCAGGGAGACGGAGTTAAAGCTGTTGACGGTCATGCCCACGGGCTGGCCGCCGGCATCCAGGGTGGTTACCACGGTGATGCCGGTGGCGAAGTGCCCCAGGGTGTCGCGCAGGGCGCGGCTGCGCTCCTCCGGTGACTGAGGGGTTTCGATGGGGGCTGCTGGGTTGCTGGTTACCGTCATACTTCGTTCAAAATCTGTTCAATTTTTGTGCTGGCGGCCATTTTACGGGAAAAATGGCCGCTCTGCGTGATTTTCTTTGGATCAGGGCATCCGTGGTGCGCAGCGCTGGCTGAGTGCGTCCCGTTCGGCGATGGCGCTGCCGGTCAGGGCAAAGCCCAATAGCTTGCCGGCACCGTCGAGGAACTCGGACTTTACGCCGTCTGAGGTTGCAGTGACCTGCCATTCGCCCTCGCTGCCCGGTTGCGGTGAGCAGACCACGGTGGGCCTCAGGGTGGTTTTCACCGCCACCGGCATACAGCCGTACTGCACCGGCGTCGGTGTGCCGGCGAGGGTCTGGGCGAGTGCGCGGGCGCCCTGGGTGAGCGGGGCGACGTAATACAGGCTGTGCCCGTCCACTTCCGCGCAGTCACCGAGGGCGTAGATGCTGGCGTCGCTGGTGCGCAGCTGCCGGTCGGTGACGATGCCGCGGTTGGTGGCAACACCGGCGGCCTCCGCAAGGCTGGTATTCGGAAGCAGGCCCAGTGCCGCCAGCGCGATATCGGCTTCGATGGTGTCGCCGCTGGCGAGCTGTGCGCGGATACCTGCGGACGTGCGCTCGATGCGGGATACGCTGGTGCCCAGGTGAAAATTCACACCGGCCTGGGCCAGCGCCTGCTGAATATCGCGCCCCGCCGCTTCCGGCAGCATATTCGCCAGCGGCCAGGGCTGCAGGTCCACAACCTCGACCTGATAACCGGCCTGAACCAGGTCATTGGCAAACTCACAGCCGATCAGCCCGGCGCCAATCAGCAGTACGCGCTTGCGGTTGGTGAGCGCGGTGCGGAAGCGGTGGTAATCGGCGAGGCTGTTGACCCGGAACAGGCGGGCAAGGCCATCGCCCTCGATGGCTGGCAGCGGCGCGCAGTGTGCGCCAGTGGCGAATACCAGGCGGCTGTAGTGCAGTTCGGCACGGATGCCGCCGCTGTCAGAAACGAGCGTGAGTGCCTGTGCCTGCCGGTCTACATCGGTGACATGGGTGTGCACCAGAATTTCTGCACGCAGTTCTTTGGCCATGGCTTCGGCGCTGGCGGTAGCCAGCTGTTGCGGGGTTTTGCCGTGGGCGAGGGAGGCAGACAGTAGCGGCTTGGAATAGAAGGTACCGTCGTCACCGCTGATCAAAACCAGCGGCGTGCGCTGGTCGAGCTTGCGAAATTCCTTGGCCAGGTGATAGCCGGCCAGGCCGGTGCCGATGATGACCAGCGGATCCGTGTCGTCGAGGGCGGTGGGCGCCGGGGCGCTGGGCTGCGGTGCGTCAGCGGGCGGCTGGCTCACCAGCACCATGTCGAAATCTTCTTTGCCGACGCCGCATTCGGGGCAGGTCCAGTCGTCGGGGATGTCTTCCCAGCGGGTGCCGGGGGCGATGCCTTCTTCCGGCGCGCCGCGCGCTTCGTCGTAGATCCAGCCGCAAACCATGCATTCCCAGATGCGGTTGCCGGTGGTCTGTGCGCTGGTGGCTTGCGCCGGTGCCGGGGTGCTGCCCGCCGCTGCCGCGCCCTGGGGCTGTGCGGCTTTTGCGGTTTTGTCGGGAACCACCGCGAGCATTACAAACTCGTCTTTGGTGGCGCCGCACTCCGGGCAGGCCCAGTCGTCGGGGATGTCTTCCCAGCGGGTACCGGGTGGAATGCCGTCGTCCGGCGAGCCCTTGGCTTCGTCATAAATCCAGCCACAAATCTGGCATTCCCAAATACGAAAATCGGACATGAAGACCCCTGAATACTACTGGTTTCTGGTTCTTTGTTACTGTAAGTGGTTGAAGCAATAATCTATTGAAATCTGGGTAGCCAGACATCTGGGCCACCGATCACCTGCGCCACCGATCACCTGGGTCACCGATACGTGCCTCACGATAAGCGCCTCAGCCCTTGTTGCGCTGGGCGATGGTGGTGAGCGCGCGGTGGTAGGCCTCGCTGATCTGGGTGGTGTCGTCCACCGTGACTTGCAGATCCTTGATGAGCCCGTTGGACAATCCGTATACCCAGCCATGCACCGACAGCTCCTGGCCGCTCTCCCAGGCATCGCGCACCGGGGTGGTCTGGCATACGTGGATGACCTGCTCCAGCACATTAAGCTCGCACAGGAGATCCACGCGGTCCTCTTCGCGGAAGAGTTCGATCAGGGTGTGGTGCTTGTCGCGCACATCCTTGATATGGCGCAGCCAGCTCTCAATCAGGCCGAGGCGCTGGTTCTCCAGTGCGGCCTTTACTCCGCCGCAGCCATAGTGGCCAACCACCATAATGTGTTTCACCTTGAGTACTTCCACTGCGTATTGGACGACAGATAGACAGTTGAGATCGGAAGGTACAACGACATTGGCCACATTCCGGTGCACAAACAGCTCGCCGGGCAGCAGGTCCACAATCTGGTTGGCCGGTACCCGGCTATCCGCACAACCAATCCACAAATAATTGGGAAGCTGCTGTTCAGAGAGCTTGAGGAAAAAGTCCGGCTTCTCCCGTCGGGTGGATTCCGACCAGGCGCGGTTTTTTTCGATCAGGTCGTTCAGCTTTGACAAGGCAATTCTTCCGGCGGTATGCACGAACCGGGCAGGATAGCGCTTTTACCGGAGCGCGCCAATGTGAGGCTGCGTGCGCCGGTGTCTGGGCGGCGGCCGAACTGCATTCTGCCGGGTGTTCTGATACTCTGCGGCGGCGTGTTTTTGGCACAGTTCACCCGGGTACTTTCATCATATGCGGGACCACACACGGACCATACAGGGGTTAGCCTTATGGGGCTCAGAAATTCGACAATTCGCCGCGCGCGCCGCTTCAACCGGCACAATGCGACGGTGGCGCGTCGGCGCAAGAAAGTGCGCTGGCTGCTGGCGCAACGTGCCCGGGTACGCAACTACCGTCGCTTCTTTATCATCCAGAGCGAATTGACCGCCAAGGCAGAAGCATCGCGCAAAGGCACGCAGAAAGGCGGGCAAAAAGGCGCGCAACCGGATACCTGAGTGGCCAGGAAATCTATTCCGTAGAAAATGCGTACGAAAGATAGAACCGAACACAAAAGCGAAAATAGAGGGAGAAAGCAGGGTGGATACTTCTCAGGTGGCGCCGTTGGCAACCGAGTTGGATGTGGTGATCGCGGATTACCGGGATGAGAAACACGGTAAGGATCTGCTGGCGTTGATGGATCACTATGCGCGCGACCCCTATGGTGGCGGTGAGCCCCTGTCCGAGGTCTGCCACCGTGAATTACTGACTCGTCTGGTCGCATTTCCCGGCGCTTTCTCGGTGCTGGCTTACCGCGGGGATGAGGCGGTCGGCCTGTCGAACTGCTTTATGGGCTTCTCCACATTCGTGTGCAAGCCACTGGTGAATATTCACGATGTGGTGGTGACCGAAGCGGCCCGTGGGCTGGGGGTGTGTACCAGGATGATGGAACAGGTGGCGGAAGTGGCGCGGGCACGCGGTTGCTGCAAAATCACACTGGAAGTGCTGGAGAAGAATCACCCTGCGCGGGCCGCTTATCGCAAGTGCGGCTTCAAGCCCTACGCGCTAGATGAGGAATACGGCAAGGCAGAGTTCTGGCAGCGCTACCTGTAACCGGTAGCGCGGCCAATGCTAGAGCGGCTGATCAGCGGCTCAGCAATCCCTTCACTGCATTGGGCAGATCCGCCGGGAAGATGACATTCTTGGCGTTGGCCGAGGTCGAGAGCTCTTCCAGGGCGTGGATGTAACGCTCACCCAGCAGGTACATCACCGGCATTTCTTTATCGCCAATCGCGTGGGTCACTCGTTCGATGGCTTCACGGCTGGCGTCTGCCAGTACTACCTGGGCCTTGGCATCGCGCTTGGAGGCTTCCAGTCGGCCGTCGGCTTCCAGAATGGCAGCCTGCTTTTCACCTTCGGCGCGGGTTACGGTGGCGCGGCGCTGGCGTTCTGCGGCGGCCTGTTCTTCCATCGCCTTCTGCATGGTGACCGACGGATTGATGTCCTGGATCTCAACGGTTTTCAGGTTGATGCCCCAGTCGGCGATATCGTCGGAAATCGCTTCTTTCAGCTTCGCCTTGATCAGGTCGCGGGAGGACAGCGCGGCGTCCAGGGACATTTCACCCACGATGGAACGCAGCGCGGTCTGCACTAGGTTCTGGATGGCAATTTCGTAGTCTTCCACCCCGTACACCGCTTTCTCCGGCGATACGATATTGATGTAGGCCACCGCGTTGGCAATGATGGTGGCATTGTCCTGGGTGATTACTTCCTGCGACGGGATATCGAGCACGATATCCTTGGTGGTTACCTTGTAGGGCACCTGGTCCACGTAGGGAATAATTACATTCATGCCTGGGTTCAGCGTGCCGTGGTATTTACCCAGTCGCTGCACAATGTGTTTGGAGCCCTGCGGTACGATACGCACACCCATGCCAATGGTGATGACAACCAGCACCACCAGTGCCAGTACTACGGATAATCCTTCCATGCTTTCCCCTTGTTAATGTCGGAATTGGATCGTTTTTTGTTGTTGTGCTGGTCAGCTTGGGCTGACCACCAGCGTGTTGCCTGAAATATTGATGACCTTGACGCGCTCGCCAATGGCAATTTCGCTGTTGCTCATGAACTGCCACTCGTCTTCGCCGAGAATCGGGGCGGGAAAGCGCAGCCGCCCGCGGGGCTTGCCAATATTGGAGTCGATGACAGAACCCACCTGGCCGGTGAGCGCTTCCATGGCCATGCCGGAGGTGGTGCGGTCTTTCCAGTTGGGTTTGATGAACTTGAGCCACAGGAACACCAGGGCAACCGACATCCCCGCCCACAGCAGCAGCTGTGCGGTGATGGGCATGCCCACCGCTAGTAGCAGCACACCCATAAACAGCGCGGCGAGGCCAAACCAGAACAGAATAAAACCGGAAACGAAAATCTCCGCAGTGACCAGTAACAGCCCCAGTACCAGCCAGTGCCAGTAAGCAATATGCGCATTGAGCCATTCGAGCATGATGGCCTTCTCCTTACTTGATGCGATGGAATAAACCCGCTGATTATGCCCCAAAGTGGTTACTCACGTGCATTAAACAATTTTTAGGTTATTACCGCGGGAAAGCATCCCGATTTTCGCTTCGGCTTTCCGCGTTGTCAGGGTGTGAGGGCCACATAAAAATTTCCACTAAACGTCACAAATCCGCAGCAAACTTGACTCCTTGTGCAATACTTTTTGCAGGCAAGAGCGCGTTAACTATGCATCAATTTTGTGCGTTTGCATCAGTAGAATCCCCCTCAGCATCAAGAGAAATCACGGACGACAATCTTATGCGATTGACTACTAACCTGGCCCAGGGCCGCTACGAATACAGCTGCGATGGCAGAGCCATGCCGGTGCAGGATGACTGGCAACTGGGCAGCGATGCGCAGGGCCGGCGTTTGCTGGTAAGCCGGCGGCTGGTCGGTGAGGAGGGGCACGGTATCGAAGTGCGCGCGTTGATGGACGCGGGGCTGGTCACCGAATGCCAGATTACCTGGAAAGACGAGGTCGATGAGGTGAATGCCCACTATCGTCTCGCGCCCCAGAGCGGGCGGCCGCCCCGTATGGGGGATGCCATCGAGGCGGAATGGACCGGCCCCAATGGCCTGCAGCAGAGCGTGATCGAGGGCCAAAACCGGCTGCTGTTCCCGCTGATGCGCATCTTCATGGGGCCGCTGCTGTTGCGCCTGAGCGATATGGAGTTTGGTTGTGAGGTGGTTGCACCGGATATCGTTGACCCTTCCCAGCGCGGCAAGCTGCTCGCGCCACGGGTGAGCCACCGTCGCGCGGGCCGCATGGCGGGCGACGCCAATATTCAGGGCGTTCACGACCTGGGTCCGGATATCACCGTATTTTCCTATCAGGGCGACGAAGCCGAGCGGGACACCCACTGTTATGTTGACCCCAAGGGGTTACTGGTGGGCTACGACTGGCCCAGCAGCACCGGGCGCCTGTGGCAGGTGCGCCTGCGCGGCCTGGAGATGGCCCCGGAATTTACCGCGCTCTGCTAGGGCCTCTGCCCAATAGCCTGACCGACTGCACGTTATCGGTGTGCAAACCATGTAAACTGGCGCCCTGAATTCACTCAGGAGCGCCAGTTTTGCTATTCCCCCGCCGTTTTTTTCTGCACTCAATCACTGTTGGCTTGTTGGCAGCGGCGTCCATACTGTGTGCGGTGGGGGTGGCCGCGGAGGATGAGGAACCGCCGGTTTCCGCCTACGAGGAGATCGAGCTGCTGCAGACCGACGACTCCCTGCAAAGTGCGGAACGACGTCAACAGAACTGCCTGCGCGAGCAGTTGCTGACGGCTCCGGCCAACATCACCCTGGAAGAAATGCGCATCCGCTGTCGGCTGGCGGTCATGCGCGACGGCCGACAGGTGGAAGAGACGCCATTGTTTGCCTCGGTGCCCGAGGTGGAACCCGGTGCCGAGGGGGGCGTGCTGGTGAGCCGGCGGGCCCAGGCAATTCGCGATGCCGCCGAAAACCCGTTTACCCTGGCCTCCCACAAAACCAACTACCTGCTGCCGCTGACCTATAACCCCAAACCTAACAAGGGCGGTCTGGAAGATTACGCTCCGGAACGCGATGTCGACCTGGACAGCGTTGAGATGCAGTTCCAGCTGTCGGTGCAGGTGCCGGTGTGGCGCGGGTTTCTGGGCAATGCCTCGTTCATGAGTTTCGCCTACACCAACCGCTCTTTCTGGCAGGCGTATAACTCGGATGAGTCTTCGCCGTTTCGCGAGACCAATCACGAGCCTGAGTTGATCATGACCTGGCTCAACGACTGGACTATCTTCGGCTTTCAGAACGTCGCCAACCAGATCGCGTTTAACCACCAGTCCAATGGTCGCAGTGAGCCACTTTCCCGCAGCTGGAACCGTATCTACGCCAATTTCGCGTTCGAGCGGGACGGCGTCTATTTCGCCATCAAGCCCTGGTACCGCATCCCGGAATCGGCGGAGGAGGATGACAACCCCGATCTGGAGTTTTACCTGGGGCACTTTGAATTTGTGGGCGGCGTAGAGCGCAATGGCCACAATGTTTCGATCCTGGTGCGCAACAACCTGCGCTCGGATAACAAGGGCGCCGGAGAGTTGCGCTGGAGCTTCCCGGTGGGGAACCGGGTACGCGGCTATGTGAAGTACTTCAATGGCTACGGTGAGAGCCTGATCGACTACGATGAATCGGTACAGACCCTGGGAATCGGCTTTGAGCTGGCTCGGGGTACCGGTAGCTGAGTCACGCTGAAGGTTCACGGATGGGATTTGACGATACCTACAAGCTGAGTGCGCACGCGGTGATCACCAATGCGGAGGGGGAGGTGTTGCAGCTGCGGGCGACCTATGCCGACAAAACCTGGGGCCTGCCCGGTGGGGCATTGGACCTGGGTGAAACCATCCACGAAGCACTGCTGCGGGAATGCCGGGAAGAGCTGGGCCGGGACGTGGTCATCGACTACCTCAGTGGCGTCTACTACCACCGGGTGTACAACTCCCACGTGTTTATCTTCCGCGCCCATTTGAAAGCCTGCGGGGCCAATCGCAACGGCGAAATTACCCTGTCTTCCGAGCACTCGGCCTACGATTACTTTGCCCTCAATGACCTGTCGCCCGTGCAGCGCGTGCGGGTGGAGCACTGCCTGAATTTCAATGGCGAAGTCCAGAGCGCAAAGTTCTGAAGTCTGGCCATTTCTCGTATTTTCATTTCGTATCGACCCCATTTCATGGTGGTTCTTGCCAATTTCCCCCTGCCGGGACTAAACGTCGCCTGACTCCTTTAGTATCTGGCTTCTATGCTGAAAGATAAGAAGAAGTGTTATGGGTGTAGAACTGACAATGCCTGACCTGGGCAACCTGTGCGAGCAGCGCCAGCCACTGGAATGCCGTGTGGCGCTGGTCAGTAACGACCGCGATCTGAGTAGCAGCTGGGTGAATGCCCTCAATGCGACCGCCACGCAGCACGAGAACCCTTATGGCCTGCGCTTTGAAGCTGTGGCCACGAGCGCGCTGGAGCGTTGCCTGCGGGAGGAAGACCAGCTGCAGGCGCTGATTATTGATGGTGGCTGCAGCCCCGATGAGCTCAAGGATGCGGAGCAGCTGGCGGACCGCATGCACGCGCTGCGCGCCCAGCTAAATGTCTTCCTGGTGGCGCAAGACTCATTCCTGAACGACCAGGGTGGCGCTCCTGCCTCGGTACGCAAGCGCTTTGATGAGCTGTTCGACCGGCGCGAGTGCAATTTCAACCACATGTTCCGCCTGGTGCAGGCTTTCATTGCCCGCCGCGCCTCCACCCCCTTTGCCGATACCCTCAAGGATTACGTGTTCTCCGCCCGCGATGCCTGGCACACCCCCGGTCATTCCGGTGGCGACAGCCTGCGCAACAGCCCGTGGGTGGGTGATTTCTACCGCTTTATGGGCGAGCACGTATTCAATACTGACCTGTCGGTCTCGGTGCAGGTGCTGGACAGCCTGCTGGAGCCCCACTCCGTGATCCAGGAAGCACAGGATCTGGCGGCGCAGGCGTTCGGCGCCGAGAAGACCTTTTTCCTTACCAACGGCACCTCCACCGCCAACAAGGTGGTGATCCAGCAGATTCTCGGTGGTGGCGGCAAGATCATTGTGGATCAGGCCTGTCACAAGTCGGTGCACCACGCGGTGGTGATGAACCGGATCGAGCCGGTGTATCTCAAGTCCACCCTGCACCCGGAGTTTGGTATCTACGGCCCGGTGTGCCGCGCGGATATTGAAAAGGCGCTGGACGAGCACCCGGACGCGGGCCTGCTGGTGATCACCTCCTGCACCTACGATGGCCTGCGCTACGACCTCAAGCCCATCATCGACTATGCGCACGAGCGCGGGGTCAAGGTGCTGATCGACGAGGCCTGGTACGCGCACGGCTACTTCCATACCGAAACACGCCCCACGGCGCTGGAGTGCGGGGCGGATTACGTCACCCAGAGCACCCATAAAATGCTGTCGGCTTTCTCCCAGGCCAGCATGATCCATGTACAGGACCCGGACTTCGATGAATTCCGTTTCCGTGAAAACCTGAATATGTACGCCTCCACCAGCCCGCAGTACTCAATGATTGCGAGCCTGGATGTAGCGCGCAAGCAGATGGTGATGGAAGGTTACGGCCGCCTGCGCCACTGCGCGCAGATGGTGGCGACCCTGCGGCGGGAAGTGGATGCCACCGGCGTGTTCCGCGCACTGAAGCTGGAAGACCTGGTGCCCGCACCACTGGCCAACGACAACATCCGCCTCGACCCGACCAAGGTCACTATTGATGTTTCCGGCAGCGGCTATTCCGGCAAGGAAATCCAGGTAAAACTATTCGACCAGTTTGGTATTCAGGTGGAGAAAACCACCTACAACACGGTAACCGTGCTGGTGACCCTGGGGAGCACCGAGAGCAAACTGTTGCGCCTGGTGCACGCCCTCAAACAACTGGCGCGGCAACCGCGCAAACGCAGCCATGTGGGCACCGCGCGGCAGTTGCCGGAGTTTACCCACCTGAACTGCCTGCCCGCAGATGCCTATTTCTCCGATACGGAAGAATTGCCGCTGATGGACAACGGCGTGGCGGCGGAAAAGAAACTGGTCGGGCGCACCTGCGCCGACGAAATTGTGCCTTATCCGCCTGGGATTCCGGTGCTGGTGCCGGGGCAGGAAATCTCTGCCCAGATCGTGCAGTTCCTGCAGCAATTGTTGCAGGGGCAGAACGCCACGGAAATTCACGGGCTGATCTTCCGTTCCGATGAGCCCATGATACGGGTGATGAAGGAGCCGCTGGCTTCCGCGGTCAAGTCTTCGCGGAAACCGTCGAAAGCAAACAAGTAACCGCTCCGGTTACGGAGCAGCAGATTGGCAGGGACGCCGATGCAACACGCAGAAAATCCTCCACCGCAGTGTATTTTACTGGCCGGTGCCAGCGGCGGCCTCGGCCAGGCGCTGCTGCAAACTCTGCACAGCCAGTACCCCGACGCCGTGTTGTTGACGATCAGTCGCCACGACATCGATCTGCTTGGTGATACCCACCAGCATTGCACGGCAGAACTGGAAGACCCCGGGAGTGTTGCGGTGATCAACGGTTGGCTGGCGGAGCGGCCGGTGCCGAACTGGGTGGTGGTCTGCTGTGGCATTCTGCATTGGGACAAGCACGGGCCGGAGAAAAACCTGCGCCAGTGCAATGACGATACCCTGATGCGCAGTGTCACGGTGAACGTACTCACCCACCTGCATCTGGCCCAGGCGCTGGATCCATATCTCAAGCGGCGCTCGCCGCTGACCTGGGCATCACTCTCGGCAAAAGTCGGCAGTATCGAAGACAATCACCTCGGTGGCTGGTACAGCTACCGCATGAGCAAAGCCGCACTCAACATGCTGGTGCGCAACCTCTCCATCGAATGGGGCCGGAAAGTAGATCAGTGTCGGGTGGTGGCCGTACACCCGGGCACCACCGACACGCCCCTGTCAGAACCCTTCCAGGAAAATATTCCCGCAGACAAACTTTATACCCCCGCGCAAAGTGCCGAGAGAATAGTGACCGTGCTGCAACAGCTGCGAGAGGAAGATCACGGAAAACTATTGTTCTGGGATGGTTCGCCGATTCCCTGGTAGGGGGTGGTGTTTATCCGGCGGGTGTCAGCGCCGCTCGATGCGGCGCCTTGTGTGGGCAACGAGCGCAAACGGTCAGGGGAGCATCAGACCTGGCCAGGTATTTCCATTGATCGGTCGCGGGTAACCTGCATCAACCTGATCGTTATTGATGTCATAGCGCAGGTAGCGTTGATTGGTCAGAAAGATATAGGCGCGGGAGTTGTCCCATTGATGAGCGGCTGTTATGTCCAGAGCGTAGCTGGCCATACCTGGCCAGGTGCTGTCATTCACTGGCTTCGGATAGCCGCCGTCCAGGCTGTCACCGGACAGGTCGTAGCGCAGATAACTGCCGTCAGCAAGAAAGAAGTAGACTTTACTGTTTGGCCACTTGAGTGCGGCGCGTATCTGCGTGGCGTATGGTGCTATACCCGGCCAGGTCACGTTGTCGATGTTTTTCGGATAACCATTGTCGACGCAATCGCAATTCAGGTCGTAGCGAAGATACCGGCCATCGCTCAAGAAGAAGTAGCCCTTCGTAGTGCTGGCCTTGAACGCGGCCACAACGAGGTCGCGATAGTCTCCAAGACCTGGCCAGGTGTTATTGGTGACGTCAGCCGGATACCCGCCGTCTGCTGCGTCGAGGGTTTTATTGTAGCGAACATAGCGCGCGTCATCCCGAAAGTAGTAAGCCCGGCTAGTGTTCCAGTCGATGGCTGCTGAAATATCCAGACGCGTGCGGCGCAGGGCGATCGGGGTCTGGCCCTGAACGAATACGTAGTCCGCCGTGCCCTTGAAATTGCTCAGATCAGTCCAGGTGCGTATCAGCGCATCGACCGTGTCAACGAGCGCTCCATCGCGGTAAACCTCTACAGGTGCGCTACTGTTGGCATACCACTGCGCGGTGCTCTCAGCACCGGGTAGCAGCTTGCGTAAACCAGTTTCGGCCAGCAGCGGCGTGCCATCCAGTTTCCAGGACTTTTCCAGTGATATCCCGAGATGGCGTAGCACTGTCGGCGCGATGGATGTTTGTGCTGCGTGCCCATACAGGCTGCCAAAATCAGTGTTGCTGATGTCGCTCACAAACTGCGTGTGCTCGAGGTTTAGTGGCTGGTTACTGCCGATAAATATGGTTTTTTCGCCGGTAGTTTGATTTCCGTGCCCACAGCCAGCGGCGTCGCGCCCATGGTCGGTTGTGACCAGCACCAGCCAGTCTTCACCAGCCTGTATTCGTGCCTGCACAGCGTCGAGTAGTTGTCCCAGTCGCTGGTCAGCATCTTGTATGCTGCGGTTGTATGCACTGCCAAAGCATGAGGAGTGACCGACACCATCCGGTTCATCCAGGTGCAGAAACAGGAAGTCAGGAACACCAACATTGATATAGTCCAGCGCTTCAGCGACGACATCATCATCCGACAGGCCACTTCTCACTACATCGGCATGCACTAAATCCTGGGTGAAATACTGGGTATTGATTGGGCTCCAGTTAACGATGCTGCCAACCCAGTGATTACTATCCGAATCCTTGATCCGCCTGAACAGGCTGGGGAATGCGGCGTTGGCGAGGCCCGATCCATTGGAGGTAACGTCATGCTTGTTGGCCCACACGCCGGTAAGGATGGTTGACCACCCCGGGCCGCTGTAGGTGGACTGCTGGCTGGCGGCGCCATTGATTCCTCCGGTGTATGCTTTTTCCACATAGAGCCTGTCAAAATTGGGCGTGTTCAGTGTGTGCAGTTTCTCAAACTGAACGCCGTCAATACCGACGAGTAATACCTTGTTGTCACCTTGCGCGGACGCTGGGGTGAAAAGAATTGCAGCAATCAGTGCAATTCCACAGAGGAATAGCTGGTGCATAACGTCTCCTTTAATGGATCGAAAGTAAATTTCACTACCTTTCTGGTCTAGACCAGGGGAGAGGTTATAGAGAAGATATTAATCTGTGGTGACGATGTGGTGATGAAAACATGACGGCGCTTGCGGTCTGGCGCAAGAGCCTCTGTGAGCACACTAGCGGGTGGTGACTTCCATTTCGATGGCGTGTGGCAGCCAGTACTCGATGTTGTAATCAATCAGCTTGTGCGCGCTGTCGTATCGCAAACGGACGATTTTCAGGCCCATTGCGCCGGTATGGATACCCAGTGGTTCGGCGTGTTCCTGTTCGAGGTTGGCGATGAGGATGCGGCAGGTCTCGGAGGCGACGCCGACGTTGAAATGTTTCTTGAGGATGGCCGTCACGGAGGCAGACAAATCAAATTCGTCGAGATTTTCGTAGCGAGACAGGGGCAGATAGCTGTCTTCCACCATCACGGCGCGACCGTCCAGCCCGCGGACTCTGCGCAGGTGCAGGTAGCGGCTGTTGGCCGCTGCCCCGAATGCCGACGAGATTTCCCGCCGGACACCACAGCGGTGCTGCTGCAGGATTTCCGTTGAGGGCGTGAATCCCTGATCCTGGGCCATGCTGTTGAAGTCCACTTTCTGGGCCGGGTTCATCATGAACCGGGCGGGGGCCACAAACCAGCCGCGGCGGTTTTGCCGGTAAATGACTCCTTCACTTTCCAGCCGTGTAAGGCCTTCACGCAGGGTAATGCGCGTGGTCTCCAGCTGATCCACCAGCTCTCGCTCCGAGGGTAGCTTCTGGTTGTGCTGCAGCCGCCCATCGCTGATCAGGTTCTGAATAAACGCTTTGATTTCACTTTGTGTATTTGGCAATGGGCTGGTTCCTGAGGTCGTTGGGCACGGTTGGGTATATGGGGGCAAGTATCGCCGATCAAGCCCGGTGTGCGAAGCGCCGGGCTTTGCGGGCTAAGTTGCGGTCAGGGGCGTTCACCAAGGGCCAGTCGGCGGTCGATGTCGACCAGTACTGGCTCCAGCTGGCGGATGTCGTCTATCAGATAGTGGGCGCCGCAGCCAGCCATTTTGCGGTAGGCGGCTTGCCGCAAGGGCGTTTGCTGTGCCTCGTCCATGCGCTCCCAAGCCTCGTGCGACAGACCCAGCGCATTGCCCGAAAGTACGACGGCGACGGTCCACATACCCGCATTGCGGCCTTCGAGGATACCGGCGGAAGTGTCGTCGACTTTTACGCATTGCGCGACGGAGCCGATTTCCAGCGCAATCACATTTTTCAGTGCGGCAGCGGGGCCAGGGCGTGCGCCCGCAGCCTCATCAGCGGCCACCACACAATCCGGCTGGATATCTGCCGCGGCGGCTTTTTCGAGCATGCCATCGATCATTCCACGACTGTATCCGGTGGTGCTGCCCAGCTTAAAACCCCGCGCGCGCAGGTCGCTGAACAGCGCGGCAGCCCCGGGCACGGGCGTGCTGTGGTGATCGATTTCGGCGCGCTGGATCGGTGCCAGTTCGGTGTACAGCGCGTCGATATCCTCTTCGCTGGCAAAGCGGCCATGCTGCTCCCGCCAGGCATCCCGGATCCGCGCTTGTTGCAGCATGCGGCGGATATGCTCTTTTTTTTCTGTCCCCATAGGGATGCGGGTTTCGGCCTCGTCGACGGCGATGCCGGCATTGGCAAATACCTGCATAAATGCGCGCAGTGGTGCGCGTGAACCGAAGTCCACGAGCGTGCCAGCCCAGTCAAAAATGGCGGCGTTAAGCGAAGGTGCGTTCATGTTGTTCCTCATAGGTTTGGTTGCTGGATGGCGGTAAAAGGCGCTCGCAGACCTGCAGCCAGTGCGCCAGGTTGCGGCAGTCGATGTCCGCCTGCTTGCCCGCATCGTCCCAGTGGCGCAGTGCCAGGGCGTCCTCGCTGAATGGATTTGTAATAAAAGCGTACTGCTGTGCATCCGACATCTGCATGCCTTGTTGTTGCAAGGTGTCGGCACTGGCGGCGGACAACTTCGCCCGATAATCCGTAGCGGTGGATGCCAGGTAGCGCTTGGCTTCAACGTGCAGGGCTATTGGCTCGACTACCTCTGGCGGAAACCCCCAGCGGCGCAACTGAGAGGCGCCGATGACGGCGTGATCCCGGTGCCCAAGACGGTTGGTGCCCAGAAGTCTTCGGTCCAGGGCAATCAAATGTCCGATGTCGTGCAAAAATGCGGCACCGATCAGCGCCTCGGAGGCTCCGGCTGCCTGTGCCAGTGCAGCGCATTGCGCCCCGTGCTGATATTGGGTACAGCGCTCACCGAGCGTCAGTGCCCCGTACTGTTCCAGCAGGTTGCGGATAGCCGCGACCGGGCGCACAGGTTTTATGACAAGTCCGGGTTTGCTGTGCGCTTCACGGGTTTGCAAGGCTGTCCTCCAGAGGTCTGCCGGCCATCAGGTTGTCCACCACCCGTTCCATTAGCGCGGGTCCGGTGGTCATGCCCTTGCCGCCGATGCCCGTCACCAGGTGCACATGTGTACTGGGGGAGTCCAGCAATACACCACGTTGGTTCTCCTGGCTGTAGTAGCCATTCCAGGTGCTGTCTACACGCCAGTGAGGCAGGTCGAGAATGCGTTTGGCTTCTGTGAGCATGAGTTCGTTAATGTGGGTGGATATCTCATAGTCCAGGGATCCGGACTGCGAGGCGGCGAAGTATTCATGGGAGTCGCCGAGAATCAGGCTGCCATCGGCCGACTGCCGCACCAGGATATGGATATCAAATTCGTCGTAGCCGCGGTTAAGGCCGTGTGGCGGTAGTCGGGTAAAGCTGGGGCAGCTTTTAAAGGCGCCGTAACGGCGCAGCGTCAGTCCGGTCAGCAGGTTGCCCGGTAATGTGATGTTTCCGGCGGGGGCGATACGCATCATTTGCAGCTTGGCAATTTGCATCTCTGGTGTCTGCAGATGTTCCGGGTACAGACGATTGAGCAGGTGCCCGCAGCAAATCAATACCTGATCGGTATGCACCTGCTCGCCCGCAGCGGTAGTGAGGCGCACGCCGTTGCCCACAGCTGTTGCGCTGTCTTCAATGGCCGTCACGGTGGTGTTTGGCAGCAGGGTGAGAGCGCTGTCTGCGGCCAGCCGCTGCCAAAAAATCGGCATCAGTGTGCTGGTTTCCGCACTCATATCTCCTGGGAAAAACAGGCCACCCTGGCAGTAGCCGGCGCGCAGTGCGGGGTTGTGGGCAAGACATTGGGCGGGGCTCAGTCGCTTGGATGGGTAGCCGAGCTCGCGGTTGATTTCATCGAGCTCATCCAGTAGCTGTGCCTCCTCCGGGGAGGACGCCACATACAGGGAGCCCTGTTGCCAGATGGTGCTTCCGGACACGGGTTGCAGTTCTCGGTAAAGATCGAGCGAGCGCATACCGAGATCGCGCCACACGCCGATTTCCATACCAGAGGGCACGACTTGTCCAAAATTTCTGACGGTTGCGCCCCGTGCCTGCTGTCCTGAATCGATCAGCAATACACGGTAGCCACGTTTTAGCGCACGATAGGCGGCGAAGCTACCGAGGGCACCGGCGCCCACAATGGCAAGATCAAATTTCATTGGGTGTTTCCTTTCTAAACGGTGGGGTAAGCCGCTGACTGGACGGGGTAGGCGTCAGTTTGCAGGCGGCGAAAATAGAGCATGGAGAACAGCATTAGCAGCGTGCAGGCCGCGCCGACCACGTAGGCAAATTGCAAGGTGAAATCGAGCCAGGCCAGCTCCGGAGTGGCAAAAGTTTTGTAGAGCATTACCGCCACGCTGCCCAGATAACCGCTACTGTCTGCGAGATAGATGGCGAACCCCGCATTGCCAAGAGATCGGGTACAGGCCACTAGCCGCTCGAACAGCAGACAATTGAACGGGATGAACCCCATATACAAGCCGGTATTGACGGCGATCATCCACAGCGCTCCATCAATGTTGCCCGCCTCAAACGCCAGTGAAGCGCAAACGCAGGTGATACCGCCGAGTGCGACCACTGTCTGGTTAAAACGCAGGGCGAGGTAGTTGTCGCGCACGAATATCAGCAGTGCGAGCGCACCGAGGACGATCAGGGTGACGGGCAATGTACTGGTCAGAAAAATTTCCGGCGTACTGCCGTAACCCAGGGATTGCCACAACTCCGCGGCAAAGTTATCGGTGAAATCGCGAAACGCAGTCAGAAATACATAGGTTAGAACCAGTGCAGCGAGCCCCGCGCCCGTTTCGCGCATAAAGGCAAGGCGCATCTGCCCGCTCATGGGGACGCGTTGCTGACGTGCCGCAAAATCCTGCTGGTCTGGTTTGGGTGTGCGGGAAAGTGCCGCGACGGACAAGATCAGTCCGGGTATAAACAAAAGACCTACTACTGCCGGCATCCACTGCTCGGGCACCTGCCACTCAAGCATCAGATAGCCAGCCACCGCCTTAACTGCCCCGGAAGACACGATCAGGCTCGCGCAAAGAATGGCACCCAAGGCCTCGGTGACCCTGCGCCCCTCGAGATAGCTGAATACCAGCCCCCACACCATACCCAGCGGCAGACCATTCAAAAACAAGAGGGCTACATTGAAGGGCGCTGGTATGAGCGCAAACAGTACTAACGCCAGATAGCTGATCAGAACCAGCCCAACCAGCAATACGCCCCGCTGTGTGGCGCGCAGTTCAGAGATGACCTTGATACCAATAAACTTGGACAGGGCGTAGCCCAAAAGCTGGGCAATGATCAGCGCTACCTTGTAATCCAGCGCGAAATGCCACCCCTCCACCTGCTCATAGGTTGCCGCAGTAAACGGCTTGCGGAAGGCGTACATGCAGAAATAGGTGAAGAACGCCGACAGCCCGGCGAATGTCACCAGGGCCAGGCTTTTACTCCTGGCATGGAATGGTGCTGACATGGTCTGAGTCCTCATTTATTTCTGGTCTAGACCAATAGTAAGTTGGTTCTATTACGAATCTGTTACGTGGCGATCTTTTCTCAATCCGTCCCGGTCATGCCTGTACGAAATTTCTGGGTGCTTTAAAAAAGTTTCACCTACCCGTTACAAAAGTTTCACATTGAATGCCTAGCCTTTTGGTCTAGTCCAGATTGATCGGTGCATCGCGAATCGGTAACGCTGCAATCCAGCGCATGACTGCGGGTATGTGATGACCGATCGCGATGAATATTCTTAAACAGACCAGAACGGGGGATTCATGAAACGTAAATTACTACCAGCGACCATTGCGCTAGTGGCCAGCCAAGCAGCCATTGCACAAACCATTGAGCACCGGGCATCGGAAAAACTGGGCGATAGCCAGCTGGAGGAGGTGACCGTAACCGGTCAGTTTGGCAATGAACTGCGCTCACTGGAGCGGCAGCGTGATTCCGACAAGATCCTGAATGTGGTTTCTGCGGACGGTATTGGAAAACTGCCTGACCGCAACGCGGCGGAGGCCGTGCAGCGTATCCCGGGTGTTTCCATCGAGCGCGACCAGGGGGAAGGGCGCTTTGTGGCTATTCGTGGTTTGCCCGCCCAATGGAGCTCGGCCAGTGTAAATGGTCACCGCCTGCCCACGGCAGAAGAGGAAACCACAAGCCGTGCGACCGCATTTGATTTCTTTCCGTCGGAACTGATCGAGCGTGTAGAGGTTTCCAAGGCCGTGACCGCGGATCAGGAAGGGGACGCCATCGGCGGTAATGTCAACTTCATTACCCGCACGGCGCCGAAGGAGCGCACCTTCGACATTTCTGTTGCCGGAGGTGTTGTAGACAAGGCAGATGGCGATAGTAACTCCCTTAACTTGTTGTGGGGGGATCGTTCGGCCGACGGCAAGTTTGGCTACATCGTCAATGCCACCAGCTGGAAACGTGACTGGGCAACGGACAATTTCGAGCCGCGTCGTAAAGATACCGGTATCTATCGCCTGGAGATGCGAGACTATACCGGGGAACGGGAAACCTACGGGCTCAATGCCGGTATGGAATACAATCTTGATAATGGCGACAAGCTGTTTGCTCGAGGTCTCTACGGCACGCTGGAAGACGATGAGACCCATTACAAGCATCGCCTGCGCTTCGACAAAGACCGCCTAGAGCTGCAGCACATCCGTGACATTCTGGTTACCGAAATGCGGGGGTTGGAGTTTGGCGGTGAGCATTTTGTCAGTGAGCAGTCCAAATTGGACTGGAGCATCGCCAGCTACGATAACCGTTTCTACTATGGTGATTACCCCAATGGCAACGACAATAGTTATTTTGTCGCGCGCTTTGACCAGACCGGGGTTGGTTATGAAGGGCTCGACGAAGGCGGCCAATCCCACAGCGAAATTGACGGTGGTACCAGTGCTGCCGGACGTCCGGACACTCACCTGCCGGACGATTTCGAGATGGATCCCACTCAGGCGAATCTCGCTTGGGTTGAGCTGTACAAGATTGATGTACGGGAAAAAGATCGTGCCATTGCGCAGGTCGACCTGACCACGGAATTCAGTGACGACCTTGAACTGAAGTTCGGTGTGAAATACCGCGATAAAGAACGTATCGCCAGTTTCTCGGATGAGTTTTATCAGTGGGATGAAGAAGCCTTCGGTCCGGCACCGGTACTGTCGGACTTCGATCTTCGCGATCAGCCTGGCCGCGACGATTATCTGACCGAGGTGGGCGGTAATTTAAGTGGAATCTTCTCCCCGGTGGCCTCCACTGCCGCGATGCAGGCGTTCTGGAATGCTAACCGCGACAAGTTCCGTCTGGTAGAGAGCGAGTCCGCGCTGGTGGAAAATGGAGGCGCCCTTGGCCGGAACTTTGATGTGCGCGAACGTCACCTGTCTGGCTACGGTATGGGTACGTATCATTACAATCATGATCTCACGCTGGTGGCGGGGTTACGCTTGACTCAGACCAATACCCGGGTGGATGGCCAGGTTTTGGTCGAAAATGACGAGGAGGGCACAGCGGAACTGGTCGATAACCGTGGTAAGAAAAACTACCTTTCGGTGCTGCCTTCGCTGCATATGAAATATGCGCTCGACGACGACAGCAACCTGCGCTTTGCCATGACCCGCACCTTTGCCCGCCCGGACTTCGGCGACTCGAATCCCGGTGGCACCTTCGTCGAACACGATAACGAATTCAGTTCCGGCAACGCCGATCTGGAGCCCACATACTCGCTCAACCTTGATCTGATGTACGAGCGCTATTTCGAAGACGGTAACGGCGTAGTTTCCGCAGGTTTGTTCTACAAAGACATTACCGATCCGGTTTTCCGCGATGCGAGTGAGGGCGACTACAACGGTAATTCCGGGGTCGATTTCTTCCGCCCGGAAAATGGGGATAACGCATCTCTCACCGGGCTCGAATTCAATGTGGTGCGCAAACTGGACTTCCTGCCCGGGGCACTGGAAAACCTCGGTGTTTCCGCAAACCTGACCCTGATGGACTCGGAAATGCGCATCCCAGATCGCGAAGGTAAGGTGGCGATTCCACGCCAGGCGGATCAGTTGCACAACATTTCAGTATTTTATGATGACGGCGCGCTGTCCCTGCGATTGGCCCAGAACCATAAAGGGGACTACATCGAGGAGCATGCTACTTCTCGCAGTGAGGATACCGGGACCTATCTCGATAGCTTCTACGGCGAATACACCAGCCTTGATTTCAGTGCCTCCTACCTGGTGAGTGACAAGCTGACGGTGTTTGCCGAAGCCAACAACCTCACCAATGAGCCGCTGACCTATTACTTGGGTGACGCCGATCGTCCGAAGCAGGTTGAATACTATGGCTGGCGTGCGCAGCTTGGGGTGAACTACCGATTGTTTTAATTGTTTGCGAGCTTGATCGTTCCCTTGTTGCCCCGCCTTTTGGCGGGGCTTTTTTGCTGGTGACACTTGGCTCTTGACAGGGGATGCGGTGGAGCTGGTATTGTTTGAATCACTAATGTTGTTGTTCTAATCCGCAAGAAAGTTTTCTGCGCCAAACCTTACAGATTGAAACATCCAGGGAAGCTCTATGGAGCAGTGGAAGGCAATCATGCAATCCGCCAATCGCGCCTACCAGGAAGGCCGCGAGAGCGATGCGGAGCAACTTTACAAGTCATCGTGCGAGCGGGTGGTCCCATTACTTACGGAATGGAAAGACCCGGAGGCGGCAATCGCCATGCTGTCGGTCAGTTACCAGAATCTGGCCGATCTGTATTTTCGCCAGGGTCGGTACGACGATGCGCTTGTGGCTTATGCCGGGTTATTGCGTCAGCTGACGGATCTCAGCCAGAGTGGCGACCGCGACGCTGAGTTGGCCCGCTTCGCCGAGGGTGCGTTGCACAAGGCGGGTTCGGAGCTCTCGCAGGAAGTGCGTATGCGCCGGCTGGCGCTGCCGGAAGACAATCCCGATCTGGCGCCGATCCGCTCGCTCATCTCCTGATCCTCTCTTATCCCCTGCGGCGATTCCCGCTAGCTCACCAGCGGGTTTCCCCGTTCGATGATGGATTTTACGTCCACGCCAACGGGTAGGGCGCCGGTATTCCCCGCGCCGTGTTTCCCCAGGCGGGAGCGTAGAAAACCTTCCGCCAACACGGTGTTACCCCCCTGAATCAGCAGGTGCGATTGCATGGTGAGCGCCATCTGATCCACCACGTCGCGTGCGCGATATTCCAGGTCGTCGAGGTTGCGCAGCGTATCCTTCAGCCGGGTAACTGCGGTATCGAACAGGGTGTCGCTGCCTTTGCTTTTTTCCAGCTCGTCATACCAGGTGGTGAGTACCGCAGGTGTCTTGCTTAGTGCGCGCAGCACATCCAGTGCCTGAATATTGCCCGAGCCCTCCCAGATGGCATTGATGGGCGCATCGCGGTACAGGCGCGCGGTAATGAAGTTTTCAATCACGCCATTGCCTCCCAGGCACTCCATGGCTTCGTAGGCGTGGTGCGGGGTACGCTTGCAAATCCAGTATTTCCCCACCGCGGTGCCGAGGCGCATCAGCAGCTTTTGCTGTGAGTCGTCGAGGTGGTCCATCGACTGTGCCATACGCAGAGTCATGGCGACGGACCCTTCTACCTCCAGCTGTAAGTCTGCGAGCACATTCTGCATCAGTGGCTGTTCGATCAATGGCTTGCCAAATGCGCTGCGCTGGCTTGCGTGGTAAATCGCCTGCAGGGTGGCCTGGCGCTGGCCGGCGGCCGAACCGATCATGCAGTCGAAGCGTGTAGCGGCGACCATCTCGATAATCGCCGGTACACCGCGTCCTTCATCACCTACCAGCCAGCCCAGCGCGCCGCGCAACTCGATCTCTGAGGAGGCATTGGAGACATTGCCCGCCTTGTCCTTCAGCCGTTGTATCTGAATGGGGTTTTTTTTCCCGTCGGGACGCCAGCGGGGCACCAGGAAGCAACTGAGTCCGGCCGCGGTTTGCGCCAGCATCAAAAAGGCGTCGCACATGGGGGCGGAAGTAAACCACTTGTGGCCCACGAGTTCGTAAGCGCCATTGCCAACCGGGGTTGCGCTGGTGGTATTGGCGCGCACATCCGAGCCACCCTGTTTTTCGGTCATGCCCATGCCAATGGTTACGGTGGACTTCGCCGTGTGCGGTCGGTTGCTGGGGTCGTAGCCGCGGTCGGTAATTTTAGGTAGCCACTCTTCGGCGAGCGCCGGGGATAGCTGGATGGAGGGTAGCGAGGCGAAGGTCATGGTGACGGGGCAGCCGTGGCCGGACTCCACCTGGCTGTGCAGATAGTATTTGGCCGCCCGCACCACATGCGCACCGGGTTTCGGGTCTGTCCAGGGGGATGCGTGCAGCCCCTCGCTCATGGCCAGCTGCATGAGCTGGTGATAGGCGGGGTGGTAGTTGACCTGATCGATGCGGTTGCCCACCCGGTCGTGAGGCTCGAATTCCGGCTTGTAGTGGTTGGCCTGAAAGCCGCGCTCGATCCACTCCGGCCGCCCGCACACCTCGCCGTAGCGTTGCAGGTCATCCTCGCCCCAGTGGCCGCCGTAACGGGTGACGGCTTCCCTGAGCGCGGTATCGCCGGCGTAGAGGTTGTGGCCGTGGAGCGGTGCCGGCTGGTTGAACACCTGATGGGTGTTGGCAACATCGGGTGCGGTGGTGTCGTGTGTCATGCGCGCGGTCTCTGCCAGGTTGACCGGGGCGGGTGATGCCGGGTTCGCCGCCGGAGTGGGGTCCGCTGAATATCCTAGCGCGTTCTGGCCCGGTAGGCTTGCCTTGAGGAGCCTGGGCCGTGGTATTTATTGGCACCACCCCGGTCTTGGGGAGGCCGGGAGGGAAGGGGCTGGGTCAGATGCTGCGCTTACCGGAGAGATTGAGCGTGAGTTCCAGCAGGCCCGCCCAGGGATCCATTTCCTTGCCGCCCTTGATGGCGTTATCGACGGCGCGGGCGCGCAACAGGAAGTTTTGCAGGTGGCGGGGGCGCAGGCGCTGGCAGGCGGACTGCACCAGTGGCTGGCGCTTCTGGATGCGCACCAGCCGATTGATGGGCTGGCCCTGCTCGAGCTTTTCCTGGGTCTCCAGCAGCGTGCGTATTTCACGGGCGATGGCCCAGAGTACCACCGGTGCTTCGACGCCTTCGGCGCGCAGCCCCTGCAGTGTGCGGACCGCGCCGGCAGCGTCGGCGGCGAGGGCTTTGTCGATCAGGCCGAAGACGTCGTAGCGGGCGGAGCTGGCGACGGCGTTGTTCATGGTTTCGGCGGTGATCACGCTGTCGTTGGCCAGCAGTTTCAGCTTTTCGATTTCCTGGCTGGCGGCGAGCAGGTTGCCTTCGACACGTTCGGCAAGAATCTGGATGGCTTCCGGCTCGGCATCGAGGCCGTTGGCGCGCAGGCGCTGGTGAATCCAGCGGGGCATTTCGGAGGCGTCTACGGGCCAGATCTGGATCAATACGCCCTTGGCTTCGAGGGCTTTTACCCACTTGCTGTTCAATTGCGAGCGGTCGAGCCTGGGCAGTACCAGCAGTAACAGGGTTTCATCGTTCGCCATGCTGGCGAACTCTTGCAGTGCTTTGCTGCCTTTGTCGCCGGGTTTGCCGCCGGGCAGGCGCAGTTCGATAATTTTTTTGTCGGCGAACAGGGACATGCTGCCGGCGGCGGAGAGCAGTTGCCCCCAGTCGAAGTTGTGTTCGCCGTGCAGCAGGTCACGCTCGCTGAAGCCATGCTTGCGCGCGACATCGCGGATAGTGTCGCAGCATTCCTGTACCAGCAGGGGTTCGTCGCCGGTGACGACGTAGATGGGGGCGAGACCTTGGCGGAGGTTTTGCGCGAGCTGGCGTGGGTTGATCCGTGGCATATCAGGGGGACGCCGGGTTGTCGCGCACGGGTGCGTTGATGTCGATGCGGCGCAGGCGGTCGATGATGCGGCCGATCAGCTCGCGGCGCATTTCTTCCCGTTGCAGGCGTTCTTCTTCCCCTTTACTGACTACTTCGTTGTCGTCCCACTCCAGGGTGCGGTAGACGTCGGCGCGGGCCATGGTGAGCAGGTCGCGGCCGGTGTTGTCGCGCACGCTGTATTCGGCGCTGGTGATGAGTTCGTATTCGGAGGCGCGCCCTTTGGCATCGACGGAGACGGTGCGTTTGGTTTCGGTCTCTTTGTGGATGGTCAGGGTGAAGTCGGCTTCGCTGGGGGCTTCCGCTAGGGGCAGGCCGCTGGTTTGCAGCAGGCGGGTGATGCTTTCGGCGAGCTCGCTTCTGGGGTCCTGGGCGGTGATGTAGAGCTTGCTGCCCGGAGGGAGGTTTTTGGGTGCGCCGCGGAGATGCCAGCCACAGGCTGAGATTGTGATGGCCAGGATTATTGTTAGGGTGCGGAGCATTATTGATTTCATCGAGGTCCGTTGCGTTCTATTGCTGATGTGGTGGCGGGAGTGTGCCGGGTACAGGTTTTCAGGACCACTGTGAACCCATCCCTGGGCGTTGCGGCGCAAACTTCCTGTTTGCGACGCTCCTGAAAACCTGTACCCGGCACCCTCCCTTCACATCTGATCATTGTGCTTCGTAAGCAATGGTGGATGCGCTGCGCTTATCCACCCTACGTCAGAGGGCTATTTCAACCCGTAGGGTGGATAAGCGAAAGCGCATCCACCATGACGGGCTAATTAATTGGCGACAATGTTGACCAGCTTACCCGGTACTACGATCACCTTACGCACGGTTTTACCTTCGGTAAATTTCAGTACGTTTTCGTCCGCCAGTGCCATTTTTTCCAGGGTTTCTTTGTCGGTGTCTGCCGGGACTTCCAGCTTCGCGCGCAGTTTGCCGTTTACCTGTACCACCAGCGTGATACTGGAGCGCACCAGGGCTTTCTCGTCCACTTTCGGCCAGGGTGCGTCGACCAGTTCGCCGCTGTTGCCCAGTGCTTTCCACAGTTCGTGGCTGATGTGCGGGGTTACCGGGGCGAGCAGCATGACGGCGGCTTGCAGGGCTTCGCGTTCTACGGCGAGGCCGTTGGCGGAGTCGCGCTCGGCGACTTTGCCCACTTCGTTCAGCAGTTCCATCACCGCGGCGACGGCGGTGTTGAAGGTCTGGCGGCGGCCGTAGTCGTCGCTGACTTTCTGGATGGTTTCGTGGGTTTTGCGGCGCAGTTGCTGTTGCTTGTCGCTCAGGTTGTTTACGTCAATTTCCGCGCTGCCATCACCGGCTTCGATATGGCCGTGGACGGTTTTCCACAGTTTGCGCAGGAAGCGGCTGGCGCCTTCTACGCCGGAGTCGTGCCATTCGAGGGTCTGCTCGGGGGGCGCGGCGAACATGGTGAACAGGCGTACGGTGTCGGCACCGTATTGCTCTACGGTGGCGTGGGGGTCGATGCCGTTGTTTTTGGATTTGGACATTTTGACCACGCCGCCGGCCACCACTTCTTCACCGGTAGCGCGCTCGATGGCTTTGATCGGCTTGCCCTTGTCGTCGCGTTCTACGTCGACGGCGGTGGGGGCGATCCAGGTTTTGTGGCCGTTTTCTTCTTTATAGAAGGATTCGGCCAGTACCATGCCCTGGCACAGCAGGCGCTTGAAGGGCTCGTCGCTGTTGACCAGGCCTTCGTCGCGCATCAGTTTGTGGAAGAAGCGCGCGTACAGCAGGTGCAGGATGGCGTGTTCGATGCCGCCGACATACTGGTCCACCGGCAGCCAGTAGTTGGCGCGGTCGGGGTCGAGCATGCCTTCCTCGAAATCGGGGCAGGTGTAGCGGGCGTAGTACCAGCTGGATTCCATGAAGGTGTCGAAGGTGTCGGTTTCGCGCTCCACCGCTTCGCCGTTGTATTCGTCTTTGCACCACTCCGGGTCTGCCTTGATCGGCGAGGTGACGCCATCCAGCTCCACGTCTTCCGGCAGCAGGATTGGCAGTTTCTCGGCCGGTACCGGGATCTCGCTGCCGTCTGCCAGGTTGAACATGGGAATCGGCGCGCCCCAGTAGCGCTGGCGGGAGACACCCCAGTCGCGCAGGCGGTAGTTGGTGGTGACGCGGCCTTTGCCGGCGGCTTCCAGGCCGTCGGCGATGGCATTGAAGGCGGCGTCGAAGTCGAGGCCGTCGAAACCACCGGAATTGACCAGTACACCTTTTTCGGTGAAGGCTTCTTTGTCGAGGTCGATGGATTCGTCGCCGGCGGGTGCCACCACCTGTTTGATTGGCAGGTCGTACTTCTTGGCAAACTCCCAGTCGCGCTGGTCGTGGGCGGGCACGGCCATCACGGCACCGCTGCCGTAATCCATCAGCACGTAGTTGGCGATCCACACCGGGACTTCTTCGCCGGTGAGCGGGTGGATGGCCTTGAGGCCGGTGTCCATGCCTTTCTTGTCCATGGTGGCCATATCGGCCTCGGACATGGATTGCTTCTTGCACTCGGCAATGAAGGTCTTCAGCTCTGGATTGGATTCGGCCAGTTCCAGGGCAATCGGGTGCTCGGCGGCGAGGGATACGTAGGTAACCCCCATCAGGGTGTCCGGACGGGTGGTGTACACGTCGAAGTGGTCCACGCCGGCAATGGTCTTGGGCAGTGCGAAGGCCAGCTCGACACCCTTGGATTTGCCGATCCAGTTGCGCTGCATGGTGCGCACCTGCTCCGGCCAGTCGGGCAGCTGGTCGAGGTCGTTCAGCAGTTCTTCGGCGTAATCGGTGATCTTGATAAACCACTGCGCCAGCTCGCGGCGCTCGACGGTGGTGCCACAGCGCCAGCAGGCACCGTCTTCCACCTGCTCGTTGGCCAGTACGGTGGCATCGTGGGGGCACCAGTTCACCGCGGAGTTCTTCTTGTACACCAGGCCTTTCTTGTACAGGCGGGTGAAGAACCACTGCTCCCAGCGGTAGTAGGACGGCTGGCAGGTGGCCAGCTCGCGGGACCAGTCAAAGCCGAAGCCCAGGGCCTTCAGCTGGCCCTTCATGTAATCGATGTTGGAGTAGGTCCACTTGGCCGGTGCGGTCTTGTTCTGGATGGCGGCGTTTTCCGCCGGCAGACCGAAGGCGTCCCAGCCCATGGGGTGCAGCACGTTTTTGCCCTGCATGCGCTGGTAGCGGGAGATCACATCGGTGATGGTGTAGTTGCGCACGTGCCCCATATGCAGCTTGCCGCTGGGGTAGGGGAACATGGATAGGCAGTAGAACTTGTCCTTGGCGGGGTCTTCCTTTACCTCGAAGCTTTTCTGCTCGGCCCAGTGCTGCTGGGCGGCGGCTTCGACTGCGGAGGGGTTGTACTGCTCTTCCATCTGTGGGGAACCTATACTCTGTGACTCGATCTTTTGGGGTATTCTGACTGGAAACCGCCTGCGCGGTTTGGCCGGAAAACGGCGAATTATAGGAGGGATAGGATGAGTAAGGAACCTAAAGCCGGTACTAAACCGACACAGCAGGTCGATAATCCCGATTTACTGCTGAACGATGAAAAACTGTCTGCCGGCCTGCGCCAGGAACTGGAGCAGCTGGTGAAAGACGAACTGGCGGTGGAAAAGCTGACCGCCAGCAAGGCGGCCTTCCTCAAGGCCTGGCTGAAGGACGATGCCCATCGCGCGGAGGATTATCTCGAGGGCCTGGGCGGGGAGCTCAAAACGCTGGAAGAGCGCTACGGTGATTGGGTGCTGGAAGCTGCAGACCCCACCAAGGCCGCGTGGCCGGCGCTGATGCTGTGTATTCGCCGGGGAGAACCCTGGGCGCTGGCGGGAGAGACCGTTGGCGAGGGAGAGGAGTTACAGTGTCTCGGTTGCGGTTATCGCGCACTACCGGATGCGGGTAGCCAGATCACCCCCTGTCACCGTTGCGGCTACGGCTGCTTTCGCCAGGTTATTGGCGGACTCGACGCCGGCTAAACCGGTGCTCGACCCGCCCAGTTACCGAACCCGACCACCCACGACAAGGGATATTCGCTGACCAAGATGGAACTGCAAACTGCCCTGGCCACGCTCATCATGCCGCCATTTGCCCCCCTGGTTGGGCTCTTGATGGCCTTCGTATTCTGGTTTTTCCCCGCGTCCAATCCCGTTGCGAAATTGTCGCTGCCGCTGGCGATCCTGTGTTTTCTCACCTTGTGGATTTGTGCAACACCGGCCTTTTCGGGTTGGTTGGGGCAGCGTGTGGTCAAGCTTCAGTCGCCGGTGCCCGAGGTTGAGCCAACGGCGGTTGTGGTGCTCGGCGGCGGACGTTACCGGGATGCAGTGAGCGGGGCTGAACGTCTGTCTGCCGCCAGTCTGGAGCGGGTGGCCTGGGCGGCCGCGCAGGCCCCGAAGGATCTGCCCATACTGGTCTCCGGCGGGCGCGTGTATTCGGACGAGAAGGTGCCAGAAGCCCAGCTGATGGCGGACGCGCTGGAGAACATCTTCCAGCGCCCGGTGAGTTGGCGCGAGAATTGCAGCCGCACTACGGCGGAAAATGCCACAAATTCGGCGGCACTTTTGCACGATGCCGGCGTCGAAGGGGTGCTTCTGGTCACCCACTGGTGGCATATGCCCCGTGCGGCGGAGAGTTTTGCCCGCGCGGGTATTCAGGTGCAGCCACTGCCGGTAGGAAGTCCCGGTGAGCTGGTGCCCAGGGCCGAGAGCGGGCTGCTGCGCTGGTTGCCCAGTGCCGCAGCACTATTGCGCAGCCAGGTGTATTGGCGGGAACTGGTCGCAGATCAGTGGTATCGGTGGCGGCCACTGCCGGTACGGCGTAGTTGCTGAGGTGCAGTTGCTAAGATGTGAATCGCAGATGTCTGACTGTTAGTGGACGTCTGTTCAGGATTGGTGCTTGATGCACGCAGAATGAATAACTAGTATGGGCGCCCTCAGGGAAAGTTTCTCCTGAAACTTTGTTTTGGGACAGGGACCAGGAGTAGATCTCTGATGAATGGATCTCTTGACGTGAGTCGTGTTGCTTGCGCGGCGGTTACGACCGAATTGCAGATAACAAGATAAGAATAATCGAGGTAACGTTCTGATGACGGGTATTCCTTCAGCCTTTTCCCCAATCCAGTTGCACAATCGCCTGAACCGTCCTGTGTGGATCGGTTTCAAGTTGACCCGGCGGGGCAAGCGTCAGCTGGTGATCCTCACCGCCGGCGAAGAGGGTGCGGCCAAGCTGAGCAAAAACTTCGAGACGTTTGTCGGGCAGATTGTGCGCGAATTCAAGCTGGACCCGGAGCAGACGGATTTTGTGGAGCTGCGCCAGGAAAAGCGCGATAGCGAGGCCGGTGAGCACAGTTGGTTCCGCTGGCATGCACACTGGGTGGGCAGTGCACCAATGGAGTGCAAGGCGGACCCGGTGACCTCTGAAGCGGCACGCAGCTATCTGGAAGACGTACTGACACGCAATACCGCCGCTGCCTGACCCGGCCAGCCACCGTCGATTGCCAGAGCCCGCCATATGCGGGCTCTTTGCGTTGTGGGGGCACGATGTGGCTAGTGTGTTTTCGAGGAGGCGCCGCTCGCGCCGTTTTTGCCGGAGTGGTCCAGCAGCTCGGCGAGGGCTTTCTCCAACGTGGGATACTGGAAGCTGTAGCCGCTGTCGAGCGCGGTGCGGGGTTCCATCCGCTGGCTGGCGAGCAACAGCTCGTTGGCCATTTCGCCGAACATCAGGCGCAGCATCCATGCCGGGGTGCGCATTAGACAGGGGCGATGCAGCGCGCGCGCCAGCAGGCGTGAGAAGCTGTTGTTGGTGACGGGCTCCGGGGCACAGGCGTTGAAGGGGACGCACAGCTGGCGATCGATGGCGTGCAGCATCAGGCCGACGATGTCGTCCTCATGAATCCAGCTCATCCAGTGTTCACCGGTGCTCATGGGGCCGCCAAGTCCCAGGCGGAAAGGCGGCAGCATTTGCGCGAGCGCGCCACCGTTGGTGGAAAGCACGATGGCGGTGCGCATGGTTCCGACACAGATGCCGGCCTGTTTCAGCGGCTCAGTGGCAGCTTCCCATTCTTTGCACAGTTCTGCCGAAAACCCGCCGCCGGGGCCACTGCTTTCTTTGAGCAGCTCACCGCCGCGATCGCCGTAATAGCCCACCGCAGAGCCGGAAAGTACATAGCTGGGAGGTTGTGGCTGCGCCAGGATCCACTGCACCAGCTGCGCCGTAGTTTCCAGCCGAGAGCGGCGAATTTCCTGCTTGCGCGCAGTGGTCCAGCGCTTGGAAATGGTCTCTCCCGCCAGGTTGACGACAACGTCCACCGGCCCCTCGACCTGCTGCAGGTCGCGCACTCCCTGGGCGGATTCGCCGCAGAGTTTGTGCACCTTGTTGGGAGATCGGCTGAGTACCGTGAGGCGATGGCCTCGCGCCAGCCACTTCGCACAAAATAGACGGCCTATTAATCCAGTGCCGCCAGTGATTAAGCAATGCATAAATCTGGCATCCGTGCCGCACATTGTTTGGTCTGTGCATGGAAAATTTTGGCCCGGTCTGCGCCTTGCCGCACCGTACGTGCGGTGGCACCGGGGGAACGCCGGGTTACGACGACCTGCCGGACGCGTGGATCGGATTTAAACGGCAAATCTGCCCTCCGCGCCGGGTGAATATCTCAGGATAATAGCAGCCACCAAGGCGATTGCGACGGGAGGCTGGCATTAAATACCTGAATTGGTGCAAGGGGAGTAAAAGGAGGCGGCACCGAGGGGCAAAGAGCGCCTCAGCGCTGCCAGCCGCCACGCACGTTTCAGTCGGCTGCTTCGCCCGTAAACACGGCCTCGTCATCGTCTGCGGAGCGGCGCTGCAACGCCGCTGAAAGAACCAGCATCAATGCGGCGAGAATCACCAGGCCCCACACGCCGATGCGCATGAACGGGGTATAACCCGCGCGGGACTCCACCTCACCAATCATGTGCGCCTGCTCGAACTGGGGCAATTGCGCGGTGATGCGGCCGTCCGGGGCGACAATGGCGGTGACGCCGGTATTGGTGCCGCGCACCAGATAGCGCCGGGTTTCCAGTGCGCGCATCTGCGCCATCTGCATGTGCTGCAGGGGGCCGATGGAGCGTCCGAACCAGGCGTCGTTGCTAAGGGTCAGCAACACGCCGGCATCGCCGCTGCTCTGGGCGACCAGCTGTGGATAGACGATTTCGTAACAGATCAGCGGAGCCCAGTTGACGCCGGCGGCCTGCAGTGGCGACTGGTTGCTCGGGCCCGGGCGGATAAACGAAGTGGGCAGGTTGAAAAATTCAATGGTGCCGCGAATCCAGTCTTCCAGGGGGACATACTCGCCGAATGGCACCAGATGGCGTTTGTGATACAGCTGCGGCTCCTTACCGAAAACCGCAGCGGAGTTGTGTACCACCTGCCGGAAATCCTGTTCCGTATCGTACAGAACCCCGGTGATCAGGTCGGTGCCGGTTTGCTCCGCGTTGTTCTGCAGGGCTTCCATGAGGTTGAGGGAGCGGTGGTAGATAATCGGCAGGGCGGCCTCCGGCCAGATCACCACATCCACATCCTGGTTATGCAGTGTTTCGGTGGCGCTCTGGTAGCGTCGGATGGTTTCGCCGAGGAATGCCGGCTGCCACTTTTTGTCCTGCGGAATGTTGGCCTGTACCAGCCCGACCTTGGTGGTATTCCCCTGTGCCGTGGTCCATTCAAGGCCAGACAGCACCAGCCCCATCGGCCACAAAAGCACCGCAGCGGTGAGCAGCCCCAGTGCGCTGGGGGATTTCCAGGAGGTGAAGGCGCGGCGGATAAACAGCGCCGTTACGGCAGCAGTGAAGGCCAGCAGCAGGCCGATACCGTAAACGCTCAGAACCGGTGCCCAGCCAGCGAGCCAGGTATGAACATGTGCGTACCCGGCGAACAGCCAGGGAAACCCGGTAAACATCCAGGTACGGCACCACTCGCTGACAAACCAGAGTGCGGCAAACGCGAGTGCGAAGGACACCGGGTTGGCGCGCAGCCGTGCCAGCAGCGGGAAGGGCAGGGCAAACAGCAAGGCCAAAATGCCCACAAAGGCGCCGGTCAGCAGGAACCCGAGCAGGGGCGAGGAGTTGCCAAAATCCGTAATGGAGACGTAAACCCAGGAGCCGCCGGTGGCAAACAGGCCGATGCCGAAACAGAGTGCCAGCCAGAAGATGTTCTTTCCGGTCAGCGGGTTGCTCGCGCCTGCGCCCCCCGGCGCCAGTAACCAGGCAAACAGCCCCAGGGAGAGCAGACTGCTCCACCAGAGGTTGTAGGGGGCAAAAGAGAGGGTCAGAAGGCCGCCCGCGATCAGGGCGGCCACCAGAGGCAGGGTGTTACGCATCAGCCATCTTCTTCAGCGGGATTGCCAAACCGACTGACACGCAGCAAATGAATCTGCCGGTTGTCGGCGTAGAGGACTCGGAACTTGAACTCCCCAAGCTTGGTCATCTCATCGCGCCCGGGCAGGTGACCGAAGGACTGCATGATCAGGCCACCAATGGTGTCGAATTCTTCATCGCTGAATTCGCACTCAAAATAGTCGTTGAAGTCCTCGATGGGGGTGAGCGCCTTCACCACAAAGTCGTTGTCGCTCACCTTACGGATATAGCTATCCGCTTCCTCCTCGTCGGTCTCGTCTTCGATTTCGCCGACGATTTCTTCGAGAATATCTTCAATGGTCACCACGCCGGAAACGCCACCGTATTCGTCGATAACCACTGCCATGTGGTAGCGGTTCTCGCGGAACTCACGCAGCAGGATATTCAGGCGTTTGCTTTCGGGAATGATATTGGCCGGGCGAATATGGTCTTCCAGGCGGAAATCGTCCACGCCTTTCAGCACCAGCGGCAACAGGTCTTTGGCTAATAGAATGCCGCGAATATCGTCGATGCTCTCGCCCACCACCGGGAAGCGGGAGTGTCCGGACTCGATGATTTTGGGAAGGAAGTCTTTGGGGCAGTCTTCGATACTGACCACCACCATCTGCGAGCGCGGAATCATGATCTCCCGCACCTGCTGGCTGGACACGTCCAGCGCACCCTCGATGATGGACAGGGCTTCCGCGTCGACCACCTTGTTTTCGGCGGCGTCCTTGATAATGTCCAGAAGCTCATCGCGGGACTTGGGCTCTTGTGAGAAAGCGCCCAGTATTTTGTCCAACCAGTTTTTCTCCGTCGAGCGGGGCCGGTTGGAAGAGGAGCTACTAGGGGGTTCGTCGGTGGTCATGGATGTGGCCATACTCCGCGTTACTCGTCGGTTCCGTTGTTCATTTGTTCCACCCGCGCGTCTTTCGCGGGTGCGTCTACAGGCCGGTAGGGGTCATCGACACCCAGCTCGGCCAGAATCCGGGTTTCGAGACTTTCCATGATCTCGGCCTCATCGTCCTCGATATGGTCGTAACCCAATAGATGCAGTGTGCCATGGACCACCATGTGTGCCCAGTGTGCCGCCAGGGCTTTGTGCTGCTGTTCCGCTTCCCGCGCGACAACCGGGGCGCAGATGACCAGGTCGCCCAGTAACGGGAGGCCCAGTTCCGCAGGGATATCGGCGGGGAATGAGAGCACGTTGGTGGGTTTGTCTTTACCGCGGTACTGAAGGTTCAGCGCCTGGCTTTCGTCATCATTGACGATACGCAGCGAGATTTCAGCTTCGGTGCGATGTTCACCCACGGCGGCGGTTGCCCAGCGCGCGAGGTCCGCATCACTGGGGAGTGGGGAGCAGGAGGTGGCCCGCTGCACATCCATGTGGACGTCAGCGGGCGAGCGCGACTGGCTCTCGGACAGGTTTGCGTTCATGGGCGCGGCCTTAGGCCGCATCTTCTCCGGTGCGGCCAGCGGCGTTCAGTGCGGCCGCTTTGCGCGCCGCGCGCTCGGCTTCCTGCTGTGCTTCCACTTCTGCTTCGTGAATGCCGTAGGCCTCCACGATACGTTGTACCAGTGGGTGGCGGACCACGTCTTTGGCGCCGAAGTGGGTGAAGCTAATGCCGTTGACCTTGTCCAGCACCTCGATAGCGTGGCGCAGGCCGGAGGCGGCACCGCGGGGCAGGTCGACCTGGCTGGGGTCACCGGTAATCACCGCCGTAGAGCCGAAGCCGATGCGGGTCAGGAACATTTTCATCTGTTCGCGGGTGGTGTTCTGGCTCTCGTCGAGAATGACAAACGCGTTGTTCAGGGTACGGCCACGCATATAGGCCAGCGGCGCTACTTCGATGACGTTGCGCTCAATCAGTTTGCCGACGGTCTCGAAACCGAGCATTTCATACAAGGCGTCGTACAGCGGGCGCAGATAGGGGTCTACCTTCTGGCTCAGGTCGCCGGGCAGGAAGCCCAGTTTCTCGCCCGCTTCCACCGCCGGACGCACCAGCAGGATACGTTCGACAGAATCCTTGAGCAGGGCCTCTACCGCACAGGCCACCGCCAGGTATGTTTTACCGGTACCGGCAGGGCCGATACCGAAGTTGATATCGTTGGTCTGCACCGCGCGCACGTATTTGCGCTGGTTGATACCACGGGGGCGCACGGAACACTTTTTGGTGCGGATCAGTACCATCTGATCCCCTTCGCCGTCTTCCATCTTCTGCTTGCCACTCACCAGCTCTTCCACACCGGATTCCTGTAGGGCGAGGTGAATCGCGTCCGGGGTCAGGTCGTCGTTACCCCCAGTTTCCTGGTACAGGTTGCTGATGATTTCGCCGGCCGCGCGGGCGGATTTGGCATCGCCATAGAAGGCAAACTGGTTGCCGCGATTGCGGATCTCAATATCCAGTCGCTGTTCTATCTGGCGCAGGTGTTGATCAAATTGGCCACAGAGGTTGGCCAGGCGGCGGGCGTCGTTTGGCTCAAGAGTGATGCTGTGAGCGAGGGCTTGTGTTTCCAAATTGGTTTCCATGCACCTTTAGTCAGGGGGTTCAGTCTGTAGGTTATACCCATTTCCCTCGTGGGGGAAAGGTTGGTTTGTGACGAATGGGTTCTAAAGGGTCTTGGGGCTTATAACAGGGGAGTATGAGGGGTTGTGGATTGGTGCTTCGCAGCAAAATTGTTTGGGTACTTCGGGTCTAGCGGTGTGGCGGATCTGCTACCGATGGCCCCTTGCGGGACACGCCGTGAACCCATCCCTGGGGGCTTGTCGAAAAGGTCCCTCTTTTCGACAGTCCCGCAAGGGGCCATCGGTATCAGAACCTTAACTTCAGACGTTTGTGTTCTTCCGCACCTGGTACCAATTAGTTTTAAAGAATGCAGAAGTCACAATTTAAGGCGCTGATGCCGGGATTCGTTTCCGGGACCGTACGCGGCCATGGATGGCCGCGTCCGAGCGCACAGGGATGTGCTTGTAGCGTGTCCCGGAAACGAATCCCGGCAGCAGGGCCGCCACGGCGGCGCTAACTGGCTGCCCCGGAGCCCGAGTTAATTCAGCGGCCCATCCAGCTCCGAAGTCACCAAAGTTCCTCGCAGGGAGTTAGGGAGGGCTTCCTCGATCAACACATCGGCAAACTTACCGATCAGCTCCATCTGGTCACAGCGGAAATTGACCACCCGGTTGTTTTCGGTACGGCCCTGCAGCTGGCCCGGGTCTTTTTTGGACACACCGCTGACCAGAACGCGCTCCACATTACCCACCATGCGGCGGGCAATCTCCGCCGCCTGCTGGTTAATGCGGTGTTGCAGCAATTGCAGGCGGTGCTTTTTCACCTCTTCCGGGGTGTCGTCCGGCAGGTCAGCCGCCGGGGTGCCCGGGCGTGGGGAATAGATGAAGCTGAACGAAATATCGAAACCCACATCCTGAATCAGCTTCATGGTGGCCTCGAAGTCGCGTTCGGTCTCGCCGGGGAAGCCGATAATAAAGTCCGAAGACAGGCAGATATCCGGGCGGATTGCCTTCAATCGACGGATTTTCGACTTGTACTCCAGCGCCGTGTGGCCGCGCTTCATGGCCATCAGGATGCGGTCGGAGCCACTCTGGACCGGCAGGTGCAGGTGGTTTACCAGTTCGGGCACTTCGGCGTACACGTCGATCAGCGAATCCGAGAACTCCACCGGGTGCGAGGTGGTGTAGCGAATGCGGTCGATACCATCGATGGCCGCCACATAGGTGATCAGTTCGGCGAAATCTACCATCTGGCCGTCTTCACCGGCTGCGCGGTACGCGTTGACGTTCTGGCCCAGCAGGTTGACCTCGCGGACTCCCTGGTCCGCCAGATGCGCCACTTCTTCCAGCACATCCGCTACCGGGCGGCTGACTTCCTCACCGCGGGTGTAGGGAACCACGCAGAAAGTGCAGTACTTGGAGCAGCCTTCCATAATGGAGACGAACGCGCTCACGCCGTCGGCTTCCGGCTGCGGCAGGCGGTCGAACTTCTCGATTTCCGGGAAGGAGACATCCACCACGATGGCACCGCTCTGCTGCTTTCTGGTCTCCATCATTTCCGGCAGACGGTGCAGGGTCTGCGGGCCGAATACCAGGTCTACATACGGCGCGCGTTTGGCGATGGCCTCGCCCTCCTGACTGGCGACACAGCCGCCGACACCGATCACCAGATCGGGATTTTTTTCCTTCAGGTGCTTCCAGCGGCCCAGCTGGTGGAACAGTTTTTCCTGTGCCTTCTCCCGAATAGAACAGGTGTTCACCAGCAGTACGTCCGCGTCTTCCGGGTCGTCAGTGGGGACCATCTGGTGGGATTCGCCCAGCAGATCCCGCATACGGGCGGAATCGTACTCGTTCATCTGGCACCCGTGGGTCTTGATAAAGAGCTTTTTCACCGGTTTTTCGGACAGTTCAGAAGACATAATGGGCCTGGTTAAAAATTGGTCAATTCGCAAAGGTTGGGCATTATACCGGCCCCTCCAGAGGCTGCATAGACATCGGTGATGTCCCGGCCCTGCACCCTAGTGCAATTTCCGGGCGCTGGTGCTAACCTTCCGCGCTTTTCGCGGATGTGGCCGCGAAACTATCGATTCGACACTAGAATTCACGGGGCATGCCTGTTCCGCCCCGGCCCATTCTGCCCCATTCCAGAGAGACCTATGTCCAACCCGACCTACAAAGTGATATTTCACAACCAGAACCAGGTGTACGAGCTCTATGCCCGCGCCATCTACCAGAGTGAAATGTACGGTTTCATCGAGGTGGAGGAGTTCGTGTTTGGAGAGAAATCGCAGCTGGTTGTGGACCCCAGTGAAGAAAAGCTGAAGACCGAGTTTGCCTCGGTGAAACGCTCCTACATCCCGATGCACAGCATTGTGCGCATTGATGAAGTGGAGAAAGAGGGCACCGGGAAGATCGTCGAAGTCAAGGGCGACAAGATCGCGCAGTTCCCCTTCCCAACGCCCATGCGTCACCCGAGCGACAGCGACTAGGTGATCGCGTCCGGCGGTGCCGGCAGGTAGTTATAAATAGTTAGCTACAAGCAGTGAATGAATAAGGCGGGCCCGTTGAGGGCCCGCCTTTTTTATGCCTGCGCACTCCGTGGATACGCGCACCGGGCAGGCACCCGTGCTAGGGCGTTGGCGGTAACCGGTGGCTGCGCTTTTGCGCCTCGCTGAGGGCGTGCTGCTTGAGCATCAGATAGCGGTTTTCAGGGCGCGGTGCACCTTCTGCCCCGCTACTGGCCAGTGCCCGGAGCCAGTCCTGATATTGCTGCTCGTAGTTGGCTTCCCAGTGGGCGAGGTGATCCTGGTAGCTGGCGAATTTTTTGGCCTTCAGGGTATCCGTCATCGCCAGAACTTCTGCGTAGTGCGCCTCGAACAGAAACCGCACCGCCAGGTAGGTCCAGCTGTACACATTATCCACGCCATCACCGTAGCGGGTGTCAAACGTCTCCCCGAGTGTTCGCGGCTGGGATTGGGAAATTGCATTGCGCAGTAAATCCAGCACCTCGGGGTTGGTATCCCCCATCGACAGGTACTCGGCCAGCCCTTCCGTCCACCACACCATATTCCCCGGAAAGTGGTTGAAGCCACCGTAGGACACAAAGCGCCCTTCCAGATAATGCACGTACTCGTGCTCGAGGTTCCAGATAACGAACTCGGGCAGTAACCACTGTGCCTCGTGGGCATAGAAACTGGCAACATTGTCCGGGTCCGAGGGATTGCCCTCAATGTAGATACCACCGTTGTCGGTATTGATGCCGAACAGTGCATAGCCGTGCTGGTCGTACTCGTCGTAATTATCAAATACCACGATACGCAGCGCTGCATTGAAATCGTCGGCCACCGGCACGAGCCCGGTTTGCAGACGCTCATGGAAGAAGGTTTCACTCGCGGCAAGCGATGCGCACGACGCATTGAACTCTGCGTCCGTCATCGCTTGTGCCAGCATGGTGAGCGTGGACCCGCAGGTATGGGTAAGCGGCAGAATCTGGTCGATGGTTACATCATTATTATCCTCAGCATCGTTATCGTCCTCTTCCACGATGCCGCTACCCGGTGTAGTGGCCGGCTCTCCGGGGGAGCCATTTCCGCCGGAGCAGGCAGAAAGCATGAGTAGCGAGACGAAGATAGGGAAAAAGGTGAGCGAACGGATCGTTGACATGGTGTTACCGCGGATACTGTGGGTGATGTGCTGGTAAAAAAAAGGGCCCGGATGGGCCCGATGGTCTCAGGTGATGCGATGCAAATTAGTGGCTGTGCGGGTTGCCTCGTTTTTTGGCTTCTGCGGCGGAGTGACGCATCAGCATTTGGTCACGCTTACTATTGCGTGGCGCCCCTTTGGCTCCACTGTTCACCAGGCCGTCCAGCCAGTTCTGATATTCCGACTCATAGCTGTTTTGCCAGTTGTTCAGGTAGGCGGTGTAGCTGCTGAAATCATTGTTTTTAAGTGTGTTGGTCATGGCGATGACCTCGTCGTAATGACGCTCGAACAGGAAGCGGATGGCGAGGTAGCTCCAGCGGTACACCTGATCGGTTTTGTCGCGGTAGGTGGTGTCGAAGATGGAGGCGAGGCTGGGCTTGCGATGACGCGGCTTGTGGTTGCGCGCTACGGCAATGGCTTCCGGATTGTTGTTGCCCTGTGAAAGGTACTCCGCAAGGCCTTCCGACCACCACACCATATTGCCGGGGTAGTGATTGAAGCCGCCGTACGCAATGAAACGACCATCCAGATAGTGCACATACTCGTGCTCCAGATTCCAGATCGCAAACTCCGGGCGCAGCCAGGACGCTTCGTGGGCATAAAAGCTGGCCTGGTTGTCAGGGTTGGACGGTGTGCCTTCGATATAAATGCCGCCGTTGTTGGTATTAATACCGAAAAGATCGTAACCGTAGGTGTCGTACTGGGTGTAGTCATCAAACACGACCACACGCAGGGCGCTATTGAAATCGTCGGGCACCGGTACCTGGTTGGTTTGCAGGCGCTGGTGGAACAGGGCTTCTTCCGCAGAGAGGTCTGCACAGGTCGCATTCAGCTGGCTTGCGGTCATATCCTGTGCGCGAATCTTTAATGTACTGCTGCAGCTGTGCTGAATCGGAAGCACCTGGTCAATATCGGCGGCGGTGCCAGGTATTGCCAGGGCAGAAAGGAGCGAGGCCACAACCAGCGACAGGCGCCGGGCGGTCTTTACCGTTGATGTAAGGGGATTGCGGGGACTGGTGTCTTGAGTGCGAGTCATGGGTGGATTCCTGTTGTTATTTTTTCTACCGGGGATGCCGCCATTGCCCATAGCAAGGATTAAATTTTTGTTATTGTGTGCAAAGCGACCTTGCAAGGTTATGCGATATTTGTTTTTGAATGCAATATTCTTTTTTGTGCGTGGCGCAAAAATCATTTTATATGGGTGGTTGTTGCCCTGGTGTGGGGGGTAAGGCAGGAATGACCGGAAGAATTGGCGCCCGGTTTTCTCGATTGACATCATTTCATCGCATTGGCGCCACACGGCCGCACAGACGACTATTCTCAATGTAAGAGGTATTCCATTACTGGACGGTGCACCGGAGTGTGTACTGGCCGGTGGGCGCACTTCGTGCCGGTTACGCCGGTGCGGGTCGCGAGAGCGGTGGAGTGCTTCGAAAACCTAAAATGTAGTGGAAGTTTTTAGGTGACAGCATGACTTCAATACCGGCCACCAAAGCCGCCATTTCTGCCCTGAAGATTGAGCAGCGCGTAGAGCGCGATGTGAAAGCGGGCATTCCCGAACACGACCGCGCCAACCATACGGAAAGTGAAGAAAGCCTCCGCTCCTATGTGGTGCGCGAGATAATCGGTCGCGTGCATGAAAACCGGCAATCCGAGCTGGACAAAGAACTGGCCGACAGGAGCGAGGTGGACATTCGCCAGCTGTATCAGGATCTGAAAAATGCTGACGCACTGATGGATAAAAAGGTCAGTGGTCGTATGGCCAACCTGATGAGTGGTTTGAAGCGCAGTGCGCAGGACTACTCTGCCGTGCGCATGGATCTGGAAATTTTTCGTAACCGCAATGGCCTCACGCGGGAGGCGGATTATCGCGAGTCGAGGCTCCTGCACCACTCCGTCATTTTCTTTATCGTTATCCTGGAAACGGTGCTGAATGCCTTTTTCCTATCCAAGGGCAGTGACCTCGGTTTAGTAGGTGGTTTTTTTCAGGCGTTCATCATCTCCTTGATCAACCTCGGCTTCGCCGCATTTATGGCATTCTCCCTGAGAAACTGCTTTCACCAGAACCTGCTGAGGAAACTGGGTGCAGTGGTACTGTGCACAGCGGTGCTCGCCACTGCCACTACCTTTGTTTTGGGCGTGGGGCATTACCGGGAGGCCCTGGAACAAAATCCGTTTGCCGCCTCGCAGCTGGCGATGACGAGTTTGTGGAGCGACCCCCTGGGAATTCGGGATTTCAATTCCTGGATTATGGTGGTGGTGAGTGGCATTGCCCTGATTTTTTTGACCGCGAAATTTTTTATAGTGGACGACCGCTATCCCGGGTACACCGCGATTACCCGGCGGGTGCGTCGATTGCAGAAAGCCTGGGGCGAGGCCTTTGAAGAGGCGGTGGAGAGTGTCAACGAGCTCGCTGAAGAGGTACACGAAACACTGGCGGAGAAGGAAAAGACGATTCGCGCCCAGTTTATCCAGTTCAAGGCCAGTATCGAGCGCAGTGAGGAAATTCACCGGCACTACCATGAGGATATCGTCAAGGCCCAGGGCCTGCTGGACGAGCTGATCCGCTATTACCAGTCTTACTCCGCGCGCATGCTGAATCGCCGCGCCGCGTATTTCGGCGAGCTGCTCCGCTTCGAATTGGACAAACTGCCACAGCTCAATACCACAGGGCTTGAGCAGCACCAGCGCGACCAGGCAGCGTTCGAGGCGCTAATGGAGGAACTCGACGCGGTGTACACCGGGGCGATCGATACGGTAAACCAACGCTGCGAGTCCCTGCAGGAATCCCTTGCCGCGCTGGTCGATAAGCTCGAACTGGACTACGGCCTGCGGAGAGCGTGATGGCGTTGTTCGGCGGTGGTCAATCCAGAAAAATCCGGCGCAAGGCGGGGCGTCGTCGGGGGATGAGTCGCGAAGACCGGCGCGGCATTGCAGTATTTTCCCTGTGCCTGGTCATGCTGGCCGGCCTTGGTGTGTTTACCTTGAGCGTTGTGCAGGCACCGGAACGGGACTACGACAGGATTACCCTGTGCAATCCCAACCTGCCACGCTTCGCCCAGCACATCGTGGTGATCGACGCGTCCGATACCCTGTCACCCCACCAGACACATTTTCTCGATACCCACCTCTCCAGCCTGCTTGCCGCCGCAGCGGTCAACGACCGGTTCTCGATATTTGTGCTGGACGATCACTACAACGGCCTGTCGAAACCGGTGGTGGACTTGTGCAAGCCCAACTCCGGCAAGGATGTGAGTGCACTCACGGCCAACCAGCAGTTCATACAGGCCCTGTATCAGGAGCGGTTCGAGCAGCCGCTTGGGAAAGCGATCGAAAAAGCGGTATCCGGCGGTGAGCAACCGGTGTCGCCGATTTATGAGGCGTTGTCGGATGTGGCAGCGCTCAACCACTTTGACCCGGCGGCTGAAAATGTCCATCTCACCATTGTCAGCGACATGATCCAGAATTCCCGTGCCGGCTCGGTATTCAAGCGGGGCTCGGCAGCCATTGACCAGCTGCCCCTGATTGACCTGCGCCGTGCCCGCACCCGCGTCTTCTGGCTCGACCGCGCCAAGTACCAGCGCTACCAGACTGCCGAACTGGAAGCCAGCTGGCAGGACTATCTGGGCAGTGTGTCCCGGCTGGAGCAGATCCAGCGTGTCAGGGATTAGCGCCTGACGCGCGAACGACGCTGCTCGCTGTCGGGTACCGATAACCGGCTTTCCGCAACTGGCGTTCAATTCCCTGCGCCCCCTCCCGATTCTGTTACGCTTGTTAATCCTGTACTTTCGCACCCGGGATAACACACATGAAACAGTGGTGTTCGAAAGCGGTATCCGTTGGCCTGTTGCTGATCCTGGCGCAGGTTTTTGCTATTGCCGGTGTGTCGCAAGAGGTGGAAAGCTCTGGCGATGCCGACGGGCGCAAAAAGCCCCACATCGCGCAGCTCTCCATCAATGGCCCTATCGGCCCCGCCACCACCGACTACCTGATCCGCACCAGCGAAACCGCCCGCGAAGATGGCGCGCAGCTGTTCATTGTGAATATGGATACCCCCGGCGGCCTGGACGCCGCCACCCGGGACATCATTCAGCACATTCTTGCCTCGGACATTCCCTACGTTACCTATGTGACCCCGGCTGGCGCCCGCGCGGCCAGTGCCGGCACTTATATTCTCTACGCCAGCCATGTTGCGGCAATGACGCCCTCGACCACGCTGGGCGCCGCCACGCCGGTGCAGATCGGTGGCATGCCCGGGCAGCAGGAGCCACCGGGAAACGCCCCTTCCGATGCTGCGGGCACCTCCGGCGATCAGGAGGAGGGAGGTGCCGGATCGGGCTCGAAGGAGGCTGAAGCAAAGGAGACGCCGAATAAGTCTGGCAGCGCCATGGAACGCAAGGTCGTCAACGACTCTGTGGCCTACATTCGCGGTCTCGCCCAGCGTCACGGCCGCAATGCCGACTGGGCAGAAAAGGCGGTGCGCGACGCCGCCACACTAACCGCCCAGGAAGCGCTGAAAGAAAACGTGATTGACGTGGTCGCCAGCAATCAGCAGCAATTGTTGCAGCAGCTGCCAGATCGGGAAATCGTATTGCCCGCGGGCAAGCAGAAGATCGCCGGTGAAGTCGCCGACCTGCCTGTGGTGGCCTACGAGCCGGACTGGCGCAACGAGCTGCTGTCCCTGATCACCAACCCCCAGGTGGCCTATATCCTGCTGCTGGTGGGCATCTACGGGCTGATTTTCGAGGGCTACAGCCCCGGCGCCATTGTGCCTGGTGTGGTCGGTGTCATCTGTCTGCTACTGGCGTTCTATGCGCTGCAGGTACTGCCGGTGAATTACGCCGGACTGGCGCTGATCATCGTGGGCGCATTGCTGATTGCAGCGGAGCTGTTTGTGCCGAGTTTTGGCGCGCTCGGTATCGGCGGCGTGATCGCACTGGTGATTGGCTCGGTATTGCTGATCGACAGCGATGTGCCGGGCATGCGTGTGTCCAAGGCACTGATTGGCTCCATTGCCGCCGTCAGCGGCCTCGGTTTGCTGGGGCTGCTGTATGCGGTAGGGCACAGTCTGCGCAAGCCCAAGGTGGCCGCCAACAAGGCGATGGTGGGGCGCACGGCGGTGGTATTCGATTTGGCGCCGGAGCTGCTGGTCAAGATCGACGGCGAGATCTGGCGCGCCCGTTGCGACAGTCTGCTGACGGAAGGGCAGCTGGTGACCGTGACCGAGGAGCAGGGGTTGATTTTGCAGGTTAGGCCGGAGTGAGTCTTTAGGGAGCTCTATTTATGTTCAGTTATTTTGCCAGTCTGTTGATTCTGGCCATCGTTTTTATCGTCATGTACGCGATCCGTATCCTGCGGGAATACGAGCGCGCGGTGGTGTTTTTTCTCGGGCGTTTTCAGGCGGTCAAGGGCCCGGGCCTGATCATCATCATTCCGGTCATCCAGACGTTGGAACGGGTGGATTTGCGCGTGGTGGTGATGGATGTGCCGACCCAGGATGTGATCAGCCGGGATAACGTTTCGGTGAAGGTGAATGCGGTGGTGTATTACCGGGTAGTTGATCCGGAGTCGGCGATCATCAATGTGGAAAATTTCCACGAGGCGGTGAGCCAGCTGTCGCAGACGACCTTGCGCTCGGTGCTGGGTAAACACGAGCTGGATGAAATGCTGTCGGAGCGTGACAAGCTCAATGTAGATATCCAGAAGATCCTCGATGAGCAGACGGATGCCTGGGGCGTGAAGGTGACCAATGTGGAGATCAAGCACATCGACTTGGACGAGAGCATGATTCGCGCCATTGCTCAGCAGGCGGAGGCAGAGCGTTCGCGGCGGGCGAAGGTGATTCATGCCGAAGGTGAGGCGCAGGCGGCATTGAAACTCACCGAGGCGGCAGATCAGCTGTCCAAGAACCAGAATGCGATGACATTGCGGTATATGCAGACGTTGATTGATATCGCTGGCGAGAAAAATTCGACCATCGTATTCCCGCTACCGATGGATTTGATAAAACCGCTTATAGAGCAGCAAGTTAAACGAGCAGAATAGTGCACATGGGTATTGCGGTCCCGAGCAAGGTGGTTCTGTGGCGGTGGAGCACCGGGTGCGGGTTTTCAGGACCGCTGTGAACCCATCCCTGGGCGCTGCGTCGCAAACATCCTGTTTGCGACGCTCCTGAAAACCCGCACCCGGCACTCCACCTTCAAGTCGACGTGCGTGTCATTATCCAAATAATGAGGTAAGTGTTTTCGGGGCAGGGCGCCGAGTGAGATGCGGAGGCAAATTGCTGGGTATCTGTTTTCAAAAGCGTCGGCAACAGGGATGTTGCCGACGCAGCGTACAGGGATGTATTGAAGGGGGGCGCCTAGCCCGGTTTCGAAAACGAATCCCCAGTGCTTTCCCGCCACCGAGCATATTCATCGGGAACCGCTGTGCTTTCCCTACTTCAGAAGCAGCTTCAGAAGATGGGCCGTGGACCCATCCCAATCCTCAGGGATATCCCCATCAATGGCCGCATGCACGCCATTGCCTAGCACCTTGCCTAACTCCACGCCCCACTGATCAAACGGATTGATATCCAGCAGGCAGCCAAAGGTAAACACCTTGTGCTCATACAGGGCCAGCAGGCTGCCCAGGTGGAACGGATCCAGCTTTTCTACAACCAGGGTATTGCTCGGGCGGTTGCCGGGCACCACTTTATGCGGCGCTAGCTGATGTACTTCTTTGTGGGTATGGCCTGAGGCCTCCAGCTCTTTGCGGGCTTCGGCCAGGGACTTGCCTTTGAGCAGGGCCTGGCTCTGGCTCAGGCAGCAGGAAAGCAGCCACTGGTGCTGCTCCACCAGCTCTGAGGTCGGCTGCTTGATCGCCACAAAGTCCGCCGGAATCATGTCCGTACCCTGGTGCAACAGCTGGTGGAAAGAGTGTTGGCCGTTGCTGCCCTCGGCGCCCCAGATCACGCTGCCGCTCGGGTAAGGTAGCGGTTGCGCATCCCGGGTCACGCTCTTGCCGAGGCTTTCCATATCCAGCTGCTGCAGCCACGCCGGGAACTTGGCCAGGCGCTGGGCGTAGGGCAGTACTGCCAGGCTGCCGGCACCCCAGCACTGCCGATACCAGAAGTGGATCAGTGCCATCAGCACCGGCAGGTTCTGTGCAAAAGCCGCTTCCGCAAAATGGGTGTCCATGGCATTGGCGCCCTTCAGCAAATCACTGTAGGCGTCAAAGCCGCAGGCCAGTGCGATGGGCAAGCCGATGGCCGACCACAGCGAGTAGCGCCCACCCACCCAGTCCCACATGGGGAAAATATTCTGCGCCGCAATGCCAAAGTCCTGCGCCGCCACCAGGTTGCTGCTCACCGCGACAAAGTGCTTTTCAAGGTCAGATTCGGCACAGCCGGCGTTGAGCACCCACTGGCGCGCGGAGAGGGCGTTCTGGCGGGTTTCCAGGGTGGAGAAAGACTTGGAGGCAACGATGAACAGGGTCTCGTCAGCGGGCAGTGAGGCGAGGGTGTCACTCAGGTCGGCACCGTCGATATTGGCGACGAAGTGCACAGTGAGGCCCTCTTTGTGCCACGGGCGCAAGGCTTCACAGACCATACGCGGGCCCAGGTCGGAGCCACCGATGCCGATGTTGACCACGTGGCGGATGCGCTTGCCGCTGAAGCCCGTCCAATTACCACTGTGGACCTGTTCGACGAACTTCTCCATCTGAACACGGCAGTCCGCTACCGCCTGCTCGTGCTCGGTGCTGGGCACTCCCTGAAAGCGCAGGGCGGTGTGCAGTGCCGGGCGATGTTCGGTGTTATTGATGGTGGCACCGCTGAACAGTGCCTGGATGCGCTCTTGCAGGTGTGCGGTATCGGTATACCCCAGCAACAGTTGCCGTGTTTCTGCACTGAGCAGGTTCTTGCTGTAGTCCAGATAGATGCCCGCAGCCTCGGCACTGAAGTCCTGGGCGCGGTCCTCTGAAGAGGCAAACAGATCTCGGAGAGACCAGTGCTGCTGGTCTTTGTGCTGTTGTAATTTTGCGATGGCGGCGGACAGGGGTAGAACATCCATGATCAATGATTCTTTGCTGACGGTGAAAAAGGAAAGGCGCAAATATTAACGACAATTGGCCGGTGCGGCCAGTTTGACTGACAAATCCGCTTGCCTGGGGTAATGGCGCACAACAAAGTGGCAATAGGATGCTGTGTGCACCTGTATCGGGTAGAGGTGGTTTTGCCAAGACGAGGAGAGGTCTATGGAGGTGTCCGGGGCCTAGGGTGAAGGGAGCGAGATCGCCGCGCGCTTTGATGCTTGTGTTACTTTTCTGCGGCCTTTTTACCAGCCACCTGTTCAAGACAAATTAGCTGAGCCCAAAATGCAAAATGCCGCTTCGAGAAGCGGCATTTGCATGGACCTGAATGAGAGCGGTTATTTAACCACTTTCATGCAGCGCACGTTATCGGATGCCATCCAGCAATCCGCGTCCGCAGGACAGGCCATTGAAGTCGGAATTTGTTCTGACCCAGGCGGGCAGGCGGCCGGCATCGGAGCCGGTGCACAACAACCTGCGAGGACCAGTGCACAAATAATTCCGGTTAAGTACTTGGCTGGAGTGAAATTCATCCCCTAACTCCTTTCCGTTGATGTTAGTCAATAGCATAGACAATAAAACGTCACCTGTTTGGTGTGCTTTGTAAAAATCTTTTCTACAAACATACCGCCCAATGGAGTGTAATAGGCGTGCGGTTAAAATAGCCGCCAGAGATGAATTCAGGATAAAACCGCCGCCACTTTGTCACCGCCGCGGGCCTGAATTTAAAGGGTTATCCGCCAAATTGCGCATTTGCCCTTTGCACGGTGGGTAAGAATTTTTTTCAGGGCACTGAAAGCGGATTTATTTTCCTTTTTCAGTGCACTGTTTTGCGATAACCCGCGCCAAAAAGTTTAAAAAACAGCTGGAATGCGTGAAATAAAGTCGATGAATTGCGCGCATATTTTTATGCGCGCTGTGCAGACAGGGTAGGAGACGGGTTACTTTGGCGCGCGGATGTTTATATTTCAATTTCCGCTGGGCGCCAGAAATTCACCAAATGCGCGCGCCACGCACTCTTTACGTTCCGGGTTTCTCAGTACGCCGAGCAGGATGTTGCGCAATTGTGGAAGAAACAGCAGGTCGGTGAGCAGCAAGTTAAAGGTCTGCTGGGGCTGGCTGTCGCTCAGGTTTTCCAGCCACAGTTGGGCCAGCTCCGGTACCTGAAGATCGTCACAGCAGCGGCTGCCAATTGCGGCCAGTACCTCGCCCTGGCGCCCAGCCTCACTCTGCAGCACCTGTAGTAACCATTGCTGGCGCATGCCCTTGGCAACGCTGTGGGATGTGCCGCGGATTACGCCGATGACCAGATTCAGGTCGGGCTCACTGTCTGCCAGGGTCTGTTGTGCGCGGTGAATCAGTGGCTCCGCGAGCCTGTGATCAATTGCCTCGCTCTCCAGGCACTGGCACAGGGGGACAAGCGCGGGCGTGGCGAAACGAGACAGGTTCGCCGCCAGTGCGTTTCGCTCTTCCTCCCAGCGCACCGCGAGGTCCGCCATGCCCTGCAGGGCCAGCTGGTCCCACGGAAACGAGGCTGGGTCTTTTGCGTAGGCGCGCGCGGCCGGGTAGTGGTCACTGGCCGGGCGATGCAGCAGTTTTGCGGCCTTGGCATGGAACACGGCGCGCTTTTCTGCCGCCGGGGTAAACATCAGCCCGCTGTTCTCCAGCGCCTGCTGTAGATGTTTTCCCGGGCCCTGTTGCCCGTTACTGCCGTTTCCCTCGGGGTAGAGCGCCCCGTGCAGCTGCTTCAGAAACCGGTCGCGGATCGGCAGCAGGAGCTTGCCCTGCTCGTCGAGCGGTAACTGTAGGAACCACACCACCGGGTCGCCGCCGGTGGGATCTGTTGGCCACAGCAACAGGCCGCACCAGGCCTGTCGCAGGTACGGGTGTGGCCAGGGCGCGGCGCCTGCCTCGAACGCCTCGGCAGCTTTCCGGCTGACTGGCTGCACCCGGCGGCCCACATCAAACCACCGCAGGTTAAATGCTGCGGAGGAGATCAGATCGGTGAGGGTATTCGACATCGGTATTGTTAGGCCTTTTCTGCGTCCGGCAGGGGTTGCTGGGTGCCCAGCGGCATCTGCTTGAAGTGCAACCAGCCGTAGGCGATGGCCAGCAGCGGGCAGATGATATTGAACAGTGCGAAGGGCGCATAGGTAAATGTGGCGATTCCCAGGGTGGCGCTCATGTAGGCACCACAGGTATTCCAGGGAATGAGCACCGAGGTGATGGTGCCGGAGTCTTCCAGCGTGCGCGACAGATTCAGCCCGTGCAGGCCCTTGTTCTCAAAGGCTTCGCGGAACATACGGCCGGGAATGATGATCGCCATATACTGGTCGCCTGCCGCGGCGTTCATGCCGAAACAGGTAAGAACCGTTGAGGTGATCAGGCCGCCCACGGTCTTCACCCCGGAGAGCGCCCAGTTAACGATGCGTTCCAGGAAGCCGGCGCGCTCCATCACGCCACCAAAGCCCATGGCGGAAATGATCAGCCAGATAGTGTTCAGCATGCTGCTCATGCCCCCCTTGGAGAGCAGGGCGGCAACGGCTTCGTTGCTGGATGTGGACTTGTAGCCGTCAAACAGGCTGTGCCATGCGCCTTTCAACAGGCTCAATGGGCCTTCGCCGCCCGCCAGCTGACGGGTGGCATTGGGTTCGAAAATCATGGCAATCAGGCAGCCCACCAGGGAGCCGATGATCAGCGTGGGGTACGCAGGGATTTTTTTCCACGCCATAAACAGCAGCAGTGCCAGCGGCAGCATGCTGATGATGGAAATACTGAACTCCTCCTGCAGGGACCCGAGCAGCTTCTGAATATCATCCGCTGAGGCGTGGTCGGTGTTGGCGGTGAGGCCGATGACTGCGAAGATCACCAGTGCGATGGTGAATGCCGGGATGGTGGTCCACAGCATGTGGCGGATATGCAAGAACAGGTCGTTGGAGGTAACCGCCGCCGCGACGTTGGTGGTGTCGGACAGGGGCGACAACTTGTCACCAAAGTAGGCGCCGGAAATGACCGCACCAGCGGTGATGGCGGGGTTGAGGCCGAGCGCGGCCGCGATACCCATCAGTGCCACACCGAGGGTGCCGGCGGTGGTCCAGCTGGAGCCGATGCTGAGCCCGACAATCGCGCAGATGACACAGCTGGCGGCGTAGAACCACTGGGGTGACAGCATTTGCACCCCGTAATAGATCATCGAAGGCACGGTGCCGGCGAGGATCCAGCTGCCGATCAGTGCGCCCACCGCCAGCAGAATCAAAATGGCACCAAACACCAGGCTCATGCCGTGTAGCATGCCGCCTTCCATTTCTTTCCAGGTAAAGCCGTTCTTCATGCCCATCAGGGCGGCAACCCCAGCGCACAGCAGCAGCGCGATCTGGTTGGGGCCGTAGGAGGAGTCGGCGCCGAAGAAGTAGACGGAGAGGGATAGTAGGGCGATGAGTATCAGCAGGGGGATCAGTGCATCCAGCAGGCTGGGGGTGTGGTGCGAGTACTGCGAATCCTGCGGCTGGGACTCACTGGCATTGCCGGGACTGGTCTGGCTCAAGGTGCTCTCCTATATCTGGCCTAAATCTGGCCTCAGTCGGGCTGCCCTGCTTGTGGCGGGGCTGCCGTTCAGTTTCTTGTTATGTGTGACGCAAAGCAGTCTATTCTCGGGGCGGGGCGGATATATGTCCATAGTGGCCGGAAGCGGGGTGATTGCAGACGCGGATAACCGCAGAGTCCGCCGCGGCACTGGCAGTTCGCCCGCGCATCCGGTATGTTCTGCGCCGGTTTCGCCCGCCGCACCTTTATTGGCTGCTGGCTGGGCCACAATAAGAAAGCGCCAGTGCGCGGCGTCCGCTGAGTGAGATGGCGCGCTGGAGTTGGCAGGTAATTGAATTCCATGAATGTGAGAAATCTGGATACGAGTCAGTTTGATGAGATCCGCCCGTACCGGGACGATGAGGTGCGCCCGGCGCTGCGCCGCCTGGTAGAAGATCCGGAGATGTCCCGGGTGGTGGCCCACTTCCTGTTGCCTGGCATGGCGAGCAAGCTGGAGCGTCCACTGGCGTGGCTGGTGCGCCAGCTCGTGCGCTTCGAATTCCGCAACGCGCACAATGTGCGCGGCGTGCAGGATGTGATCGCCAAGTACCTGCAGAAGGCTGTGGACCGCACCAGTTGCGGCCTGAGCATCTCGGGTCTGGATACCCTGCCCAAAGACCGGGCCTGCCTGTTTGTGAGTAATCACCGGGATATCGCCATGGACCCGGCGCTGGCGATTCTCGCCATGTACAAGGAGGGGCACGAGACGTCCCGCATCGCCATCGGCGACAACCTGCTGTCCAAGCAGTTTGCCACCGACATCATGAAGCTGAACAAGTGTTTTGTGGTGAAGCGCAGCTCTGGCAGCCGCCGCGAAAAGCTGACGGCAGCGACCACCCTTTCCCGCTATATCCACCACTCCATCGTCAACGAGAACGAACACGTGTGGATTGCCCAGCGCGCCGGTCGTGCCAAAGATGGCCGCGATCGCACCAACCCTGCGCTGGCGGCCATGTTTGGCATGGCCAAGCCCAAGGAACAGCCGTTTGCCGATTTTTGGCGCGAGCTGCACATAGTGCCGTTGGCGATCTCCTACGAGTGGGACCCCTGCGACCGCCACAAGGCGCGCGAGCTGTATATCACCGAACACCAGGATGAGTACCAGAAGAAAGCACACGAGGACCTGGGCAGCATCGCCAAGGGCGTCGTGGGCCAGAAGGGGCACATTCACGCGGCCTTCGGCACACCCATCGAGAAGGATTTCAGCGATGTCAGCGCGCTGGCCGATGAGATTGACCGCCAGATTATCGGCAACTATGTGCTGCATCCCACCAACCTGATCGCCTACCAGATGATCTACGGGGAGGCCCCGAACCTCCCGGTAGGCTATCCACCCAAGCCCTGGCACCCGGACGAGCACCAGGAAATCCGCGAACAGTTCGAGGCCCGTATGGCCAAGATCGACGAGCGCTGGCGGGACAAAGCCATTCAGGGTTACGCCAACCCGGTGGTCTCGCGTCTGGCCTACGAGCAGTAAGCACGCGTCGGCGGCCGCCCGGCCGCTGATTGCGTGCTGGGGTATCTGCGGTATCCGGGTTGGCTAAACCCTGAACAAGCATGGATAATGCCCGGCTGATTTAACCCTTAGCGAAGCCAGCCGGTCCCCAGTGCTCAACGAAAAAGACAAAGAATCCATACAGAACGCCTATCGCCAGTTTCTCAATGGCCGTGAACTGAAAGCGCGTTACGGTCAGAAGCTGATGATTGCCGCCATCGCCCGCTCCCTGGGTGGTATCGAGCGCAATGGCGCCGGCGAGCGCGACCATGGTAAGACCGATGGGCAACACATCTGTGTGGTAGAGGCGGGCACCGGTACCGGTAAAACCGTCTCCTATCTGCTCGCCGCCATTCCCATGGCCATCGCCCACGATAAAACCCTGGTGGTCTCCACCGCCACGGTTGCCCTGCAGGAACAGATCATTAACAAGGACCTGCCCGAGCTGATTCGCCACTCGGGGCTCAAATTCGAGGTTGCCCTCGCCAAAGGGCGCGGTCGCTACCTCTGCCTGTCCAAGCTCGATCAACTTCTCACCGAACTGACCTCCAGCGGCGTGGGTGCCTCCATGGCGCTGTACGAAGACGAAAAGCCCCAGGTGGACGAGGTGGGGGTCAAGCTGTACCGGGAAATGGCCGACCAGCTCTCCACCGGCAAATGGGATGGCGACCGCGATAACTGGAAGGACACCATTGAGGGCGAAGACTGGAGCCGCGTGACCACCGATCACCGCCAGTGCAGCGGCCGTCGCTGCCCCCATGTCAGCAGTTGCAGTTTCTTCCGTGCCCGCGAGAGCCTGGGGAAAAGCCGGGTGATCGTGGCCAACCACGATCTGCTGCTGGCAGACCTTGCCCTCGGCGGCGGGGCGATCCTGCCGGCACCGGAAGATTCCATTTATGTACTGGACGAGGCGCACCACCTGCCGGACAAGGCACTGAATCACTTTGCGCACCACAGTCGTGTGGGCGCCACCACCGGCTGGCTGGATCAGGCCAACAAGAACCTGAGCCAGTTGCTGGGCGAGATCGGTGACGGTGGCGAGCTGGACCGGGCCGGTGAAGATCTACCGGCGCTGTTTACGTCGGCCAAGCAGAAGCTGGAGATGGCCTGGCCACTGCTGGAAGACCTGTGTGAATTCGATGAAGACCGCCGCGGCGGCGGCTCCGGCCCCGGGCGCAGTGCACGCCACCGTTTTGAAGGCGGCGTGGTGCCGGAATCCCTGATGCAGCTGGCAGACCAGCTGCGGGAAGACTTCGATGAGATGGAAGCGTTGCTGGGCAAAATGGTGCAGGTGGCCCAGCGTATGATGGAAGATGCTCATAGCCCGGTGCCGATTGTGGATCTGGAGCGCTGGTATCCGGTGTTGGGCGGTTGGCACGGCCGTGCCGAGGCAAATCTGGAACTGTGGGCCAATTACTCCCGCGCAGATGAGGGCAGTGTGCCCCAGGCGCGCTGGGTCACACTGGTGGACTGGGGTGGCTCGTTTGATTTCGAGGTATGCAGTTCACCGATCTTGGCGGGCAAGACCCTCGAATACAGCCTGTGGCGGCGCTGCTACGGCGCCGTGCTGACCTCCGCTACGCTGACCGCTCTGGGGCGCTTCGACCGCCTCAAGTTGCGTGCCGGCACCCCGGATAATGCCAGTTACGAAGTCGTGCCCAGCCCGTTCGACTTTTCCCGCGCAGAGCTGCGGGTGCCGAAAGATGCGGTGGAAGCGAATAACGCGGACCTGCATACCGACGCGGTGATTGAAGCGCTGCCCGGTTTGTTGAGTGACGAAGGTGCCGGTGGCGGCAGCGGTGGGGCCCTGGTGCTGTTCGCATCGCGCCGGCAGATGGAAACCGTGTACGAATCACTGCCGGGGACCTGGCGCAACCGGATTTTGATGCAGGGGCAGCAATCCCGCCAGCAGCTGCTGGACAGTCACAAGAAAAGTGTGGATAGCGGCGGTCACAGCGTGCTGTTCGGCCTGGCCAGCTTTGCCGAGGGGCTGGACCTGCCCGGCGATTACTGTCGCCATGTGATTATCGCCAAATTACCCTTTGCGGTGCCGGATGATCCCATCGAAGCGGCACTGGCCGAGTGGATCGAGGCCAAGGGGGGCAACGCTTTTATGCAGATAACGGTGCCCGATGCGGCGCTGAAACTGGTGCAGGCCTGTGGCCGCCTGCTGCGCACGGAGCAGGACAGCGGGGTCATTACGCTGCTGGACCGGCGGATTGTCACCAAGCGCTATGGCCGCGCCATGCTCGATTCCTTGCCGCCATTCCGGCGCGTGATCAACTGAACATCAAGCCGTCTATTGTCTGGATCCTTATGAAGTCGATTTACCCGGATATCGCCACCCTCCTGCTGGAGCTGGAGGCCGAGCTGCGCAGTCTTGAGTTGTGGGAGGCAGAACCGCCGGCGCCGGAGGCGCTGGCGAGCACCCAGCCGTTTTGTGTGGACACCCTGACCCTGCCCCAGTGGCTGCAGTTCGTGTTCCTGCCGCGCATGAGCCAGATGGTGGAGCTGGAGCACCCATTGCCGCAGAAGTGCGGCATCGCGCCCATGGCAGAAGAGTATTTCCGTGGAAGTCCTTTGCTGGTGGTCGGGTTGACGCGCAAATTGACCGAGCTCGACGAGCGCCTGGAGCGCGGGTAGGAAATGGGGGGTGGGCGCGGGCGATACGCGCCTGTCGCTTGATTCGTTGTGACTAGTTGGTACCATGCGGTCCAGTGAATAATCGGGTGTCATCCAATGTGCCCCCTCTGGCGCTGCCCAGCCCCCGTCGCTGGGGCCCGGTGCAGTTGCTTTCCGGATAAGGTAACATCCGGGGTTTGCAAAAATCGGGTGACAGGGACAGCCCGAATTTGATACCGCCAGGATTACTTAAAAACAGCACACAAGGGGTCGGTCTCCCGCCCTTAAGGTAGTAATAAACAGATGCGGTTTTTGCCTTCAATTTCTCTGTTGCTCGCCATGCAGCTGCTGGCCGGTTGTGAGAGCCTGCTGCCCTCTGGAAACTCGGGGGCCACTGTCGAGCCCGCCCCGCCTGTGGCGGAAACGCCACTGGACCCGGCCCAGTGCCCGCCGGTGGAAACCGTCGTCTGCGCAGAGCCGGAAATCAAAGTGGTGGAGCGGGTGATCGAGCGCAACTACGAGAAAGTTGTGGAGGTGCCTGTCGCCAAAGACAAGCTGGTACTGGGCTCGGAAGAGTTTTTCACCATTGAGCCGGGCGGTGTACGCCTGCGCTCCCTGGTCGACACCGGTGCTGCCACCAGCTCGCTCAGTGTGCTGGAGTTGACCCCCTTCGAACGAGACGGCAGCAATTGGGTACGCTTTAAACTGTCCGATGGCAGTGATGCGGCGCCGAAGAAAATAGAATTGCCGATCAAGCGCCACGTGCGCGTGGCGCGCCCGGGGTTTGACCGCCAGCGCCGGCCGGTGGTCACCATGAGCCTCACGGTGGGTGAAGTCACCCATATGGTGGAGGTGAACCTGGTCGAGCGCAGTGAGTTTGAGTTCCCGCTGCTGGTCGGGCGCAACTTCCTGAAAGATGCCGCGGTGGTCGATGTGAGCCGCAAGCAGGTGCAAACTACACCAAGGCTCCCTTCCTTCAGCAAATAATCCCTCGTATACCTGAAAGTGTGGGCCCGTCGCTGGCAGGACGGTCGGTAACAGGCAAAAATAAGCAGCCATAAGCTGCAAACAATCATTAATTGGGGAATGGCGAATGTCGCCACGGGCTCAGGTCTATATTCTCGCCGCGCTGCTTGCACTGATGGGCGCCGGCCTCACCATCTATAAAAACGTCGAACTGGGCTTCCCGCTGCTGCCGGGCGAATACCGCACCGTCTGGACCATTGAGGCCAAGGTGCGTTTCACCGCCGATGGCGGGCCTGCCAAGGCCGCGCTGACCCTGCCAAGGGAGCAGCGCAACATGGAGGTGCTGGGGGAAACCTTCAGCTCTTCCGGCTACGGTTTCAACGTCATCCGTGAAGACGACGAGTACCGCGCAGTCTGGGCCAAACGCCAGGCCAGTGGCGTACAGTCGCTGTTCTACCAGCTCGATGTGCACCAGACCCCTGGTGCGGCGCTTGAGCAGCCGCTGGATCTCAGTACCCAGGTGGTAAAACCCATGCTCGGTGCCCGCGAGCAGGAGGCGGTGCGCCAGGCCATCTTTTCGCTGGTGGGAACGGCCCGGGAGCGGTCTTCCGATACCCGCACTTTTACTTCCGAGCTGCTCGTGGCATTGGCCGATAATCGCAATCAGGACCGCAACCTGATCTTCGGCTACTACAAGGGGCGCTCCTATGTCGATGTGGCACTGCTGGTGCTGGCGGCCGCGGACATTCCTGCGCACCGGATCCGCGGCCTGTATCTGGAAGATGATCGCCGTCGGCTGGATCCGGAAGACCTGCTGGAGATCTACGATGGCAAACGGTGGGTGGTGTTCGAACCGCTGAGCGCGTCGCCCGGCGTGCCGAAAAACTTTTTCATCTGGCAGCGCGGTGGCAAGAGCCTGCTGGACGTCGAGGGTGGACGCAATTCCGGCGTAACCTTCTCGGTTATTTCCAATGATGTGCCGGCCCGCGACGTGGCCATGTTGAGCACCAGCCAGGAAAAAGAAGCCCTGGTGGATTTTTCAATCTACAGTCTGCCGATTGAGCAGCAGAGCATTTTCAAGCTGATTCTGCTGGTGCCGGTTGGCGCTCTGGTGGTGGTGTTGCTGAGGGTGTTTGTGGGCCTGCGCACCTCGGGCACCTTTATGCCGGTGCTGCTGGCCATTGCGTTTATCGAAACCCAGCTGCTCACTGGCCTCGCCATTTTTGTACTGATCCTGATTCTGGGGTTGTGGATTCGCTTCTATTTAAGTCGGCTTAACTTGCTCCTTGTGGCGAGGATCGCCGCCGTGGTGGTCACGGTGGTGATCCTGATGGGGGCCATCAGCGTGGTGAGCTACAAGCTTGGTATCGAGCAGGCCCTGACGGTGACCTTCTTCCCGATGATCATTCTGGCCTGGACCATCGAGCGCATGTCCATTGTGTGGGAGGAAGATGGCCCCTACGAAGTGGTCATCCAGGCCGGTGGCAGTTTGCTGGTGGCGGTTATTGCCTGGTGGGTGATGACCAACCGCTACATCGAGCACTGGACGTTCAATTTCCCCGAACTGCTGCTGGTCCTGCTGGGCTTCATCATGATTGTCGGTAACTACACCGGTTACCGCGTTGGTGAACTGGCGCGATTCCGCCAGCTGGTGCGCTGATGATCCAGCTTCCGTCTTTTTTCCGCGGTGGACTGGTCTCGCCCTTCGCGCTGAGGCGGCTGGGGGTGCTCGGGATGAACGCGCGCAATGTGCATTACATCGCGCGCTACAACGACCGCGACAAATACCCCATTGTTGACGACAAGCTCAATACCAAGCGCCAGGCCAAGCGCTATCGCATCCCGGTTCCGGAGCTTATCGCTGCCTTTGAAACCCAGCCCAGCCGTAAGCGGGTGATGGACGTCATCGGGCCACTGGATAAGTTTGTGATCAAGCCGGCGCGGGGCTCCGGTGGCAAAGGCATTCTGGTGATTGTGGGGCGTGACGGTGAAGACTACGTCAAACCCTCCGGCAACAAGGTGACCGCGCTGGATATCCAGCGCCATGTAAGCAATATCCACAGCGGCCTGTACAGCCTGGGTGGTAAGCCCGATCGGGTAATGATCGAAGCACTGGTGGATTTCGATCCAATCTTCGATAAATACTCCTTCGAAGGCGTGCCGGATATCCGCGTGATCGTGTTCCGTGGCTTCCCGGTAATGGCGATGCTGCGGTGCTCCACGCACGACTCCGATGGTAAGGCCAATCTGCACCAGGGGGCGGTGGGTGTGGGCGTCGACCTGGCTACCGGCAAGGCATCCCACGCCGTACAGCGCGGTGTCCGTGTGGAGATTCACCCGGATACCCAGATGCCGTTTGCTGATCTGGAAGTGCCGGATTGGGTCGAGCTGGTGAGGCTCGCCGCCAGTTGCTATGAAATGACCGGCCTCGGTTACCTCGGCTGTGACATCGTGCTGGATCGCAAGCGCGGTCCGCTGTTGCTGGAAGCGAATGCCCGTCCGGGGCTCGCCATCCAGATCGCCAACGGGATCGGCTTGCGCACACGGCTGGAGCATATCGAGCAGATGGACCTGGAGCAGCTGGAAAAAAATGTGGAAGAGCGGGTGGCGTATTCCATGGACTATTTTGCGGCAAAGCCAATGGCGTAAGAGCGGCCCAGCGTGACGTAGAGAGCGCGACGGACTTGATCCGACAAAGACAAAAAAGGCGAGCCAGTGGGCTCGCCTTTTTTTGTGCCTGGGACCCGCCTGTTTACAGGTTCTTCAGCGAATCCAGCTGCTCGGTAAAACGTACACGGGCGCTTTCCAGTTCCGCCAGCCGTTCCCGCTCTTTGTTGACCACCGCCTCAGGTGCCTTGTCGACAAAATTCGGGTTTTTCAGTTTGCCGGCCACTTGCGCCAAGTTTTTATCCAGCTTTTCCAGCTCCTTCTGGACCCGGGCACTTTCCGCCTCCACGTCGATCAGGCCGGCCATGGGAACCAGCAGTTCCAGGTCGCCGACCAGTGCGGTGGAGGAGGCCGGTGCTTCGGCGCCTTTTTCCAGCCACTCAATGGACTCCAGGCTGGCCAGTTTGGTCAGCAGGCTGCGGGTCTGCTTGAGCAGGGCCGCATCGCGCTCATCACCGTTACGCAGGATCAGGGGGATCTTTTTCGCCGGGGAAATATTGATTTCACCGCGAATGTTGCGCACCCCTTCGATAACCCCTTTCAGCCAGGCTATGGCCGCTTCGGCATTTTCGTCGATGCGGTGTTCGTTGGCTTCCGGGTAAGGCTGCAACATGATGGTTTCGCCAGCCTTGCCGGCGAGGTCTTTCACGCGCTGCCAGATTTCCTCAGTGATGTACGGCATCATCGGGTGCGCCAGGCGCAGAATGGTTTCCAGCACCCGGATCAGGGTGCGGCGGGTACCTTTCTTGACTGCGTCGCTGGCGTTGTCATCCCACAGTACCGGCTTGGACAGTTCCAGATACCAGCTGCAGTATTCACTCCAGACAAAATCGTACAGTGCCTGGGAGGCGAGGTCGAAGCGGTAGCTTTCGATGGCTTCCTTCACCGCGATCTCGGTGCGCTGCAGCTGCGAGATGATCCAGCGGTCGGCGATGCTGAGTTCGAAATCATCGCTGCCGTCCTGTCCGCAATCGTGGCCTTCGCAGTTCTGCAGCACGTACCGCGATGCGTTCCAGATTTTGTTGCAGAAGTTGCGGAAACCTTCGATACGGCCCACGTCGAATTTGATATCGCGGCCGGTAGAGGCCAGCGAGTAGTAGGTGTAACGCAGGGCATCGGTACCATAGGCGGCGAGACCTTCCGGGAATTCCTTGCGGGTCTGCTTTTCAATCTTCTCGCGCAGGTGTGGCACCTGCATGCCCGAAGTGCGCTTCTGTACAAGGCTCTCCAGGTCGATACCGTCGATCAGGTCGATGGGGTCCAGCACGTTGCCCTTGGACTTGGACATCTTCTGGCCCTGGCCATCGCGCACCAGGCCGTGTACGTACACGGTTTTAAACGGCACTTCTTTCTTGAAGTACAGGGTCAGCATCATCATGCGCGCGACCCAGAAGAAAATAATATCGAAACCAGTCACCAGCACGCTGGTGGGGTGGAAGGTGTTGAGCTCCGGTGTTTCTTCCGGCCAGCCGAGGGTGCCGAAGGTCCACAGGCCGGAGGAGAACCAGGTGTCGAGTACGTCGTCGTCCTGGCGCAGTTCGATATCTCCCAGGTTGTGTTTCTCGCGCACTTCCTCTTCCGAGCGGCCAACATACACCTTGCCGTCGTTGTCGTACCACGCCGGAATACGGTGGCCCCACCAGAGCTGGCGAGAGATACACCAGTCCTGGATGTCGCGCATCCAGGAGAAGTACATGTTCTCGTAGTTCTTCGGCACAAATTCCACGCGGCCGTCTTCCACTACCTTGATGGCTTCATCCGCCAGCGGCTGGGTTTTCACGTACCACTGATCTGTCAGCCAAGGCTCGATCACAACGCCACTGCGGTCACCGCGGGGGACCTTCAATGTATGCGGCTCGATTTTTTCCAGCAGGCCAAGGGCATCCAGGTCTTCCACCACCTGCTTGCGCGCGGCGAAACGCTCCATGCCGCGGTATTTCTCCGGCACGTTGTCGTTCAGGTTCGCGTCCTGATCCAGGATGTTGATCATCTCCAGATTGTGGCGCTGGCCCATTTCGTAGTCGTTGAAGTCGTGGGCCGGGGTGATCTTCACGCAGCCGGTACCGAACTCCAGATCGACATAGTCGTCAGCGATGATCGGAATTTCACGGTCCGCCAGCGGCAGCTTGATGGTCTTGCCGATCAGGTGCTTGTAGCGCTCGTCTTCTGGGTGCACCGCCACGGCGGTATCACCGAGCATGGTTTCCGGGCGGGTGGTGGCGACTACAAGATGGCCGGAGCCATCGGTCAGCGGATAGCGGAAGTGCCACAGGCTGCCCTGTTCTTCCTCGTTCAGCACTTCCAGGTCGGAAATGGCGGTGTGCAGTTTCGGGTCCCAGTTCACCAGGCGCTTGCCACGATAGATCAGGTCGTCTTCGTACAGGCGGATAAAGACTTCCTGTACCGCCTTGTAGAAGCCGTCGTCCATGGTGAAGCGCTCGCGGGACCAATCCGGGCTGGCGCCGAGGCGACGCAGCTGGCGGGTGATATTGCCGCCGGACTCTTCCTTCCACTCCCACACTTTTTCGATAAATTTGTCGCGCCCCAGCTCGTGGCGATTTTTGCCCTCGGCGGCCAGCAGACGTTCCACCACCATCTGGGTGGCGATGCCCGCGTGGTCGGTACCCACCTGCCACAGGGTGTTGTCGCCTTTCATGCGATGGTAGCGAATCAGCGCGTCCATGATGGATTCCTGGAAGCCGTGGCCCATATGCAGGCTGCCGGTGACGTTGGGCGGCGGAATCATGATGGAGTAGGGGGCGGCCTGGGTATCGCCGGAGGGCTTGAAGTAACCACTCTCTTCCCAGGTTTTGTACCACTGCTGTTCGATGGCGTTTGGCTGGTATGTCTTGTCCATGCGCGGGGGAATGCCTTGCTTTGAATCGCTTTGCCGCCCGGGGCCGGCTATGCGGTCACTCGAGGCGAATGAGTCTGTGAAAAAGGGGCGGAATTATACCGCCGGCGACAGCCGGGGCAAAAGGTATGGCCGGGTTAGTCGGATTTAACGTCTTCCGGGTAGATTTCGTTGACCATCAGGGTGATGTTGGTACGCAGCTGTCGCTCAAGTTCCGGTAGCTGCTCGGCCATCAGTTGCTCAATGAGGCGCTCGCGCGCGCTGGGGACCGGTGCGGTGTCCTCTCCAGGAGAGGTATCCGCGGCCGCGCCGTCGCTAGCCGGGGCTTCGGGTGTGGTTGGCGCCGCTGGTTTCGCGGTGCTTTCCTCTGGCGCTGTGCCGGAAGGTTCCATTTCCGCACGCGGGACCCTGCCGCCGGTGAGGCGGGCGCGAATGTGTGGTGGCAGAAAGGGGTTCTCGGTCAGCGCGGCGGGCAGTGGCTTTTGCACGCTGGCGGCCGGCTTGGTGGTGGGCGGACTGGTTACTGCCGGCTTGGGTGCAGCCTGGCTGCGGGTATCCGCGTCGGGCTTGCTGTCGGCTACCGGCTCCGCTTTTTGAGGGGCTGGGGCCGGCTTGCGCGGGGCGTCGAACAGGCCCGGTTGAAACTCTTCCTTGGCGCTTTCCTGGCTCAGTGGGGCAGGCTTTTGATCACTGAGTTCCGCTGCCTCTGGCTGATCTGCGCTCTCCGCAGGTGGCTCGTGGCGCGGCAGGTTCTGCAGCGGGCGCAACAGTTCGCGGTCGGTTTCGCTCAATAGCGGGGTATATTCCTCGACCGGTTCCTCGTCGACGGGGCTGAACAGGATTGGCAGATCGGCTTCCTGTAGTGGACGCTGCGGGGTGGCTGGTGGGCGTGGTGAGGCAGGTGCACGCAAGTTCCCATGCTGGCTTCCCGGGCGATCCGGCTTGCCATCCACCTCTTTTGCGGGCGCTGCCACCTGATCCAGCAGGGGGATATCCGCTTCCATGTCGCTGCCGAGCAGCTCCCGGAGGGAGTTAAGCTCGCTGAGCAGCTCTCCGGGCGGCTGGCCCTGGCGATGCTTTCTGTTTTTCTTGCGACCGGACATGGAGCTGGCTTTGGTTTCCGCTTGGGATCAGTTGGGTATTTTGTGTGATTGTAACGGATATCCGCGATCGCGGAAGAGACTGTATCGCGTTCTCGAGCGGGCGAGGGAGTCAGGGTGCTGGCAGACGATTTCCGCCAGGCGGTCAAACTGGCTGAACCAACCGGGAACTTCGGTGCACAGGTTGATGAGGAGGCCGTGGTGCTGGCCGGGATCTTCGCCGCTATTGATTTCGATGGCAGCCTGCTGGTCGAGGTTCTGTGGGGCATGGGGCAGGAAGCTGTCTTCCCGAAAGGTCCACAGGCGTTCGTCCAGTTGCTCGGCCTGCTGCGGGCTGTCCACGGCGATCAATACCCGCAGGCCGTTGCGGAACGCTTTTTCGGCAAGACGGCAGGCAAAGTCCGGAATTGCATCTGGATTCTCTGAGGCCAAAACGTAGAAGTCGATACGGGTCATCGGCGATCGCTTTCAATACACAAATGGTCATTGCGAAGGCGCCGATGCTCGGTGCAGCTTTGTGAAACCTTCCGCGAGAGGGACCTCGCGGAAGAGCCCCCAGGGATGGGTTTACGGCGTGTTTCACAAAGCTGCACCGGGTAGCGGCGCCGCCACTTCGGTTGTTCCGTGCTCCGGAATCTAGAGCGGTAGCGGTGCAGGGGCTGGTGACGATTTGCGAGACACGCCGTAAACCCATCCATGGGGGCTCGGACGCGGCCATCCGGGCCGCGTACGGTCTCGCAAATCGTCACCAGCCCCTGCGCCTTCGCGTCAGCTGTTTTGCTTCGGTTGAACCAGAATCTTCACTTTTTATTCAGGATGTATTGCAGCAACAGCGGCACCGGGCGTCCGGTAGCGCCTTTGGCGGCACCGGATTTCCAGGCGCTGCCGGCGATATCCAGGTGGGCCCAGTTGTAGTCTTCTGCAAAGCGCGCCAGGAAGCAGGCGGCGGTAACGGAGCCGGCTTCGCGGCCACCGATGTTCTGCATATCGGCAAAATTGGAGTTCAGCATCGGCTGGTACTCGTCCCACAAGGGCATGCGCCAGGCGCGGTCACCGGTAGTTTCACCGGCAGCCAGCAGCTCGTCGGCCAGCTTGTCCTGATTGGCGTAAAGGCCAGTGGCGTGGTGGCCGAGGGCGATGACACAGGCACCGGTGAGGGTGGCAACGTCGATCACCACGCTGGGCTTGAACTTGCCCGCCCAGGTGAGGGCGTCGCACAGCACCAGGCGGCCTTCCGCGTCGGTGTTCAGGATCTCGATGGTTTTGCCGCTCATGGAGGTGACGATATCACCGGGCTTGCTGGCGCGACCGCTGGGCATATTTTCCGCGGCGGCAACCACACCGACTACGTTGACCGGTGCATTCATTTCCACCAGCGCGTTCATCACGCCAAACACACTGGCTGCGCCGCACATGTCGAACTTCATTTCATCCATCTGCATGCCCGGCTTAAGGCTGATGCCGCCGGTATCGAAGGTGATGCCCTTGCCCACCAGCACAATCGGCTTCTGGCCGGTCTTGCCACCTTTGTAGTTCATCGCGATCATCGCCGCCGGCTCGTCGCTGCCCTTGGCGACGCTCATGAACGCGCCCATGCCGAGGGATTCCATTTTCTTGTTGTCGAGAACCGTGGTGGTCAGCTTTGCATGTTTTTTGGCCAGCACCTTGGCCTCGGAGGCCAAATAGCTGGGGGTGCAGATATTGCCGGGTAGGTTGCCCAGCTCGCGGGCAATATTGCTGCCCATGGCCTGGCCGCTGCCAAGATCCACACCCTTCTGTGTGGCCTTCAGCTGCTTTTTGTCGGCAGCGTGTACGGTGAATTTGGCCAGCGGGTAGGGTTTGGCGTCGCTGTGACAGCGGGTGAATTTGTAGCCAGCGAGACCGGCAGCCAGCGCAATCTGCTGTGCCTGCCAGGTCGCATCCACGCCTTCGACAGAAACCTCGGAGAGGTAGCTGGTGGCGTCTTTCAAGGCCTTCACCCCATTGGCGCTGGCACTGGCCAGCTTGCGGAACTCGGTGGCGGAAACGGGTGTTTTACTGGTGCGCACCAGCAACACACGCTCGGCGCTGCCTTCCAGAGTGGGGACCAGCAGGGTGCTGCCGGCGGCACTGCCGAGGTCGCCGCGCTTGAGCAGCTTCGCCAGGTTGCCGCCATTTGCCTTGTCGAGAATACTGCCGCTATCGGTGAAGCGATTTTTGTTGTCGACGGCGAGAATGGCGCAGGCGCTGCGCTGTTTGCTGATATCGGTGACCTTGGCGGTGAACTGCATGTAAGTGGTTCCTTGATGTTCTTTGGGGCCCGCGGCTCTGAAGGGCTCGATGCGAGCGGTCTGTAGCGGCGCCGGTTACGAGCGGGCCGAGACATTGCCGGGCTTTTTGGTGATAATGCGCCGCACAAGTTTAACCCGAGAAGGATCGGATTGCTTGATCCGGTGTCCTATCCGGATGTATCTAAACTGGAATTTGGCATTCCACTCGCTTCTTTTTCGAACCGCAATCAGGGACGCTGGACGCTCAGTGATTATTTTCCGCTACCTCTGTCGCGAACTGCTCGGCGCGACCCTGGCCGTCAGTGCCGTGTTATTGCTGATGGTGATGAGTGGCCGTTTTGTGAAGTACCTGGCAGAGGCCGCGTCGGGCGAGCTGTCTGCAGGTATTCTGTTCTCGCTGATGGGCTACCGTTTGCCCGGCTTTCTCGAACTGGTGATCCCACTTGGGTTCTTCGTCGGCATTCTGCTGGCCTACGGGCGTCTTTATATAGAAAGCGAAATGACGGTGCTGCACGCCTGTGGTTTCAGTGAGCGCCAGTTGTTGCGCTATACCCTGGTGCCGGCGCTGCTGGTGGCGGCGTTTGTTGCCGCCATGAGCCTGTATCTGACCCCCACCGGCATTGAGCGCACCTCGCACCTGCTGACGGCGGATAAAACCCGCAGCGAATTTGATCACCTGGTGCCGAAGAAGTTTGTCGCCACCAGTGGCGGCCGCGCGGTGTATTACGCCGAAGGCCTCAGTGACGACAAATCCACCATGAACGATGTGTTTCTCGCCGAGCTGGGCAATTCCCGCGGCGACATGGAAACGGATCACCAGATTGTTACCGTGGCCCGCGAAGGGGTGCAGCGCATCGATCCCAAGTCCGGGCTGCGTTACCTGGTGCTCCGGGATGGCTACCGGTACGAGGGTGTGCCGGGCCAGAGCGACTACCGGCAGATGGCTTTCGACAGTTACGAGGTGCTGCTGGAAATTCCGCGCCTGCGTACCAAGTCCAGTGAAAAGCTGCAGTCCATGTCTACCGCCGCGCTGTGGAAAAGCGACAACCCCCGCGAACGGGTGAACCTGCACTGGCGTTTCAGCTTGCCGGTGCTGGTATTGATCGTGGCCATTCTGGCGGTGCCCCTGAGTCGTACCAATCCCCGCCAGGGACGCTATGCCAAGATGATCCCGGCGGTGCTGCTGTACATCGTTTATCTGGTTGCCCTGCAGAGTGTGCGCGGCGCCATTGAGGACGGCAAGATTGAACAGGCCTGGGCGATCTGGCTGGTGCACCCGCCGTTTCTGATTCTGGGGCTGTTACTGCTGGGTGGGCGCAATCACAAGCCGCGCAAGCGTCGTGCCGAGCCCCCTGCAGGTGACGCGAATGGAGGTGCTCATGTCCCGGCTTGATCGTTACATCGCCCGCACCGTTACCATGGCGATTCTCGCGGTGCTGCTGGTTATTCTCGGACTGGATGTGATCTCCGCGATCGTCGACCAGCTGGGCGACCTCGAGGAGGGGTATCAGTTCATTGACATGCTGGAGTACATACTCTGGACGCTACCGGATCGCATCTATAGCCAGCTGGGTTTCTCTGCGCTGGTGGGCTGTATGGTGGGTCTGGGTACCCTTGCCGGCACCAGTGAGCTGACGGTGATGCGGGCCGCGGGTATTTCCATTGGGCGTATCGCATGGGCGGTCATGAAGCCGGTGCTGGTGCTGATCGTACTGGGGCTGGCGCTGGCCGAAGTGGTGATTCCGGTAACCAACCAGACGGCAGAGAGCCGCAAGGCGATTGCCCAGGGTGAGCTGGAAAATTCCGGGCTGGAGCAGGGGTTGTGGCTCCACGATCGCGATGAGTTTGTCCACTTTAATGCTGCCCTGCCCGGTGGCACCCTGTTTGGTATTACCCGCTATCGGTTTGATGAGGACCGTCAGTTGCAGCGGGTGGTGTTTTCCGAGCGCGGGCTGTATGAGGGTGGCCGCTGGACGTTGCAAAACAGCCGGCAGACCAGCCTTACCCCTGAGCGTGCCACCAGCAGCCAGGAGGCGCGTTCTTACTGGGAGTCGGATATCTCACCGGATTTGTTCTCCCTGGTGGTGCCCATGCCGGCGGATCTGTCGCCGCGCAATCTCTGGTCCTACGGCAAGTTTCTCGATCGCAAGGGCGAAGATTCGGCCCGTTACTGGCTGGCGTTCTGGCGCAAGGTATTGCAGCCGCTCACCATCGCCGGCCTGGTGATGATGGCGATCTCGTTTATTTTCGGGCCTTTAAGGGAAGTGACCACCGGCTTGCGGGTGTTTACCGGGGTGATCGTGGGGATCGTGTTCCAGACGGTGCAGGATATGCTCGGCCCGTCGTCGGTTGTGTTCGGGTTCTCCCCGTTTATCGCCGTACTCGTGCCGATTCTGGCGAGCTTTCTACTGGGCTGGTTGCTGTTGAAGCGGGCGCGCTAACCGCGCCCTTCACTTCTACATCGCAGGCTCCTGCTCAGCCTACAGTTTCTTTTCTTTCTTATTTTTTGGCAGTCGCCGCACCTCGGAGTCCGAGGCCAGGTCGTGCCAGCTGGCGCCGTCGGCGCGCAGGTAGCCCCATAGAAATCCGAGGCAGAACACACCCAGGGACACCGGGCCAACCAGCGCGCGGATAAAGCACTGGTACCAGCTCAGCTGGACACCGTTGTTGTTGGCCACCATCAGGCGCCAGGCGCGCATGCCGATGGTTTGCCCCGCGGCGCGCCAGGACCAGAAAAAATAGCCCGCCGTAACCAGCAACAGACCGAATCGATACAGGGGGCCGCCGACGCAGGGGGTATAGTCCAGGTGTTCCGGTTGGCACTGAAGGCCGCCAAAGGTGGTTACCACCATCAACGCAAAGAATCCGTACACCATCCAAAGACCGGCAACGATCAGAATGTCATAAATCAACGCCATCAGCCTTGGCAGCACGCCGGCGTGGGGAAGTTGGTTGAACTGGGTGGGCGCCTTGACTGATTCGGGCACGGGAGTCTCCGCTGGTTTGAACTGGCGGGGATTCTAGCAAAAAGCAGGGGCGAGAGGGGCGGAGAGAGGTAGGGAGGGCGTGAGCCCTCCGCTCAGAACTCGTACTGTACGGAAATCTTGAATTTGTCGTCGGACAGTCGGAAATCGTAATCCAGCGCGCTGTTGAGCCGGCCGCCGCTCTGGGTATAGCGCAGTAGAGGATGCTGCTTGCTGCGCTTGTGTTGTTCCATATAGGTTTTGAAACCCATCTTCAGGATTTCGTTCACTGCGCGGCCGCCGGTCACGTTTTGTGATTGGTCCGGGCGGGTGTGGAGTTCGAGCCATTGATGGTTCAGGCGTCGATGTACCATGCCCATGGAGTTATTGCGCAGGTTTTCCGCGGATTCATACAGGGCCTGGTTGTCCATGCCAAAGGCGCTGTCGATAAAGAAGGCGTTGTCGGCCTGAAGGTTCAGTGCGCTGGTGGAATCGGGAATGAAAATATCGTCGGCGAGCAGGTGGGTGGAAACAGGAAGAAATGCCAGTGCGATCGCGGCCGGCAAGCGGCAGGCATGACGTCTATTGAAGCGAAACCGAATACTGCGAGTTTCCATTTTTCCACCCCGGGGCGTTTTACTTGGCTCAGAACGCTGATGAACAGCTACTGAATTTATTATGGCTCACCCTTTTATAAACCGTTGTATCTCACAGTTTCCGGTACTTTGCCAATGAAAAGCCTGACTACCGTGGTTTTTCTGGTCATGTTCGTTAAGGCCGCGCCGTTGCTGAATATTTAGAGTCTTGCCCGGTTTACGGGGGCTGCGCTGAGGTTTCCGCCAATGTTTTTTAGGAACAAAACTTTTTAGTTTTAGGGGCGCTTTATAAAAAAATTGTCTAGTGGCCCAGACATTGGATCATTAGTGGCTGGGTTGGTTCATCAGTCACAGGACGAATGGCGTCAAAGTGGTCGGAAATGAATGGTGGGTCGATGAGCAAGGCTGCGCGCTGATCGGGCAAGTAAGAACCCGTGCACCGCCCACTTGTTGACAGCGCTGTCTTTTCCGTTAAGGTGGACACTCGATCGAATTGTATTGTTCCTGCTTCACCATATAAGAACACTAGCGGCATCGGTGCACGATGCTTCATCCATAAAGAGAAGATTGATGAAACGGCTTCCCCTTTTTACCAGCCTGGCGTTGTCCGCCTTTATCACATCCTGCGCAGACCCCGAGTCCGCCGGCGAGTATCCATCAGGCGCTGCTGCCGCGGCGCCGGAGCGCATTGCCACCCATTTTGATGTCACCCAGGAAGTGCTCGTCAACTTCCAGGGCGCCGATGCGGCACTTCGCGCCCAGTGCAAGAAGGCAGGGGGTAGCGGGGCGACCTGCTCCACGTACCGGATCAGCCTGATCAACAACGGCCCGGCCATTGGCGCCGATGAGCGCGACTGGCAGCTGTATTTCCACAGTGTGCGCCGCGCTCTGGTATTGCTGAACAGCGATGCCTTCACCCTGGAGCGCGTCAATGGCGATCTGCATCGCCTGACGCCGACCGCATCTTTCGCTGGGATCGCCAGTGGTGAAACGCTGCCACTGGAGTTTCTTGCCGAAAACTGGATGCAGTTTGAATCGGACTTCCAGCCGCGCCTGTTTGTGGTAGGTGCGGATGGAGAGCCCCTGGTCATCCGTTCCACGGACACCGACGACCTGAGCGATATGGTGCTGCCGATCACCAAGAACGACCCGAACAACTGGAAGCGGGCAGCGGATGATGCCAACACTCTCGCCACCGCCGCGAGCCGCTTCGCACAGTTTTCCGCGGATGTTGCGCCCGTAGCCGAGAGCGGCTGGCGCAGCCGTATTATTCCCCAGCCCGTGTCGATGACCCTGCCACAAGGTGCACCGGTGGTATTGCCACAGGGTATTGCCCTGGCGGCAGAAGGTTTGAGCAGTGGCAGTGTTGCGGCACTGGAGCAGCGCATAGCGATACTTGGCCTGGCCGCAGACGGCGCCGAAGGATATCCGGTGGCGGTGGCCGTGAATGGAGCCGAGTTCAAGGGGCAGCCAGCAGGCGCCTACCGGCTTTCCGTCACTGAGGAGGGCGCTAGCGTGAGTGGCGCCGACGCGAGCGGCGCTTTTTATGGCGTCCAGTCATTGCTGGCGCTGGTGGACCTGAACAGTAACAGCCTGCCGCAGGCGGTGGTCGAGGATGCACCGCGCTTTCCCCACCGCGGCATGTTCCTGGATGTGGGGCGTAACTTCCACAGCAAGGAAGTGGTGCTGAAAATGCTCGACCAGATGGCGGCGTACAAGCTGAATCGGTTCCACTTCCACCTCTCGGATGACGAGGGTTGGCGGCTGGAAATTCCGGGCCTCCCGGAGCTGACCGAGATTGGCAGCCAGCGCTGTTTTGATCTGGATGAAAATCGTTGCCTGTTGCCTCAGCTGGGCTCCGGCCCCAATACCGATAACTTCGGTAGTGGCTTTTACAGTGTGGACGACTATGTTGAGATCCTGCGTTATGCGGCAGATCGCCAGATCGAGGTGGTGCCGGAGTTCGATATGCCCGCCCATGCCCGCGCCGCCGTTGTGGCGATGGAGGCACGCTACCGCAAGTTACAGCCGTCCGATCCGGCCGCGGCCGAGGCTTATCGCCTGATCGACCCGCAGGACGATACCCAGTACCTGTCGGTTCAGTTTTACAACGACAGCTATATCAACCCCTGTATCGATTCGACCTACCGTTTTGTGGGCAAGCTGATCCGCGAAGTCAAAGTCATGCACGATACCGCTGGTCATCCGCTGCAGAGCTGGCACTTTGGTGGCGATGAGGCCGTCAATATTCTGGCCTCCGATAGCTTTGAAGTCGGCCCGGGGGAAAACCCGGAGAAGGGGGATGTCACCGCGGAACAGCGCAACAAACCCTGGAGCAATTCCCCGCAGTGCCAGAAACTGATCGCCAGTGGCGAAGTGAATGCCATTGATGAGCTGGGCGAGCTCTACGCCAAGCGGGTCAGCAAGCTGGTGGCGGATGCGGGCATTCCCACCATGGCGGCCTGGAACGACGGCGTGAAGAAAATCAGCGACGCCGACCGGGAGCTGGCGACCGAGCACAACTACGTGAATTCCTGGGCGCCGCTGTTCTGGGGTGGTGGTGCCGAGAGTGTGCATTTTGCCGAGACCGGATTCGACCTGGTGCAATCCCACTCCGATTTCCTGTACTTCGATATGCCGCAGGAAATCGATCCGAAAGAGCGTGGTTACTACTGGGCATCGCGCTACACCGATACCCGCAAAACCTTCAGCTACACGCCGTTGAATACGGCCCAGCTGGCGGAACTGTATCCCAACCGGGACGGCCGCGGTTGGACCGCGACCTCGCCCTCTGAGGAATTTACCGCCAGCGTGCGCGGTATCCAGGGCCAGCTGTGGAGTGAAGTGGTGCGCACCGATGAGGCGGTGGAGTATCAGGTGTATCCGCGTTTGCTGGCACTGGCCGAGCGCGCCTGGCACCAGGCGTCGTGGGAGCTGCCACTGAAACAGGGGCAGACGTTCTCCGCGGAAACCGCCTTTGTCGACAAGCAGGCATTGGCGAAAGACTGGTCCGGTTTTTCCGCGGCGCTGGGGCGGAAGGAATTGCTGAAACTGGATCGTGCCGGTATTGGCTACCGGGTGCCGGTGCCCGGTGCAATCGTCGCAGACGGACAGGTGAAAACCGCCTTGCCGTACCCTGGCCTGGCGCTGGAGTACTTTGACGGGCACGCCTGGCAGGCGCTGACCGATGGTGTGGCGCCAGAGTCTGTGAAGTCGATCCGTGCGCGCAGTGCCGATGGCGAACGCGCCGGGCGTGCGGTGGCGCTGGATACGGCCCAGGCCCTCTAGACCATTGTTCTGGTAGCGGGTGCCCGGCAATCGGGCGCCCGCCTTTCAATACCGGCTAACTCCCTTTTTTCTCCCCCTGACTTTCAGCTCAGGATCCTCCTAGTCCCACTACCTTGCGTTCTCACTTCGCATCACCCACCGCGAGCTCCCGGCAGCGCCTGTCTACAATTGCTGGAGCAGCCCCCGGCAACGGCGGGGGAATCTCTCACGGATTTCGGAATTGCTCGGGTCTTGTCGCGCTGTTGGCGCTTTTTCATGGGATTTCGGTGTTAGATTGCGCATTACACACCAGCTGTTGGTGGTGCCATCTACGCATAAACATAATTTTTAACAGGGAGAAGGCCATGGCGCGAAGCAAGGTGTATGACTACGTGATTATCGGCGGGGGCTCCGCGGGGTGCGTACTTGCCAACCGGTTGAGTGCGGACGAGCAGAACCGGGTGTGTCTTCTGGAGGCGGGCCCGTCTGATCACAGTCTGCTTATCCAGATGCCCGTCGGTATTGGCTACCTGCTTCCCGGCAAGCGCTTTAACTTGCACCACTACACCGAGCCCCAACCCAACCTGGATAATCGTCGCCTGTTCTGGCCGCGTGGGCGTGTGCTGGGTGGCAGTAGCGCGATCAACGCCATGATCTACACCCGTGGCAATCCCGGTGATTACAATGCTTGGGAAGCCGCGGGTAACCCGGATTGGGGCTGGTCCGGCATGTTGCCGTATTTCCTGCTGGCGGAGGGCAACCAGCGGGGCAGTGATGCATACCATAGCGGCTTCGGGCCACTCGCGGTCTCAGACCTGAAGTGGAAATCGGCGGCCGGCGAGGCCTTTCTGAGCGCCGCCCGCGAAGCCGGGCACCGGCTCAATCACGACTTTAACGGGCACCAGCAAAACGGGGTGGGTTTCTACCAGGTCACCCAGAAGTTTGGCCGCCGTTGCTCGGCTGCCACAGCCTACCTGTATCCGGTTAAAAATCGCCCGAACCTGAGTATTTTCACCAGTGCGCCCGCCGCCAGACTGGAATTCAAGGGCGATCGTGTAGCCGCGGTTCGGATGCTCAATGGGGATCGTATTGTCGCCAATAAAGAGGTGATCCTGAGCGCCGGGGCCATTCAGTCGCCGCAGTTGCTGATGCTTTCAGGGGTTGGGCCGGAAGAGCAGCTGAAAAAACTGGGTATTGTTTCCCAGTGCCATCTGCCGGGTGTTGGGCAAAACCTGCAGGACCACCTGGACATTACCCAGGTGGTGCAGACCAATACGGCCGTCGGGTTTAACGATGCCCTTTGGCCCAAATTAAAAGCCGCACTGCATTTCCCCGAGTACCTGCTGCTCAATCGCGGCATGTTGACCAACAACGTCGCCGAGGCCGGCGGTTTTGCCAGTTCCAGTCTGGCGGGCGAGTACCCGGATATTCAGTTCCACTTGAGCGCGGTGCCACTGTTTAACCACGGGTTTACCAAAAAGCCAGGCAACGGCTATTCCCTGCATGCGTGTGCGCTCCGTCCAAAAAGTCGTGGCAGTATTTCCCTGGCCTCCCGGGATCCCAGAGCCTTGCCGTTGATACAGCCCAACTATCTGTCCCATCCCGAGGATCTCCAGGTGCTGGTTGAGGGATTCGAAATGGTGCGTGAGATTATCGAGAAAAGCGCGCTGAAAACCGTGCACAAAGACTGGTGGTCACCGGCCGAAGCGCTGCGTCAGCCGGAAGCCATTGCTGACTTTATCCGCAAGAACGCAGAAACCATTTACCATCCCGTCGGCACCTGCAAAATGGGTCAGGATGAGATGGCGGTGGTGGATAGTGCGTTGCGTGTACGTGGCGTCGATGGACTGCGTGTGGTGGATGCCTCCATAATGCCAACCCTTATCAGTGGTAACACCAATGCGCCGGTGATTGCCATCGCGGAAAAAGCGGCGGAGATGATCCTCGACAAGTCCGTGTCTCACCATCAGCAGGAAATCAGCGAAAGCGTATGATCTGGCAGTGCCCGCATTGTAAACAAGCCCTCGAATTGCAAGCGCAAAGTTGGCTGTGTGCCAACGGGCATAGCTTTGATCGCGCCAAGGAAGGGTACGTCAATCTGCTGCCGGTTCAGCAAAAACGTAGCCGTGAACCGGGGGATTCGGCAGACATGCTCAATGCGCGCCGTCGGTTTCTGGAAGCGGGGCTTTACGAACCACTGGCAGACGCCATCGGCGCGCAGTTGCGGAGTCGTTGCGCGGAGTCGGCACAGCTGTTGGACCTGGGCTGTGGTGAAGGCTGGTATGCGCGAACACTATCGGGCTGCGGTTGGCCGGATGCGCAGATTGCCGGGGTGGACATCGCCAAAGCCGGTGTACGGTTGGCGGCGAAAAGACAACCCCGTGCGTATTTTGCCGTAGCCTCGAACTATCACCTGCCGGTGGCGGACAACAGTGTGGATGCCATCTTGCGCGTATTTGCGCCTGGGCCTGCCGAAGAACTGGTGCGCGTGCTCAGGCCCGGTGGAATTGTGCTGGATGTGTCGCCGGGCCCGGACCATCTGTGGGCGCTGAAAAGCCAGCTGTACGATAAGCCGCAGCGGCATGAGGCGCCGGCTTCATTGGCCGGGCTCGACGCGGTGAGTGAAATGCGCTGTGTATTTCCTCTCGCGATAAATTCGAACGCGCAAGTGCAGGATTTTCTCTCCATGACCCCGTTCGCTTGGACAGGTCGCGCAGAGGCCCGTGAAGCGCTGCAGCGGGAGGACGCATTGCTGCTGGAGGCAGATTTTCTGCTGCGGGTTTTCATCAAGAATTCAGGACAGGATTAGTAAGTGGCGACGCCGCGAGATTTTCGTTTTATGCAGCAGGCCCTGACGCTCGCCGCCCAGGGTGCCGAACTCGGTGAAGTGCCCGTGGGCGCTCTGGTGGTGCTCGACGGAGAGGTCATTGGCGAGGGGTTCAATCAGCCAATTTCTGCATCCGACCCCAGCGCCCACGCAGAAGTAATGGCGCTGCGCGCGGCCGCGACCAGGCAGAACAATTATCGCCTGCCGGGTGCCACGCTGTATGTCACCATTGAGCCCTGTACCATGTGTTTCGGTACCCTGATTCACGCTCGTATCGCGCGGCTGGTATACGGCGCCGCAGAGCCGCGCGCCGGTGTGGTGGTCAGTCAGTTACAGTTGGCCGAACAGACATTCTTCAACCACAAAATTGCGGTGGAGGGCGGGGTGATGGCCGATGAGGCCGGCACCCTGGTACGAGAGTTCTTCCAGAAAAGACGTTAAAGCAGACGTTAGAAAAGACGCTAGATATGTTGTTGACGCTCCTTATCAATTCGCTATTGGTCGCGGCGGCGGTCGTGCTTCATCATGAAGCGCTGAACTTTCTATTCTGGCTCGGGCGTAGAGTCAGTGTGCGTCGCAACGTGAATGTGCTGATTGGGGTATTTGGTGCGCTGGTGGCGCACGTTGTCGAAATTTGGATGTTTGCCCTCGGTTACCTGTATATGTACCACTCACCACATTTCGGTACCCTGGAGGGGAATTTTGATGGAACGCTGATTGACTGCGTTTATTTTTCCTTTACCACCTACACCTCGCTCGGTATTGGCGATATCGAGCCCCATGGTGCCCTGCGTTTCACCGCGGGGCTCGAAGCGCTGACCGGACTGGTGCTGATTACCTGGACGGCCTCCTTTCTGTTTCTGAAAATGCAACGTTACTGGCAGCGAGAGCTGGGCCAGCGCTAGTCGCGCGCACGTCACAGGTTTCCATCGATCACGCTACACACCAGCTGCGGTATCTGCTGCGGTCTGGCCATCCCTCGTTTGCCGCCGAAAATGGATGTGATACCTTGAGCTGGTTTTGGTCACCCTTTGACCGGTGTTTTCGTCAGCTGTTTTCTCAAGCGCTTTTCTTTTGAATGTCAGGGCCGATTTATGACAGGAAATCATGTGAAAAATATATTGTCGATGGTTTTACTCGCGTTGCTGTGCAGTTCTGCGCTGACGGGATGTGACAGCAGGGCTCCTCAACCGGAAAAAGAGCGTGGGGAGAAAGCGGCAGAAGTAACCCCAGGGGACGAGACGGGGGAGCGGGCCAGCGAGGCTGACCCGGAACTCGACGAGATTGCGCAGGCGTATGTCCGTCTGGTGCTCACCCTGGGTAATCACGACAAAAGCTATGTAGATGCCTATTACGGCCCTGAGCAATGGAAGACGGATGCTGCAGCGGATGCCGCCTCTCCGGCGGAGCTGGCAAGCCGCGCAGAGAGCTTGCTCGCCAGGTTGCCGGAGGAAATTGCGCCGGCGGGCGACCTGCACACTCTGCGTAAGCACTACCTCAAAACCCAGCTGACCGCGCTCGCGGCGCATGCGCACCACATCGCCGATGCGAGCTTCCGCGACTTTCAGGAAGAGGCCAAGGCGCTTTACGACACCGAGCCCCCAGTGCAGACCTATGCCGAGTTCGACCCGGTACTGGCCCAGCTGGAGCAGGAACTGCCCGGCGCCGAGCCCCTGCATGTGCGGGTACGGCAATTCCAGCAGCAGTACCGCATACCGGAGGACAAACTGGAAGTTGTATTCAACGCAGCCATTGCCGAGTGCAAAAAGCGCACGCTGGCGCATATGTCGTTGCCGCCCGCAGAAAGCTTCAAGCTGGAATATGTGCAGGACAAGCCGTGGAGTGGTTACAACTGGTATCAGGGAAAAGCGCACAGCCTGATTCAGATCAACTCCGGGTTGCCCATTTATATTGACCGTGCCGTAGATCTGGGTTGTCACGAGGGCTACCCGGGGCACCACACCTACAATGCACTACTGGAGCAGAAACTGGTACAGGAGCAGGGGTGGCCCGAGTACAGCGTATATCCTCTGTTCAGTCCCCAGTCACTGATTGCGGAAGGCAGTGCCAATTACGGTATCGAGCTGGCTTTCCCCGGCGCGGAGAAAACCCGTTTCGAGCAGGAAACCCTGTATCCACTCGCCGGCCTGGATCCCGCCACTGCAGAAAAATACCAGCGGGTTCTGTCGTTGTTGGCTCAGCTGAAGTTTGCGGAAAATATCGTTGCCCGGGAATATATCAATGGCAAGATCGACCGCGACGAGGCCATGGCCCGCTTTCAGAAATACACGGCCATGAGTCCGGAAAAGGCGGCGCAGCGCGTGCAGTTTGTGGATACCTACGGCGCGTACGTGATCAACTACAACTGGGGCAAGGCGCTGGTAAAGCAGTATATCGAGGGAGACACCGAATCCAGGGATGGGCGCTGGCAGAAATTCTCCCGGCTACTCTCATCGCCGCGGCTGCCTTCCTCGCTGCACTGGTAATACGGCGGTCAGCTAACTATTTATCTGTACGAGTTATCTGTACGAATTATCTGCATGAGGGGTGGGTGTCCTACCCACCCTACATTTCTTTACATATTTCCCTGCACATTTTTCCCGAATTTTTGCGACCTGAATGTCGCCTGAATTCCGCTGACGGAAATTTTCCTATTGGAATGTTCGCAAGGGAGTTTTTCCACAGGCTTGGCGCGGAAATTATTTTGTGTGGATAAGTTTGGCGCAGAGCGCATCCAAAATGGCGCGTAATTTTTTATTTTTGTGGCGCTGCAGGTTTGCGCAGATTTCGCTGTCTGGCGGTGGAATTATTTAAACAGAAGGGTTTGGCGTCACAGCTGTGCAAAAGTTCCACAAGTGAAGATTTTTTTTGGTTGTTTTTTCTACAGCTGGTTATTTCCGTGTCTAGACTGACAGTGATTGGGTTAATTGCTGTTTGATTTGCCGAATACGATGGAGTTCTCAATGAAAAAGACACGCGTTCTGACACCGCTTGCAATCGCTGTAGCCGCTCTGATGAGTGCACAATACGCTGCTGCGGATATGTGGAGTGATGGTGATTTTGTTGTCCGTGTTGGTGCCAGCTGGGTAGACCCGGATGATAATGATGACAACCTGAGACTGAATGATGGTTGGTTCAAGGAAGGCTATGACATCGATAGCGATACCACCTGGAATATCTCCGGTGCTTGGCTGCCGGTAGAGCACTGGGGTGTAGAGCTGATGTACATCGGCTCTACCAATCACGATATGGATCTGAAGAGCATTTCCCGTGGCAATGTGACCATCGATGATATCGGATACAAGGTAGGCAGCTTTGATGCAAGCTACTCCAACGCCTACCTGAACTGGTATCCGCTGAGCCGCGACTGCCTGGGGCAGCCTTACGTTGGTATCGGTGTGAACTACACCGATTTCAGTGATGAAGGTTTTTCCCGCCGCTACAACGATGATCTCATCAATGGTGGTGTGATTGCCACCGATGCGGATGTGGGCTTCCAGCACTCGTGGGGCTTCACCGGCCAGCTGGGTGTGGACTTCCGTTTTGGTCGCGATAGCGCCTTCCTGGTAAACGCTGCGGTTCTGTACATCGATGCAGATACCGATATCAATGTTTACTACAAGGACGCTCAGTCCAGCGACCCATCCATCACTCGTCGCGCAACGGCGACTGATGTGGATTACAGCCCCTGGGTATTCAACCTGGGTGTTGGTTACTCTTTCTGATCACCTTCTTGGTGTAGAGAGTAGCGTTCACGGATGAACGGAAAGGCACCTTCGGGTGCCTTTTTTATTACTGTCACTTCGCTTCTGCGGGGCTTCTTCAGGGCTTTTTCATAGGGATATTGGTCTGCCCATGGAATATCGCGATTACTACCAGATTCTGGGTGTTGAGCGCAGTGCGGGACAGGATGAAATCAAGCGGGCCTACCGCAAGCTCGCGCGAAAATATCACCCGGATGTGAGCAAAGAGGGCGACGCGGAAGATCGCTTCAAGGAAGTGAGCGAAGCCTATGAAGTGCTGAAGGACCCGGAAAAGCGCGCTGCGTACGATCAGCTGGGGAGCAATTGGAACAGTGGCCAGGACTTTAATCCGCCGCCAAACTGGGATCAGGGATTCGAGTTTCACGGTGGTGGCTACACCGAAGCGGACCCGGAGGCATTCAGCGATTTTTTTGAGAGCCTGTTCGGGCGCGGGGGATTCCACCGGAGCGGTTTTCAGCAGGGTGGCCGGCAATTTCATGCCCAGGGCGAAAATACCTACGCGCGCATCGCAATTGATATAGACGACAGTTACCGGGGGAGCAAACGACAGATTACGCTGAAGCATTCCGAGCTGGGCGCGGATGGACGCCCAGTGGTCAAAGAGCGCACCCTGAATGTCACCATTCCCAAAGGTGTTACCGAGGGCCAACAGATTCGTCTGGCGGGCCAGGGGCAGCCCGGAATGGGACAAGGCAAGGCCGGCGACCTGTTTCTGGAAATCCACTTCAACCCCCATGCGCGATTCAGCGTGGAGGGCAAGACGGTCTATCTGGACTTGCCGGTGGCGCCGTGGGAGGCAGCCCTGGGTGACAAGGTGCGGGTGCACACCCCCGATGGACCGGTCAATCTGACATTGCCCGCCAACAGCAAGAGCGGCAGCAAACTGCGGCTCAAAGGGCGCGGCTTGCCCGCCAAAGAGCCGGGTGACTTGTATGTGGTGGTGGACATCGTTACACCGCCGGCAACCACCGATGCGGAAAAGGCGGCCTATCGCCAGTTTCGCGATGCATTCAATTTCGATCCGCGCAGTGACGCGGGTGGCGTCTGAGGCGAAAGCGGGAGGCTACGCAAATGCCAACGGAATATGAACCTGCCGAAGCGGCAGTGATTCTGGATGAAGACAGCCTGCTCACCCTGCGAGAATTGTGTATTGCCTGCTCCCTGTCGGCGGAGCAGGTGATGGCGCTGATGGACGAGGGGGTGATCGAGCCGCATCGCGCCAGTCGTTCGCTGGCGTTCAGTGGCGTGTGTGTGCGGCGAGTCAGGCGTGTGGTGCGTCTGGAGCAGGACCTGGGCGTCAATCACGCCGGTGCGGCGCTGGCACTGGAACTGCTGGAAGAGATCGAGCAGCTCCGTGCACGTATTCGTCGTCTGGAGCGGCGCTAGCGTTCCTGTTGATTGCTAATGGTTCTTGGCCAGGCGCCTAGAGCGCCGCACTGGTGATTTCGTAAATCAGATAGCCGGTGTACGCCACATACGCGGCGAGCAGCGCGGCACCCTCAAAGCGGTTGATGCGCCCCTGTCGACCGCGGAAGCCGTAGCCAAAAATAAACAGGGCAATGGTGAGCCCCACGACCATTGGCCAGTCGCGGGTGATGAGCTCTGCGGGCACGGTGTCCATGGGGGCGATCGCACCGGCGATACCCACAACCGCCAGCAGGTTGAACATGTTTGAACCCACCACATTGCCGATGGCGATATCGTGCTCGCCCTTGCGCGCGGCGGCAACGGTCGCCGCCAGCTCGGGCAGTGAGGTGCCGAGAGCAACAATGGTGAGGCCGATGATCAGGTCGCTGACCCCCAATTGATGGGCGATGGTCACCGCCCCCCACACCAGTATTCGTGAGCTCACGATCAATAAAATCAGGCCGGCGCCCACCCAGAACAAGGCCGTGCCCAGCGGCATGTCGTGCTGCTCCAGCTCCGTATCCATTTCTCCTTCAATCGCATCGCCCTTGCCGCGCAAGGCGGAGAAAATAGACCAGCCGATCAAGCCGAAGAAGCCCGCCAGCAGAATGAGAGACTCGAGACGGCTGAGCCCCCCGTTCCAGAAAAATGCCGCAGTCAAACAGGTGATGGCCAGCAGCAGCGGAAGCTCCTTGCGGATGATCTTACTGTTGACGGTCAGGGGGATGAGGATCGCGGTGGCGCCGAGGATCAGGCCGGTATTGGCAATATTCGAGCCGTAGGCATTGCCCAGCGCCAGCCCCGGGCTGCCGTCCAGCGCGGCCATTGCCGACACCACCATTTCCGGCGCAGACGTGCCGAACCCCACGATGACCATGCCGATCAGCAGCGACGGCATACCCGCATGCTTGGCGGTGGCTGCCGCGCCATCGACGAAGCGGTCAGCGCTCCACATCAGCAGGACAAATCCGGCGAGAATGGCGAGCAGGGCAAGAGTCATGGGGATCCTTTCTTTCTGGTGTGCGCTTTTCGTGTGCGCTTGCTGATGAGTGCCTGAAAATTGGGCGCGCCAGTGGCGGCGCGCAATCGGGGGCCGATTGTAACGACTCTTCCACGGCCTTGCAGTGCCGATTGCGCCAGGGTGCTTGATCACTGCGCAAGACGCCACAGACAGCGTTGGTGGTGCCTGGCCTCGGACCCTAAAGTTTGGGCTGATTCTGATACTGGCAGAGGCCATGGGTTTATGAACAAAAAATTGCTTCTGGGTGCGCTGATCGGCGCCGGAATGTCCATGCTCAACAAGAAAATCCGCCAGCAATCGGCGCCTGCACCGGGCCGGCCGCCTGCCGATTTCCACCGGCCGGACTTCAGCAAGGTGCCATCCCCCAATGCGTCCGACGGCCCCAGTCTGGACGATATTCTGGCCCGGGCCGGCCAGCCCGGTGGCCTGAATCCCGGCGGTAGCCCGTCCGGGGGCGGCGCGCAGCGTCCTGATGGGGATATTTTCGGTGGCGCCATTCCCAGCGGCGCGGGTGCCGGGGGCGCTGCGGTATTGATGGAGATCGCACGGCGTATCTTTGCCCAGATGCAGCAGTCCGGGGGTAGTGGCGGGGCGGTACCCGGCGGTGCCGGGGGTGGTCTGGGGGGTGGCCTGGGCGGTGGCCTCGGCGATGTGTTGGGGCAGATCTTTGGTCGTGCCGGCGGCAAGTTCGGTCAGCAGGGGCCGCAGGGGCCACAGAGTAATCCGGGGAACTGGCAGAATACGGCACCGCGTGGCAACGGCGGCCTGTTCGGGTTTGTGAATACCGCAGACGACGCAGATTCTGGCGATGGCGAGGCCCAGGCGGATGTGATGCTGAAGGCGATGGTGGCTGCTGCCCAGGCAGATGGGACCATTGACGAGGCGGAACAGCGCAATATTTTGCAGGCGCTCGATGGCCAGCTGGATACTTCTGATCTGGAGGCGTTCCGGCACTACTTGACGCAGCCAGTGAGTATGGACGACGTGGTATCCGCCGCGAGTGACCCGGCTACTGCATTCAACCTTTACCTGGTGTCCGCCATGTCGATCAATCCAGACAACCCCAAGGAAAAACAGTACCTGGATACGCTGGCTGAAAAACTCGGGGTATCGGAGCAAGCGGTACAGGTCATCGAGCAGCAGCTGCCACGCTAGCGCGTCAGCTGCTGCATACTGGCAGTTAGCCTTGTGGCAGTAACTGTGCGAAGTTTTTGCCGGTGGGGTAGTCCTCTGCGCTCCAGCCGAGGCGCACAATCACGGTGTCGGTGGTAGGGGAGATCATCACCACCTGCTTGCGGTTGCCCAGCATAAAGTAGCTGTCTTCCGGCAGCTCGGGAAAGCGCAGGGTTTCCCCGCCGCGGTTCAGCCAGAACTGGTAGCCGTAGGCTGGGCCATTTTCACTGGGATTGGGGCGGCTCGCTGCGGCCACCCATCCCTCGGGCAGCAGGCGCTGGTTGTCCCAGACACCGTCGTTCAGCATCAACAGGCCGAGGCGCGCCCAGTCGCGGGCGGGTGCATAGATATAGGAACTGCCGACAAATACCCCGCTGGCGTCCACTTCGAACGTAGTGTGGCGCATGCCCAGTGGCGCCATGATCTGGCGCTGTAAAAAATCGAGACTGGCTTGCGGGCTGCCGCCAAGCCGGTTGTGCAGCCAGCGGGCCAGCAGGTTGGTGGTGCCGGAAGAGTAGGAAAAGTGCGTGCCCGGCGTATGCGCAAGCGTACTCTGCAGCGCAACCTCGGACGCGCTGCGGGCGCTAAACAGCATGCGGGTGGCATCGCTGCCCGGCGCATAGGTCTCGTCGAAATCCAGCCCTGAAGTCATCTGCAGCAGGTTCTGCAGGCTGATCTCGCGGCGCGCGTCGGACCACTCCGGAAACAGGGAGGAGGATGTGTCCTGGTATGGCTGTAACGCCTGTAATCTGCCCACCATCATCGCCGTCAGGCTCTTGCCCATGGACCAGCCGAGCAGTGGCGTTTGCGCCGTAATGCCGTCTGCGTATGACTCGGCAACCAGATTTCCATTTTGCACCACCAGCAAAGCGCGGGTTTGCAGCCCGGATTGATTGTCTCGGGCCAGGATCTGGTCGAGAGTCTGCTGTAGTCCGGAGTCGATGTGGTGCGCGGCGCTACCCTGCGGCCATTCACCGGTCGTGCTGTCCCGTTGCCCGGTATTTACTGGCTCGAACTTCACCTGGTCGAGGGCGCGCGTGTCGCCGATGTCGAGGGTGCAGCCCAGCCCGGGGCGGTAGGTTGCACTGGTCTTGCCCAAGCCAAACAGCGACGCGGTAACACGCTGGTTGGCGTATTCCAGATCCAGCAGGCGGTTGGCGGCAGAGTAAGAGGCGAGGTCGTCGAGATTGCGGGCCGGATCAAACCCGGACACATAGTGGCCGGAGCAGGCGAGCTTTGCGCCCATCCCCGTAGCCACCCGTACAGCGTTGCCGGCCTGGGTAATGGAAAAGCCCAGCAGGGTGGGTGCGAGCAGCGCCACGACCAGAAGTAGGCCTGCCAACGTGGCCGCCGCGGAGAGAAGGATTTTTTTCATGGAAACACGGCTCGAATCGATCGCTTGATCGAGGATTCTAACAACCGGTTTGCCGCAGGCGGGAGGTTATCCGAGGCCACAGAAAGGGCAGGGGTAAAAAGGATCGGGGCAAAAAAGGATCGGGACAAAAAGGGTCGGGACAAAAAGGGTCGGGGCAGAAAGCCAGCGCCCGCAATCTCTGGGGCACTGGCCGGGCTTTATCGTCGGGTAACGATCAGCCGTTGCTGGGGAAGGTAAACTGCGCACCTTCACGCACACCACTGGCAGGCCAGCGCTGGGTGATGGTTTTACGCTTGCTGTAGAAGCGCACGGCGTCGGGGCCGTAGGCGTGCAGGTCGCCGAACAGGGACTGTTTCCAGCCGCCGAAGCTGTGGTAGGCCACCGGCACCGGCAGGGGTACATTGATGCCCACCATGCCCACCAGAATGTTGTCGGCGAAGTAGCGTGCGGCCTCGCCGTCGCGGGTGAAAATACAGGTGCCGTTGCCGTATTCGTGGTTGTTGATGATGTCCATGGCTTCCTGCATGGTGTCTACGCGCATGACGCACAGAACCGGGCCGAAGATCTCGTCGCTGTGAATGACCATGCCTTCCTTGACCTGATCAAACAGGCTCGCACCCAGGTAGTTGCCATTTTCAAATCCGGCGACTTTGAGGCCGCGGCCATCCACCACCAGGTCCGCACCTTCTTCGACGCCCTTGGCGATATAACCTTCGATTTTTTCCAGCTGCGCCCGGGTCACCACGGGGCCCATGTCGTTGCTGTTGTCCATGCCGTCGCCCACCTTGAGGTCGGCAATCTGCGCCTTGAGCTTTTCCACCAGCGCGTCGGCGGTAGCGTCGCCCACCGCAACGGCGACGGAAATGGCCATGCAGCGCTCGCCACAGGAGCCGTAGGCGGCGCCCATGAGTGCGCTGACCGCGTTATCCAGGTCGGCATCCGGCATGACGATAGCGTGGTTCTTGGCACCGCCAAACGCCTGCACCCGCTTGCCATTACGACAGCCGGTTTCATACACGTATTTGGCAATGGGGGTGGAACCCACAAAGCTCACCGCATGTACCCGGTTGTCGGACAGCAGCGTGTCGACCGCCTCTTTATCCCCGTTGACCACGTTGAGTACGCCCGCGGGCAGGCCCGCTTCCAGTGCCAGTTGCGCTATCAGCAGCGCGGAGCTGGGGTCGCGTTCGGAGGGCTTTAAGATAAACGTGTTGCCGCAGGCAACGGCCATCGGCCACATCCACAGGGGCACCATGGCCGGGAAATTGAACGGTGTAATGCCTGCGCAAACGCCCAGTGGCTGGAACTCGCTCCAGGAATCAATGGCGGGGCCGACATTTTTGCTGTGCTCGCCTTTCAGCAACTCGGGCACGCTACACGCGTATTCCACATTTTCGATGCCGCGCTGCAATTCGCCCATGGCATCGTTCAGTACCTTGCCGTGTTCGCGGGTAATCAACTCGCAGATTTTGTCGGCGTTCTGTTCCAGCAGGTCTTTGAAACGGAACATGATGCGTGCACGCTTGATCGGCGGCGTGTTGCGCCAGGCCGGATAGGCGGCCTGCGCCACGGCAATCGCTTCCTCAACGGTAGCCTTGCTGGCGAGTGCGACTTTGCTTTCTACCAGGTTGGTAGACGGATTGATGATGTCCTGCTGGCGATCACCGCTGGTGTGCATTTCGCCATTAATCAGGTGGCCGATGGTATTCATGGTGTTTCTCCCGAGGGATTGCTCCCTATTCGAAATCTTTGTTCGAGCGCTGTGGCTGTAACGAATGGGTTTACTGAGTGTCTTGCAGGATGTCCCGCAGGGTTTCCGCGATCTGGGTAATCTGGTTGCGCTCGATAATAAACGGCGGTGCTACGGCAATCGTATCACCGGTCCAGCGCAGCAGAATGCCCCGGCGGTAGGCCTCGAGTACCACTTCCATCGCACGCTTGCCCGGTTCGCCAGCACGCGGCTGTAACTGGATCGCGCCGGCGAGGCCGTAGTTGCGAATGTCTACCACATGCGCGGCGTCCTTCAGGCTGTGCAGCGCCTCTTCAAAATAAGGTGCCATTTCATTGACGCGGTCGAACAGCTTTTCGTTTTCGTAAATGTCGAGGGTCGCCATGGCGGCGGCGCAGGCTACCGGGTGAGCGGAATAGGTATACCCGTGTGCCAGCTCCGGAATATGCTCCGGGCCCTGCATGAAGGTTGCGTAGATGTCTTCGCTGGCAAAAACCGCACCCATGGGGATGGCGCCGTTGGTGATACCTTTGGCGGTGGTGATGATGTCCGGCTGTACGTCAAATTCCTGCGCTGCGAACGCGGAGCCGGTGCGCCCGAAACCGGTGATGACTTCGTCGAAAATCAGCAGGATGTCGTGCGCACTGCACAGCTCGCGCAGTTTCTTCAGGTAACCTTTGGGCGGCAGAATCACGCCCGCGGAACCGGCAAAGGGCTCCACCATGACCGCGGCAATATTTTCGGCACCCTGCAGGTTGATGATGTCCAGCAGGCGGTTGGCCATGGCTTCACCGCCGTGTTCCGGCAGGCCGCGCGAGAAGGCGTTTTCCGGCAGCAGGGTATGCGGCAGGTGATCGACATCGAGGGCCGGGCCGAAGGTTTTGCGATTGCCCACCATGCCGCCGACGGAGATGCCGCCGAAGTTGACCCCGTGGTAGCCCTGGGCGCGGCCAACCAGGCGAATTTTTTCCGGGCGGCCCTTCGCACGCCAGTAGGCGCGTGCAATCTTGAGCGCGGTATCCGCGGCTTCCGATCCCGAGTTACAGAAAAACACCCGGTTCAGGTCACCCGGTGCCATATCCGCGAGCCGCTTGGCGAGCTTGAAGGCGGTGGGGTGGCCGAATTGAAAGGCCGGGGAGTAATCGAGACCGGTGAGCTGGCTGGAAACCGCATCGGCGATCTCCTTGCGGCCGTGGCCCAGGTTGCTGCACCAGAGGCCAGAGAAAGCATCCAGCACAGAGCGACCGTCGGCCGTGGTGTAGTGCATACCTTCCGCCGCGACGAACAGGCGCGGGTCGGACTTGAAATGGCGGTTGCCGGTGAACGGCATCCAGTGGGCTTCGAGCTCTGCGGGGCTCAGGCCGGCGAGGCTGTTGAGTTCAGCCATGGTTCACCTCGTGACTTCAACGGGTTTTATTGTGGATCAGTTATTGCGATCGGTTGAATTTCGACGAGTGTAGGGGCGATTAATAAACTTTACAATAGTTGAATAATGATTCGGTTATGGCTGCCGGGAGGAGCTATTTGGGTGTTTAGTGAGCGAGGTTGGGGTGTATCACCTTTCGCTGGACCTGGATGTTAAATATATTAACCATTGGTCTGGTGTTGCGCCGGTCTCAGGCCGGGGCCTGGTCAAATTCTCGGATCAGGTCGAGAAACGGTGCACCAAACCGTGCCAGCTTGCTGTCGCCGATACCGGAAATCGCCAGCATTTCCGCGTCATTGCGCGGGCGGGCGGTCAGCATTTCGCGCAGGGTGGCATCGTGAAACACCACATAGGGCGGCACACCGCGCTCTTCCGCCAGGGACTTGCGCAGTGCCCGCAGGGCGTCCCACAGCGGCAGATCGTGGTCCGCGATCTCCACCGCTGCGCGCGCGCCACCGGACTCCCGCGTAGCCCTGGCGGGCGCCTTGGGCAGGGTGCGCAGCTGTAGCGCCTCTTCTCCGCGCAGCACCCGCCGGCACTGTTCGGTGAGTTGCAGGGCATTGAAGGCTTCCGCATTGACCTGCAGGTAGCCGCGCACCACCAGCTGTCGGGTCACCGCTCGCCACTCATTGGCACTCAGGTCACTGCCGATACCGTAGGTGGAGAGCTGGTTGTGGTTGAACTGGCGGATCTTCTCGGTATCGGCGCCGCGCAGCACATCAATGACGTGGGCGGCACCGAAGCGCTGTCCGGTGCGGTAGATACACGACATCAGCTTGCGTGAGGCGTCGCTGGCATCCCAGGTGGCGGGCGGCTCCAGGCAGGTATCACAGTTGCCGCAATCGGCCTCCAGTGTTTCATTGAAGTAGCGCAGCAGCGCACGGCGGCGGCAGCTGGTGATCTCGCACAGCCCCAGCATGGCATCCAGCCGCTGTCGCTCCTGGCGCTTGTGTTCCTCGCTGCCTTCCGAGGTGGCCGCCATCTGGCTGAGTTTCACCACGTCCTCGAGCCCATAGAGCAGCAGGGCGGTTGCCGGGTCGCCATCGCGGCCGGCGCGGCCGGTCTCCTGATAATAGGCTTCGACACTTTTGGGCAGGTCCAGGTGGGCGACGAAGCGCACGTCGGGTTTGTCGATACCCATGCCAAAGGCAATGGTGGCCACCATCACCACGCCTTCCTCGCGCAGGAAGCGGCGCTGGTGATCGGCGCGCATCTCGGACGGCAGACCCGCGTGATAGGGCAGCGCGTTGAACCCCTGCTGCTGCAGCCATTCGGCGGTGGACTCCACCTTGTTGCGGGACAGGCAGTAGATCACCCCCGCATGCCCCTGCTGCTCGCTGGTCAAAAACTGCAGCAGCTGGCGTTTGGGGTTGTTCTTGGGAGCAATACGGTACTGGATGTTGGGGCGGTCGAAGCTGCTGATGAAGTGTCGCGCATCACTCAGGTCGAGGCGTTGGGCGATTTCCTGCCGGGTGCGTTGGTCCGCGGTTGCGGTCAGCGCTACGCGCGGTACCTGAGGAAAACGCTGGTGCAGGCAGGAGAGCTGCAGGTAGTCCGCGCGGAAGTCGTGTCCCCACTGGCTGACACAGTGCGCCTCATCAATCGCAAACAGGGCTACTTCGGCCTGTGCCAGCAGCTCCAGGGTGCGCGGCTGCAGCAGGCGCTCGGGGGCCAGGTACAGCAGCTTCAGCTCGCCGCCCAGCAATTGCTGCTCGATCTCCTGTGCGCTGCGGAAGTCCAGGGAAGAGTTCAGAAAGGCCGCTGACACACCCGCGGCCCGCAGTGCTTCTACCTGGTCCTGCATCAGTGCGATCAGTGGGGAGATCACGATACCGCAGCCGGGGCGGGCCAGGGCGGGGATCTGATAACACAGGGACTTGCCGCCACCGGTGGGCATGAGTACCAGGGCGTCTTCGCCGCGTACCAGGGATTCAATAATGTCCTGCTGGTCACCTCGAAAGCCGGTGTAGCCAAAGGTGTGTTCGAGGATGTAGTGGGGGCTTTGCGCGTCGGGTGTCTCTGTCATGGGGCGGAGTATACCCCCTGGGCCTCACCAGCGGCGAACCAAGCATGGCAATCTGTTGTCCAACATTTGGCGCGTCTTACCTCATAATTTTGTGACGATGATCTATAATCCTCGCAACGCCGACATAGACAGGGATAAAGCTATGCGTGCAATGAGAACCATAAAATCCACGCTTGTTCCGGGGGCACTTACCGCAGCCGTCTTTCTGGCCGGTTGCATCTCGCAGGCTCCCGAACCCATCAACCCGCGCAACCTCGCGCAGTCCGCGGTGGCGGATACCCACCTCGGCTGGAAACCGGCACCGGCCAACCAGCTCAATTACTCGATGGCGACCTCGTCCGGTATCGCCAGCATGCAACTGCGTGCGTTGCCGGGACACCTGCAGGCGGTGACCATCGAATTGCCCGGAATGCGCAATATCGAGGGCATCCAGTGGCGCGGTGCGGAGGGCGACAACGCCATGCTGTTTGACGGCGCCGAGGGGATGGACGGAGTGACCGTGGAGCGCCAGTACCGAGGATACCGGCTGAGTGTGCGCGGGCCCGCGCTGGAATCCATCCGCAGCGGTGGCTATCTGACGGTGATCGATTATTTCCGGAACTGAGTCGCGTTCAATGGCGAACGCGGTGCGTGTCCGGCGCGGTAACGGCGTGGTAATGGCGTGGTAACGGCGCCGCGCACCACGTCTATTCGAACCCCAGCCCCCTTGGCCGAATCAGGTAGAGCGCTGGCCAGTATTTACCGGTAACCCAGAGTCCATTGCGCGCCCGGTCCCAGGCGATGCCGTTGGCGACCGCATCAACGTGGCGCCTGCCCTGCAGGCTGTCGCGCTGCAACGTTTCCAGATTCACCACCCCTTTGACTTCTCCACTCGCGGGATCGATTGCGATGATCCGCGGGTCCTGCCAGATATTGGCCCAGATCAGGCCGTGCACATACTCCAGCTCGTTCAGCTGCGCCCAGGTTTGTCCACCGCCGTGGACCTGCACCCGCCGGGTAATCTCGAAGGTTTCCGGGTCGCGAAATACCAGGGTGTCACTGCCGTTGCTCATGATCAGCTGTCGGCCATCGGTGGTCAGGCCCCAGCCTTCGCCCCGGTAGTGGAGCACCTGTTCGAGGGCAAAGGACGCGCGGTTGTAGATCTGCACTTCCCCCGCCCGGTAGGTCAGCAGGTACAGTTTGTCCCCCAGCACAGCGAGCCCTTCGGCAAAGCGGTCGCCGGCCAGCCATTTGCGCCTTACAGGATTGCTGCCCGGGTCGGTATACTCCGCAAGCCAGGAGCGGCCATACAGCCCGCTGCTTTCCAGCCAGCGCTCGCCATCAAAATACAGCCCCTGGGTGAAGTGGTCAGCAGGCCGGGCCTTGCTCTCGAGCAGCGTGTACTCGACCGGCTCGGCCCCGTGGCTGTGGCTGCTCAGCACCAGCAGCAGGGCGGCGGCCCGGTTGGCGGCTTGGCGGATTGCGGATTTCAAAGCGGCGCGCATAGTGCGTAAGTTGATCCCTGTTTAACGATTTCCAGTTCAGTACTGTAATTTATGACCAGAATAAAAACGTTTGTGACCCTGACCCTGCTGGGCGGCCTGGCGGTCGTCTTGCCGATTGCCATATTTGTAATGCTGTTTCAGTGGCTGTTTGGCCAGATCAGCGAAATGGTGGCACCGGCAGCGGAGTGGATGCAGGCGCACACGCGCTTCAAGGATAACTTCGCGCGTCTGCTGGTGATAGCGCTGATTCTCGGCTTGTGCTTTGTGATTGGCCTGCTGGTAAAGACCAGTGTGGGGCGCTGGGCGCACCGGCATCTGGACTACTGGCTGGGCAAAGTGGCGCCGGGTTACAGCACCATCAAGGAGCTGGTGCTGCAGTTTATTGGCGGTGGTGGCAGTGAAGGCGTGTTGTCTGGGCCGGTGGCGCGGGCGCGGATTCACGGTGCCGGCAATCCCCTGTCGGTTACGGCCATCGTGACCTCGCAACATGCCAATGGCGATTTTACGGTGTACGTACCTACAGCGCCGGTCCCTACCTCCGGGTTTGTCTACCATCTGCCCCCGGAATGCGTTGAGATCCTGCCTCACGTCACCGTGGAGGCGGCGATGAAATCCATCGTTGTCTGCGGCTCGGGTAGCGGGCCGTTGCTCGCGCCTCCGGACTGACCAATCATTGGCGGATAGCGCCGCCATTCCTCTCGGCTGAATCTTTGCGCTACTAGTCGTGTAGTGGCCGGTTTTTACCCAGTGCGCGAATCGCAAAGCGCATTGGGTGCAACGCCTTCACCAGCTCCTGTGACACCGGCATTACCCCCCCGCTTATCCAGCCCGCCAGCACTTCCGCCGCCAGCGGCGCGTAGGTAAATCCACGGGACCCGAGACCGGCCATCACGTACAGGTTTGGCTGATATGGCGTGCGCTGGTCAATGCGCTGTTTGCGGTTTTTGCGCAGCGGGTGATAGGTGGCCTCGAGCGATTTCCACTCCGCCACCGGGCCGGCCATGGGCAGATAGTCCGGTGTGGCCGCGCGCAGCGCGGCGCGGCCACGCAAGGGTTGCGAGCGGAACTCGTCGGCGATATCCGGGAGCAGGGTGGCCAGCGTGCGCAGGTTGTCCTCGTGCTCTTCCGCGCGAATATCGGTGTCGGTCTGCTTCAGTTTAAAGGTGGCGCCAAAACTGTGGCTCGGCTGGCGCTGGTCGGGATTCGCAGGGGCGATGTAGCCCTCGGCACACAGCGCCAGTTTCAGTTTTTGCGAGGCCTCCGTTGCCGCGGCAAAGGACACCTGGCCGCGTATGGGTTGCAGGGGCAGGGGCGCGGTTTGCGCAAATTGCCGGTTGCTGTTGGCGGTACACAGCACCAGGGCGTCGAAGGCGTGAGGCTCCGGGTCTTGCTGTACGCTTAGTTGCCACTGGCCATCGCGATGATTGGCGTCTGTAACCTGTGTGTTGCAGCGGGTTTCGATATTCGGGTGCTCGAGCAGTGCGGCGCATACCCGGCTCGGGCTGAGCCAGCCCGCGTTGGGAAAGTAAAGGCCCGGCACTGTCAGGGGAACACCCGCAAGCGCACTCGCCTCGCTGGCCGTGACCGGCTGCGCGAGCGGTGTGCGGCGGTCGAGGCCAAGCTGCGCGACCACCTGCTGCTGCAACTGCTGCTCTTTTTCTGTCTGCGCCAACTGCAGCAAGCCGTCAAAGTGCACCGCGTGCGGACACAGGGCCGGATAAAAGCGCTGGGCAAATTGCAGGGCGAGCAGGTTGAAGTCGCCATTGGGGCCGGGCTTGGGGGAGAGCTTTGCGTACAGGATGCCCTGGTCATTGCCCGACGCGCCGCTGCCGGGGGCCGCCCCCTGCTCGAACACAGTGATGTTCAGATTGCGCTCCGCCAGCGCGCGCGCCGCTGCGGCCCCGGCAATACCAGCACCGATAATGGCCACCGATTGCGGCGCGGCAGGTTCTGTTGCCTGGTCTGCTAGGTGGTCTGCTAGGTGGTCTGCTAGGTGGTCTGCTAAAAGGTTTGACGGGGGCAGGTGCCAGGGGGTGGCCGCGTGGCTGTGTGGTGCGTCGCTCGCCGGCGGCGCAAAGTCACCGCGCAGCATTTCCCGCTTGCGCCCAAAACCGGGCACTTTGTGCAGGGCAAAGCCCGCGGACTTCAAGCCCCGCTTGACGATGCCGGCGCAGGTGAAGGTGGCAAAGGTGGCGTGGGGCGCGCTCAGGTCGGCGATCGCCTGAAACAGTGCCTCGTTCCACATGTCCGGATTTTTCGCGGGCGCAAAGCCATCCAGGAACCAGGCATCGACCACACGATCCCTGCCCGGGTCGTCCAGTCGCAGTTGCTCGAAACCGCGGCTGGCTTCATCGATGATCAGGGTCAGGTAGACCCCGTGGGAAAACTTCAGGCGGTGCACGCCGGAGGTGAGGAAGTCCGGGTACTGGGCAATGAGCTGGTCGCTCAGGTCCGCAAGCTCCGGCCACATGGCCAGTGCCCGTGCCAGATCCTCGGGGTGCAGGGGAAATTTTTCCACGCTGACAAAGTGCAATTGCCCGTTGGCTGGCGCCAGCTGTCGCCACAGTTGCCAGGCGGCGAGGAAATTGAGCCCGGTGCCGAAGCCGGTCTCGCCTATGGTGAAGCGTGCGCCGTCGCCCAGTGCGCTCCAGCGCTGTGCCAGCTGGTTTTGCGCGAGGAAAACGTGGCGGGTTTCCTCCAGGCCGGAAGCGGTAGAGAAATAAATATCGTCGAAGGCGGTAGACGCCGGCTGGCCGTTGTCTCGCCATTCCAGCTGAGCGTGGTGCACCGGTGGCTTGCTGTTGTCAGGCATGGGTGGCGGTCACTGCAGGCCGAATTCGCGCATGACCTGAGCACACCACTGGTCGAGGCGCTCGTCACTGCGGTCAAACTCGTTTTCCTCGTCCAGGGCAAGGCCCACAAAGTGACTGCCGTCCGGGGTCAGCCCTTTGGATTCCTCAAACTGGTAACCCTCGACGGGCCAGTAACCGACGGCCTTGGCGCCAATCGCAACCACCTGTGCATGCAGGTAGCCCAGGGCATCCTGGTACCACTGGGGATAGCCTTCCTGGTCGCCCAGGCCGTACAGGGCCACGGTTTTCCCGCTCAGGTCCAGCTGTGCCAGCTGATCCCAGCAGTTTTCCCAGTCTTCCTGCAGCTCACCATAGTCCCAGGTGGGGATGCCGAGAATCAGGAAGTCGTAGTCCTGCATCTGCGCGATATCGTCATCCGCCACATTGTGCAGGTCGACCCACTCCTCGCCGAGGCGGTCGCGAATTTTCTCCGCCGCCATTTCCGTGTAACAGGTGCTTGAGCCGTAAAAAAGTCCGATTGGTGCGCGCATAAAACTCTGGTTGTTGGTTCAGCCTGAGCGGTTCGCTCAGGCCTGGGCGTTGACATAGCCCAGCTGGCGCCAGGCCTCATAAATGACAATGGCCGCCGCATTGGAAAGATTGATACTGCGGCTGTTTGCGCACATGGGGATGCGCAGGGTGTGCTCAGGACCGGTCGCCGCCAGAAATTCGGCGGGCAGACCGCGGGTCTCCGGGCCGAACACAATAGCGTCGTCAGCGCGGAACTCGATCTCCGAGTGCGGACGACTGCCCTTGGTGGAGAGCGCCAGTACCCGCTTCGGCTGCTCCGATTCCACGAAGGCTTCCCAGTCGCGGTGGCGTACCACGCGGCTGTATTCCGCATAGTCCAGCCCCGCCCGGCGCAGGCGCTTGTCGTCCATGGCGAACCCCAGGGGTTCGATCAGGTGCAGCTCGGCACCGGTATTGGCACACAGACGGATGATATTGCCGGTATTGGGGGCAATTTCCGGCTGGTAGAGCACGATTTTGAACATAGTTAGAGGCGCTTAGGGGTTGGCAACTATGCCAGCACCGGATTATCTAGTGATGGTTCGCCGTAGGTACCGCTACCGGGTGCTGCCTCGCGAGACCTTCTAAAACAGGGATGTTTTAGAAGAGCCCCCAAGGATGGGTTCACGGCGTGTCTCGCGAGGCAGCACCCGGTAGCGGTGCCGCCACGAGACCATCTTCAAGGCCACCCGAGACGTGGCCAAGGCTATTGGCGATGATTGGCGGGGATTATAGCGCGGAGGAGGTTTCTTCGCAGTCGATCTCGACTCCCAGTTCGTCGGCGATCTCATCCAGCTCGTCGTGCAGGCCGTCGATGCTCACATCCTCGGCAACGCTGATGGTGCACTCGGCGGTAAACAGCGGCTCACCACTCCAGGGCGTGCTGCCGTAGCGGGTGTCCAGTGTTTCCATATTGATCTTGCGCGCGGCCAGGGCGCGGGAAATCTCTTTGACGATACCCGGGCGGTCGTTGCCCACCAGCTTCAGTTGCAGGGTCTGGCGGGAATCGGCAGCCACCGCAAGAGCGTCCTCGATCTGCAGCTTGAAGTCATCTCCCGCCAGATTCTGCAGAGCGTCCTTCAGGGCCGCACTATCGCCCGCCGCCACGCTGACCCGCAGGATACCGGCAAACTTGCCGGCAAAGTGCGCCATCCGGCTGTCTTCCCAGTTGCCGCCATTTTCCGCTACCGCGGAGGAAAGCATTTCCACCACACCGGGTTTGTCGTCGCTGATGATGGAAATGACAAGGTGCTGTTGCATGAGGGTTTCCTTACTGGGACTGCTAAATCGATCAATCTGGTGAATTGTAGCCAGTGTGACCCCCGGTGGGCAAAGTTCTGCTCATCGCTCGCCGGGGAACTGGCAACGCAGGGCACTGTCTTTACAAGGGGCCGCCAGCAGTGTTGAATCAGCGGCCGTGGGAAGAATAATTTACAGGAGAGTCTTGGATGAAACTGATTCATTGGGTGGCCGGTATGGCCTGTGCGGTATCCATGGCGGGCGCGGCGCAAGCCAATCCGCTGCAACAGGCGATTGACGGCGAGCATCGCACCGCCAAGTACGCCGCGCGCGACGAGTACCGGCACCCCGCGGAAACCCTGGAATTCTTCCAGGTGAAGCCGGACATGGCGGTTGTCGAGATCTGGCCGGGCGGCGGCTGGTACACGGAGATTCTGGCCCCCGCACTGAAAGACGAAGGCACTTTCTATGCTGCGCATTTCCCCAAGGACACCCAGGTTGGCTACTTCAAGCGCTCCCGCGAAGCCTTTGAAAAGCGCATGGCGGAAAATAAAGACATGTACGGCGCGGTAAAATTGACCGAGTTTGCACCGGGTGGCGACAGCGAGATTGCGCCGGCGGGCTCGGCAGACGCCGTACTGACCTTCCGCAACGTGCACAACTGGATGGGTGGCAACAATGAACAGGCGGCCTTCAAGACCTTTTACAAGGCGCTGAAGCCGGGTGGTGTGCTGGGTGTTGTGGAGCACCGTGCGAAGCCGGGCACCAGCCGTGAAGACATGAAAAAGAGCGGCTATGTAACACAGGATTACGTGATCGAGCTGGCGAAAAATGCCGGCTTTGAGCTGGAAGAAACCAGCGAGATCAATGCAAATCCGAAAGACACCGCGAACCATCCGAAAGGTGTCTGGACCCTGCCGCCGTCTCTGCGCCTGGGTGATGAAGACAAAGACAAGTATCTGGCGATCGGCGAAAGTGATCGTATGACCTTGAGGTTCCGCAAGCCCAAGTCCTGATACCTCTTTTGGATTGAAGCTAAAATGCCCCGGAACCCCGGGGCATTTTTTTATCGGTAATTGACAGGTAGCCAATGATTATTCCGCACCATCAACTCGACCCGGAAACCCTGCAGAACCTGCTGGAAGAATACGCCACCCGTGACGGTACCGATTACGGTGAGCGCGAGGTGAGCCTGGCCGACAAGGTGGCCAACCTGCGGCGGCAGTTGCACAACAAGTCTGTGGTGATCTGGTTTGAGCCGGGTGAGGAGTCGATCAATTTGATTCTTGCCGAAGACATCCCCGCAGACGGAGCACCCTGATGTCGGCTGACTGGCTGCTGGACAAGCCTGCGCACGACCCCTCTGCCTGGTTCCTGCTTGCCCACGGTGCCGGTGCGCCGATGGACAGTGATTTCATGCAGGCATTGGCACACATGCTCGCGATGCAGGGTATCGGTGTGGTGCGGTTTGAGTTTCCGTATATGGCAGAGCGGCGCGTGACGGGTAAGCGCCGTCCGCCAAACAAAATGGATGTGCTGCTGGAGGCATTTCAGGTGCACATCGCGCGGGTAGCGGAGGAGTTACCGGCAGCGCCACTGTTTATCGGCGGTAAATCCATGGGCGGCCGGGTGGCCAGCATGTTGGCGCAGGAGAATTACCAGCGGGGCGCCGTGGCCGGTGCCGTGTGTCTGGGCTACCCGTTTCATCCGCCGGGCAAGCCGGAAAAGCTGCGCACCGAGCACCTGCAAACACTTACCTGCCCCACACTGATTGTGCAGGGCACGCGGGATAAGTTGGGGAGCCGGGAGGAGGTGGCGGATTACGGGTTGTCTTCCGCCATTGCGCTGGCCTGGCTGGAAGATGGGGACCACGACTTCAAGCCGCGCAAGGCCAGCGGTTTTACCAAGCAGCAGCACTGGCAGGCTGCTGCGGATTATGCGGCGGCGTTTATGCGCGCTCGAGAATCGTAATCTTTTCCTCGTGCGCCAGCATGGGGGCCAGTTGTGCCAGCTGTTCCCGGCGCTCTTCGCTGTTGTACCACTGCTGCCAGTGCAGCACCGATTTCCACTGGGACAGTGTGAAACGGCGGCGGGGGTTATCCAGTTCCGTATAGGTGTGGCCGTCGACGAAACCGGTGGTCTGATACGCATTGGTCAGCAGTCGGCGGGCGGCTTCCTCGTAGGTGGATTCCAGGTCTTCGGCCACTTCCCGTTCGATCAAAACATAAATCATGACTGCGCTCTCGTCCTCACTGCAATGTCGTGTGTGCGAATCGCCGGGTGGCGATTCGGATGGCTGCAGTTTAGTCTTTTTCGGTGCCGCTCTGCGAGGGGCTTAGCGGATATGACCAGACGTTCTGGCCAGTCAGGCAGGGCTGCAGGTGACGCGCTGGCGTAAATCCCGGACAATAGGCGCATGAAGTCACAACACACACTCGATGCCCGCGGCCTGCTGTGCCCGGAACCCGTTATGATGCTCCACGCTGCGGTTCGCAAGGTGGCGGCTGGCGAAATATTGCAGATGCTTGCCACTGACCCCTCCACCCAGCGGGACGTACCCAAGTTTTGCCAGTTTCTCGGTTACGAGCTGGTAAGGCATGAAGAAGAGAATGATGAATTTGTCTACTGGATAAAAAAGGCCGATTAGTGCAGCTTGGCTGGATGCGAAGGCCGAGCACCGCCGGAGCATACAGGGACGTACTGGCTGCGATTTTGAAAGCCTTTACCTGGTGCTTGGCCTCCACAATAGAGCGAAAGAATCCAGAAGTAACAAGGGCGACCACTGGTCGCCCTTGTTTTACATGTATGAGAGGGAAGTAAGTTAGGGCGAAGTGACAAGCGCCGCAATCGCAGCCAGGGCCTCTGGGTCCTCGGATTTGATCTTGTTGGCGATGTGGTGTTGGAAGAAGTAGCGGAAACACTCGGATTCCTGCGCCGCGTACAGGCAGTCATCCCCGGGAAGAACCGGCGTGGTCTCCACGCTGTCGTGATCAATCAGCATGCCGTGGATCTCACCGCTGGCAAAAAGGCGCCAGCTCACCACTTCGGTAAGGGTCAGGTTCTCTTTACCGGCATCCATGAATACCGCATGGGTACCAATGGTGTCGGGGATCTCCTGCACAACCTCATCCGCCTGATTGCTTTCGTACTCGAAGTATTCCGCCGCAGTCTCCAGCTCGACGATTTTGTGGATGGGAGCTTCGTGGAAAATTTCCTCGATGCCCGGGTCATAGTAGCCTTCAAACCGTCCATCCAGGGGATCCTGAATATCCGGGCAGGCGACAATGGCGTTCAACCAGGGAACCAGTCCGACAATCTCGCCGTTGGCACGCAGGCCCCAGCAAAGGATTTTCAGGCTGTAGAGGTCCGTTCCACTGGAATTGTTGGAGTAGAGCATTTCCAAGCCGTCCAGCTCCGGAGAAAGGCGAATAAACCGCAAATTCTCAGAAGTCTCGATGGGCTTGCCGGTGAAGAGGTCAACCACGTTATTGGTTCTGTGGTCGGTCATAGCGCACCTCCTAGCAGGGCCGGTAGTAGGGCGGGAAGGTCTTGTACTACTTATTAGATGCAGCCGGCGTACGGATCACGTGCGAGGGCCGGGCGGCCAATCGCCGAATCCTGACTCCGGGAGCGCCTTTTTGCCCCCCTGGGAAGCCGGTACCGCAACCGTAAACAACCACTCGACACCGTCGTGAAGATTGCGTTGAGTAGCCGCTGGTTTCCGGTATCCCTATGTTCAAAGGTATATTCTGATCCGCAGAAATACAACCAGCGGAAGTGTGTTCTTTTAGTTTGATTATCCTCCTGTGGTTGCGGGTGGGTGTATGGAGCGGATGTGCTCGCGGTGAACAGTTCGGGCTCCCTATGGATACGGCCGGAAAAACCGGTGCGGCATATCAGGCGGATCCGCGCTTGATCCCGCGGTGCCCGCTGCTATAGTCCGCGCCAATCGGGCACCGGGACCCCGCCATGCGCTGGCGTGACCCGTTCGCCGTACTTGAGTTGCCAGGAGCCCATTGCCAGGAGTCCATGTTGTCACAAGCCGCGCCGGTTACAGTTTTGGATGAGCAAGTTCCGTACCACCACGATCGTGCCGCGGGTAAAACACGGTGCGAGCCGCGGCTGTCTGTGACTGAACAGATAGTCATGGTCTTTAATGGCTGTTTCTCTGCGCCAAATGGTCTCAATACGCGCCTCATCGGTGGATTCCAGGAGCCGTTCTATCGGCCGGCCGCTGTCGATGCTCAGGAAGCCCACCAGGTGGAGTTCACGCGCGACTACGCCGCCAGTGCCCTACATGAAGCGGCGCACTGGTGTGTGGCGGGGGCGGAACGCCGTTTACAGCCGGATTACGGCTACTGGTACGCGCCGGATGGACGCAGCGCCGAGCAGCAGGCGGAATTCGAGCGTGTCGAGGTGAAGCCCCAGGCGCTGGAGTGGATCTTTTCCGTGGCCTGCGGCCTCAAGTTCCGCGTGAGCGCGGACAACCTGGATGCGGGGCTGGGCCCCAGCGAGCGCTTCAAGCGGGAAGTCTGGCAGCAGGCCCAGCGTTTTTGTGTAGCGGGTGCCAACCCGCGGGCCACCCGGTTTGCCCGCGCGCTGGCCTCGGCGTTTGCCCGCCCGGATCCGTTGCAGGCGGAGCGCTATCGCCTGGAGGGTCTGGCATGAAGAAAGCCTACCTGGTGGATGCCTCGGTCTATATTTTCCGCTACTACTTTGCCCTGCCGCCCAACTGGGAGAGCCGCAGTGGTTACACCACCGAAGCGGTGTACGGCTTCAGCAACTTCCTGCTCGACCTGCTGGCCCGCAAGCCGGCGTACATGGCGTGTGCGTTCGATGAATCCCTCGGCAGCTGCTTTCGCAACGATATCTACCCGGAGTACAAGTGCAGCCGCGTTTTGCCGGACGAGGCGCTGGCCTTCCAGCTCGCGGCCTGCCGTGAGATGGCTGAGGTGCTGGGGATTGCCAGTTTTGCCAGTGACCGTTACGAGGCCGACGACATTCTGGCAACCCTCACCCGCACGTGTGTGGATGGCGGGTGTGCGCCATTGATCGTCACCCGGGACAAAGATCTGGGGCAGTTGCTCGACCGCGGTGCCGCCAGTCTGTGGGACTTTGCCGCCGATCAATATCTCGGGCGAGAAGCGATTGAGCACAAGTTTGGGGTGCGCCCCGCGCAGATTGCAGACTATCTGGCCCTGGTGGGCGATGCGATCGACGATATACCGGGAGTGCCGGGAATCGGCGCCAAGACCGCCGCGCATCTGCTGGCGGCGTTTGACGGGGTCGATGCACTGATCGCCAATGTGGATCAGGTGGCAACCCTGAAGATTCGCGGCGCCGCCGGTGTCGCGGCAAAAATTGCGACATACGCGGAGCAAATCCGCATGGCCCACCAGCTGGCCACGCTGGAATATGCCGTGCCGCTGCAACCTGGGGCGGACCTGGCCAGCCTGGCCCACCGGGCGCCACAACCGGAGCTGGCCGTGGCGGTGGCCGAGGAATTTGGCATCGGTGGCTTGGCCCGGAAAATACACCGCGTTTTGGGCGCGGCGTCCGAACCCGTTGCGGCAGGTGCGGTGCCCTCATGACAGCCATATTGAAGTGACGCCTATGCACGATCAATCAATGCAAGATCAATCAATGCGCATTGTTGCCGACGAAAATATCCCCGGCCTCGAAACCTGGTTTGCCGACCTGGGGACCATCACCCGGGTGCCCGGTCGCAACATGACCCGCGCGCAACTGGCGGACGCGGACATTCTGCTGGTGCGCTCGGTGACCCGGGTGGATAAAGCATTGCTCGAGGGTACGCCGGTGCGCTTCGTGGGGAGTTGTACCATCGGCACCGACCATCTGGATACCGTTTGGCTGGAGCAGCAGGGTATTCACTGGAGCGCTGCGCCGGGGTGCAATGCGAACTCGGTGGTGGAATACGTCTTCTGTGCACTGGCGGCACTGGATGTGGACTGGCGCGATCGCAGTTTCGGTATTGTCGGCTGCGGCAATGTGGGCGGTTCGCTGCAGCGTAAACTGCACGCGCTGGGCGTCTCCTGCAAAATTTATGATCCCTGGCTCGCAAGCAACCCCGATGCGGCAGAACTGGCAACGGTACTGCAGCAGGATGTGATCTGCCTGCACGCGCCGCTGGTCAGGGACGGCGCACATCCGAGCCTGCACCTGCTGGATGAACAGGCGCTGGCGTCGATCAAACCCGGCGCGGTACTGATCAGTGCCGGTCGCGGCGCGGTGATTGATAACGCCGCGCTGTCCGCGCTGCTGGCGCAGGCGAGACCGTTTACCTGTGTGCTGGATGTTTGGGATAACGAGCCGGACATCGACCTCGACCTGTTGTCGCGGGTGGATCTGGGTAGCCCCCACATTGCGGGCTACAGCCACGACGGCAAACTGGCGGGCACGCGCATGGTGCGCGAGGCCCTGTGCCGTTCGCTTGCGCTGCCACTAGCGAATGTACCTGCAGATTCCTCCGCATCACCGCGGGTGATCAGCACCCGGGAGACTGGCTTTGCGGCGATCCGCGCGCTGTTGCTGGCAATGTACGACCCCCGTGGCGACGACCAGCGGTTGCGCGCGGCGGCACAAGCCGCACAGGCCGGTGGTCCGTCGATGGCGAGTGCCTTCGACCAGCTGCGCAAGCAATACCCCAAACGGCTGGAGTTCTCCCACTACCGGCTGGAGGCGCCGCACCTGGATGCGTCCACACGCAAGCAACTGGAAATACTGGGGTTAAAGTGAAACTCAAAAAGCTTGGACTGATCATCAACCCCTGGGCCGGTATCGGCGGCCCGGCGGGCCTGAAGGGCAGCGATGGTGTGGACACCGTTGCGCGTGCACTGCAGGCCGGCATTCAACCGCAGTCGCACAAGCGCGCCGAGATCGCCCTGCAGGCGCTGCTGCCATTTGCGGACACGCTGGAAATCGTTACCTTCGCCGGAGACATGGGCGAGACACTAGCGCGCGCGCTGGGATTCACTGTGGCCGTTGTGGGTGCTGCCGAGTCCGGCCGCTCTACCCCGGAGGACAGCGAGGCTGCGGCCAATGCCATTCGCGCGGCGGGTGCCGACCTGATTGTGTTTGCCGGTGGCGATGGCACCGCGCGCAATATGGTCAATGCCCTGGGGGACAACTTCCCGGTACTGGGTATTCCCGCCGGAGTGAAAATGCATTCCGCCTGCTTCGCCATTTCCCCAAAAGCCGGTGGCGAAGTGCTGAGACGGCTGATGGCCGGGGAGCTGGTGGACCTGCACCAGCGGGAAGTGCGTGATATTGATGAAAAATCGTTTCGCGAAGGGCGAGTGAGTACCCGCTACTACGGCGAGCTACTGGTGCCGGAAGAAGGGCACTTTCTGCAGGCGGTAAAAAATGCGGGGCGCGAAGTAGAAGAGCTGGCAGTGGCGGACATCGCCGCTGGAATTATTGAGCAAATGGACGAGCAGGACCCGAACACCCTGTACATTTTTGGTCCGGGCTCGACCACGCTGGCAGTGTTGTCCGAGCTGGGTGCCGAGGGCACGCTGCTGGGGGTGGATCTGTGGCGGGGGGGCAACCTGTTGGCTGCAGACGTCAACGCGCTGCAGATAGAAGACGCCATTCGCCGCCACCGCGAAGAGAATGCGGAAAATCCGGTAAAGATTGTTCTTACCGCCATCGGTGGCCAGGGGCACCTGATTGGGCGCGGCAACCAGCAGCTGTCGCCGGCCGTGCTGCAAGCGGTCGGGCGCGAGCATCTGATGGTGGTGGCCACCAAAACCAAGATCACCGAACTGGGCGGACGACCGCTGTTGATCGACAGCGGGGACCCATCCCTGGACGCGTCCTGGGGCGGCTTTATTCCCGTGGTCACCGGCTACCGCGATGAAATCCTTTACCCGTTGTCCGGGGACGGCAGTGGCGAGATGGTGTGAATCTTACCTTTTCCAACCGGCATCAAAACAGGCAAGCATTACCGTGAACTGGGAACCTCTGCTGCAGGAAGTGCGCAGCAAGCTCGAACAATCGCGCCCGACCGAAAACGCGCTGGACAGCCGTCGTCTGTTTCACGGCCGCGGCAATAGCTATCCGGGATTCGAGCGTGTGTGTGTCGACGGCTATCACCCGGCAATCCTGGTGACTCTGTTTGAGGCATACGAGGGTGAGGATGTGCTTGCGCAGCAGCTGTGGGCGCTGGTGCAGCCGTTCGGGTATAGCGGGCTGGCGGTGCAGCGCCGTTACCAGCCGCGTGCGCCCATCCAGTGGGAATGGGGCGAGCCTGTCGAGGCGCCGCTGGCCCGTCGCGGGCCACTAAAGTTTCCGCTCACCTTTGAGCGCCAGAATGTCGGCTTCTTTCTGGATATTGAGCCGGGTCGCGCGTGGCTGGAGCGGCAGGTGCGTGCGCTGGTGGAGCAGGGGGAGGATTTCAAACTGCTGAACCTGTTTGCGTTTACCTGCGCCTTTTCCGTGGTGGCGCGGGCGGCGGGTGCACCGGAGGTTCTGAATATCGACCTGAACAAGGGCGTACTGAAACGCGGCCAGGCGAACCACCAGTACAACCGGTTGCCGTTGAAGGCTATTCGGTTTGTGGCGAGGGACGCATTGCGGGACTTCAAGCGCTACGATCGCAGCGGCCCCTTCCGCCTGGCGGTTGTGGATCCGCCGACGCGACAGCGGGGTGCCTTTGAGGTTGATAGTAATTACGCGAAGTTGCTGGAGAAACTGCCGGCCTGCCTCGCAGGCGAAGCCGATCTGCTGCTGGTGCTGAATTCCCCGGCGCACAGCGAAGCGTATTTTCGCGAACTGATCAGTGCTGCGGACCCCGGTTATTCCGTGGTGGAACGCTTGCCGCAAAACCCCGATTTCCCGGACAGCGACCCCGATGCCGCATTAAAAATGCTGCATGTCCGCTTCACCCGGACGGTTTAACGCTGCAGGCGCTGCATCAGCGCCACCATCAATTCTTCAAGTTGGGGCGAAGAACCGCCCCGCACGACCTGATCGAGCTTTTCCGCATTACTGATGCCATCTTCCCCGCGGCTGACCAGCAGCAGAAAGCTGTGGTGGGTGAGGGTGGCTTCCTCTACCGCTTCCTGGCGCACCACCTGGGAAAAATGGATGTAGCCGCATTCCTTCAGCCAGGTCATGGCCCCCAGGCAGGCCAGGTGGCGGGGGGAATGGAGGCCGAACTCATCGGGCGTGTCCGGGCCCGCAATGTCTTCCACATAAATTGTGGCCGGGGCGGGGAATTGCTGGAACAGCGCCAGCAGAATCCGCCCCGCATCGCGGTAGAAATCGTGGATATGTAAATCGTCCAGCATCGGTTCTTCTCGTACCTGCTCTTCCTGCTCTAAACCTGTGGTCGGTGTTTACTTTGAGTAACGCTCAAGAAAATGGCCGAGGCGTTGGATCGCGTGGGACAGGTCGTCGGCGCGGGGTAAAAACACGATGCGCAGATGATCGGGCGCGTCCCAGTGGAAGGCGCTGCCCTGTACCAGCAGGATTTTTTCCTGGCGCAGGAAATCGAGCACAAGCTTTTCGTCGTTGTCGATCTTGTGTTGGTTCAGGTCAATGCGCGGGAACAGATAAATGGCGCCCTGCGGCTTCACGCAGCTGACCCCGGGGATATCGTTCAGCATCCGGTAGGCGAGGTCACGCTGTTGGCGCAGGCGACCGCCGGGCAACACCAGGTCCTTGATACTTTGATAGCCGCCAAGCGCCGTTTGCACCGCGAACATTGCCGGTACATTGCCGCACAGACGCATGGAGGACAGGATGTCCATGCCCTCGATGAACCCGCGCGCGCGGTGCTTGGCGCCGCTGATGATCATCCAGCCAGAGCGGAACCCGGCCAGCCGGTAGGATTTGGAAAGGCCATTGAAGCTCAGGCACAGTACATCCTCGGCGAGGGTGCCCATGGGGGTGAACTCGGCGTCGTCGTACAGGATTTTGCTGTAGATCTCGTCGGCAAAAATGACCAGGTTGTGCTGGCGCGCAACTTCAACGATCTGTTCCAGCAGGGCTTTCGGGTAGACCGCACCGGTCGGGTTATTCGGGTTGATCACCACAATGCCGCGTGTGCGCGGGGTAATCTTGGACTTGATGTCGTCGATATCCGGCAGCCAGCCCGCCTGCTCGTCACAGCGGTACAGCACTGGCTTGGCGCCGGTGAGGTTGGTGGCCGCCATCCACAGCGGATAGTTGGGCATCGGTAACAGCATTTCGTCGCCGGTATTCAGCAGCGCCTGGGTAGACATGGAGATCAGTTCGGAAACACCGTTGCCGAGGTAGATATCGTCGATGTCCACACCGGGGATGCCCAGGTTCTGGCACTCGTGCATGATGGCCTTGCGTGCCGCAAACAGGCCCTTGGATTCCACGTAGCCCTGCGCCTGGGAAAGGTTGTAGATCACATCCTGGAGGATTTCGTCCGGTGCGTCGAAGCCGAAAGGGGCCGGGTTGCCGATGTTCAGCTTCATGATCCGGTGGCCTTCCTCTTCCAGGCGCGAGGCCTGCTCCATGACGGGACCGCGTATTTCGTAGCAGACACCGTGGAGTTTTTCCGACTTGTGAATATCCTTCATTGCTGTGTTCTTTAAATAGGCATTTCAACAGTACACCGGATCGTCGCGCAGCGGCGCTCCGGCGGGCAAATTCTTCTAACTGGGGCCTGATGTTAAGCAGGCTTTTCTGCCAGTTTTGGAATCGGTTTGTGGCCACCGGACGTGGTTGGGTGAACCGGGCGCGATGGGGAAAACACCAGTGATAGAGTAAGGTGTTGCCGCTAAGTGTTGGGCCGGGCTGGGTACTGCCGCTGGATACTGACTTATCAGGCAAAAAAAGGAGTCACAGTATGTCAAAAGAAAAAGACGATAACTACTGGCGCGAGCGCCTGACCGAAGAAGAATTTCGCGTTTGTCGCGAGGCGGGGACCGAGCGGCCATTTACCGGCGAGTACTGGGATACCTTCGAGGACGGCAAGTACCGCTGCCGTTGCTGTAAAGAGGTGCTGTTTCACGCGGAGTCCAAGTTTGATGCAGGCTGCGGCTGGCCAAGCTTTGATGCGGCGGCAAAGAGCGGCGTCGTTGAGGAGCGCGTGGACAACAGCCTGGGCATGCAGCGCACCGAGATCTTGTGTGCCAACTGTGGCTGTCACCTCGGTCATGTTTTCCCGGATGGGCCGACCGCCACCGGCTTGCGCTATTGTGTTAATTCACTGTCGGTAAAACACGACCCTGAGCAGGACCCGGAGCGCGACCCGGAGCACGACCCGCAGAAAGGCGCGGAGTGACCGAGCCGGCCCCGACCGTCGAAGGGTAGTCTTGCGGCCTGCGTGACTGGGGTAAGCCCTCGCTTACCGCGTCGGCATTGGCCGCTGCAGCGTGGAGAACGGAGATGATTCGATCAGGCCGCCCGCGCCACTGGGGACGCTGGCTGTACCGCATTCAATGGACACTGCTGGCCGGCATTGGCCTGGGTGTGGTGGGCGTGCGCACCGGTGTGCTGGGGCTGGAGTCTGCCCTGAAGCTATTTGGCGGTCTGGGGCTCGCCATGGTGGCGGTGGCGCTCTTCTCCATGCTGGTGTTCCTGTGGGGGCTGATCCGCCGCCACAGCGAGGCGCGCACGGCGGCCCTGTGGGCCATGGTGCTGGGCCTGGTTCCCGTTGCGTTGCCGCTGTATACGGTGGGGCAGCAGAGCCTGAATGCGCCGGCGCTCTACGACATTACCACCGACCTGGAGGATCCCCCCCAGTTTGACCTGTTGCTGTCCGTGCGTGAAAAGGGCGATCACAGCCCCGACTACCCGGGCGCGGCCGCCGCTGCGGTGCAGAAAGAAACGCCCGCGTATCGGGATATTCAGACACTGGTGGTGCCGGCCCCCACGGCCGATGTCATGGCAGCGGCAGAGCTGGTGGCGCGGGAGCTTGGTTGGCGGGTCATCGCGGTGAAAGCGGGGCAGGGCCGTCTGGAGGCAGTGGCGCGCACACCGATCCTTGGGGTCACCCAGGATGTTGTGGTGCGCATCCGTCCGGAGGGGGCATCCACCGAGACGCCGAAGGATGAAAAGAAAGCCTCTGATAAGACATCAACCGACGACCCGAAAACCGCGGCGGGTGGCTCGGACGCGGGTAAGGACGCTGGTGAGGACGCCGGTAAGGCTGCCGCCGCTACCCCTGCGACGAATACCGAGGTGGACATGCGGTCTGCCTCTCGCACCGGCGAGCGGGATTTTGGCAGCAACGCCGCACGAATTCGCGAGTTCCTGCGGCGGCTCGAGGAGCGCCTGGGTGCAGGCAGGGAGGTGGCGCCTTAATCACTTTATGGGCCGCCCGGTGGTCACTGTGGCGCGGTGCCCGGTCAATCCAGGCAGGCGGCGGGCCAGTTTGCGGGCCGTCGTGCGGGTGGTTATGTAAGTCCCTGTATGGAAAGGAAAAATTTACAGAAAAGTTTTCAATCGGGTGTTGACAGCCCCCCGGGCTGTCCATAGAATGCGCCCCACTTCTGACGCACAGCTGAACTTTCACAAGCACTCAGCGACGCCGATGAAGGATTCTGGGTCCCCATCGTCTAGAGGCCTAGGACACCGCCCTTTCACGGCGGTAACAGGGGTTCGACTCCCCTTGGGGATGCCACTGCGGGAATAGCTCAGTTGGTAGAGCGCAACCTTGCCAAGGTTGAGGTCGCCGGTTCGAACCCGGTTTCCCGCTCCAGTTCCTATGTCCCCATCGTCTAGAGGCCTAGGACACCGCCCTTTCACGGCGGTAACAGGGGTTCGACTCCCCTTGGGGATGCCAATACTGCGAGGTCGCAACGCAACGACGACCTTGCATTACTGGGCCGGAAGATTTAGTTTTTCGGTCCAGTCAAATTCGCGGGAATAGCTCAGTTGGTAGAGCGCAACCTTGCCAAGGTTGAGGTCGCCGGTTCGAACCCGGTTTCCCGCTCCAAAATAAAAGCCGCTCAATGAGCGGCTTTTTTTTGCCTGCACGTTTTTGGCCGTATGTTCTTGCCCGGCCTGTTGTCGGCAGTGTCGTCCTGGCAGGCCTGCCTTATCCCCCGTATGGCGACCACTGGCGCTGCCCGTTCGGCCCCGGGTTGAAATGTGCCTCGCATGGGCGTTGAATAGCGCCTTCTTTTCGTAAATACAGTTGGTAGCATGACAGCCGCACTCTCCATTCGCGACCTGCAGAAAACGTACGACAATGGCTTTCAGGCCCTGAAAGGCATCAGCTTCGATGTGCAGCCGGGGGACTTTTTTGCCCTGCTGGGGCCGAACGGCGCCGGCAAGTCCACCACCATCGGGATTCTTTGCTCGCTGGTGCGCAAGACGGGCGGCAGCGTGTCTATCTTCGGTATCGATATCGACAAAGACTTCCCCAGGGCCAAGCAGCAGCTCGGCGTGGTGCCCCAGGAGTTCAATTTCAGCCAGTTTGAAAAGGTGTTCGACATCGTCTGCACCCAAGGCGGCTTTTATGGCATGCCGCGCAAGCTCGCCGAGGAGCGCACCGAGAAGTACCTGCGCAAATTGGGGCTGTGGGACAAACGCAGCACCCAGGCCCGTATGCTGTCGGGCGGTATGAAGCGCAGGCTGATGATCGCGCGCGCGCTGATCCACGAGCCGAAGCTCCTGATTCTCGACGAGCCCACCGCCGGCGTGGACATCGAGTTGCGGCGTTCCATGTGGGAGTTCCTGCAGGAGATCAACCAGCGGGGCACCACCATTATCCTGACCACCCACTATCTGGAAGAGGCGGAGAGCCTGTGCCGCAATATCGCCATCATCGACAAGGGCGATATTGTTGAAAACACCTCGATCAAATCCCTGATCAAAACCCTCAGCCGCGAAGTGTTTATCCTGGATACGCGCGAATCCCTGAGCGAGGTGCCAGACTTCGGTCACTTTGAAGGTCGCCTGTTGGACGAGCACAGCCTGGAGGTAACAGTGCACAAGGGGCAGTCGCTGAGCGAGCTGTTTACCCTGCTCACTGCACAGAATATTTCGGTAACCAGTATGCGCAACCGTGCCAATCGACTGGAAGAGCTGTTCGTCTCGTTGCTTGCGGACAACAAGCAGCAAAAAGCCGACGATGACCAGGGTGAAAGCAAGGAGGTGCAGTCATGAGCCTGTCGTTAATCTGGACCGCGTTTTCCACCATCTTCCGTCGGGAAGTGCGCCGGTTTCTCCGTATCTGGCCGCAGACGCTGGTACCGCCGGTGATCACCATGTCGCTGTACTTTGTGATTTTCGGTTCCCTGATCGGCAGCCGTATTGGTGAAATGGGCGGCTATTCCTATATGGAGTTTGTGGTACCGGGGCTGATCATGATGGCGGTGATCACCAACTCTTACGGCAATGTGGTCTCTTCGTTTTACAGTGCCAAGTTTCAGCGCAGCGTGGAGGAGTTGCTGGTGTCGCCCACGCCCAACTGGGTGGTGATGGCGGGCTACGTGCTCGGTGGAGTCGCGCGCGGCCTGATCGTGGGAGCGGTTGTCACCCTGATCGCGCTACTGTTCACCTCGCTGTCGGTGCAGCATATCGGTCTCACAATACTGATCGTGTTCCTGACCTCGGTTCTGTTTTCACTGGCGGGATTTATCAATGCAATCTTCGCCAACAGCTTCGACGACATCTCGATTATTCCCACCTTCGTGCTGACGCCGCTGACCTATCTGGGTGGGGTGTTCTATTCCATCGAACTGCTGTCGCCGTTCTGGCAGGGGTTGTCCAAGCTCAATCCGATTCTGTATATGGTCAATGCCTTCCGCTATGGGGTGCTCGGTGTTTCCGATATCAGCGTGGGCTGGGCCTTTGTCGGTGTGCTGGCCTTTATCGCGCTGCTGTCTGCCTGGGCTCTGCACCTGATGAGTCACGGCAAGCGGCTGCGCCATTAATCGCACGTCATTGATAGAACGCCATTGATAGTGCGTCACTGATAGATCGAGGTTACTGGAGCTGACGATGCAACGCGAAGACTGGCAAAACCTGCCGCTGGGGCAGGAGACCCGCTACGAGTCCACCTACAACCCGCAGCTGCTGCACCCGATTCCCCGCTCGGTATCGCGCGCGCACCTGGGGATTGAGGGGGCCGCGCTCCCGTTTACCGGTGCCGACGAGTGGTGGGGGTTCGAGCTTTCCTGGCTGAATCCCAAAGGGGTGCCGCAAGTAGCGGTGGCCCGTTTCCGCTTTGCCGCCTCCAGCCCGTCGATGATCGAATCCAAGTCGTTCAAACTGTATTTGAATTCGTTCAACCAGACGGAATTCGAATCTGCCGAAACGGTGCGCGCAACGCTGGAAAAAGATCTGAGTGCGGCCGCCGGCAGTGATGTGGCGGTGACCCTGTTTGATGTAGAGGACCCGGTGCTGGCGGTGCAGGCTCCAGTGGGAACCTGCGTGGACAAGCTCGACTTGGAGACACGGGTCTATCAGCCGGATGCCGGTTTGCTGAAGCTGGCGCCGGGCGCGGGTGCTGCGACCGGGGAGACGCTATACAGCCACCTGCTGCGCAGCAACTGTCCCGTAACCGGGCAGCCCGACTGGGCCACCGTTTCTATCACCTACCGCGGTCCACAACTCGACCATGCCTCGGTGCTGGCCTACGTGGTTTCTTTTCGCGAGCATCAGGATTTCCACGAACACTGCGTGGAGCGTATCTATTGCGATCTGCAGCAGCTGGCGGATTTTGAACAGCTGACGGTGTGCGCCCGCTATACCCGTCGCGGCGGACTGGATATCAATCCACTGCGGACGTCTACGGGCGAGATTGTGTTTCCGGGGCGCTTTGCCCGGCAGTGAAGCTGCCGGGGCTGGCGTAGGGCGGGGCGTTAGATGATGACCTTGCTCTTGAGGCGGGCCTGCGCCTTTTGCAGCGCCTGCAGCACTTTTTCCTTGTCGTAATTGCGCACCTTGTCCAGGTCCAGGTGCATGGCGAAGCCCGGGGCGTGTTCTTCCAGGTAGCTCTGCTGGCCCCCCAGGTTCTTGCGCAGGTCGGTGACGGAATACACCTTCACCGGCGTGCTGAAACCTTTCACGGTGACATGGCCCTTGTCGCGACACATGACGGTCTGCTTGATCATGGCCCAGGTTTCATGGCTGATCAGCACCTCACCGGGGTCGGCGGCGCTTTCCAGGCGCGCGGCCAGGTTTACGTGGGTGCCCATCACCGTGTAGGTCTGGTGGTCGGCGGTGCCGAATACCCCAACCGTACAGTAACCGGTATTGATCCCCATGCGGATCTGCAGCGGGTGCGAGATACCCTGGTCGTACCACTCCTGCATCATTTCCCGCACGCGTTTACGCATCGCCAGCGCCATGGCCACACAGCGCAGTGCATCGGACTTGGGGCCTTTGCTCTGGTCGTCCCCAAACACCACCATCACCGCATCACCGATAAATTTATCGATGGTGCCCCCGTAATGGGCGACGATGCGGGACATTTCCGTCAGGTAACTATTCAGCAGACGGGTGAGCGTTTCCGCCTCCATCTCCTCGGTGAGCTGGCTGAAATCCTTGATGTCGGAAAAGAACACCGTCAGCAGTTTGCGCTCGGTGACGATCTCTTTTTCCTTGCCGGTCGTCACGGCGCGCCACAAACGCTTGGGTAGATAGCGGGACAGCTTGTAGCTGGCCAGATTGGCGATGCGCTGTTCCCTGTGTAGCTGCTGATTGTCAGCCTTCAGGCGGGAAATCTGTTTGTGGGTGTAGAAGGCGTAGCAGCAGAAGTACGTGAATACCCCGATCAGGCTGGCAGCGCTGATGTTGAGGTCGGCGTTGACCACCAAAGTCGGGCGGTGCAACAGGTAGCCCGCCCCCATACCGATCAGCATCGCCGTATTGTGCTCAAACCAGCTGCGACCGCCACCCTGGGTCAGGGCATTGAACTGCACCATGGTGACGAAGAGCAAACTGGGCAGCAGGCTGAAATTGGCCATGGCCATCGCCATGCCAATCAAGAGGGCATCGGTAAATGCAAGCCAGCGGCGAATCTTGGCCGCATTTTCTGGAATGCTGCGCCGCGCAATATGGTGGGCAACGGGAATATAGGCCAGCAGCAGCGCCGCCATGGCGAGCTGAAGCAGCGCACCTTTCGAGAGCTGTGCGGACCAATTGACACTGCTTAACAGGGTACCGGAGGCCGCAAAACAGATCAGGGCACGGAAATAGATTGGATAGCGGGAGTCTTGCGGGCGCCCGCCGGTTTCTTCTGGCTGATTCTGCATGAACGCTGGGTCTTATCGGTAACGGTGTGGATCCGGGAGCATGTTGTTTTCTTCTCGTCCCCATCAGTCACTGGTGTACAGCGCACTCGTCCGGCCGCGGGCGGGTGCTTACGCCAGTGCCTCAAAAGTTTTTCATTATAACGAGGCTTGGATCACTGACAGGCGCAAAGTTTACCCTCATGTTGGGGTGAATGCGACGGCTGGAGAGGACACAATTTCAAATTGAACGGTCGTACCATAATATTCGTTCCAAAATTTGCGGTAGAATTCCACGTCCCTGAAAGGGAGTTCTAATAGGCTGCTTATTAACTGGAGAAGATCTATGGACGCGCTGGAGGCTCTGCACAACCGGGTATCTGTGGGCGGGTTGACGGAACCTGCCCCAAGCCGCCAGCAACGGGAGGCCATTTTCCGCGCTGCGCTGCGTGCCGCCGACCACGGCAACCTGCGCCCCTGGCGCTTCCTGGTGGTGGAGGGCGAGGCCCGCAACCGGATGGGAGAAATCTACCTCCAGGCCAGCGAGGCCGATGCCCCCCTGAGTGACGTCCAACGTGAGCGCACGCTCGCCATGCCCCTGCGTGCCCCGCTGATCCTGGTGGCGATCACTCGCCTGCAAGAGCACCCCAAGGTGCCTTTTGAAGAGCAACGCATGTCCACCGCCGGCGCGGTACAGGCCATGCTGACCGCGGCGTTTGCCGAAGGTGTTGGCGCCTACTGGCGCACGGGGGCGCTTGCGGAAAACCGGGTGGTCGCAATAGCACTGGGGCTGGCTGAAAACGAAGAAATCAGCGGCTTCATCTACATGGGCACCCCGAAAAAGCCCCCCCGTGCGGCACCGGAGCTGGCAGTGGAGGATTTCTTTGCGGAATGGACAGGCGACTGATCGCTGCACATTGGGCGCAAGTGGCGGAAAATTCCGAAATACACTTGCACCCACCGCCACCTTTCTGTAAAGTGCGCGCTCGCTGATTGGGAGCTATGTTACTGATTAGCAAGACAATTTGGTGAGGTGTCCGAGTGGCCGAAGGAGCACGCCTGGAAAGTGTGTATGTCGAAAGGCATCGAGGGTTCGAATCCCTCCCTCACCGCCATCTATCAAGAAGCCCTGATTTTTCGGGGCTTTTTTGTTTCTGGCTAACTAGCCCCTATCAAATTGCTTCACATTGGCTTGAAAAATTGCTTCACATTTGGAGGCAATGGCCGTGGGTCGCTATATCATTCTCAGCATGTTTCAGAAGAGCAACGGTTACTGGTACGTCCGTGAGCGTGTTCCTGTCGATGTACAAAAAATCATCGGCAAGAAGTACTTTGAACGATCTCTGAAGACCAAGAACAAGGCAGAGGCCGCAGCCCGTGCGGCTGTTGTCCGTGTCGAATTGGACAAGCTTGTCACTGAGGCCAGGTTGAAGCTGGCACCCAAGCGAAATGACTCCCTAAAGCTCAAACCTGTCGATCTCTTCACGCTTGCCGAGATGTGTATTCGATATCAGGTGGAGCTGATGGAGGAGGCTGACAGCATTGTCGACTACATCAATTATCTTCACCGACTAACGCCCAACATGACGCCCACCAAGAAAGCTGCTGATGGTTTGCTGTTGGACTTCTTCCATGCCCGAAACATTGCGATCTCTCCTAGGAGTAAAGCGTTCGAAGGTGTCAGCAAAGCTCTGTTGGATAAATGGGACATGCTCACAGATGCTCTGGTCTTTCGCGGTGGCGACAAGTGGGGCCATGAGTTAGGTACAACGCTCACTGAGGCGAATTTGTCTGAAGCTGGTCGCGCCCTTGTCGATAATTCAATTACGATCACTGCACTGTATGAAGAGTACAGGGCCACTGAGCTTGTCCAGGCAACCCCGAGTCAGAAGCCGGCGCTGTTGAAGCGGTTCAGGGACATCGATCAGGTGGTACGCTGGTTTGTTGGCCATGTTGGAGGAGATATTCCTGTTCAGCAGGTCACCAAACAACACGCCTCTACATTCGTAAACCGGCTCATTCTCCGACCGGTTACCAAGCGCAGGGACATAAAGGCGCTCTCTCTGGAGGATCAAATTGCTTGGGCGGAGAAGGGCGACGAGCAGCGTGTGGCATCGAACACTGTCAAGAAGGATGTTCGGCTGTTCCAGTCGTTGTTCTCTGTAGCTGTCGATCATCACTACATCGAAGAGAACCCGTTCACTGGCTCATTGAAACGGGTAGCACGGAAGGCGGCGAAGTCGTCACCCAAGAAGACTGGCTATTCTGATGCTGACTTACAGAAGGTATTCGGCTCTGACTTGTTCCGGCATAAGTTCGAGCCGGTGCGCAGGGTCGACACTGACTACGGCCTGTCATTATTCTGGGTTCCATTAATTTGCCACTACACCGGCGCGCGGCTCAATGAGGTTGCTCAGCTTCACCTTTCAGATGTAAAGCAGGAGGAGGGCGTCTGGTGTATCGATATCAATCCTAACGCTGATGACAAACGCACCAAGAACGGTGAGCCTCGCCTTGTGCCTATCCACGAGCATCTCCTCGACCTTGGCTTCCTTGAATACGTGGAGCAGGGGCGACTGCAACACAGGAAGCACAAGACCGCTACCAGCCATCGCGTCTTTTCAATGCTGAAGCCAAATACTGACGGCACATTGTCGGCAGGGCTCAGTCGAATGCTAGGTACTCAATTCAAGGCGCTTGGCATTGCTGAAGGCTTGCAGCCTGTCCATGCATTTCGCCATACGTTCAAGACGGCCTGTCGTCGCCTAAACGTGGCGGAAGATGTTCACGACGCAATTACTGGGCATCAAGGTTCTTCAGTCGGGCGTGGTTATGGTGGTATCGGTATCGACACCGCTAATAAGGTCATACAGCAGCTTGAACGGGTTCAGCTCCCGGTGAAGCACTACACCGAGCTCAAATAAGGCCAGCTACTCGCAAGAGATTTAAATGGAATAGTTCGGTATAAAGCCCTGCAGTGTCGAATTCATCGCCATCGATGTGGTGGCGATTGTGATAGTGGTGAGAGGCTGAACACTTGAGGTGCGGTTATTATTGGGAATGCTGTAGGGGTGAGCAAGCTCAGACTGGTGATAGGTGGCTGAATTTTAGGTAAGGGCTGTAGGTAATTCCCTGAAGTCTGTGGTGTAGGCGGGAGATAGAAACTCCCTCTGCATCAGCCAGTCGTTAGAAAGCCTTGAGCTCGCTAGTACTACTTTCCCTCGTCCCAATCGCTGGTTAATGGCTGTGAGACACTTGGCTAAACCATCGTCTTTGCTCGGATTGTTGGAGAACAGGTCACTCTGTAATTCGGCTTCTGACTCCAGTGCAGATAACATCACTACAGCTCTGCGATATTCGTAGCCCTCTGCGAAGACCTCCTTCAGGCAGTGCCGTGCTGTTCCCATCAGTACGGACGGCACACAGCAGGCAGGGCGCAACTCAGTAAAAGCAGATGCCTCTCGCCACTCGCCGCCGGGCTTCCTTCGTTGGGTAGTGACGGTCAAACGCCCAGCAGCTCCAGACTGCGCGGCCAGCTTTTCGCAACTAAGCATTACGTGATTGGCCACCGCAGCCATCAGTGCATCGAAATCATGTAAAAGCTTACCGAATGTTCGACCCGATACGATCTCGTTCTTGACACGATCCATTGGTGCGAGCTCGATGCAGGGTATGCCCTGCAGTTCGCGGGAAGTACGCTCCGCAGTCACGCCAAGCGTTTTCCGTAACGTCGGAAGATGGGCTACTGAAAGCTCCCAGGCACTGGTAATTCCCATCGCTCCAAGGCGCTCCGAAAGGCGTCGACCAATCCCCCAGACCTCTCCAACAGGCAGCTGCCTCAAGAGCTGCTGGCGGTGGTATTCAGTATTGATCTGTAGGACGCCGCCAGGCACACCTAGGGTCTTGGCGAAGTGGTTTGCGGCCTTAGCCAAGGTTCGCGTTGGGGCAATCCCGGCACAGCATGGCATAGACGTCCACTGGTGCACTGCTGACACCAGTCGCTGACAATGTTCTGCTAATCGTTCGCCGAAGCCCCGAAAGTGGAGGAAGCTCTCATCGATACTGTACTGCTCCACCTCTGGGCAGAACTGCTCCAGCGATGAAATAAAGCGGCAGGACATGTCATGGTAGAGCGTGTAATTGCTGCTTCGGGTAACAACACCTCTTTCGCGTAACACCCCCCGTACTTCAAACACCGGTGCGCCCATCTTCACTCCCATGGCCTTAACCTCTGCACATCGAGCGATTACGCAACCATCATTATTCGAGTAAACCGCGACGGGCTTATGTCGAATTGACGGGTCGAAGGCTCTCTCAGAGGACACATAGAAGTTATTTACATCGACGAGAGCGATCTGATTGGCCTGTAAGTCCCAGCGCTTCATGCTGGCCCCCGATGACGAGTGAGGCTGGCGATCACCACTCCATCCAGATCGTATTGAGGAGCTCGCTCCAGAACGATATCGGGATAGTCAGTATTACCAGCGACCAGACGGCCGGGTTTAGTTCGGTACTGCTTAACCAAGAAGCCATCGGCACAACCTGCGATGACGATATCACCATCGTGGAGCTCGCAGCTGCGGTCAACCACCAGCAGACTCCCATGGTGTAATCCATGACCAGTCATAGAACGCCCTTCAGCCTTCACGAGGTAAGTCGCAAAGGGACGACGGATTAACCAGTCGTGCACAGATTGAGGCTTGGGGCCGGGGTCAGGCCGGCGACGATACAGGCGGATAGTAGCGGCAACCACGACGCCTATACCGGGCTCAGACGCCTGCGCACAAGGCCAGTCCAGTAGTTCGTCCATGTTCGCGACCCAGAGCTGGTCTCCAGCCACCGGTCGCATTGCCAAGTCCAGAATGAGGTATGTGCGGCCATCACTCCCCCAAGCGGCCAACTGGCAAGCTGAACGTGTCGGCCAAAGCCAGTCGTCCAAGATCAAGGGCTTGGCAGAGTAGGCGGCTGCTGGCGAGGGAAAGCCCGCTGAGACAGCGACAGGCAGGAAAGGTACGGGAGTAGGGGATACTGTATTCATATACAGTATTTTGGGCAACCTACGTGCTTCGGTCAATACTCTGACTGCAGCAGAACTGACCGTTCTTTGGCACAATATCCAACAGTAGAATAAACCAACGACGGGACATACATGCGCTCTATCCTTGCCGCCACCCTATTCCTCATGCCAGCCTTGGTCTTCGCTCATGGCGGGGGCCTTAATGCCGAGGGGTGTCATAACGACCGTAAGCGTGGTGAGTACCACTGCCACCGCTCCGCAAACGTCCCAACCCCCTCAGTGGAGACTGCGTCACTTAAGAGTGATCGAAACTCCATCACCACATTCTCCCAAGCAAAGCGTGTCCTCTCATCGGCTGTGTATCGGGAACCAGCTGATCAAGTCGCCTTCTATTCTGGCTGCGCCTACCACCGCCAGGGAAAGAAGCTTGTGCCCGACTGGACCACCTGCGGATATAAGCCCCGCAAGAACGCTAACCGGGGAAGCCGCATTGAGTGGGAGCACGTAGTTCCTGCTTGGGTCATCGGTCACCAGAGGCAGTGCTGGCAAACCGGTGGGAGGAAGAGCTGCAGCCGGAATGATGAGTTATTCCGTATGGCCGAGGCCGACATGCACAACCTCGTCCCGGCGATAGGAGAGCTTAATGGTGATCGCTCAAACTACCGTTTCACGGAACTGGGGGATAGTTTTGGGCAGTACGGCAACGTCGAGTTCAAAGTGGACTTCAAGCAACGCGCAGTACAACCTCCGGCCAACCGCAAAGGGGATATCGCACGGACGTACCTCTACATGGCCGACACTTATGGCCTTTCACTATCACGAGCACAGAAGCGACTGTTTGAAGCTTGGAATTGGCAAGACCCTGTTGACTTGTGGGAATGTGAAAGAGAGCGGCGAATAAAAGAAGTCCAGAGCAACTCTAATACGTTCGTATCAGAAAATTGCTAGACCACAAAAATGTGACAGAAATCAAGCGGAACTGCGCAGATATAATAAGTGCACAACTTCGTCATCAGGCGGCAATAAAAGATAAGGAATATAATGTCGACTTGTAAATCACCAGAATGTCCGTATCAAACTGTACCCGGCGCAATTGTATACGCCGCCGTACAAATTGATGAACATCATCTCAGACGTGCAGAGCTTTTGAGTTATTGCTGGTTACATCTTCCAGACAACAACTACATAATCCAAGAACACGATGAAAAGCCAACGGAAATTGAGACAACCCCATCAGTAAATCGCAAGTTTCGGCAGGTTGTAGGAAGAAAGCACGAACTTGATGTAGTAGCCGTTGCAAAGTTCAACGACTTCTTAAGTGAAGCTCTGAAAGCTAACATCTCAGATTTCTCAAGCACACAGGGAAGAAACCGAGCATCCTTCCCGCCTGGAGCAGCCTTTAGGAGCCCCCCCCAATTAGAGCAGCTAAGGTTTGATCAAGTTGACTTTCTTGGTGACATAACTTTTGATGGTGTCAATGCAAACCATTTAGCTCTTTCACGCTGCAAGGTAGACGGCAAACTAAAGGTAACCGACTCAGCGATACAAAATCTAACCATTCAGATTGAAAAAGAATCTAAAACAAGACAAATACTAATAAGTTCTATAAGTCCCCCAAAAAAAGAAGATAGCTCAGTAACCGTAGGTATCCCCGAGAATAACTCGAGCTTAACGCTAGAAGGTATCACAGTTGATACACTAACTGTCCGAACAACTTCAAGCCCGCCATCTCAGCGCTCACCTTCAAATACATTGAAAGTAGAGAAATCCACTATCGGTCATGTAGAAGTCCATGGAATTTGGGTAAAAACTTCCCTGAATCATGTAACCATGACAGACGAGTCAGAAAATAAAGAGAGATTTTTTTTCCGAAATGGGGTGGCTAATTTTTTAGAAGTTAAAAATACGAAAGCGAATGGAAAGATAACTTTTACTGTTGCTGAGAATTCTCCAGAAATATCCATAAAATCAACTCAATGTGAAGATATCACAATAAAATCAGAAGCCCTGGGGAAAGAGAAATCTCTATCAAGGCTTGAGATTAAAGACTGCAGCCTCGCCAATCTAACAATAGATGATTGCAAACTACATAAGATGCTAATTCTGAGTGGAACTGACGTTACTGGAGTACCAAACATTGGGGCGGAAGCTCTAGCAAATGGCGCAATATTCCCCCCTAAAGAATGCTTTACAATGAGACATGGATTTGCTGCAGAAAGAGCATACAGAAGAATTTTTAAAATCCTCGAAGAACAAGGAGACCATATACAAGCTGGCACCTTCTTCGCCCTAGAGCATGACTGCATGAACCACAAGATCGCTCAAGGAAAAACAAATAGACTCAGGCGGTGGTGGGAAGAAAGATTTAGCTGGTCAGCGCTATACAGCCGATTCTCAGACTACGGAATGAGCACGGAGAAGCCTATAAAATGCCTCTTATGGTTATTCGTATTAACTGTAGCGATTATTTTTACCACTATCTCTGACTGTTACTCTCCATACTCAAGCGAATGCAACGTCGACCTTGAAAAGATATCAGTAGCAGTGGAATACCCAATCAAGGTTTTAGTTGTCCCATTTTCAATTTGGCGTGAAGAAAGATTACTTGTCGAGGACTACATCACAGCGACAACAAGATTCAAAATCTTCTTGACGATATATGCAATGCTTGCCTTTACATTCATCTATCTATTCTTCTTAGGCTTACGCTGGAGGTTTAGACAAAGATAGCCCCCACCAAGGGATTTGGCAGCTGCCAACATCTCGACGGCCTCCATCCGAATTGTCAGTTTGCACTTATCTCCGCAATACTTAGAGGCAGCTGGCGAAGGGCGAAACTGTCCCCGCAGGATGGCGGCTGTACAGCTTTTCAAATTACACATAGTATCTGTCAATACTTTCGGGGGGCAGAAAGGTCCGCAGTCGCACTAAAATTACTTTTAACCATAGTGCGCCATTCTGTGGCAATTGGGGCATAGCGCAATTGCATTTTCGACACTGTCCTCGCCGTCATCGGCTAGACGGATTTTATGGTGCACCTCGAGGTATGGCTCTCCGTTAGACCTTCTAATAAACGGAGCTTCGTTACCACAGTTTTCACAGGTCCCATTGGCGCGAGAAAGAACTTCAGCCACAACATCTGGGTTACGAACGAAAACATCTACGAAACACCGCCTTTTATCTGGCTTTTTCTTGGCGTTCTTAAGTCTCGCCTTTCTCTCCGCTGCTGACCCATGAAGTGAACTTTGTATTTCAAGTTCCGCTTTTGTTATCAAGTCATCAAGCCTGACCACCTCAGCTTCCAAGCGACTAAAATCAATCAGCTCCTGAATTTTTTCCTGGTCAAGCTTCAAGATCGAGTGCTGAGAATTTTGGCCGTTGGGGGACGCCGCACAAGCTTTGACATCCCTAACTGGCACACGATCTTCTAGCCTAATAAAATTACCAATAATAGCCTCAAAAGACTTGACAGGCTGACTGGTAATCTTCGGTACTTTGAACTCCTCTCCGCAGCGACCACACTTCCAGCGAGGTAGCTTCGTAGATCTTTCACGCACGTCCGTAGAATCGCAACTTACACATCGAGAATGCTCCTTTACTGATGAATAAGATCGTACCGATCCGACCACCCCGTAACCGAGGATATCGTTTTCCTTGCGTAAAACCACACGATCATGCTGCTTCAAATTACGATGATTTGGCACCAAGCTATCATAATTATACTGGCGGCCGGTCGTGTCCTCATAACTCCTGATGCCCTTAGAAACTCGCGTCTCGTCAGATTTCTCCAAAAGTAACCAATAATCCATAATTCAACTTCCTTACGAAGAACGCCAATATGACATGTACATGCAAGTTTTTCGATTGTGCACCGTTGTACCATAATCAACTTAAAATATGGATAGGCCCTTTCTTTAGATCGCCAGTTCCTTCTGGACATCCTTGAGGCCATACCTGTTCAAGGCCACTACCAGCGCCATGGGCAGCTTATAACGCGCTGCAGTATTCTCCAGCACCCGTTCGAGATACCTTGCCTCCTTATCCGGTTTCAACCAGTGGAGGTGCTTGGTTTCCCTGTCTAAGTATCGGACAGCAGACGCTAGGCTTTGAGCAGTCCCGTGGAGTGCGGCCTTCTGTAATTCCGTCAACTCCTCTTGACCTTGGGTGTATCCACCATGTTTTCGGATGCTCGGCAATACTTCCTTGAAGACCCAACGCTTGAAGCGTTGGGCGGCCTCCAGTCTGCTACCGAAGATCAGCCCGTACAAACCGGCCTCGTTGATCAGGTTCACGCTTCGGGCCTTCGGGCTACCAGATACGATTTGAGCGTCACGTTTGCTTACGGTCAAAATGTCTTCCGAGTCTACGTGGTCCTTCAGTGCTTGCCTTGGGTTACTGTGGCCCAGTAGGTCGCATACTTCTTTGACAACCCAGTATTCCAGCCCTTCATACTGAACAACCTTTATTGGCTGTCCGTCGAACTGGAAGCTAGTCAAGTCGTTGATAGTTAATTCATTCATTGGCGGTCTCCATTAAATTTCAGATACCGGCAAACGCAGCAGCGGCATAAGAGAGCTGCTGGTTGGCCTGTGGTGGTTTGGTTTAGTTGGTAGTGTTAGCGTGGCTTACGCTTCGTGAGGCGGTACTTCTGGACTACATCAGGGACATGCTTGAAGTTATCGAACAGTGCCGACGCCATCGCAGTTCGAGTCAGGTGGTAGACCTGCTGTCCCGGCTCAAGCTGTTTCGCCCATGCCATCACTTCATTGACAGACACATCCTCATCGCCGTTGGCTTCCATCACTGCAGCGATCTTGCCAGCAGCGGTCTGAGCCATGCTGTCGTACATGCCGGTGATGTCATCAGGGGTTACTCCGCGTGTCTGGAGTCGGTCTGCGAGATTCATGGCAGCGGTGCTGTCGCCCATCACGTAGCTGGTCATGGCCATTCTGAACGCTGACTCGCCTACCTGGTTAATCGTCCACTGAGCATTGTTGGACGTTTCCTCATCGTACTGGAGGGGATCGAGACCGGCGGCGGGGCTGTCGTCCTCAGCGATCTCTTCCTGCTGATAGCCAGCTTCTTCCAAGCCTCGCTGGTAGGCAGCGTCGGATAGCTGTCCGTTGGCTTTCAGCTCATCGAGCATCGCCTTGTGCTTGTGGTCGACTATGCGCTTCGAGGTGGTGGTACTCGCTCCCGGCTCAAACCACTCTGATTTAACACCGACGCCAAGGTTGTATGCCTCATCGATGTCGAGGTAATCACGACCACCGTAGCTAGCGGCCTGCTGTCGCTTCTGCTCGGACAGGTAGTTATCGACACCATCGCTGTATCGAGTGTCAGCGTCACGGGTGTCAGTTTGAGTAGGTCTCAGGGCCAGATGTGCGCGGCCAGTTGTTTCATTGGTCATTGGGGTCTCCAGATTTAAATACGGGTGAAGACACGGCATCGGCCAGTGTTTGGATTACTGGTGTGTGTGTCTTTGTAAATTTGATCGACGCAGAACTTCACTACCCATTCAGCGTCCACGGTTTCACCTTGAAGCTGGCTGAAGTAGGCGATCAGTTGCTGTAGTCGTAAGCCGGTATCGGTTGGCTTGAAGTGCTGCTCGATGCGCTCAGGCATCGGCATGTAGTTACCGCTGTTGCTCGTAACTTGTAACGGCTGCGGCATGTATTCGTCGTTGAGTTTCCTCATAGTGAGTAATCTCCAGTTGGGCTGACCAAACCTTCAAGGCAAGGAAGAAGAGCATTGAAAAGGCGATGGTTAGCAGTGGTTGTTTATGGGTCATGGTGGTCTCCAGACTGAGGGTCATTGAGGGGCGCATGACACGATCAAAGATCGGTCGAGCCGTAGGCTCATTCAGAGGCGCTGTGGTGGCCCTTGCTCTATCTGGCGTGTCGTTATTGGTTGAGCTGTTAGACAGGCTCAGGGAGGCGCTGAGGGCGTCTCGAAGGGTTGTTATCGCGTGTAGTCTGCAGGCCTGATCTTGCCCAGGAGAAGACCGGAGAAGATCTCACGCATGGACACCTTGCGATCATGCGTTAGCTGCATGTTGTGTTGGATTTTGGATAGCACAGCGCGTGATGGCTGGCAGAGATCGACATGAACCATGCCAGTGGCAGTCGGTGAGACCACCTTGTAGTAATCGCCTCGAGCATTCATCGGGGTTACCTCTTTGTATAAATGGGAATTGTGAAAATAAAGAGCGACTACTGCTGGTGATGAAACCAGAGCAATCGCCCAGTAGAGCTTTAGGGCTCATGAGCAAGTAAGGAATCTGAAACGTAGCAACCAAGAAACGTCAGAGTCTGGAAGGTGGAAGAACCATCCTTCAGGTAGCCCCCTGCTGGTGAGACCGGTGTGTACTGGAGACCACCAAAGACCAACGGTGCAGGAGAAGACACCGAAGACACTGGAACAGACACAGGTACATAAAGACCAGCAAGAGGCTAGCTGAAGAAGGGTTGAGACAAAGGGGAAGACAAGGGAGAAAGACAAGGGAGAGACAGCTATTGGTGATAGTGATCTGTGATTAATTCACTACAGACATCCCCTGTCTGAGCCCTATCTTTAGGTTTGTCTTTAGGATTATCTTTAGAATCTTTTAGTTAATATTCTTTAATGAATACAACATTAAACAACGGTCTAATACTAAGGCTGCAGGATAGTCCTAAAGATAAGAAGCCATTCCGTTCGCCCCAGTCTACAAGCCCTGAATCAGGGGTAGATGGTTTGTCGCTTTCCACAGCAACGGCGAGTATTCCCAGTCGTACACCGGACAGGTCGGGGCCATTACCTCCCTACTGTGTCTGTTACATCAACTACCGGCCACCTACTGGCATCACCGAGCTTGCTTAAGGCTCTGTAATGATCGTGATAGTGGTCGTTGCCATAGACGCAATCGAAGATTGGTCGAGCCAAAGGCTCAGGCAGTAGACGCTTGGTCGAGCCATTGGGCTCAGTTGATGTGATGTCGTACCAGACCCGGTCACCACCTGCAGAAGCAAATGGCTGATATCAGTTAAACCGGGGTTTGTTGTCGTGTGTCGAGTTAGTGCGTCGACGGACGCGATCAGAGATCGGTCGAGCCGTGAGGCTCAGTGACAGCCTACCTGTATTTGGTTCGGGTAGGGCTTGAAGTGATCTTGGGGAATCTGTGTGCCACAACATGATGCTTGTAGAGATGGCAGGGGGTGAGAGATGTATGCTGGAAAAGGTTGAAAGTTTTATTTCATGGGCGAGAGGCCTTATTTGTGTACATCTGACTCAGAGATCATAAAGTTTTATCTCATGGGGGGGCGACCTTATTTGTGTACACTTGCTCAGAGATCATAAAGTTTATTTCATGGGCAGGCGGCCTTATTTGTGTACACTTTTAACCGCCCATCTCCCCCTTCACCTTGTATACGTAAGACCGGCTCACACCGAACTCCTTGGCGATCGACACAGGCCCACGATTAGCGGCCAGTGCTTCCACGATCCCGGCATATACATCAGGCTTTCGCTTATAGCGACCTTGCACTGCAGGCAGCAGCTCTGCGAAGAACTGCTGATTCTCCAGTGATGGAGTCAGATCGAAGTACCAGTAATCTAGGTGCCGATACCTCAGTCGGACTTCATGGTTAAAGCTGGTATTAACTCCAGCATCCCGCCCCTCCCGAAGTGCTGCCAATACTTCGAGGCGCTTTTGTATCCGTCCAGACTTCCGGTATCTGTCGATCTGGAAGGAGATCAGCTGGCGACGATGATGAGCGCCTCTGAGCGAGGAAACGACCTTGTAACGGCCATTCCCTTCAGCAATCTGGGGAAAGATCTCAACGAGCTTTGTCACGATCTCAGAGTCGGGCCTGATAGCCTCGCGGTAGGGGATTGAACTGATATTCAGCTCCAGATACAGGTACAGGTCGATCCGTACCATAGTCGCCTTGTCCGAGGACGGTTCACTGCCCCCAAAGTAGTTCCACCTGTTGTCGTACAACGGGCAATCTTCGGTGTAGTTCTCTTTTGAATAGCCGGGAATCAGTAGCTGCTCCCGAATGGTTTGGTTGTCTTTCATGTTATTCCTGGTGTTTGTTGATAGTGGCCTCAGGTTGTCTCCTGTTTGGCCAGTCGCTGGACACTGCTCAGAGCAATGCCGAGCTTCTTAGCTGTAGCGCGATAGGACAGCTTCTCCACCTCAAGGCAGTGACGGACTGCCTCTGGGTCGATGGTAGTCGGGCGCCCCTTGTAGCGGCCTTCTGCCTTCGCTTTCTCAATGCCTGCCATCTGGCGCTCCTTCCTAAGGTTGGTCTCGAACTCAGCAAAGACTCCGAGCATCTGCAGGAAGGCGCGGCCAGTTGCGGTGCTGGTGTCGATGTTCTGGTCGAGAATTTTCAAGCTGGCCCCCTTGTCCCGTAGCAGCTGAACGATAGCCAGCAGGTCGGCCATGTTCCGAGCCAGTCGATCAAGCTTCCAAACTACTAGCGTGTCGCCTTCGTGAATCATATCTAGGAACAGCTGAAGCACCGGGCGCTCCATCGTGGTGGCGCTAGCTTTCTCTTTGCGTAGCATGCCGTCTGGGTAAGCCTTCTTAAGGGCAGCATCTTGGATCGCAGTGTCTTGGTCGGTGGTGGAAACGCGAGCGTAGAGGAAAGTAGTCATTGTTATGTGTCGGTAAGGTCTTAGACAATAATCGAACAGTACCCAAAACGATTAATGAATACAACAATCGGTACACCTTTTTTCTGTACCTTTTTGGGTAAACTCATATCGGCACACCTGGCAGGCATTACCGCCGGTGTTCTCCCTCATAGTGATGGTCGAGATCGGTAGCAGGGTAGAGTGAGAGAGCAGAGGGAGGCCGGTTGGTTTGTGGGCCTCCCCACTGGGGGAAATAGCCTGAATGGTCTTGAGACCCAACCGCTCGCATTTTTTCAGTAAAAAAGTCGGGGGAATCTTCAAGCCCACTCGTAGCTAGCCAGAAGCCCCGGTGTTGTCTTGGTGTGTATTCCAGTCGGCATCGACAAGGCAGCATATAGACACCACCCGCGATCTATCCTGTTCTTCACTGTCTGTACGTGCAGACCAGCAGCCTCCGCCAGATCGATCAGAGGTACAGTTTCACCGAAGAAGTCGACGCGGACAGTTAACCTGGTGTTCCTAGATTGCTCCTGACGAGTAGCCCACCGACAGTTGATGGGGCTGTAGTCGCTGTCGTTGTCGATTCTGTCGAGGGAGTGCTCAGGGCTTGGCTTATCGCCCATGTCACGGCGGAATGCCCAGAAGTCGTGACGCCACTCATGACAGACACTGATGCCACGACCACCGTAGTTTTGGTAACCAGCACTACTGTGGAAATAGCAGCGGCTCACCATTGATCGCCATGTCTCATAGAGCGGGTGCTTAGTGGCGTCCTTCCGGGCATTGAGACAACCCTCAGGCAGACTCCATGGCTCTTCTTGCAGTTCTATGTACCTCAGTCTCGGCTTGTGGCGAGCCTTGTCTCTTACCGCCTCGCAGCGCTTACAAGCTCCCCTGCGGCGCCCCCCTCCATTCGAGTGGAACTCTGTCAGTGGCATACGCTGCCTGCATTTCGTGCACTGTTTCATTGGCGGCCTCCTTCACAGTCTTTGCAGAAGGGAGCTAGGCGCGGGCCTGAAAGCTGAAGTCTGTATTCGCCCTGATGTTTCCATTGGTGGCAGCCGCCGCAGCGTTTGGTCGGGTAGCCTAGTTTGCCCCAGACCTCTTTACAGTCACGGCAAAGGCCTCGGCAGTATCTAGCTAGTGGTTTCTCTTTGCACAACAGGCACTGGTATCGAGTATCAGTCACTAGTTGACAGTTGTTTAGTTGGTTCATTTGTTGTCTCCATTGATTGATTTGCGGGCACGGGAATGCACCAGAGTTGGTTGGGTCTTCCGGCCACTATTAGGTAAGTTGACTTGGTGTTCACATGTCAGGGCATTTGGGATGTAATGAGGCCGTGAGGCACCCAAGAATGAATAAACATGGAGTGAGTAATGTTCGGGCTATTCAAAAAGAAGTACCCAGTTCTCAAGGCGAATCAGATTGAGCCGGTAGAAGAACCGATCAATACGACAATCGCGAAGAAAATATTTAAGGACTATATGGCCAGTATTGGCTTCCTCGATAAGGATGAGTTGTCAGAACATGCTGGGTACTTCGCTGATGAAGTCCGAGATCATGAGGAGTGCCTTCGTGACGACCTCGCGGATGAGAAGCAAGAGCTGAAAGAAGCGATGTCCGAGGTGAAAAAACTCAAGGCGAAGCTCGCGAAGATCAAAGATGAGGACGAGCGAGAAGACCTTCAGATTGAGATCGACGACCAGGAGGAAGCGATCAATGAGCACAAGGAGCAAATCGAGAAACAGGCTGCCGAACTGGCTTCTTTTAAGAAGGACAAGAGGATGTTTCTCGTCGAGTACATCAACCAGCAAGTCCACGGCAGTAAGTGGCGGAGTGTCGCTCAGTAACTGCGAGCGCAGAATGTGAAGCAGAGGTTCAAATCCTATCGGAGGAGGGCTGGATTGCTTCACAATAGGCGGTTAAAATACTTCACATTCAGCAACTTAAGCAAACTTTCTCCACTGTAAGTCGTTGATTTGTATAGGTTTTTTGTTTGCGGGGTGGGAATCATTGCCATCGAGGGTTCGAATCCCTCCCTCACCGCCATATACAAAAAAAGCCCCATGCGAAAGCATGGGGCTTTTTTTGTATACGACGCTGAGGTCGGGTGAGAACCCTCCGGTTCGATTAACTCGCGCATGCGAGTTAAGACCGAGGCAAAGCCGAGCCCGCTAGGGTTGAAACACGCCCTAGCGTGTTTCAAGTCCATCCCGACTGGAGTCAAAACCCCGCTCAATAACGGCTATAAGCCGGGCTTTTTCGTTAAACGACGTTGAGGTCGGGTGAGAACCCTCCGGTTCGATTAACTCGCGCCAGCGAGTTAAGACCGAGGCAAAGCCGAGCCCGCAGGGTTGAAACACGCCCTAGCGTGTTTCAAGTCCATCCCGACCGGAGTCAAAACCCCGCTCAATAACGGCTATAAGCCGGGCTTTTTCGTTATACGGCGCTGAGGTCGGGTGAGAACCCTCCGGTTCGATTAACTCGCGCCAGCGAGTTAAGACCGAGGCAAAGCCGAGCCCGCTAGGGTTGAAACACGCCCTAGCGTGTTTCAAGTCCATCCCGACCGCCTTCCTCACCGTACGCCCCATCCCCCTCCATCTCAAGCAACCAGAAACACAACAAGCCGCGAGGGCCCGTGCGCCCCATACGCCAATGTCTGCTGGATATCCGCGGTTTTCGACGGCCCGGAAACCAGCACAATATTTGTCGGCATAGCATCACCCCAGGGCTTTATCGCCATCCATGTTTCCAGATCCGGCTGCAAGTCTTCCCCCTGAATAATCACCAGATGCGTGGGTGGCACCAGAGACAGCGAGCGCGGCTCCGTGGGGCCGGGAATCAATACCAGGCTGCCGGTCTGGGCAATGCCCGCGGCAGCGGTGGAGATCGCGGCCGGTACCTGGGAAAACAGGTGTGCTTTTGTCTCTGCGTCGTCGCCCCCTTCAGGCCACTCGCGCCATTCTATTGAGGTATCGTCACCCTGTGCCAGTCGTGCCCGGGCCTCGGCACTTCCCATTAATTGCGTAACGCCGAGGCTGGCGAGCGTGTTGGCCACGTTTGCGGCGAGTTGTTGCTCGCTGGTTTCGATGACCTGCGCGTGGTTGGCCGTCAGGTTTTGCACAAATGCGGTACGCAGTGAGGCGACCTGCGCTGTTGCCATGGCAGCAGGGGCTGTGGTCTCTATTGAGCTCGGGCTTGCTGCGTTCACGGGCAGAGCACCGCTGCGCAAACGGCTTAAGATATTTTCTCTTGCGGACATGGGGTCGCGCTCCTGCTGGGTCTGTTTTTCAGTGCGGCATGTAAAGTGGTTTTCGCCGGTTTGGGCATGGTGCGGCGGGTTTTCCAGGGACTGGGTAGGAACCGGAAGAGGCCGCGCAATTGGCCAGCCAGTGCGGCACCTGCGTGATAAACCGCAGGATGGCGGCAGACCCAGGACCAGGTGCGCCAGACGAAGGCTTCCATTTTCTTGCGACCGCTGCCGGCACCCTTCATGTGCTCCGGTAGCACATGAGGGCGGTTGGTTTCTTCCCGCAGGCGTTGCAGTAATTTGGGGATGGGTATACGTACCGGACACACTTCTTCACAGGCGCCGCACAGTGAAGAGGCGGTGGGCAGGTCCTGCGTGGCTTCCAGCCCGAGCAGGTGCGGGCTCACTATTTTGCCGATGGGTCCGGGGTAGGTTGTGCCATAGGCGTGCCCACCAATGCGCGTATACACCGGGCAGTGATTCATGCAGGCACCACAGCGAATACACTGCAGGGTTTTACGCAGCTCCTCATCAACAAAGGCCTGGCTGCGGCCATTGTCCAGCAGGACCAGGTGGACTTCCTCAGGCCCATCTTTTTCGCCCGGTCTGCGCGGACTGGAAATCATGTTGAAGTAGGTCGTTATTTTCTGGCCGGTTGCGGAGCGGGTGAGCAGTGACAACAGCGGCGGTACATCACCCAGCTGGGCGACCACTTTTTCAATTCCGGTTACCGCAATATGCAGTGGCGGTACGGTGGTACACATGCGGCCGTTACCCTCGTTCTCTACCAGGCAGAGAGTGCCGGTTTCCGCCACCGCAAAGTTGACCCCGGTAATACCCACATCGGCATGCTGAAAACGCTCGCGGAGTTGCTGTCGGCCGATCCCGATCAGCTGGTCCACATCCTCGGTATAAGGCGTGTCCTGCAGTGATTCGGCAAACAGATGCGCGATCTGGCTGGCGTCCTTGTGGATCGCGGGCATGATGATGTGTGACGGGGTTTCCCCGGCCAGCTGCACGATAAATTCGCCCATGTCGGACTCGATGCAGTCGACGCCGCGCTCTGCGAGGTATTCGTTGAGACCGATTTCCTCACTGACCATGGACTTGCCTTTCACTGCCTGCTTGCCGCCCCGCTTGCGAATCAGGGTTTCGATAATGGCATTGGCCTGTGCCGGGGTTTCCGCCCAGTGCACCTGAATGCCATTGCGGGTGCAGTTTTGCTCCAGTTGTTCCAGCAGCTCGGGAAGCTGCTGCAGGCAGCGCTGCTTGATGGCCTCCCCCCGGCGCGAAAGCGCATCGAAGTCGCCGTCGGTTTCGAATATGCCGCTGCGTTTGTTGCGCAGAAAATCCATGGCGCCGCGGAAATTGCTGCGCAACACCGGGTCTGCCAGCGCGGCAGCGCTGTTTTGATGAAATTGCTGAGGCTGCTGTTTCATCCCACTGCCTCCGCCTCGGTGGCTGCTATTTCGTTGGGCTGCGCGTGGCTGCCCGCACCGGTGCGTTCGGCGAGGAAGCTGATGAGGTGGCGTCCCTGCAATGGCTTGCGCGCGTATTCCAGCGTGGTGTTCAGGTTGAGCATGCAGCCCCAGTCCGTGCTAACAAACTCGTCTGCCCCGGCGCTTAAAAGGTTGCGGGTTTTGTCCTCCGCCATGGCGGAGGAGATATTGGCGTGTTTGACAGAGAAGGTACCACCGAAGCCACAACATTCTTCCTGGTAGTCATGCGGGACCAGATTTACCTGTTGGAGCTGGCCGAGAAGGGCCAGCCCGTGCTCATGGATACCGAGCTCCCGGCGGCCGGCGCAGGACGTGTGCAGGGTCACGGTGGTGGGTGCGCCGCAATCCTGAAGCGATGGCTGTACGACATAACGCAGGAATTCGCTGAACTCAAATACCCGCTCGGCAAACGCCACTACCTCTGGTGCGTGATCGAACAGGGCCGGGTAGTGCTTGCGCATCATGCCACCGCAGGAGCCGGACAGGATCACAATCGGCCAAGGTTCTGGAAACAGGGCGATCTGGCTGCGCGCCACGGCACGGGCGTCATCGCTGTATCCGGAGTTGTAGGCGGGCTGACCGCAACAGGTTTGCGCCTGGGGAAAGACCACTTCAATACCCTCGCGCTCAAGCAAGGTGATGGCATCGAGGCCGGTCTGCGGGGAAAAACTGTCGACCAGACAGGTACCGAACAGGTAGACCTTGTCTGGCTTGGCGGGATAGAAGCGAATGGCCTCGGCCATAACGTGGTTCCTTTATAAGTAGGTGGCCGCAGCGCTGACGGCAGCGTTGGTCGCGTTATGCGGTACAGGCTAAAGCATCGGGTTTGATGAAACTATTGTTAACAGGTAAATTGATTGTTTCCAAAAGTTTCATAGGCGGAAAGTGTCCGGGCGCGTTTGCTGTCCCGGTCTTCTGCGGAAGGGATCGACATATATATGGTGGAAGCATCGGATCTCGCACTGTTTGCGCTGCTGGCGGAAGCGGGCAGTTTTCGCAAGGCCGCGGCCCAGGCTCGGATGTCAACGCCGGGGCTGAGCAAGCGGATCAATCGGCTGGAGAGTGCACTTGCCACCCAACTGGTATTTCGCAACACCCGCAGCATGACGCTCACCGAGGCAGGGCGCCGCTTGTTGGTGCATGCCAGTGCCGTCAAACAGCATCAGCAGGCGGCGCTGGCCGAGGTTTCCAGCCTGCACGAGACGCTACGTGGTCAACTGGTGGTCAGCGCGCCCACCATTTCCGGGGATATCCTGCTGTCCGATCTACTGGCGGATTTCTGCCTGCGCCATCCCGAGGTGCAGGTGGATTTGCGGCTGGATAACCGTTATGTGGATCTGGTGCGGGAAGGAATCGACATCGCTGTGCGTACGGGCACGCTGCGCGACTCTTCCCTGCGCGCCCGCTGGCTGATCGACTCCGACTGGGTGGTATGCGCGTCGGCTGACTACCTGAACCGCCACGGCCGCGTCGATGTGCCCGAGGCGCTGCAGGAACACAATTGCCTGATCTATGGCCTGCAGGACGGCGGGCCGCGCAACTGGTTGTTCCGGCGAGCTGGCGACAAATTGCCAAGCAGAGAGGCGGGAGAAGGAGAGAAGGGGAGCGAGGTGCGCGCAGGCAGCGGTACTTACACGGTGCCGGTGGAAGGGCGTCTGGAAGCAAATAATGCGCTGGTGCTCAAAAAAGCAGCCTTACGTGGCATGGGGATTATCTATGTTCCCCGCTGCCTGGTGCATACCGAACTGGCGCGTGGTGAGCTGGAGCCGTTACTACAGGCCTATACGGCGAAGTCACAGGGGGTATATGCGATCACGCCGTTTGCGCGTCACGCGACGCCGGCGGTACGTCTTTTGATCGATGAAATTGCCAGTGCCTACCGCCGCCATGAGCACTGGTTTCGGGCGCCGCAAGAATAATCACAAGTGTTTCCCGGTTGTTTTTTGGGCGAAATCTGGGGCGCAGAAGTGGGCTGAAGGGGCAGATTTCTTTGAAAAAAATACCCGGGCGCTGTGTTTGTCTGAAAAATGATCACCAGTCAAGGCAAACCAATCATTCCATGATTGCCTCGTAACCGATTGTTTTTAAAGGGGATAGTTATTGGGATTTGAAAATCCGAAGATTATTTTGAGCTGATTTGAAAAATATTTACTTCGGATTTCTGAATACGGAGTGGCATTGGCAAGGCCGTGGGTATAGTGATTCGTGAAAGCACCGGGATGGGACGCTTGGGTCTCTTCTTGGTGCACGCAGAATAACGACAAACAATAACCACATAAGAATCTAGCCATGCCAGCGATAATGAATGAGACCGGGGGCAGTGCACCACAGGGTGCCGCACCATCATCCAAAACTGCGTATCTGTTTCCCTTGCTGGTGATGACCAGCCTGTTCTTTATCTGGGGCTTTATTACTGCCCTGAACGATATCCTGATTCCGCACTTAAAGAGTGCCTTCTCGCTCAGCTATGTGCAGGCCATGCTGATCCAGTTTGCGTTTTTCGGGGCCTATTTCCTTGTGTCCATCCCCGCAGGGGCCATGATCAAGCGCCTTGGCTATCAGAACGGTGTGTCTGTGGGGCTGTTGGTCGCCGCCGCCGGGTGTTTGCTGTTTTATCCTGCGGCGGAAGTGCGGGTGTACGGGCTGTTCCTCGCCGGCCTGTTTGTGCTGGCCAGTGGTATTACCATCCTGCAGGTGTCCGCTAACCCTTATGTGGCGGTGCTGGGCTCTCCCGAAACCTCCTCCAGCCGGCTCAATTTTTCCCAGGCGATCAACTCCGTGGGCCATACAGTGGCGCCCCTGTTCGGTGCCCTGCTGATCATTGGTGCGGTGCACTCTGGCGGTGAGAGCGGGGAGGGCATGGCCGACCCGCGCGCCGTGCAGGTGCCGTATCTGATCATCGCCGGGTTTCTGGTGGTGGCGGCGATCGTGTTCAAGCTACTCAAGTTGCCCACGATTGAGGGCGAGGCCGAGTCGGCGTCCCTGGTCAATGCGACCTCCAGTATCTGGGCCAACAAGCACCTGGTATTCGGTGCCATGGCGATTTTCCTCTATGTGGGGGCAGAAGTTGCGATTGGCAGCGTGCTGATCAATTACATTGCACTGCCAGAGGTGGCCGGATTTAGCGAGCAGACCGCAGCCCAGTACCTGTCGTTTTACTGGGGTGGTGCCATGGTAGGGCGTTTTATCGGTTCCGCCATTCTCCAGTTTGTGGCGCCCACCCGCGTGCTCGCCTTTAACGCCGCCGCCTGCGTCGCCCTGCTGGCTATCGTATTGACCGGAAGCGGCCACGTGGCCATGTGGGCTGCGCTCGGTGTTGGCCTGTTCAACTCCATCATGTTCCCCACCATCTTCTCCCTGGGTATCCGCAAGCTTGGCCCCGTGACCTCGCAAGGCTCCGGCATCCTGTGCCTGGCCATTGTGGGCGGCGCGATTGTGCCAGTGGCCCAGGGGCTGGTGGCGGATCTCAGTACCCTGACCCTGAGCTTCCTGGTTCCGCTGGTGTGCTACGTGTTCATCGGCTGGTACGCCCTGAAGGGGGCCAATGCAGGTTTATTGGAAGGTGACGACGCTTCCGCTCCGCCGCAGGCTTCCCCGCAGGCGAGCTAACCCTTCGCGTTATCTGGCAGCCATGAGCAGGAGACTCGGCATGACGAATCGTAAACTGGTGTGTTTTGGAGAGGCCTTGATCGACTTCCTCAATACTGGGGTCGATCGCAGTGGCGACACACCGCTCAATCAATTTACCCAGTATCCGGGTGGTGCCCCTGCCAATGTGGCGGTCGCCGCGGCGAAGCTCGGCGTACCGACGCGCTTCCTCGGCCAGGTAGGGCGCGATGCGTTCGGGGACTTTTTGTTGCGCTGCCTGAAGCAGTATGGGGTGGACACCTCCCTGACCTTGCGTCACCCCACCGCGAAGACCTCGCTGGCATTCGTATTTCTGGACGAATCCGGTGATCGATCCTTCGAGTTTTACCGTCAGGACACCGCCGATACCCTGCTGGAAGCCGGTCAGCTGGCGCCCGCACAATTTGCCGATTGCGGCTTGCTGCATTTCTGCAGCAATACGCTGACCACGGAACTCCTGCAGAACAGCACGGCCGCGGCTTTGGAGCTGGCGCGCGCGGAAGGCGCACTGGTGAGCTTCGATGTGAACTTGAGGCACAACCTCTGGTCGGCGGGGCAAGCCGATCGCACGGTGGTCAATCGCTTTGTGCACAATGCCGATATCCTGAAATTCTCTCGCGATGAACTTGAGTTTTTGTGTGCAGGCAACGTCGAGTCCTACCTACAGGATCTGTTGGCTCGCACACCTCAGCTCGTTCTGGTTACCGATGGCGGAGAGCCGGTGCAGTGCTTTACGCGCGAGCACAACTTCTCGGTGGCCATTCCCAAGGTCAAGGTGGTGGACACCACCGCCGGTGGCGATGGGTTCACCGGAGGGCTGCTGCGCAAGGTATTGGAGCACGGGCTGCCTGACTTGCTTGCCGACGGGCCGGGGCTACAGGACGCCGTTCGCTTCGCCACCCTGAGTGGCGCCATCGCGGTATCGCGCCCCGGTGCCTTTCCCGCACTGCCCACCCTGGCAGACCTTAAAAATTTTTAGTGAGTATCTGAGGCATCCGTATGAATGCACAAGCAACGCCCGATTTCCGCAGCGCGGAATTCCTCACCGGGCATATTCAGTCGATCCTCGACTTCTATGCGCCGAATGTGATGGATCCGAGTGGTGGTTTTTTCCAAAACTTCCACGACGACGGAAGCCTGTTCAGCCCGGGGACTCGCCATCTGGTGAGCTCCACGCGCATGGTATTCAACTACTGCACGGCTTACCGGTTGTTCGGCAAGGCCGAGTACCGCGATGCCGCCGTACACGGCCTGGCCTATGTGGACCAGGTGCATTGGGATAGTGAGCGTCAGGGGTATCACTGGTTGCTGGAAAACCACCAGCCGGTGGACCAGACCAACCATTGCTACGGCCTCGCATTTGTCATGTTGGCTTACGCCAGCGCCATAGGCATCGGTATCGAGTCAGCCCGCGAAGGACTGTACCGGGTGTGGTCGCTGCTGGAAGAAAAATTCTGGCTGCCAGAGCAGGGCATTTACGCCGATGAAGCCTCTGCGGACTGGAACTCGCTCTCCAGCTACCGGGGGCAGAATGCCAACATGCATTGTTGCGAAGCCCTGATTGCCGCGTATGAAGCCACCGGTGATGCGCAGTTCTTCCAGCGTGCCCGCGACCTGGCGGAAACCGTCGCGGTCAAACTGGCGGCGAAAGGCGGCGGCCTGGTATGGGAGCACTATACCGAAAGCCTGGAAGTGGACTGGGACTACAACCGCGAGGACCCCAAAAACCTGTACCGGCCATGGGGTTTTCAACCCGGCCACCAGACCGAGTGGACCAAGCTGTTGCTCACGTTACATGCGCACAAGCCTGAGGCATGGATGTTGAGTCGTGCCCGTGCGCTGTTTGATGAATCGTTCGATCGCTGCTGGGACAGTGCGCGCGGTGGTATTTACTACGGCCATAGCCCAGAAGGCGATATTTGCGATGACGACAAATATTTCTGGGTTCAGGCGGAATCCTTCGCCGCCGCTGCCATGTTGGCAAGCGCCACAGGTGAAGAACACTACTGGAAGATTTACCAAAAGATCTGGGGCTATTGCTGGGACCACATGGTGGATCACCAGTACGGCGCCTGGTACCGGCTGCTGAATGCAGATAACCAGCGCTATAGCAATGAGAAAAGTGCGGCAGGGGCCAAGTGTGATTACCACACCCTGGGTGCCTGTGCACAGACACTGCAGCTAATCAAGTAATGACGTAAACAAGATGGTGGAGAACAGAATAATGAGAGAAAAATATTCAGGCGCATGGTCCGTGCGTTCACTCAACCTGGGGGTGGGGTTGCTCGCTGCCGGGGCCTTGCTGCTGGGTTGCAGCGCGGAGAAGGATGCTGCGAGTGGTCCGTCAGCGGTGGTTTCGGAAGCTTCTGCCGCGCCCGTGACTCAGTGGGTCAATCCCTTTATCGGGACCGCGAACGAAGGCAATACCTATCCCGGTGCAGTGCTCCCCTGGGGTATGGCCTCCGTGGTACCGCAGAATATTGACTTCAGCAAAAACAAAAACTCTGCGGCGTATCACTTTGGCGCCGAGCATATTTATGGCTTTGGCCACATGCAGCTCTCCGGTGTCGGTTGCCCGAGCAGCGGTGCGTTTCCGGTAAAAGTTATTACCGGTGACCTGGCGCTGACGCCGGAAGAAACCCGCAGTCGCTACTCCAAAGAGCAGGCAGAACCGGGGTACTACAAGGTCTTCCTGGATACCTTTAACGTGTGGGCGGAAATGACCGCAACCACGCGCTCTGGTATCTCCCGCTACGAATTCCCCGCAGGCAAAGCGCACCTGGTGTTTGATCTTGCAGTAAACCAGGGTGAGATGCGGGGTGGCCGCTTTACCGAGCTGAGCGCCAACCGTATCGAGGGTTATCAGATCGAGGGCAACTTCTGTGATGCCGGTCAGGAACGCAAGATCTATTTCTCCGCGGAACTGAGCCAGCCCGCCGCCGCGCACAGCCAGTTTGAATCGCCGGCCTTCCTCGCGACTCAGAAAAAATCCCCCAATGCGGATTACGTGGGTGTAAGTTACAGCTATGAGTTCGCTGAGCCCACCGAGCTCGAGTTGCGTGTGGGTATTTCATTTGTTTCCACAGAGAATGCCCGTGAAAACCTGAAGGTAGAGCAGGGCGAGAAGTCCTTTGCCGAATTGCGTGCAGCGGCCAGCGCCGCCTGGGAAAAAGAACTCTCTGTTGTCGAAGTTACCGGTGGCAGCGAGGAGGACAAAACCAAGTTCTATACCGCGCTCTACCATTCGCTGATCATGCCCCATGTCAGCAACGACGTGAACGGTGAATACCTCAGTGTTGACGGCAAAACGGTGAAAAAAGCGGAAGGTTTCACCCGTTATTCCACCTTTAGCCTGTGGGACACCTACCGCACGGTTCATCCGCTGATTACCCTGACCCACCCGGAGCAGCAGCTCGATATGGTGCGGTCCATGGTGGATACCGCGAAAGACAGCGGCTGGCTGCCGAAGTGGGAGCTGATCGGTATGGAAGCGGCCACCATGGTGGGCGACCCGGCGGTACCCGTTATTGTGGATACCTACCGCAAAGGCCTGACAGACTTCGATGTGGAAACGGCCTACCAGGCGATGGTGAGATCCGCCACGCAATACGAAACCTTTAACCTGTTGCGCCCCGGCATCAAGCACTACCTGGACTTGGGGTACATCCCCATGGACGATCGCGGTGGTGACCCGATGGAGTTTGGCTGGTTCAACGGCATCGTTTGGGGCCCTGTGTCCACCACGCTTGAGTACAACCTGGCAGACTGGAATATCAGCAAACTGGCGGAAGAACTCGGTTACGAGGACGATGCCAAGCGTTTTTACGACCAGGCCCAGAGCTATCGCAAGCTGTATGACGAAGAGACCGGCTTCCTGCGCCCGCGCAATAAAGACGGTTCCTGGATGACTCCCTTCGACCCACTGGATCGTCACTGGGATATTCGCTGGAAAATGAGTGGCGGACAAGGCTATGTGGAGGGTACCGCCTGGCAATACCTGTTCTTTGTACCCCACGATGTCCCCGGTCTGATCGACTTGATGGGTGAAGACCAGTTTGTCGAGCGCCTGAGCACCAGCTTCGAAAACTACTACTTCGATATGACCAACGAGCCGGATATCCAGTATCCCTTCCTGTTCAACTATGTCGAAGGCGAGGAGCATCGTACCCAGGACATGGTTACCTTTGCCGTGGATAAGTATTTCAACACCACTCCATGGGGCATTCCCGGCAACGACGACGCCGGCACACTGTCTGCCTGGCTGGTGTTCGCGATGATGGGCTTCTATCCGGACCTGGTGGGCGAGCCTGCATATCAGCTGGCCACTCCTTCGTTCGAGTCGATTTCCATCAAGCTCGACGAGAAGTTCTATCCCGGTAAGGAATTCCGCATTGAGGTGGAAAATTTCGCCGAAGGGAACCGCTATATCGCTGAGAAGAAGCTGAATGGTGAGCCGCTCAATCCGTTCCAGCTACAGCATGCCGATATGGTTGCCGGCGGAGTACTTTCTTTGAAGGCATCGTCAAGCAAATAGGTGAGCCAGGCGAAGCCGTTGCTAACAGTTTTATAAAAATTTCATCCTTCTCTTTCTCGTCGCCCCCGAAAGGGGGCTTTTTTTGCCATTCGGATCCCCGGTTACAAAAATCGCGATACGATTGTGTGGCGTGGCTTTTTTCTGGGACATGGGCGTCCCCGTTGTTACCGCCTGATGTTGTCCGAATGCACTGTATCGCTTGGCTTGTACTTGTAGTGCACTGCCCGCGATAAGCGCTGTTAAACGGGATGATCCGTAGGCGCTATCCCTCTTCTTTAGCAGGCGTATGCTGGCAGGTGCAGCGCATATTCCTGCCCCAGTAAACTGATTGCTCGTGGAGCCTAGAATGAAATTCCTCCAGCTATTCAAGTGTCCCGTCAGGGTTATCGCCATTTCTGCACTGCTGTTGTCTGCAGAATCCGGGTACGCCGCTTCCCCCGTCCAGCCATCTTTAACCTGGGAGTATTGGGCCCCTGGCGGTGGTGGCGAAATTCAATCCATCTATGCAGAGCCCAACGTACCTGGCCGCTTTTATGTGATGAGCGATATGGAAGGCGCCTATCGCAGTGACGACTACGGGCAGTCTTACCGGTTGCTTTCCAAAGACTTGCCGCAATTGAATGTGTTCGGCATGACCAGCGACCCGGAAAATCCCCAGCGCTTGTACTTAGGCACTCACCGCATGGCGCTCAAAAGTAATGACGCTGGCGATAGTTGGGAGCCAATTCCGGAAACTCTGAATTACCCGATTCATATAGCCGGTGTGCATCCCAGCGATTCCAACCTGGTGTTGCTGGCTTTGAGCAGCCCCGACGCAGACGACCTGAATCGCATGGTGCAACGCGTTCCTGAGTACGCCGACGGCAGCAAGCATCCCGGGCTTGTTTTTGTCTCCCGCGACGGCGGCAAGACCTTTGAGAAATCGTTTTACGATCAGAAAAAAAAGAAAGGCCAGAATGCCTGGCAGCTGGCTTTCGATGAAGAACGCAACCGGATTTATCTGGCAACAGAGCGTGGGCTCTATTTTTCGGCGGATGCAGCGCGCAGTTGGCAACCGGTAAAGCTACCCCGTGGCTATCGCCACGCGCTGGGTATTGCCCTGGATCCAACGGAACGCTTTGCCTTTGCCGTTCTCTCCAAAAACAGCAAGCAGTCCACCGTGTTTTCTGTGGATGCTGAGCAACTTGCCGCCAATGAGGCGGACTGGGTGCAAGTCGACCAGTTGTACGGGGCACCGGAAAAGCGCCTGGCACAGCCCGGGGAAACCCGGGAAGAATGGGATGGGGAATCCTATACCAATCCTGGCCAGCGCTATGCGCGCCTCGAAATTGATCCACGCAGTGGTCAGGCGGCCTATGGGCTGAAAAATACAGTGCGGGTGCTGCTGGGTAAAACCATGAAGCACCACAATAGCTCCCTGTTCATGTCCAGCCTGGATATCAGCAAAGGCGTGCCCACTCAGGCAGCCTGGCAGCGTATCTATTACGAAGGTGGCCAAAAGGGTTGGGAAACCTCCCAAGGATCTGACAACTATGTCCAGATCGACAGCTTTGCCTTTTCGCCAATTTCATGGGGTGAAGACGCCAAGGTGTTGCTTGAGAACGGCCATGGAATCAGTCTTCTCGATCCGGCAGCGAAGGGCTTTCCCAAGCGCGGGGCAGAGTCGGTGCTGTATCAGACACGGGTTGAAAAAGATAACGGGACGAACGGCGCGGTAACCTGGCGTAATCGGGGCTTCGTGAATACCTACAACAATGATTTTGCGAGTTACGACAACTACGCCATTGCGGCACTTGCAGATCAGGGGCTGCATGAAAGTTGGGATCACGGCCAGAGTTGGACGCGCGCGTTTCGCCCGATTCCCCAGGTGACGGCATCCAAGTCGGTGGAAATTCTCGAGACAACGCCGCCAATTGCGGTACTCGCCAGTGGTTTTGGCTATGGTGCAGGCGATATTCCCATGGGGCTCTTCGCCAAGAAGCTGGATGACCTTTCACCACAGGACAAATGGGTACACCTGGCGGGAGGTATTGATAAGTGGACCGGCGAAGATACGGAAAATGCAGGAGGCCTGCCCTCGGTTCCCAAAAAGTCGCGCAAGCATGGCGATTGGAGTTCGTGGGACTACCGGATCTGGGGTATGGCCGCCGATAGCCAAAACCCCAAACGACTGTTTATCACTTTTCGCGGTAAAGGTATTTACGTTTGTGATGACGTGCCTGCGCTGTTGAACGGTGAGGGCGAGGGTTTCCGCAAGCTCAATTTTGGCGAGGTGGTGATTCCCAAAGCCGCCATTGTTGCGCATCCAGCGTTGGAGAATTCCTTCTTCGTCGCCTTCCAGAATTACATGATTTTCTACCATGACGACAAAATGGGAATGGTGGGTGAATTCCCCGGGGCAGTAGAAGATGTCGCCGCCTGGATTAATGACGACCACATTGTGTTGGCCGTTGCTGCCTTTAATCCGGAGGATAACAGCCACAACGTTTATGTCTCTTCGGATCTGGGCTCGACGTGGGACAAGCTTCTGGATCGTGCGCGCATGAAAAAGGTGGGTGTGCCCAAATGGTTCGAAACCGACGCGTACACCCGCGACGATCAAGAATTCCCGTTTATGACGGGATTGGCGGGATACCGTGATCGGCTGTTCGTGCCGGTTGGAAGTATTCGCAATAATGTGGGCATCTACGAAATCCATTTGAAATCTGATTCACATCCCCTGCAGTTTGATGTGCGTGACATTACGGAGTCCTCAGGTACACGGCATGGCTATACCCGTGTCAATGAGGGTGAAGTGCGTTGGATCAACGGTGAGCCGCACCTCATACACAGCACCCGTGGTGCGGGGGTGGTCGCGGCGAGCCTGAAGGAATATATGCCGGAGTCCGTTGCGCGAAAGCCCTAAATGCGGGATTTCGCGTTGATCGCGTTCGAGTTGATGGCTTTGGGTCTATGGCTTTTGTGTTGATGGATGAGTGAAAGTCTGGCCCAAATCCGAAACAGGCCGGCACCGGCAGTTCCCGCCAGGGGTTTCTGTGCAGTGTCAGCAGACGTAACCGTTACTATTTTTCGCTGCTTTTGGTCTCAGGGATCTGTTGTGCCCCAAGTTGTGCGCCAAAAAGCGTAGCGCAGGAGCAAACCATGCAAAGCATAAAAAGAAACAGCACTCTCCGTTCGTTACTCGTTCCGGCAGGCAGCAGCCTGCTCGCCGTGATGGTCTCTCATAGTGCGGTGAGTTTGTCGATCGAAGAGACCACGCAGTACAAACCGGTACCCGCAGAAACCCTCGATTACATCAAGCGTGCGGCCGACGGTGACCACCTCGCACTGGAAGGGGGGCACCTGGCCCTCGATGGGCATGTGATGCCCTATCCGTATTTCCAGCCCCACGAAATCCTTTTTCTGGATCGCCTGGGGAAGCTGCGCCATGAAACCCTGTGGAAAGTTGAGCGTGTAAAGCGGGTCGATCACTGGGACCCGGCTTACCCCCAACAGGAGGTCCCCCCCGCAGAAATGCAGCAGGACCCGAGCAGCCTGGTGGGTGGCCGCCACAGCCAGCACACCTACTGGTTTGAGATCCCGCCGCTGCCGCCATCCGAGGCGGGCGTAGAGCGGTTCTTTACCCTTAAACCGATGGATATGTCGGTGCCCGGCTGGCCGGAAACCACGATTTATGTCAACGGGGAAGCGAAGGCGGCGCTACAGCGCAAGCATTTTTACTGGTCCCTGGACTCCATGATGGATTCCACCCAGCCCAACCGGGTTACCCTGAAAAGCTTTGGTGTATTCGATCAGCCGCGGGGGTATCGGGAGGTCGCAGTTGTCGAGCGCAAGCCCGATGCCGACGAGGTGTACTGGCGCATGCGTGTATTGATTGAGGCAGCGTCCATCCTTCGCGAAGACTCGGAAGCGTATCAGTCGGTGCGCGCATTGATCGACGAGGTCATGACGTCGGTCAATCTTGAGGTGGCAGGCTCCGAGCTACTCGACCAGCAGTTGGCTAGCGCGGTGGACACCTTGCAATCCGGATTTGAGACGCTTGCAGAGATGGCCGCACCCAGCGAGACCCTGAAGGTATTGATGCACGGGCATCTGGACAGTGCCTGGCGCTGGACCTTTGAACATACCGACGACAAAATCCAACGGCTCGCGCTGAATAACCTGTACCTGATGGATCGCTTTCCCGAGTACCAGTACGTATTCACCACGCCTTACCATTACGAACGCATGCAGTCACTGTATCCGGACCTTTTCGGTCGCGTGCGTGCGAAGATTGCCGGCGGGCAGTGGATAGCCAACGGTGCCACTTATGTTGAAAACGACATGAACCTGCCGAGTGGCGAGAGTGTGGTGCGCCAGTTACTTTACGGGCTGGATTATTATGAAAACCAGCTGGGAGTGACCGACAACACTCTGTTTTTGCCAGACACCTTCGGCTACCCGCCGTTTATTCCCCAGGTCGCCCAGAGTTTTGGCCTGGATCATTTGATCGGCATGCGCACTAATACCCCGGAAATCGACAGCAGTATTTATCGCTGGCAAGGGATCGACGGCAGCGAAATTCTGGTGAACTCCCTGACTACCCCTGCGTGGGAATACCCATTTCACGATCCGATTCATAACTATCGTTTCGAAGATGGCAGCCTGATTACCACCTATAACGCGCCAGATGCAGCACCGCGACGCCTCGCGGGTACCTGGAACCAGTTTAAAAACAAAGATGCCACCGATAACCAGTTGCTGCTTGTGGGCTGGGGGGATGGCGGCGCCGGTGGTTCCGAGGATCAGGTGGAAGTGATCCGCCGGGTGCAGGCGCTCCCGGGATTCCCCGCCGTGGAATGGACCACACTGCACGATTACATCCGTGGGCAGCAACAGCACTGGAGCAAGTTCCCGTTGTACGACGATCGGATTCTTCCCGATTCTTGGATAGAGCGCACGTTCATGATGGCCAACGGCATCAAAATGGCGAACCGCGCGGTGGAGCAGCGGCTTGCGGAGGCTGAAGCGTTGTCCACGCTGGCGGCTATGGAAGGGCTGGAATATCCCGCGCAAGCGCTAAAGCAGACGTGGAAGGCACTACTGGTCAACCATTTCCACGATGTGATCACCGGTATGGCCGTTCCGGAAGTGCTGGAGTCGGCCAATGCCCACCTGCGCTCGCTGGAGGCGCAGGCGACGGACATTCGTGACCGCGCCATGGCACACTTGCAGGACAAAATTGCGCTGGAAGGGGACGGGCTGCTGATTTTCAATGGCGCCCCGGTGACGCAGAGCGGTCTGGTTCGCCTTGGGGCGCAAGAACAAAAGGCGAGCGCATTGGTGACCGCCGACGGTGTCGAAGTGCCGGTTGCATTGGCCCCGGATGGGGAGCTGGTAGCCGATCTGCCGCCGTTACCGGCGGGCCAGTTTCAGCTGCTGTACTGGCGCGACGACACCAGTCTTGAAGCGCCCGCGTTGCGCGCGGAAAACCGGATACTGGAAAACACGCTGGTCAAAGTGACGTTCAACAAGCGCGGGCAAATTACCTCCTTCTGGGACAAAGACCAGCAGCGCGAACTGGTACCCGAAGGGCAGCTCTGGAATACCATGCTCAAGGTGTCCCACGAGGACCAGAGCGAGACACCGGTATCCGCCAGTGCGCGCTTCAGTCGCTATTTCACCAATCCGCTGCAGGCAGGGATGACCATCCGCTTCCAGGTGGAGGACTCCGAGTTCGAACAGCGTGTGTGGCTGGGTAAAAACGACAAGCAGTTGCATTTCGACAGCCATATCGACTGGCGCGATTACGACCGGCTGGAAGTGGATTTCCCCCTGGCAGTGAACAGTCAAAAAGCCCATCACGGGATTCAATTTGGCTACATCGACATGGAGCGCGGTAATCACGGCAAGAACGACCATCTGGTATCACCGACAGCGGCATTCGAGTGGGCCGATGTGTCCGAGAGTGGTTATGGGGTCGCGCTGATGGACCGAACCCGCTACGGCTACGACCTGAAATCCGGTGGGCTGCGCCTCAACCTGAGTTTCGGTCAGCGCAAACATTCATATGCCGAACTGGAGCATGTGGGCTGGGGGATCGAGGAGTCTGGTGATGCCGGTGGTGAACACTTCAGCTATGCGATCTATCCCCACAACGGCACCATGCACGAGGCCAAAGTGATCCAGCGGGCCAAGGCGTACAATCACCCGTTGGTTGTTGCGGAAGTGTCTGGGAACCGAAAGGGGCAGGCACCCGAGCAGTTGAGCTTATTGCGCTCGACTCTGCCGGACAACGTTCTGATCAGCGCGGTGAAGCAGGCCGAAGATGGCAGTGGCATGATCGTGCGCCTGTTTGAGACGGAGAATAAACGGACCCGAGTCAAGCTGGCATTTGATCCACGTGTGGCGTCGGTATGGCAGGTGAATATGAAGGAAGATCCGGCGGCGCCCAAACCACTTGCGTTTGCCAGGTCTGAACGCGCAGTGGATACATCGGAACTGGTGTTCCGACCGTTTGAAATCAAAACATTGAAGCTGGCGCTGGCCGAGTAGCGCGCATCGGCCATTGTCCGCTAGAACGAAAAACGGCACTCCTTAGCGAGTGCCGTTTTTTTTGCCGACGGAACGCCTGCAGTGCGGATCTTTCTTATGCGAGGTCATTGAATACCAGGCGAATACTGCGCTGGTATTCTTCGTCAGGCGTGAGCACCGGACTTGGAAAGCCCGGTTGGTTGATCGCGTTGGGAAAATTGTGCGGCTCAAGGCATACACCCGCGTAAGGGGCAAAGCGGCCACCCAGCCCGCCACCATCGTAGAACTGCAGCCCGGGCTGGTCGGTAAACAACTGCATTTTCACACCGCTGTGTGGGGCCCACAGGGTTGCCTGCGGCTGCAACGGGGTACGGTGGAATGGAAAGTAGTGGTCGAAGCCCGGGTGCGATTTCAGGTCTGCGTCGTTCCAGCGCGCCTCGTGCTCGGCAAGTGACCGGCGATGGTCGAGGGTGTTACTGACGGTAAGCTCGGTAATCTCGCCACTGGGCACATTCGCGCGGGTTTTCGGCAGGTAGTGCCGGCTGTTAATGGCAAGCTCTAGGCGGCGAGTATCGCTTTGCCCCAGGGTGAAATAACCGTGGCTGGTGAGGTCTACCGGCGTGGGGGCGTCGGTCTTCGCCGTAAAGTGGATATCCAGTGTGTTGTGGCCGTTGTGCTGGTAGTGCACTTCCGTGCGCAGTGTGCCGGGAAACCCCTGGTCGCCATCCGGTGACAGGATATTCAGACGGGTGCTGTGCGCATCTGCGTGCACCTGTTGCCAACACTGGTTGGCAAAATTGCGTATGCCGCCGTGCAGGCTGTGGGGCGGGTCGTTGGCCGTGAGCTGGTATTCGCGACCGTCCAGGGAGAAACGCGCGTTTTCGATGCGGTTTGCAACGCGCCCACACACTGCCCCGAGGGCAAAGGGGTCGCTGGCTAAATCCTCTATCCGAGGGTAGGCCAGGAGCATTTCCCGTCCGCGGAAGCGGATCGATGCGAGGCGTGCGCCGAATTCAATGACGGTGACTTCGAGATCCGTTCCCTCACCCAGTACGCTGACGGCGCCGATGCCGTCGGAGGCTTTGTGCTGCATATTGTTATTGGTCTCTGGTGTGCGGCCATTGCGCAATGCTATGTCGAAACCCCAGAACACGCCAAAAAATGGTTGCTTTGTCGGGGATCGCTCATTTAATATGATTATCAATGATCAAAAATGATCGCTATTGATGGTTCGATTGTCGCGGTGCCGGTTCAATAAATCAATACTGGCCCATGAATCAGTAAGGGCACATTCCTCAGTCGCGGTCGAAGAGGCAACCTGGGTCAGCGACGAGCCCACTTGGCGGCCTTGGTAAAAGAATAAGAAGTAGCCCCGGAGGGCATTGGACGGTGAGAGATTACCGCTTGAACGGCGACAGCACGCGTGCGGCCCAGGCCAATGGGTTGGCGGATGCCCAGTGGTACCAGAGCCCCGTACCCAAAGCGCAAATGCGCCAGCTACTGCAGCGAAAAAATGGCCCCGCGGTACGGGATACCGCCTTGTGGTTTTCCCTGCTCGGTGTAGCGGCCTATGCAATGGTGCAGACTTGGGGGAGTGCCTGGTTTTTCCTTCCGTTCATGCTCTATGCCGTTTTGTACGCGTCCGTATCAGATTCCCGCTGGCATGAAAGCAGTCACGGGACGGCGTTTCGTTCCGACTGGATGAACACGGTTCTGTATGAAGTGTCGTCCTTCCTGGTGTTTCGTGAGTCGACCACTTGGCGCTGGAGCCACGTTCGCCACCATACAGACACCATCATTGTTGGTCGCGACCCCGAAATTGCCAGTCCCAGACCGGTCCGCCTGTTATCGATGTTGCTCAGTGTATTCAAGCTCAATGTCATGTGGGCGGAAGGGCGCCGCATGGTCATGCATGCTCTGGGCAAGCGCACGGATGACGCGAATGCGTTTGTGCCGGAGTCCGAATGGCCAAAGATTCACTGGAAAGCGCGCCTGTATGTAGTCATTTACCTGAGTGTGATGGGGCTCGCGCTCGTCTCCCAATCTTGGCTGCCGCTATTTTTTGTTGGCTTGCCAACCGTATTCGGTTCCTGGTTGATTGCCCTCTATGGGTATACGCAGCATGCCGGACTGGCGGAGAACGTACTCGATCACCGTCTGAACAGCCGCACCATCGCCATGAACTGGTTGAACCGGTATCTCTACTGGAACATGAATTACCACGTAGAGCACCACATGTACCCGCTGGTTCCCTATCACTCGCTGCCAAGGCTACATGCGCTGATCAAGGACGACTGCCCTCCCGCCTACCCGGGACTGCTGGCCGCGTGGAAGGAAATTCTCCCCGCGCTGTGGCGACAGTCGAAAGACCCGGAGTATTTCGTTGAGCGGACACTGCCAGAACCAGCGAATTTCAACCGGGAAGTGGCGGGGGAAGTATCGGGGGAAGTATCGGTCATTACTCCACTTGGCGAGCAGGATGCGGACGGTTGGATTCGTGTAGGTCCAACCCGCGTGCTTTCCGCCGAGGATGTCATTCGGGTGGACTATCGCGGTCACACCTATGCGATGTATCGCACCGCTGAGGGAAATGTATTTGCCACCGAGGGTATCTGTACCCATGGCCGAACACATCTCGCAGACGGATTTGTAAAAGGGCATCTCATCGAGTGCCCCAAGCACAATGGGCGTTTCGACATTCGCAGTGGTGCGGCAGTTCGCGCACCGGCGTGCAGCGCGCTGGAAACCTTTGCGGTGCGAGAGCGGCAGGGGCAGCTGGAGCTCTGCACCCGTCCGAATATTGCGCCAAATAATGGGGATCCCACCCGGCAGCGGTGGCAGTTCCGCGTTGTGGGCAAGCGCAATATTGCCAGTTTCATCTGTGAGTTGGAGCTGGAACCCATACAGCTCGCGCCGGCCTTTCACTATCAGCCGGGTGATTATATCCAGCTGCTGGTACCGTCCTACGGGCCTCGCTACCTGCAACGAGACCAGGTGGATACGAGCGTTAGGGATATGTGGGAAAGCCTGGGAATCTTCGATATTCAAGTTGAAAACGATCTGGTCTGCAAACGCAATTACTCGATCGCCAGCAATCCCGCGCTGGATAGAATCATCAAGCTGAACGTGCGTCTTGCCTTGGGTGAGATTGCGGGTAAGCCGGCGCTCGGGGTTGGGTCGAGTTATGTATTTAGTCTGCGCCCTGGTGATGTTATCGAGGCGCAGGGGCCGGCTGGTGACTTTCGGATCAAGCCTGCCGAGTCGGAAATGGTTTACTTGGGGGGCGGCGCCGGTATGGCACCGTTGCGATCCCATATTTCGCACTTGCTGGAGACTGAAGGCACGGATCGAAAAATCAGTTTCTGGTATGGCGCGCGTAATGAACGTGAATTGATTTACTCGGAGTATTTCCGTGATCTCGCGGAGCGCTTTCCTAATTTCAGCTTTCATGTGGCGCTATCGGAAAGTGCAGGTGTATCCGCGGATTTTCCGCAAGGGTTTATTCACGAACATCTTTATGAGAGCTACTTGCAGGCGCACGATGCCCCGCAGCAAGTGCAGTTTTACCTGTGTGGGCCACCGCCGATGATGGCCGCGACGCGCCAGATGCTCGGTGAAATGAAAGTGCCGAAATCTCAGATTGCGTTTGATGAATTCTAGTTTTCGTGGAGTGTGCCGGGTGGAGCCCTGGTGCACGGTTGTCTCTTCGGACGGCGCAATGACGTGAGTCATGGCAATGTTTGGAGCTCTTCGTCAGGAGACCTTCGCAAGAAGATCTAGTCTCCCTTTCTCGTCGCCCCCGCAAGGGGGCTTTTTTTTGCCCGCGTTTTTTCACCGGGAACGAATGGTATGCGGGAGGGGGAAGCAGGAAGTAAGGCGGGGTAATCGGGGAGTGGGGAGAATGGGGAAAGAGTTTCGGGGCCACACAGCGCGGCCCCGGGGGCTGCTCAGTGTTCGCTGGTTTCAGCATTCAAACCGGGAAGCTCGTGTGACAGCAACCACTGGTAAAAATCCTCCCCGGCATAAACACGACGCCAGACGTCGTGCCCCATATCTTCATGCACGGTGAAGCGCACCTGTGGATGGCCCAGTGCTTTCAGCTGGTTGAGCCCGGGATAGAATTGCTCCACAGGGATTACGGGGTCCAGCCCTCCGGCGAAGGCCCAGACCGGCGTGCGTGCATCGGCAAGTGGTGTGACGAGGTCCGGATGTCCCCATCCTGCGATGGGCGCTATCGCGGCGAATCGCCGGGGGTACTTGCTGGCAAGATACCAGGTGCCGAACCCCCCGTAGCTCAGGCCGCTCAAATAGGTCCTGGCGCGGTCGGTGCGATAACGGGTTTCCACCAGGTCGAGCATGCGTATCAGGTCCTGTTCGATCTTATCCCATCCCTCTGGCAGGACACTGCTTTCGCCCGTCATATCGGCTGCTGGTACGCCGTCCATGGGCTCTTCCGGCACCGTTGCCGGGGCGCGTGGGGGCGTACCCTGATCCTTGCGCCGCGGGATGTTTTCCCTCTGCCGCTCGAGCAGGTACGCCGGTCCATTCTGTCTAAACGAAAACATGGGAAGTTGCGGGGCGATAATGATAAACGGAAGGTCCCGCTTGAAAACCCAGGCCTCCATGAGCGGACCATGCATCATCACAAAATCCAGTTCATCTTTACCGTTACCTCGCTCGCCGTTCCCATGCAGGAACATGAGCACAGGCCATTCACGCTGGGTGTCGGAATGATAATCACGTGGCAGGTAGACAAAAAAGTCTCGCTCACGTTGCTCACTGTCGCTATAGGGAATGCGCAGCAGGTCCGGTTCTGAGCTCGCCTGCCCATCGCCACAACCGGCGATCACTGTGAGTAATCCGGCTGCCAGCGCGGTGCGCAAAAACCGGTGTCGGCGAAGGGGGGCGATTAAGTTCTGCATAAGCGTTCGGTGAAATTGGGGGCTACTGCAATAACTGGCAACCTGCGTTGCCAGCAGATGGTTGGCGGGCAGATGATATGCCCAATGAGTTAGTTCACTGGGGCTCTGCGGCCGGTGCAATGGAATCCGGCTGGGAAGCTTTGCGCTCCTGCTCGCGCACCGCCAGCAGCCACTGGTCCCGGTATTCCTGCAGGCCGAGGAATGCGGTCGGCGCGCACAGCGTGAGCGCGGTACTCGCCGACGCGTCTGCGCCCAGTGCAAGCATGGCGCAGCCGGTCACCGTACCCGTGTCATCCTCCGATAGGTAGACCGGTTGAGGGGCGCGGAGCTGGGCAAGCAGGCCACAGATAAGGGAATTTTTGAGGAACGCGCCCTCGATAATAATGCGGCCGCAACTGCCGATCGCAGACAGCTGATAATCCAGCATGAGTGCGCAGTAGAGGGAGGCGATCAGCGCTCCGGTGCCCGCGGTGACGTCGCCACGCAAGCTCCCCTGCAGTTCGGCGAACGGGCCACCACCACGGCTGAAGGTGGGCAAGGCCATCACTTGCTGGTGAATATACGCCTGCAACTGTTCCTGGGGTTCTTCACCCGCCGCCGCCTGATCCAGGGGTGAATCGGTCAGGGAGCACAGGGTTTCATATTCACGTCCACCCATAAACCGCGCGCAGGCAATCGGGTCGCCCGCGGCGTCGACATTGGCCAGCATATCGCGGGATTCCTGCAGACTGTCGAGCTTGGCCCCATTAGCCATCACAATCGACCAGGTGCCGGTGGATATCACGGTAAACGGTTCGCCATCGCTGGCAGCGCGGTGGCGCCAGTAGCTGGCGTTGCTATCGTGCACGCCGGCAAAGATGGCGCAGTGTTCCGGTAGGCCGGTAGCGGCGCAGATCTCGGGCAGGGGGCGCGCGATTGCCTCGGTGGCGCTGACCAGTGCCGGGAATAAGTTACGCCAGCCCATGGTGTCGACCAGGGAGGAGTAGTCGCCCTTGGCCGGGCACCATAAATCCGTATGGCACCCCAGCGAAGTGACTTCGTTACGGATTTTTCCGGTGAGGCGCCACAGCCAGTATTGCGGATACATGACGATGGCGCCGACCCGGGAAAATGCCTCGGCAAACTGTCGCGACTGCCAATGCAGCTGGCGGCCCAGGTTCAGGCCGGCAGGGAGCGCAGGAGAATAGGTCTCGTTGAACGGGGGGCGCACACTGCGGTAGTGGGAGACGGTTGCCTCGTTGTCCCGCAGTCCTTCGTATTCATAGTCCAGCACCGGGAGTGCCAGCCCCTGGTTGTCCAGCTCGGCTGCATTCGCGTCTTGATGGAGGCAGGCGGCCGTTGCGCCGTGGGTGGTGATATTCAGTCGTGTTATGTCGAACTGACCGGTGAGCTCGCGCAGGTTTTCGCTGAGCCACCGCCAGATGTAGTCGATATCCGCCTGGGGATAAAACATGGACGACATGAGTACGCGATTTTTTGCTTCGCGGGTGGCGACGCTGGTGAGCGAGGCATCGAGCACACAGAGTTTGATGTGCGTTTTGCCGATGTCGAGGATCAGAGTGTATTGCATGGGAAATTCAACGCCGCTTTACTGGACCGCCGACCTGGTCGCAGTCGGTCTCATCTTCATGGAGTCTTATCGTTATTGTCTGCGCGCAAGGCGCCGGGAATCATCGTCCAAAAGTAACACCAAGCCCGCCTCAAAACAATCATTTGCGCTCAAGTTCGTGCGCGCGTGACGAATTCGGATAGGGGGCGGGTACCCGGGTGTTTGCGTGTCTGAGTGGCGGGTCGTCGCTTGGTATTTCTTGGTTTGTGCAGGCCGCCGCTGGATCTGTCGCGCACAGCCGGCCGCGTGCAACATGAGAGTTTTCGATCAATAACCATCTATGCGATCACAATAAATCATTTGCGATCATATTCCTTCAGTGCCATAATTCATCAATCACAGAAGTTGTACGACACAAAACCAAAAAATAAGATTTTCAGGGTCGAGCTATGATGAGTAAGCCTCTCCAGAGCCTGTGGGACGATTCCCTGGCCAATGCAATGTCTGAGCCCGAGTTGCTCAAATACCGTTCTAACCTGCTGGGCTCTGACCTCCGCATCACCAACTACGGTGGCGGTAACACCTCGGCCAAAGTCCAGATGAGCGATCCACTGACTGGCGAAGATGTGGCCGTGTTGTGGGTGAAGGGCTCTGGCGGTGACCTCGGCTCCATCGAGCTCGACGGTTTCAGCACGCTGTATATGGACCGCCTTCAGCAGTTGAAACAGAAATATCGCGGCCTCGAGCACGAAGATGAGATGGTCGCGCTACTGTCCCATTGCACGTTCAACCTGAATCCCCGCGCTGCCAGTATCGATACGCCGCTGCATGCCTATATTCCTCACACCCATGTGGACCACATGCACCCGGATGCAGCGATTGCCATCGCCTGCACCAAAGACAGCCGCGCGCTGACCGAGACCATTTTTGAAGGCGAGATGGGCTGGCTGCCGTGGCAGCGCCCGGGCTACGACCTGGGGCTCAAGCTCGAGGCGATGGCCAAGTCTGCCCCGCACCTGAAGGGCATCGTGCTCGAGGGGCATGGCATCTTCACTTGGGGTGACACCTCCAAGGACTGCTACCTCAACACCCTGACCATTATCCAGCGCGCCGCAGACTGGTTGGCCAAGAACAATACCGCGGCTGCGTTTGGTGGCGAGAAGATCGCCCAGAACCTGTCAGCGGAGGAGCGTCGCGATGTAGCAGCGCGCCTGATGCCGCTGGTGCGCGGCATGATTTCCCGAGACGAGCGTAAAATCGGGCACTTCAGCGATTCCCCTGAAGTGCTTCAGTTTGTGAATTCCGAGCAGCTGGCGCCGCTGGCGGCACTGGGTACCTCCTGCCCCGATCACTTCCTCAGAACCAAAATTCGTCCGCTGGTTATCGACTTTGACCCGCAGGCATCCGACCTGCAGGGCGAGCTGTCTCGCTGTGAAGGGCAACTGGACCAGCAGCTGGCGAGTTATCGTGAGGATTACGCGGCCTATTACGAGCGCTGCAAGCGGGATAACAGCCCGGCCATGCGCGATGGCAATGCGGTGATTTACCTGATTCCGGGTGTTGGCATGCTTAGCTTTGCCAAGGACAAGGCCACCGCGCGTATCGCCAGTGAGTTTTATATCAATGCGATTAACGTGATGCGTGAAGCCAGCGGCGTGAGTGAGTACGTGGGTCTGGATGAGCAGGAAGCGTTTGATATTGAGTACTGGCTGCTCGAAGAAGCCAAGCTCCAGCGCATGCCCAAACCCAAGAGCCTCGCCGGCAAGGTGGCGTTTATTACCGGTGGCGCTGGCGGTATCGGATTTGCCACCGCCAGTCGTTTGCTGCAGGAAGGTGCCTGTGTGGTGCTGGCCGATATCGACGAGGCGTCGATGGCAGAGCGTGCTGCGCAGCTGGCTGAACAGTTCAGTACCGACGTGGTGCGCACCGTGCGCTGCGATGTCACCAGTGAAGAGTCGGTGGCCGGGGCGCTGGCGGTCGCGGCGCTGGAATTTGGTGGCGTCGACATCCTCGTTTCCAATGCGGGCATCGCCAGTGCCGCGCCCATCGAGGAAACCAGTATCGAGCTGTGGGATCGCAACCTGGATATCCTGGCCAAGGGCTACTTCCTGGTCAGCCGTGAGGGCTTCAAGGTGATGAGACGCCAGAACCTCGGCGGTTCAGTGATCTTTATCGCCAGTAAAAACGGCTTGGTGGCCTCCCAGAACGCGTCTGCGTACTGTACCGCCAAGGCGGCTGAGGTGCAGCTGTCCCGCTGTGTGGCCCTGGAGGGCGCACCGATCGGGGTTCGCTGCAACGTGGTCAACCCGGATGCGGTGCTGCGCGGCTCGCGGATCTGGAGCGGCAAGTGGAAGAAAGAGCGCGCCGACGCGTACAACATGAGCGAAGAGCAGCTCGAAGAGCATTACCGCCAGCGCAGTCTGCTGAAGTTGAACGTATTCCCGGAAGATATTGCGGAAGCGGCGTATTTCCTCGCTTCGGACGTGTCATCTAAATCAACCGGTAATATTATCAACGTTGACGCGGGTCACGCGCCTTCCTTCACTCGCTAAGCGCGGGTGAATGGAAAAGGCCAAGCACAATAACAATAGGATTTCAGGCGATGAACGAACGCATTTCCTCTGCGCTGGTTGAGCAGCGCAATGCCGAGCAGCTGCAGGCTTTGCAGCAGGACTACGATGCCCTGGGCAACCAGCTTGCCCGCCGCGATATCGATATCGAACAGATCACCCAGCGCGCGGCGTCCTTTGAGGTGGCGGTGCCTTCCTGGGGTACCGGTACCGGCGGTACCCGTTTCGCACGCTTTCCGGGCCTGGCGGAACCGCGCAATATCTTTGAAAAGCTCGAAGACTGCGCGGTGATCAATCAGTTGACCCGTTGCACCTCTGAAGTCTCCCCCCATTTCCCCTGGGACAGGGTGGATGACTTTGGGGAGCTGCGTGAATTTGCGAGCCAGTACGGTCTCGGATTTACCTGCGTGAATTCCAATACCTTTCAGGATCAGCCGGGCCAGAAGCACACCTACAAATACGGCAGCCTGACCAGTACCTGCGCGGAAACCCGTGCCCAGGCGGTGGCCCATAACATTGAGTGCATCCAGTGGGGCAAGGAGCTGGGTGCAAAAGAGCTGACCGTGTGGATCGGCGACGGCTCCAACCATCCGGGTCAGCAGCATTTCCAGCGCGGTTTGGAGCGCTACCTGGACAGCATGCGCGAAATTTACTCGGCGCTGCCGGACGATTGGCAGGTGTTTATCGAGCACAAGATGTTTGAGCCCGCCTTCTACTCCACCGTGATTCAGGACTGGGGCACCAACGTGCTGTGTGCCATGGAGCTCGGTGAGAAAGCCAAATCCCTGGTGGATCTCGGTCACCACGCGCCCAACGTGAATATCGAAATGATCGTTTCGCGCCTGATCCAGTTCAAGAAACTGGCCGGTTTCCACTTCAATGACAGCAAGTATGGCGATGACGACCTGGATAGCGGTTCGCTGCATCCGTACCAGCAGTTCCTGATTTTCAACGAGCTGGTGGATGCCGAGTATCGCCAGCAGGAGGGGTTCGCACCCTGCTATATGCTGGATCAGTCCCACAATGTGACCGACCCCATCGAGAGCCTGATGAACTCCGCCGAAGAAGTGCAGCGCTCTTATGTCAAAGCACTGCTGGTGGACCGGCCGACGCTGGAAGGCTTCCAGCGGGACAACGATGCGCTGATGGCGTCCAATACCCTGAAGCAGGCATTCAACACCGATGTCAGCCCGATTCTGGCCATGGCCCGATACCGTCACGGTGGCGCCATTGCGCCGCTGGCGACCTATCGCGCCGCGCAGTACAAGCAAAACCTGGTGGCCGATCGCCCCAGCACGGGCGGCAGCGGCTCCGGGATTGTTTGAGGGCCAGAACAGAAGGACGCACACCGGCGCACGGTCAAACTGCAGTTTCAATCACCCGTGATTGAAAGGATTGAAAGTGCGCCGGGATTGAATGATAATGAGTAATTCTGAGTGAATTGACGCGCCAGATGCGGATTGTCTTCAAGCCCTGTGGTGATTGAGGCAGACCGGTCTGAACCGAACGGATGCGGCGCGAGCACTCGGGTTCACACGCTCAAGATCAGACACGGAATCGCCATTATGTTAGAAAAGCAGCGCCATCAACTGTTGCTGGAAATTCTTGAAGAGCAGCAGTTCGCCAGCGTCGCAGACCTGACTGCGCAACTGAACTCCTCTGAGGCGACGATCCGTCGCGACCTGATCAAACTCAGTAAGGAAGGGCGCCTGGAAAAAATCCGCGGTGGCGCCCAGCGTATTGGCAACCGCCCGGCGGGCGTGCCCAAGACCCATCTGGCCGGCTCGGCTTTCCTCGTCAACAAAGACAAAATGACCACCGCCAAGCAGGCCATTGCGGCGAAGGCCGTCTCCCTGTGTGAAGAGGGTGAGCTGGTGATTGTCAACGGTGGTTCCTCCACCTTTATGATGGGCGAGTACCTGACCCAGCGCGATGTGAGCGTATTGACCAACTCCTATTACCTGGCCCAGTACCTGTGTGAAAACGGCCAGAATCAGGTCACCGTGCCCAGCGGTGAAATCTATCGCAAGCAGGGCATTATCCTGAGCCCGTTCGAGAACGACTCCATTCAGAATTATCGCTGTCGCCTGATGTTCACCGGTACCGCCGGTATTGGCGAGTTTGGTGTGATGGAAACCGATTCACTGATTGTGCGCGCCGAGCAGAAGCTGCGTCGCCAGTCGGAAAAACTGGTGGTGCTTGCGGATGGCTCCAAGCTCGGGCAGAAAAGTAATTTTGTGATCTATCCGCTGACCGAGGTGGATATTCTGATTACCGACGATACCGCGGACCCTCGCGTTATTGAGGAAATCAAAGCCGCCGGGGTTGAGGTGATTACCGTCGAATTGGAGGCGGTTGCGGCCTGAGCAACACGTTCAGGTATTTTTAAAAGCCCGCCTTTGTCAGGCGGGTTTTTCATATAAAAGCGGGAAAAACTGCCCGTCCAACGCTTCTCCCGGCGGTACCACCGGTATGCCCTTCAGTAGTACATCCCGGGTATCTGAACGGGTGCCATCTGCAAACACATTCAATACAAATGCACGCCGCGCCCGCTCGGAACGATTGGCGTAGGAGCCGTGCACCATCAGCGGATGGTGGAAGCTGCCGTGACCTTTGGGCATTTCCACCGCGACCGGATTTTCCAGTTGCCGCCGCTGTGCACCGTTGAGAAATTCTTCCAGCCCGCGCATATCGCCGGCAAGCTCCGGTTTTTCCAGCAGCCCCCAGCGGTGGCTACCGGGGATATAGTGGAGGCAACCATTTTCTGTATTGGCGTCGTCGAGCCCGACCCAGCAGGTCAGGTGCTGCATGGGCACGGTGCGTGTCCAGTAGCTGTAGTCCTGGTGCCAGGCAACGACACCGCCGTGCCGCGCGGGTTTGCAGAACAGTTGATCGTGCCAGAACCGCACTGGTTGATTCCCCAAGAGCTGTGAGGCGGGCACCAGGAACCGCGGGTTCCAGAGCACATCGTGAAAGTGCGGAGCAATGCGCCAGTGACCCAGGGAGTGGAACAGTACCTCGGCGGGATTGCTGGACTCATTGCTGTGAAATTCATGGAAAAGCGCATTTTGCGGATGCGTGGGATCCACGATCTCACTCAGTTCCGCGCGCAGCGCCGCAATGTAATCGTCGTCCAACATCGGGATGCCACTGACGTACCCCAGTTCGCTGAACTGCGCCAGTTGCTCGTCGTTGAGCTTATAGGCATCCCAATCGCACTGTTGCCAGTGTTGGCGCATGCGCGCGGTCAGCGGTTCGTGCACCAGAGACAGGTCCGCAGACTGAAATTTGCTCGCTTCTGTCATTTCGCCCTCGAAAATAACACGTCGTTTATTCTTGCCTGCGTATTTCTAGTGGCGCGACACAGTTATGTATACTATTTTTCTCCGCGGTCCGGGAAAATAATGTAAATAATAAAAAATAGGTTACTTTTGCGCGCTTACCTTGAACGCATCACCCCGCAGGTGGGGTCGTCCGTGCTTGGCCTGGAGGTCAATGCACCGCGCTTTCCTGCGCCCTGGCATTTTCACGCGTATTTCGAGCTTACGTATATCCGCAAGGGCGCCGGTGTGCGCCATGTGGGCGACAGCATGGAAACCTTTGCGCCCGGGGACCTGGTGTTGATTGGGCCGAACGTGCCCCATCGGTGGGAAAGCCGCGTCGAGAGCGCAGCGGGACAAAGCGAGCGCATTGCAGAGAATGGGGCGAGCGCGCAGGCGCTGGTGGTGCAATGGCCGCAAGAGCTGATTCCGTCGGGGCTCGAACTGGTGGCGGTGAACGAGTTGTTGCACAACGCTGCGCGCGGGGTCGTATTTGAAAACGGGCGCAATGCCGGCTTTGGCCGTGCGATCAGCAAGCTGGTCGATGCGCAGGGGCTCGATCGTTACCTGCAGCTACTCCGGTTGCTCGACGGCTTGACCGCGAGTCGCTATCGCACATTGTCTTCGGATGACTACCATTACGATCAACGGGAGGGTAGCGATAGCCGCCTCAATCATATCCTCGAGTTCGTGCGCGACAATTATCAGCGCAAGGTTACACTGGCGGAGGCCGCGGCAGCTTGTGGCCTGCGCAGCCAGCCATTTGCGCGTTTTTTCCAGCGTATGATGAACCGCACTTTTTTCGAGTATCTCACCGAGTACCGCATTCAAATTGCCAGTCAGCAACTGCGGCAGAGCCGTGAACCGGTGGCCGTAATCGCTGCCGAGAGCGGCTTCACCTCACTGCCCCTGTTCCATCGTCAGTTCAAAAAATACCGCGGCACCACGCCATTGCGGTACCGCAAGTTGCGGCAACCTGCGGCCGGCACACTCTGCCACCGGGAATAGTGGCGGGGGTCGCATTTGTGGCCACTGTAGGCCCAACCCCTTGACTTCACCCCTCGAAATGGTTCAATTTCGTGCGTTGTCGATCATTTATGCTCATTAATGGTCGTAAATGGTGCGAACCCAGGCTGTTCCGCACAAAAAATAATCAATAAGAAGCCAAAGCGATGAATCTACTCAAGATGACAAAGCGAATGACGCTGCTCCTGGCGGCATTCATGACCCTACTGATCACAACGGTACCCCTTGGGGCCCAGGCCCAGTGGACGTCCATCAACCCCGGCGCCGGCGGCCAGGTGCAGGATGTGGTCGCTGACCCGAATATCAATCAACGCCTGATTCTGGCCTCCGATATGGAGGGTATTTACGAGTCACTGGATAACGGCAACTCCTGGCATGCAAAAGGCGAGTTACACCAGAACCGGGTGTATGCGGTGGGTATCCCGGAGCAGTCGGGCAACCAGAAAATGTATGTGGGTACCCTGTTCGGGTTAGAGGTGTCGAATGATGGCGGCTCTACTTTCAATCTGATTGAAAATACCAAGAAAAAATCCATCGGTGCGATCGCCATTCATCCCACGAACAAGAATATTGTACTGGCCGCGGTCGGTTGGAAAGATGACTACGATGATGCGGGCGGTGGCAATCGGTTTTACAGCCTGTTTGGTATGTCCAAAGGCGGCAAGATAACGGTATTCAAGTCTACCGATGGCGGTGCTTCCTGGAGTGAAAAGACCACCGCCAACAGCTATGGCGATCGCAATGTCTTCGCAATGACGTTCAACCCTGCGAATGGCAACGAGGTTTACCTCGCGTCGGATGCCGGTGTTTTCAAATCCGCTAATACCGGAGAATCCTGGAGTCAGTTGAGTGCGCCAGGCGGTACCAATGGACAGGCGAAGGGCCTGGACATCAGTCCCGACGGCAAGGTGGTTTATGCGGTTTATCAGACCAATGCCTCCGTCAACAGCGGGCTGGAGCAGGGCGAAAATCTGGAAACTGCGATTTTTGCATCCAGAACCTCCAGCATCGCCTGGCAGAACGTGACCGGAAGCCTCCCGAATTACAGCTTCTGGCAGCCAGAGGTCGATCCGCGTTCCACTGGCAGTTCACACAAAATGATCATTTCCATGGATCAGGAACGCAAAGGCGTTTATGAAGCCACGATCAACTGGAACAGCAGTTACAACAGCGCGTCCCCACAGAGTGTTTCGTGGAGCCAGGTGTGGACCGAAAATGACGTGGTAGATGGTTGGGACGTGGGCAAGCCGAATGCACGCTTTGCGCACTATACGCCCAATTCAGCAGGCTGGGCACGGGCCATCTGGTCTACGCAAAACCAAACCGTCTACCGCGGTGACTGGAACGGATCCAGCTACAACTGGGTGAACCGTTACAGCTACACCACCAATCAGTATTTTGCCGATTACTACGGCATTCCGGTGGCCACTTATGGCAGTCGTGGAACTGAAAGTACCTACACCTGGGACATCGATGCCCATGCCAACTATGTCATTCAGGGCATGGGTGATAACGGCCCGGTGGAAAGCTGGGATGGCGGTGCCACCTGGAGCAACGTATGGATGCGCCAGAACGGTTTCCTCTCGGATGTGCAGGCGGTGGAAATTGCCGATGCCTGGGGACAGAAAGTCGTTCTTGCGCAGATGGCTGCGGGGTTCGGTGGCCATGCCGGTACCGGTAATATCTATATCAAGCACCTCGACCAGTATTCCCCCGATGACGAGTGGGAGTTTTATGCAGGCGGTGATGCCTGGCGCGGTGGCTTGCCGAACGGGCTGGTCAGCGACATTGCGGAATCGCCGGTGTCCCCGGGCAAGCTTTTTGTGTTTTCTCGCGGTTACGGCCTTTACATGCAGCAAGATGTGGGCTGGGGTTACGATGAGCACAAAAAGGGCAACCAGCCATGGTTCAGCAAAATATCCAATGGTGTCGCCGACCAGATTTCCTCGGTGAAAAAAATTGCCCCGCACCCCACCAACGAAAACATTGTTTACCTGAGTGCGGTCAGTGGTGACTCTGGTGTGTTCAAAGGCGTGTTTGCAAATGACGCCTGGACGTGGACAAAAATCTATAACGGCGGCGGTTGGGATGCCGAGGTCTATGCCTGGGATAACAACGGGCAAGCGATTCTGTTCTATTCCGGCGTGAGCTACGAAAACGGCGATGGCAGTAATTTTGTTGGCGCCATTTCCCTGGATGAGGGCGCTACCTGGAAGACTGTGCTGAAAAGTGCCGACACCCGCGCCCTGGTAAGCCACGGCTGGTACAACACCGTTACCAGTGGTCCCAATGCCTACAGCTTCCGGTTCCAGAACAAGGGTGGTCTCACGGGTTACGACAATAAAGTGATCATGGCCCACTACGACCATACCCTGCAAAAAACCTACGCAGTCCTGGAAGGTACGATTTCAGGTAGCACTACCCAGAATGCCAATGTCAGCTGGGCGGATATTACCGGCGACCTGCATTTCGGCGGCTTGACCACCGCGCGCGTGGTGGAAAATGGCGGTGATAAATTCCTCTACGTTTCCACTGCCGGTGCCGGTGCCTGGCGCAAGCCCCTGAGTTCTCAATCCGAGGTTGTGCCCACCAGTGTTGCCATCAATGGTTGTCCATCGGCATCGCTGGAAGTAGGGCAGACCGTTTCTCTGAGTGCGTCGGTTTCACCTTCCAATGCCACTAATAAAGCCGTCACCTGGAGTTCTGACAATTCCGCGGCGGTCAGTGTTGGCAGCAATGGGCTGGTTTCCGCAGACGCCGCAGGTTCAGCCACAATTACCGTGACCACGGTGAGCGGAAACCGGAGCGCTACCTGCTCGGTGGACGTTGCAGCGGAAAGTGAGGGCGCTCTGGTCACCGTACGTGCGCGCATGGCGCAGGGTAGCAGTGATACTTTGCAGCTGCGGGTGAATGACGCCACCGTGCATACCTGGAATATCAGCGGCAGCAGCTATGCGGATTACTCCGTGTCGGTACCTGTGGATGGCAACGTCAAGCTGTACTTCCCGGATAACGGTACGGACATTGAGGTGGATTTCCTGCGGGTGGATGGCACCACTTATCAGGCTGAGGACCGTGCCATCAATACGTCGGCGTGGATGAATGGCTCCTGTGGCGGTGGTGGTTATACGCAAATCATGCACTGCCCTGGGCACATTGATTTTGGCACCATATCCAGTGGTGGCTCAGGCCCCGGAAACGTGCCGGTATCCGGCGTTGTAGTTAATAACTGTGCAAGCCCGACGCTGTCAGTGGGAGGCACGGTTGACCTGAACGAGACGGTGTCGCCGGCGGATGCCACAGACAAGTCCGTTAGCTGGGCGTCTGGTAATGCGAGTGTGGCTACCGTCGACGGTGCAGGTGTGGTTTCTGCCGTTTCCGCCGGCTCGGCCAACATTACCGTAACGACGAACGATGGTGGCTTTGCTAGTGGTTGTACGGTGACTGTCACCGGTGGTGGTGGCCAACCCTCCGCGTACCGTTACTTGATGCTGTACGGGTACGGGACGGTTCAGCTGGACGTGACCATCCAGCAGATTCACTGGATGGTGGGCGGTCAGTCTTACCCGGACCCCAAGCTCACCTGGAACACCAGGTCCCAGGTCACTTCAAGCACCAATAAAACCGATGACTATGCGGCGTTCGACAATAGCAATGTTGGCTGGGCGGTAGGCAGCAGCTTCCCGGCTTGGATCAAAATTGATCTTGGCGCCGGAAATGAGATTGCGCCTGATGCGGTCAAGATCAAGCCGAACGCCGACAACCGGGGTTTCTCCTCATTTGAAGTGTTTGGCTCCAATGACAACAGTAACTGGACCTCGCTCTATGTGAAGAGCGGATTAACGCCGTCTGACTATTCCGGTCTGACGACCTTTTCATTTTCCAACTGATCCCGTGTAGCAGTAGCGACGGCAGCAACGGAAAATGACCAGAAGCGGAGGGCCCGTCCGGGCTCTCCGCTTTTTTTATGGTTGCTGAATGGCCCCGATATGGCGGCGCACTCTCCTCCGCGGTTTACCGTCCAACGGTGGGTGGACCGTAAACCGCGGAGGAGGGTGCGCAAGCGGACATCGAGGGGTATTCTGGCGCCAAGGGAGCGGAGATTGATTTGTGCAGGGAGCGATACCGGTCGTTGACAGGCCTACGCCTCCATGGTCAAATTCAATCGAAATAAATCATAATAAGTCATCGCGTTCCGCTTGCTCTGGCAGTCTGCCGGCGCGGAGTCCCGGTTAGCCGCGCGTTTATCGCGACGACAATACCGGGTGCCCCCTGGCAACGATGATTACGCATCTGTGGCAGTACAGAGCAGGTAGTGGAGATGAGTATGCGTATCGAGACCCGGCAAGTGGCGTTCAACCCGCAAAAGATCCTGGGCGATGGCCAGTTGGCCAGTGCCTTTCATTTGCGCGGGGAATGGGGGGATCGTTGCGGCCTCTCGATTTTCCGCACCGTAGCCCAGCCGCCGTATTCCGAAGAGTATCTGCTGGGCCAGATCGTCAATGATGAATCCGTGTGGACCAACTTTCCCTGCTGTCACGGCGATGTTGCCGGGCGCTGGATCTGGGCCCACGCCCTGGCCACCTCGCACGAGCCCGGCAATCCGCCGGCGTACCTCAAATCCCTCGTCGACAAAGCCATTGCCCTGCAGCAGGCCGATGGACACTACGGCAACGCGACCATCAAGCCGGGCGTTGAAACCATGCTCGGGGCTTACGGCAATGGCTGGATGCTGCAGGGAATCGCCAGCTATGCACAGGTACACGGCGGTGAGCCGGTGATTGCCGCGTTGCGGGCGCATGTGGACTGGTATCTCGACCAGTATGAATACTGGGAAGAAGTTTCGCGCAAAATCTCCGAGCGCGGAACGGAGTTCTATGCCGTGACCCCTAGCGGCTATTTCCATGGCCTCAATGGTCTGATTGAAGCGTATAAAGTCCTCAAGGATGCACGTATTCTCGAGCTGGCCAAGCGCATTATCGACCTGGCACCGCCCCTGGAAGAAGCCGATCACTCCCACTCTTATCTAACCATTCGCCGCGGTTGCCTCGCCTACGCGCAGCTGGTGGGCGATAGCGCGTTGCAACACCGCGTGATTGCAGAGCTGGAGCAGGTCTGGCAGGAGTTTGTGCTGGAGGCTGGTGGTATTCCCGAGCGTTTCCGTCATTTCGATGACGACACACATATTGATGACGAAGGCTGTTCGCACTCCGACTGGATTCTACTGTGCCTCAAGCTGCACCACCTGACCGGTGAGAAACGCTGGCTGGATCGCGCGATTCTTTGTATCGAAAACCAGTTCTTTTACAACCAGAACATTAATGGTGGCTTTGGTGCGCGTCTGGTACTCAAAAACAATTACCTGCAGATGGGCAAAGAGTCCTACTGGTGCTGTTCACTCTACGGACCTGCGGCCATGCTGGAGGGTGCCAGTTACCTGACCCGCCTGGAAGATGAAACCCTGACCCTGCACTACCCGTTGGAAGGCGAGCTGGTGTTCGGCGATGACCGGGTGCGTATGCAGTGGAGTGAGGACCTGCGGGCGTACAGCGTCGATCTGTCGGCGGCCCCCGGGATCAAGGCGGTCAACCTGTATCAGCCGCACTGGATGCGGGCCAGCAAGTCCATCGAAGGCGCGTGTCACCAATTTGCAGTGGCATGGCAGTTCTGGAATGCACAGCCGGAACGCGCGCCGGAAGCGGTTGTCCCGGAAGCGGGTGGTCGCTACACCCAATTCCTGGGCCCCTGGATGATGGTATCGCGCCCCAACAAGGCAAGTGCCTACCCGGCAATCCCCATGGCGCAATTGCATGAGACCGGTGAAGCGCCGGGGCTGGAAGTACGCACCATGCACAAACTACCGCAATCCGGCAAAAGCCTGAGTGTGGTGCTGTCGTCGGATGTGGACGTCAGCATTTACGATGTCTTTTCCTGGGCGACAGACAAGCCGGATACGCTGCGCCTGTATCCGTTAAAAGACAAGGAAAGCCCGGACAGTGCGAAATCCTGGTTTTCGGCAGTAGCCTACGACAGTCACGGTGCATAAATAGCCCGCGAGAGAATGAAACGAGGCGGGGATGGGAGCCAGTTGGTGCTTATCCGCTTCCTTGAGCGATGAACCTCAGTATTTTACTGGGCGGTAACTACGGAATAATCATAATGAACAGTACCACCGCAACCGAAACCAACCTGGGCCAGCCCGTCGGTGCTGAAGCTGCGCCCGGGCCTTCCAAATCACGCAAGCGCGACGTCTGGTATTACGCCTTGGGCGACGGCGGCTCGGCCATTCCGCTGCTGACCATCGGCAACTTTGCGATGATTTTTTATACCCAGGCGCTGGGTCTGCCTGCCGCACTTGCCGCCCTGGCACTGGGTATCACTACCCTGTGGGATGCGATTACCGACCCGGTGATGGGGTTTGTGAGTGATAACACCCGCAGCCGCTACGGCCGACGCCACCTGTATATGCTGGTGGGGGGGCTGGCCACCAGTATTTCCCTCTATTCGCTGTGGTCGGTGCCGGAATTCTTTATGGCGAGCAACACACTGTTGTTCACCTACCTGCTGGTGGCGAACCTGATACTGCGCACCGCAGTCACCGTGTTTGTTGTGCCGTTCACCGCTCTCGGATTTGAAATCTGCAAAACCTACGAGTCGCGGGCGAGCCTGCAGTCGGTACGCATGGTGGTGAACATGGCCATCAACTTCACTTTCGGTGCCATGGCCTGGAGCCTGTTTTTCCAGGATGGCACCAATGCGGATGGTAGCCGTCTGGACGGCACCAAAATTCTTGAAAATTACGCAAACATGGGCCTGGTAATCAGTATCGGCACTGCGGTGCTGGTAGTGCTCTGCTGCTACCTGACGCGCAAATTCATTGTGGATTCCCGCAAGATGGAAATGCACGGCAACGGTCTCAAAGACTTTTTCGCCACTGTCTGGGGAATTTTGAAAGACCCCCATGCGAACAAAATCTTTATGTTTTATGCGGTGGCGCAGGTTGGCGTAGGGCTGACCGCGCAAATGCAGATTTACACCTACATCGACTACATGGGGCTCAATGCCTTCCAGAAGTCCTTTGTACACGGCTCCACCATGGTCGGGTTTACCCTGGGGTCCCTGGCGATCATTCCGTTGGTCAAGCGCATCGAAAAACGAAACCTGTGTAAGTTGGCGGTGTCGATCAGTGCACTGTCCGGGCTGGCGATGTTCTTCCTGTTTGGGCAAATCGGGTCCCTGGAGGCAATCGCCCAGGGTGGCGATTGGGCGGTGACCCTCAGCTTTGGTCTGTTCCAGGGGCTGTACTGGCTGGGTTGCGGCATCATCATTCCGCTGGCGGTATCGATGATTGCCGACGTATCGGAAATGAACTTCCGCAAAACCGGTGTACTGCGGGATGGCTCCTACTCCGCCATGTTCAGCTTCATTCTGAAAGCGGCCACCTCGGTGGGCCTGTTGGTGAGCGGCTTTGCGCTCACCCTGATGGGCTATGTTGAAGGCGAGACCAAGCAGCAGCTGGACGTGGCCCGGTCCATCGCCAACTTCACCTTCCTCGGCGGCCCGGCGGTTATGGCTCTGTCGTTGCTGTTCCTGGCACGTTACCGGGTAGACCGCAGCGAAGTGACCAATCTGCAAGAAGCCAGCTAGAGGGCTTTCCTTCCGTTGTACCTTAATGACGCCACGCACTGCCGTGGCGTTTTTTTTAGCGAACTTTCCAGGCGTTCGCGGCCACTGTTGCCGCTGACTCCCCTGGAACAATCGAGTGTCATGGAGAAAACAATGCAGTACTGGCGTCTTACCCTCACCGTCATTGCCCTCAGTTTTTCTGCAATCGCCCAATCCGCCACGGTTTCCGTGGAGCTTGGTGAAGGCGTGCCCATCAATCCGCGCCTGTTTGGTGTTAATGGGGTACACGAAACCAGCGATGACCCGGCGGCCGATCCCGCCTACCGCGCAATGCTGCGTGCACTGAACGCGCAGGGGATTCGCTATCCGTCAGGCAGCCCGGCTTCGTTCTGGGACTGGCAGCGGGGCCACTTTATTCCCGAAAAAGAAATTACCGCAATCTGGCCGCCGGGCGCGTTCAACTGGATGCTGGAGCTGGTGGAGGATACGCGGGATGTGCCCGATGGTGATCTTGGTCCGGAGAAGTTTCTGGAGTTTGGTGAAGCCATTGATGCGGAAGTTCAGTGGATGTTGAACCTCACCACCCGTGAGGATGATCAGATCGCGGCACTGAAAAACCTGAAGGCGCGCGGCGCCGAGATTCAGTATGTGGAAATGGACAACGAGACCTATTTCTGGGGCAACGAGTTCGGAGAGGCGGATCGCGGCCTGAACTACGCCCGGCGCGTGGCGGCACTCAGCCCGCAGATTCGCGATCTCTATCCGGACGTGCGCATCGGCATCGTTACCCGTGAGGACGATCTGTTTGAAGCGCATCACCAGGACGACTCCGAAGCCATGGTGAACTGGAACCGGCAGATCATGCAGCCGGAGTTTCGCCCCCACTTCGATGCGCTGATCCTGCACCACTATGTGATGCAACGGCAAAAGCTCGATCCGTACACCACGGATACGGAAAGAGCCAAAGCGTTTCTTGCCTATCCCACCGCCACGCTCGATCGTGCCGCCCGGCTGATAAAGCAGCGTTATGGCGACTACCCCATGTGGATCACGGAATACAACGTCATTGCCTACTACAAGCAATTCCATGGCACCGGGAAATCCGCCGAGTGGATGCTCGCCACGCGGGATACCGGCTGGAACTCCCTGTACCAGGCAAGTTTCATCCTGAATGGCATGAACAATCCGCGAGCCATCGAAGTGCTCAACCACCACAGCATCAATAACCTCGACCATGGTTGGGGGTTGGGTCATCCCATCAATGAACAATCAGGAACCATCACCAAGATGGGGCAGCTCTATGCGCATCTGACCAGCCTGGCCCAGAACTACGCGCAGATGCACCCGCTGCATTTTGCCGATAACCCGTCGCTGGGCGTCGAGATTGAAGGGGATTCCGGGCAGGCCGCTCTCTATGGCGCGGCCCTATCAGGCGTGCACGGGCAATCCCTGTGGGTGATCAACCGCAGTGAGCGCCCGCTGACCCTGAAGCTTGCGGAGCCGAGTGCCTCCGTCCGTCACTGGGTGTACCCCGCGATCGAGGAGGCACCCGCTGCCGTGACTGTGCGCTATCAGGGGCAAGGGCCTGTCTGGCAGCAGGGGCCCGTGCCGGTGACTGGCCAGCGCTATCCGTCGGCCGAGACGGTGGAGCTGCCCGCATACAGTCTCTCCATTGTTGAGATTCCAGCAACAAGGGACCGCGTGAGCGCAGGGAATGAGGGGTGATTGCCGGTGCCAAATCACTCATGCGTGATTGTTTATGATTTTTTCGGCGGTGGATGAATGGACGGGTTGGCGCCCGAATCCTTAATCTGTTACAAAGAAACTTGGCACGCGGGTTCCTCCGGATCGGAGTTTGAGGACCATTTATGGGGCCTGTGGGGGGAAATTCGGTTGTCTAAAGTAGCATTCGGTACTTTATTCAGAGGCATTTCCTCCGTGCGCGGAAAATAACAAAAATGATTGCAAATGATCCCAAATGATTCATAATCTCTGCATGTTGCTTTTTGCGTGATTGATTTTGAGGATGTTGCTCGTAGAGCAAAGGCAGCTGCACACTTTCAATACAATAAAAAAGGTGAGAGATATGCTGAAGAACAATGTGTTCAACCGTACCCTCCTATCCACTGCCGTCGTGGCAGCGATGACTGGTATGTCTGGCCACGCGCTTGCGCAAGAGTCTGCGGTTGGTGATGCCACTCTGGAAGAAGTAGAAGTTGTTGGTATTCGTGGCAGCTTGATGAAGTCCGCTGATGTAAAGCGCGATTCCATGGGCTTCACCGATGCCATTACTGCGGAAGACATGGGTAAATTCCCCGATTCCAACTTGGCAGAGTCCCTGCAGCGGATTGCGGGCGTTTCCATCGATCGTGAAAACGGCGAAGGTAAAGGCGTTACGGTTCGTGGTCTTGGGCCGCGTTTTAACCTGGTGCAGATCAATGGTCGTCAGACCGCATCGGCAAGTGGTAGCCGTAGTTTTGACTTTTCCACCATCTCGCCGGACATGATTCGCGCGGTCGACGTGCACAAGACTTCTGCGGCAAACCGCGAAACTGGTGGCATGGGTGCTACCATCGATGTGAAAACCATGCGCCCGCTGAACGAGCCTGGTGAGCGCTTCATCCTGAGCGGCAAGGGCATTTACGACCAGTCCGCTGCGGATGCGAGCTCTACTCCTGAGCTGTCAGGCATCTACTCCAACACCTTTGACGACAACAAGTTTGGTGTTGCCATCGCGGTAAACTATCAAGAGCGCGAAAACGGCCGTAACGAGGCGCGTGACCTCGCGATCCTCACGAACGAGTGGGGGCAGCCCTCGCGCGACTGGCAAAACAGCCAGGGTGCGGTAGATAACGACAACCAGGTGAACAAGCCGGCGGACGGCGACCTGTTTGCGTTGTCGCGCATGAATTTCTACAACATCGTCGATCAGCAGCATGAGCGTGCAAATGCGCAGGCGGTGTTCCAGTGGCGCCCGGTGGAAAATATTACCGCTACCGCCGACTACAACCTGTTCCGTAAGGATATCGATACCGTCACCAATAAGGCGTCTCTGTGGTACGACTGGGTAACCGCCTCCTCGACTGCCGTATGGAGTGATGATCCGATCAAGGCACCGATTGTATACGGTGAAGTTGCCGGTGGCCCGAACGCCGGTGAGACCACCTTCGCGGTGGAAGAGCAGCATGTCCGCAATGAGTTGCAGACCTATGGTTTGAATGTTGCCTGGGACTTCTCTGAAGATCTGTATTTCGAGCTGGATGTGAACGGCTCGGTCAATGAGGTCTCTCCGAACGGTGGTCGCCTCGGTTCGAAAGCCGACGTAGAGATGGCGGCGCTGACCCGCCGTGCCGTCGGTGTTGACTTTACTGGCGAGATTCCTTCCCTGTACGTAAACAACCCCAACGTCGTTCCCTCGGATGTAGTACCACTGACGCACCGTATTACCAGTGAGACCAATGAGGCCGAGATTGATCAGGTGAAGTTCTCCGGTAAGTGGGAGTTTACCGAAGATCAGTCTCTGGACTTTGGTCTGCAGGCTACTGACATTGCCTGGTCCACTGGTTCTATCCGTGTCGAGCGTGGCCGCGGGTACTACGAACAGTTCAAGGGTGACTTTGAAAGCTTCGGTGGTTTCGATCAGTTCAACTTCCTGGAAGGCTTTGATGCTAGCTATGGCGACTTCGTTACCGCCGCCGAGCAGCTGCCCAATGGCACTTTCCTGATGCATCCGTGGACTGGTGAGAACTACACCTTCACCGAAGACAACCTGTATCAGCAGGCCCTGACGTTCGATCTGAACGAAATGATGGATTACCTGGCGGCCAATTACGGTTCGTATGTGGACGGCAAGGATTCACCGGCGACCACCCTTGGCTCCTGTGGCTCCGTGTTCTGTGCCTCTAACAAGTATCAGTTCTCTGACTACCAGGAAGTGGAAGAGGATACGCGCGTAGCCTTCTTGCAGTACAACCTGGAATCCGAGCTGTTTGACATGCCTTACGGTATGCACCTTGGATATCGTTACGAGAAAACGGACATTACCGCCAGTTCAGCCATCTCTGATTACGACGGCGTGATCTGGGTGAAATACAACGAGATGGCGTTTGTTCCGAAGCTGGACGCAAACGGTAACCAGGTGCAAACCATGGGTACCCGAGAGGGCTCTTATGAGTACCACCTGCCGAGCTTCAACCTGAACGTGAATGTGACCGAAGACGTCGTTGCCCGTATCGGCTATGGCAAGTCTCTGGCTCGCGCCAATCTGCCGGCCCTGCGTGGTGGTGTAACCATTGATCCGCGCAGCATCAATGTTGCGACGCCGCCCGCGCGTACCGGTAACCCGAACCTGAAGCCGCTTGAGGCGGAGAACTTCGACCTCTCCGTAGAATGGTATTACGATGAGGGCAGTTACGTTTCTCTTGCATGGTTCGACAAGAAAATCGCAGGCTTCCCGAAAACCGTTGACACTGTGTTGAATCTGGATGGTTTGTATAACCCGGTATTCGGTCAGTATGCGGAAGAAGCGATGGCAACCGGGCTGACTGACCTTACCGAAATTTTCCAGTGGATTATGAAGGAAAAGGTCGGCGCCCCGGGTGTAACCGTGACTGGCCCGGGTACCGGGCAGGTGGTTGGTGACGCTTCCCGCGATCCGCTGACCGACTTCAAGATTGGTCTGCAGACCAATGGCGATGACAAGAACGGTGTTGATGGTTGGGAATTCTCCGTGCAGCATATGTTTGGCGAGAGTGGCTTTGGCGCTCTGGCGAACTACACCATCATTAATTCCGATGTCGGCTATAGCCCATACACACTGGAAGGTTCTGCGGCGCTGCTTGGGGTGAGTGACTCTGCCAACGTGGCAGCGTTCTACGACAAGAATGGTATTCAGGCACGTATTGCGTACAACTGGCGCGACAAGTTCCTGAGTCAGCACGTTCAGGAACTCAGCCTGATCGAGCCGATCTTTGTTGAAGATTTCCAGACGGTCGATCTCAGTGTTAGCTACGAGCTGACCGAAAACGCCGAGATTTTCCTCCAGGGAATCAACATTCTGGATGAAAACAACAATTCTCATGGTCGCGGTGAAAACCTGATGATCAGTCATGAGGAGACCGGCGCTCGCTGGATGTTGGGCGGACGTTACACTTTCTAAAAAAGATGTAGTGTTTGAAGGCCAGATAACCCCCGCTTGCGGGGGTTATTTGTTTCTGGCGTGGGTGAATTGAGAGAATAAAAATGAAGTCAATAGTCTGCCTGATGTCGGCAATGGTGGTTGGCGTGGCGGTCGGTGCGATGCATGGTTGTGCTGATCGCGATCAGACCAAAGCGCCGGCATTCAATACTCCAGTTGTGGCTCCGGAATTTAAGTGGGAATACTGGGCTCCCGGTGGCGGCGGTGAAATTCAGAGCATTTATCTGGAGCCGAATGTGAAAGACCGCTTCTATGTCATGAGTGACATGGAGGGGCTGTATCGCAGCGATGATGGTGGCGAAACCTACCGACTGTTGTCGGCTGACCTGCCTCAGATCAATGTGTTTGGGCTTACCAGCGACCCCCAAAAGCCCGATAAGCTGTTTCTCGGAACACATCGCATGGCACTGGTAAGCGAGGATGCCGGCGAGTCATGGCGAGCCATTGAAGACACGCTGACCTACCCGATTCAACTGATTCAGGTGAATCCGCAAGATAGTAATCACGTGATTATGGCGCTGAGTGCTCCGGACATTGTGGATCTGAATGATATGCCGCAACACGTGCCGGAGTACTTACATAGCGACACGCATCCCGGGCTTGTATTTGTATCCCGGGATGGCGGGAAGACCTTTACCAAGTATTTGTATGACGCTGCGCAAAAAAAGGCGATGAACGCCTGGCAGTTGGCGTTTGATAGCGTCAATCAGCGCGTATATATCGCCACCGAGCGTGGTTTGTATGCTTCCACCGACGGTGGTGAAACCTGGAATTCGGTGACTGCTCCTGACGGATTTTCCGCAGCGCTCGGTTTTCAGGTGTCTCCGGATGGAAAGACGGCCTTTGCGATCTTTGCCAGAGATATGCATGTATCGAGCGTATTTGCGGCGGACGCAGAAGCCGTTGCCGCAGGCTCCCCGCGGTGGAACAGGGTCGATCAATTGTATGCCGGCCCGGACGGCGACCCCGCGCTGGCCCAGCAGCGTTTGGCACAACCCGGGGAGACGCGCACAGAGTACGATGGTGAGGCCTATACCAATCCAGGGCAGCGCTATGCGCGGCTTAAAGTTGACCCGAGAAGTGGGCAAGCGGAGTTTGGCCTGGCAGGCAAGGTGCGGTTGTTGATGGGTAAAACCATGAAGCATCACAACAGCTCGCTGTTTTACTCGGAATTCAGTGTGGCCGATGGTGTCCCTCAGCGCGGCAACTGGCAGCGAATTTATTACGAGGGTGGCCAAAAAGGTTGGCAGACCTCGCAGGGGTCCGATAACTATGTGCAGGTGGATAGCTTCGATTTCGTGCCGGTGAGCTGGCAGCGCGACCATGCCATCATTTTGGAAAATGGTCATGGCGTCAGCCGCATGGATTTGCACGCTGAGGGCTTCCCCAAATCCGGTGGCGAAACGGTGCTCTACCAGACCGCTGTCCGAGAAGGCAACGGCGCGGAGGGTCATGTGACCTGGCGCAATCGCGGCTTTGTAAATACCTATAACGGTGACTTCGCAACCAGTGAGAACTATTTTGTTGCGGCGCTCAGTGACCAGGGCCTGCATGAGAGTTGGGACAACGGCCGTAGCTGGATTCGTGACTTGCGGCCGTCTCCGCGGATTACCGCATCAAAGTCCGTGGAGATATTGAAAACGGAGCCGCCGGTGGTGGTACTGGGCACTGGCTATGGTTATGGCGCGGGTGATATTCCCATGGGGTTGTGGGCCAAGCGGCTCGTCCAGCATTCACCGGCAGACAAGTGGCAACATTTGGCCGGTGGCATTGCCGAATGGACTGGCCCTGAATCGGAAAGCGCGAACGGCCTGCCCTCCGTTCCTCATCACGCCCGCGTGCCCATGAACGAGGAAGCCTGGGATTACCGTATCTGGGCAATGGCCGCCGATAGCCAGGTGCCCGAGCGACTGTTCGTGGGGTTCAAAGGGAAGGGCATCTACGTGAGTGACAACGTGCCTGCGTTACTCAATGGGGAGGGCGATGGCTTCCGTAAACTGGACCTGGGTCCGGTTGAGCTTCCCAAGACCAGCCTGGTGGCGCATCCCCAGAAAGCAAACGCTTTGTACTATCCCACTGGCAACAGCCTGTTCCTTTACAGCAATGGTGAGAAACGGGAAGTACATCGTTTCCCCGGTCTGGTTGAAGACGTGAACGCCTGGGTTGATGGTGAGTCGTTACGTTTGGCGGTGGCAGCGGTCAACCCAAGTGATGCCAGCCACAATGTCTACGTGAGCTTGGACGGCGGGGAGCGTTGGCATACGGTACTGGATCGGCAGCGTTTGCGAGAGGCCGGTGTCCCTAAATTCTTCGAAACCCCGGCGTATCCCAGAGAAGATCCGCTAATGCCGTTTATGGGCGGCCTTGCGGGTTACAAAAATTGGCTCATCGTTCCGGTGGGTTCCATTCGCAACAATCTGGGTATTTTCGCAATCCATCTGGGGGCGGGTGCTGATCAGGCACCGGTGTTCAATGTCACCGGAGAGGGTGTGAACCGCCACGGTTATACCCGTGTGAATGAAGGGGAGGTGCGCTGGGTGAACGGGGAGCCGTGGCTGGTGCATAGTACCCGTGGAGCCGGCGTTGTTGCTGCCAGCCTGGAGGCATTGCCGTGAAGCTTGCGTTTCTTTGTCCGCTGTGGGGCTCCGAACATTTGCCGTTCGAAACCTTTCTGAGAAAAGCCCGCGACGCGGGCTACGATGGCGTGGAGGTGGCGTTCCCCAACGATCGTGGGCAGTGCCGTGAAATGGTTGCGCAACTGGAAGAAAGTGAACTTTTGTACGTTGCGCAGCACTGGGACACCTTTACTACCGATTTTGATGCCCACCAGCGTCAATTTTATGGCCGCCTCGAGCAGCTCGCGGAAACACAGCCCCTGTTCATCAACTCGCACACCGGTCGCGATCATTTCATTATTTCGCAGAACTTGGCCTTGTTGTCCGGTGCGGACAAATTGAGTGCCGAATTGGGGTTGCCGATTTATCACGAAACACACCGCGGGCGGTTCAATTTCGCCTGTCATGTGACGGCCGAATACCTGGCGCTGAAGCCCGACTTGAAGCTGACCGCAGACTTCAGCCACTGGTGCTGTGTGGCGGAGTCCCTGCTGCAGGATCAGGAAGAGGCGATGCAGAAGGCGATTGAGCACAGCTTTCATGTGCACTGTCGGGTGGGCCACATCCAGGGATCGCAAGTGATTGATCCCGCCCTGCCGGTTTACGCGGAAACGCTCGCGAGGCACCTGCAGTGGTGGAGGGCAATCGCCGAAGCCGCCCAGGCCCGTGGTCAGGCGCTACTGACACTGACCGCAGAATTTGGCCCAGCACCCTACATGCTCCCTCACCCGGACCGGGATGGCCCGATCGCCGATCAGTGGGCGCACAACTGCTGGATCATGGAGCGGGTGCGGCGCGAGCTGCAAAGCTTTGATACCGCTGCCGCCCCGTATGCCAACGCCCAGGCTTGATATTCGTCTGTGGAGTCTTGCTACATCTAAGGGCAGCGAACAAAATGAAGTGATTGGCGCTAAAATCATCGTATGGTCGCGGCGACAATCATTTCTATTCAGATGTTGACTGTTTGTGATTGGAAATGCTAATTTTTGCTACACAATAATGATCAATAAAGCGATGACTCACGCCATGCGAATGGCTCCCAGCTTCAACGACTCGACACCGGGTTAGCGGCGGTAGCGCCAGCCAGGAGGTTGCAGGTCGAGGTAGGGCACCAAAGAGTGACCGAGTATCGCGTAATTAGCGGTGAGAAAAATGGCGAACACGGTATTGTTGAATAACGTCGACCACGCAGAGCTCAAGGTTTCTGAGCAGTATGGCGAGGCGTTTGGTCATAAGGTCGGGCGCACTGTCGTGTTCCCCTCAGAGTTTGAGCAGCTCCAGTGCGAGTATCCCCTGTTAATCGCGCGCGGCAGCGATGCCGGCCAATATCAGTGTGTTGCCCTGTTTGGCTTTTCCGCCGATGAAAATCTCTTCCTCGATGCAAGCGCCCCCGGTCGCTGGGATGCCAGCGTCGTACCTTTGATGATTGCCAAGGGGCCCTTTCTGATCGGCAGTCAGGAGGAGTTCACTCCCTCGGGTCCCGTGCGCAAAGCGGTAGTGCACATTGACCTGGATGACCCCCGGGTAAACACCAGCGAAGGTCAGCCATTGTTTCTGGACTTCGGTGGCAATTCCCCCTATCTCGAGCAGGTTCAGAAGCGGCTACAGGCGCTGGATGAGGGCATCGGTATGACCGGTGCCTTCACGCAAGTGCTGTCGGAATTGGGGCTGCTGGAGGCGGTGGCGCTGGATATTGGGCTGAGCGATGGAAGCAACTACAAGCTCGAAGGCTATTTCACCGTAAGCCGCGAGCGCTTTATGGCGCTGCCGGACGAAACCCTCGGTCAGCTGCATCGCGGCGGCTATCTCTCGGCCATTTATGCATTGCTCGCCTCCCTCGGGAATGTGCAAAAACTGGTGCGGCGTAAGGAGACACAGTTGGCCGCGGCTGTGCGCGAATCAGAGGTCGCAAGCGCGTGATGGGGGGTGCCGTCGCCGTGGAGCAGAGCTCCGCGCTACCGGTCAAGGAAATCGACTGCTATGGCGCTAAAGGCCAGGTCAGTGCTGCGGTCATTGCCAGCAGCGAACCCGTTGTGCTGCGTAATCTGGTGTCGCACTGGAAGCTCGTGGCGCGCGGGGCCGAGGGGCAACAGGCGTTTGCCGATTACCTCTTGTCTACTTACAACGATCGCCCGGTCATGACCTACAGCGCTCCCGCTAAAGAGCGGGGCCGCTATTTTTACCGGGACGACTTCCGGAGTTTTAATTTCACCAAGCAGGGAGATACGCTCGCCGGTTTTTTCGCGCGGTTAAGTGCTTCTGCCCGTGATCCCGAGGCGGACTCCATTTTTATCCCATCGATGCACTTACCGAGCTTCGTGCCGGCGGTTATGCAAGAAAACGTGGTGCAAATCGATGGCGTGGATACTCCCCTGGTTCAAGCCTGGCTGGGAAGCCCCTCTCTGATTGCCTGTCATTTTGATGCGATGCATAACATCGCCTGCTGCGTCGCGGGCAAGCGTCGTTTCACGCTGTTTCCTCCCGAGCAGGCTGAAAACCTGTATATCGGCCCACTGGATAACACCCCCGCAGGGCAGCCTGTTAGCGTCGTCGACATCCATAATCCCGATTTTGATCGCTTTCCGCGCTTCGCGGATGCACAGGCGCACAAGCGAGTCATCGAGCTAGAGCCGGGAGACGCACTGTTTCTTCCGAGCATGTGGTGGCATCAGGTTGAGGGGCTCGCGCCGTTCAACGGCATGGTCAACTACTGGTGGCGCAGCACCCCGGCGTATTGCGGTGACCCGATGGATGCACTGACCCACGCGATGCTGAGCATCCGCCAGCTGCCGGAGGCAGAGCGGGCCGCGTGGAGATCTCTTTTTGAGCACTATGTTTTCACCTCGCAGGACGGTCGTTATGACCATATTCCCCAGCCGGCCCTTGGCCGGTTGGGGCCTTTTTGCGAACGCGAGGCGCGGCGATTGCGCTCGATACTCTTGAATCAACTGAACTGCTAGTAAGTCGGCCTTGCCGGCCGTGGATAATAACAATGAAAAAAATATCCTTAGTGATGAGCGAAAAACAAATGAACCAAAATGTCGCAGGTACTTTGCCTGCACAGCGGCGTGTAGGTTCAATAAGCGCACTATTTGCGGTAGCGATTGCCTTGTCTGCCTGTGGTGGTGGCTCCGGAGGGGGTAGCGATGAACCGACCATAACCCCCCCACCAACGACGACACCGCCAGACGGTGGTAATGATGGTGATTCCCAAGGTGCATGGAGTTTTCGGGATATCACTGCCTCCACCGGCCTCTCCCACCAGTGGGGCATTGTTGGGGCGAGCGAATCAAATCCTGAAAGCGAACCCGAACTCTTCTCTGGCGGTATTGCCGTGGGTGACTACGACAATGACGGCTTGATCGATATCTTCATCGATTCCGGCAATCGCGAGCCCAGCAAATTGTTCCGCAACCTGGGTGGCAACCGCTTTGAAGAAGTTGCGGCCGCGGCAGGGGTAAAACTGGAAAACCATCGAGGTAGTGGTCCCACGTTCGCTGATGTAAACGGGGATGGCTGGTTGGACCTGTTTGTGGGCGGCATCGCTGGCGATGGCAATCGTCTGTTCATCAACAATGGCGATGGCACATTTCTGGATGCAACCAACTCCTCCGGCTTGACCATGGCGGCCCCCAACACCGTATCGGCGGCTTTTGGTGATCTCAATGGTGACGGTTTCCTGGATTTGGCGGTTGCCCACTGGGGCAACGAGGTTAAGCCGGAGACTGAAACCATCTGGCTGGGCAATGGCAGTGGCTATTTCTCTGACGCCAGCGAGTCTACGGGGATCGCTGCGCAGTTGCACACCACGGACGCAACCGGCGTCGCTGGTGTGAAAGACTACTCGTTCACCCCGACATTTGCTGACTTCAATAATGACGGCTGGCCAGATTTGGCCATGGTTGGTGACTTCGCTACCAGTAAGTATTTTATCAATGACGGAACCGGTCGCCTGATGGATGCGACGGCTGGCCAGTTATCCGACGAGTTCGGTATGGGTAGCGCCGTTGCAGACTACGACAATGATGGCGATCTCGACTGGTTTGTTACATCTATTTTCGAAACCTCTGACTTCGGCATCGCCAAAATAGGCAACCGCCTGTATCAGAATGGCGGTGGCTATTTCGATGATGTGACGTTTGCTGCGCGGGTTGAAGATGGTGGCTGGGGCTGGGCCGCCTGTTTTGCAGATTTCAATAATGATGGTGCGCTGGATATTTTCCATACCAATGGATGGTATGAGGCCGCGCAGTATGATCCGGAGAATCAGGACTATCACGTCGACCCGAGCAAGCTCTATATCAACGATGGCAGCGGTGTTTTTGCGGAAGAGGCTGAGTTGCGCGGTATTACGGATACAGGGCAGGGGCGTGCGGTAACCTGTTTTGACGCTGACAACGACGGCGATATTGATCTACTGGTCGTCAATAACGACTCGCAAGGCAACAGCTTCATTCTTTATGAAAATGTCGGTGGCAACGAAGTCGGCAATCACCTCAGTGTGTCTCTACGCACGGCGGTGAATAACACCGAAGCCGTTGGCGCTCGTGTCTATGTGACCGCCGGTGGTATGACGCAAATGCGGGAAGTGCACATCGGTAGCAACTTCACCAGCCAGAATCCTCAGACGTTGTATTTCGGGCTGGGTGACGCAGATAGCGTCGATGTCCTGCGCGTCCGCTGGCCAGATGGCTCCGAAGAACAAATCGGCAACTTCCCGGCCAATCAGTGCCTGCGCATTTCGCCAGCCGGAGACGAGGTGCCGTTGGCAGGTGATCACTGCATGGTGCCTGCAGAGGAATGGCAGCCCGTGGAAGGGGAAGACCCCTCGCCTGACGATTCTCCCGCAGAGCCGCCGCTGGCAACGCCGGGTGTCGGCGTTGATGCAAAAGACGTGGCGCCATCAGTGGCCCGTCAGTGGAGCGAGGTTCTGCTGGAGGGCGTGCGCAACGACTTCGCCCGCCCCACCGTGCATGCGCGCAACCTGTTCCACATTTCTGCGGCCATGTACGATGCATGGGCAGAACTCAGTGACGCCGGCGCGCAGCACTATCTTCTCGGCCAAACCCTTAACCAGTTTAGCTGTGCGCTTGATGCCCACAATATTCCTCGCTCCTTGCCTGCGCAGCAAACCGCTGTGTCCTATGCTGCGTACCGGATAATTGAGCATCGCTTCTTCCGTTCACCGGGTAAAGCGCACACCATGGCGCTGGCGGATGAGCTGATGGAGTCATTGGGATTGGACCCGCAGTTTGTTGCCAAAGACTACCGCACCTACGGTGCCGCGGCGCTTGGTAATCATGTGGCCGACTGTTACATACAGTACGGTCTCCAGGATGGCGCAAACGAGCAGGGCAGCTATGCCAACCTGTTTTATGATCACATCAACGGCATTATCGAGCCGGAAAAACCCGGTAACCCCAATGCCATTGCCAACAGCGACTGGAACAGTTGGCAGCCCATCTCCCTGAGTGAATCGATCGACCAGTCTGGCAACCTGGTGAGCGATACACCGCCTTTCTTGAGCCCGGAGTGGGGCAATGTATTGCCGTTCTCGCTGACGGATGGTGATGCGTCCATTCAGACCCGTGCCGGTGATACCTATAAAGTGTATTTCGATCCGGGCAAGCCGCCGCTGCTGGGCACCTCGACATCCGATTTCTACCAGTGGAACTTCGCCCTGGTTGCGGCCTGGTCAGCGCATCTGGATCCCGCCGATGATGTATTGATTGATATTTCCCCTCGCAGTATCGGTAATAACCCGGCGTTTCCGGCTGCGGCAACGGTTGCGGAATACGAGCAGTTCTATCAGTTCGAAAATGGCGGTGATGCCAGCCGGGGTTACGATGTGAACCCCGTTACCGGCGAGCCCTACGCACCTCAAATGGTGAAACGCGCGGATTACGCGCGGGTACTTGCGGAATTCTGGGCAGACGGCCCGGACTCCGAGACGCCGCCGGGGCACTGGTTTGTGCTGATGAACGATATCTTCGATCACCCGGAATTTGAGCGCCGTTTCCAGGGAGAGGGCGAGCTGATCGGCCCGCTGGAGTGGGACGTGAAAGCGTATTTTGCGCTCGGCGGCACCATGCATGACGCCGCAATTTCAGCCTGGGGCATCAAGGGTTACTACGACTACCTGCGACCGGTATCGGCGATCCGGTTGATGGCGGACCTGGGGCAGAGCAGCGACACAACGCTGAGTAACTATCACCAGTATGGAATTCCGCTGCGTCCCGGCTTCTCCGAAATTGTGCAGGAGGGTGACCCTCTGGCGGGGGCAGGCAATGAGCATGTGGGCAAAATCAAGCTCAAGTCCTGGCGTGGTCCCGACTATATCTCCGATCCTGCAACCGATATGGCCGGTGTTGACTGGATACTGGCAGAGAATTGGTGGCCTTATCAGCGCCCGACGTTCGTGAGCCCGCCTTTTGCCGGTTACATCTCCGGGCACTCCACGTATTCCCGCGCCGCAGCCGAGATGTTGACCCTGTTGACCGGCAGCCCGTACTTCCCCGGTGGCATGAGCGATTACCGCGCGCCGGCGAACGAATTCCTGGTGTTCGAGGAAGGACCAGAGAGTGACGTCGTCCTGCAGTGGGCCACGTATCGTGACGCATCGGACCAGTGCAGCCTGTCACGTATTTGGGGCGGTATCCACCCGCCGGTGGATGACATTCCCGGGCGGATTATCGGTGAGAAAATCGGCAAGCGCGCATTTGAAAAAGCCGCAGGCTACTTCAGCCATGGCCAGTAAAAGGCGTCATCCCGCAGTGCTGCGCAGCACCAGGCTATTTGCATTGACTGCAGTGGTCGTGCTCTCTGCCGGATGCGGCGGCGGTGGTGACAGCTCGGCCGAGCGTGCGCCAGAGCCAGAAGTGTCGCCGCCACCCACCACGCCTCCTGCGGATCCCGAGCCGGAATCCGAGGAGGGGAATGAAGAAGGCAGCTGGCAGTTCGTTCGACTGGGTTCAGAGACCGGATTGGTGCACCAATGGAGCATAAACGGTGCAACCGATAATTCGGAGGTGACGCAGGCCGAGTTCTTTGGTGGCGGTATTGCGGTCGGTGATGTTGATGGGGACGGCTGGCTCGATCTCTATATCGACTCCGGTAATCAAGTCCCATCCAAGCTGTTTCGCAACCTTGGGGACAACCGCTTTGAGGAGATCGCGGCCGAGGCCGGTGTGCAGTTGCACAATCACCGCGGGAGCGGGCCCACCTTTGCGGACGTAAACGGTGATGGATGGATCGACCTGTTTGTGGGTGGCCTTGAGGGTGATGGTAACTACCTGTTTGTTAACCGTGGTGATGGCACATTTACGGACCAAAGCATCGCGTCTGGCTTGCGGACAAAGGCACTGAATACGGTGTCGGCCGCCTTCGGCGATTATGACCTTGATGGTCACTTGGATATTGCACTCAGCCATTGGGGCAATCCGTTTTCCAGTGAGACAGAAACCCTGTTTCACGGCAATGGTGACGGCACCTTCGAAGACGTGAGTCGAGAGAGTGGTATCGCCGATCAGGTATTGAGTGAAGGCGTTTCGGGTATAGAAGGGGAGCGGGACTATAGCTTCACCCCGACCTTTGCCGACCTCAACAACGATGGTTGGCCCGACCTTGCGATGGTGGGCGATTTCGGCACATCAAAGTATTTCCTGAATGATGGCCTGGGGCGCTTTACCGATGCGACCAACGGCCAGTTAACCGATGAATTCGGTATGGGCAGTGCGATAGGCGACCTGGATAACGACGGCGACCTCGATTGGTTTGTCACCAGTGTGTACGAGTTCAACGATTATGCCGTAACCAATATCGGGAATCGCCTCTACCATAATCACAGTGGAAATTTTAGCGACGACACGTTTTATGCGCGCGTCGAAAATGGCGGTTGGGGCTGGGGCGCTTGTGCGGCGGACCTGAACAGCGATGGTCACCTGGATATTTTTCACACCAGTGGCTGGTACGAAGCCGCTGGACAGGAAAATCCCGACGCAGGCGACGAAGACGCTAGCTCCGTAGAAGATGCTGCATCCGCCAATCGAGCATTTGTAGCATTGGGTGATGGCCGGTACACAGAGCGGGCGGTGGAACTCGGCTTGCGCGAAGTCAAACAAGGCAGAGCCGTGGTCTGTTTTGATTCTGACAGTGATGGCGATATTGACCTGTTGGTTGTCGCGAATGATATGGAGTCCAATTCGGTGACCCTGTATCGCAATGACGGCGGTGCAGAAGCGGGTAATTACCTGCAGGTCCGATTACAAGGTAAGAGTGAAAATTCGCAGGCCGCTGGCGCAAGGGTTTATCTAACGGCAAACGGAATCACGCAGATGCGTGAAGTGCAAATGGGCTCCAACTTTACCAGTCAAAATCCCACGATTCTGCACTTCGGTTTGGGGAGCGCGACAGTGGTTGCCAAGCTGAAAGTTCGATGGCCAGACGGCAGAGAGCAAACGGTTGATGTCGGCGAAGTGAATCAACGGCTGGTTATTCAAGAGTGAAGGGACTGCGTACCGCAATGAAAGTTCATAACAGGGTAATCAATAAATTTTTTGCTGTGCTGGCACTTTGCGCTGTGCTGCCACTGGCAGTAAATGCTGCTCCGCTGCGTGTGATTGTCGATGCAGATACCGCAAACGAAGTGGATGATCTGTTCGCCGTCACCCGCGCCGCGGTTGCCCAAGAGTGGGATCTGTTAGCGGTGACCGCCGCCCAGTGGCAGGCAAGTCACTGGACAATCCCAGAGTCAATGGAGGAAAGCCATCGCCTCAACCAAATGATCCTTGCGCATCTGCAGTCCGACGTGCCGACATTCCGCGGCGGTAAAAGCCGACTGTACGACTGGGGCGACCAGGCTCAGCATTCTGCGGCGGCCTACCAGATTATCCGGCAGGCCAAAGCCACGCCGGCCGGGGAAAAATTACAGGTATTGGCGTTGGGGTCGCTGACGAACGTCGCTTCCGCATTGTTGATTGACCCGGCTATTTCCGATCGCATCGTCGTGCACTGGCTCGGGTCGCAGTTGGATCCGGTCAGTGGCAAGCATCGCATTGACGATTTCAACTGCATGATGGACATCCAGGCGCTGTTCAAGGTGTTCGAGAGCTCGGTGGAGCTGCATGTGATGCCGCTGAATGTGGCAGCGGACCTCACCATGGACTATCAGAGCGTGGACAATGCACTGGCTGGCCGTCATCCGCTCGCTGATTTTCTGGTGGATCGTTGGCAGCGACATGTTGATCCGCTGAAAGCGCGCAGAGTCATCTGGGATCTTGCTCTGGTATACGCCGTGTTGAATCCGGCATTGGCCCGGGAAAGGAAATTAGTTACGCCCCAGCTATTGGGGGAGCGCGAGGTCTGGTTTTACAGTCATATTGATGCAGAGGCGATGAAAGGGGATTTCTTTGCGACGGTGGCCAAGCAATGGCCGGTGTCACCCGTGAACCTGTCCGATAACTGATATGGCGCCCCTACTGGGGTGCCAACCAGACTTGCCATACAAAACGACAAAATCAAGTAAACAGGTAAAGCAATAATGAACGTACTTGCGAAATTTGCCGGAATCCTGGGGATACTGGGAAGTGCGACATCTGCACTGGCCATGGATGTGGCGGAGCCAAAGCAATCGGCGTCGGGCGATGCAAAGCCCAACATCGTTTTTATTCTCACCGATGACCAGCGCTGGGATGCGGTGGGTTATGCGGGCAACGAAAATATCCAGACCCCGAATATTGATTCCCTTGCGGAGCAGGGCACGCGCTTTAACAATGCCTTCGTGACAACCTCCATCTGCGCTGCCAGCCGTGCGTCCATTATGACGGGCCTGTATGAGCGAAAGCACGGCTTCACATTCAACGAGCCGCCGCTGGCGAAAGAATTTATCGACAACAGCTATCCGAAGCTGCTGAAAGATGCCGGGTATCAGATCGGGTTTGTGGGCAAGTTCGGGATGCAATTCGAGGACGAATTGGACAAAACGCTGTTCGATTTCTACAAACGTCCGGGAGAAGAAACCGAGGCCGGACGTTACTACGAACTGAACCTGAAAACCCATCGCCATGAGCACACCACGGCCCGTATTGGTGACCTGAGTGCCCAGTTTATCCGCGAAAGCGCGGCGTCTGGTAAGCCGTTCAATCTTTCCGTGAGCTTTCATGCTCCACACGCGGACGATCACGACCCCAATCAGTTTGTCTATCCACGAGATTTAGCCTTCCTGTATGAGGATGTCACGATACCGGAGCCACCACTGGCGGATGACGCATACTTCGATGCGCAGCCAGAGTGGGTCAAGAACAGCATCAGTAAGGACCGCTGGTACTGGCGCTTCGATACCCCACAGAAATACCAGGAAATGGTCAAAGGCTACTATCGCATGATCAGTGGCCTGGATCGGGAAGTGGGCAAAATAGTACGCGAACTTGAAAAGGCCGGTGTCGCCGACAATACCATCATTATGTTTATGGGCGACAACGGTTACTTCCTGGGCGAGCGTCAGCTGGCAGGAAAATGGCTGCTGTATGAAAACAGCATCCGGGTGCCTTTCTTCGTCTACGATCCTCGCCGCAAGGGCATGGATGTCGACAAAATGGTGCTGAATATCGACGTGGCGCCGACCATTCTCGAGTTGGCGGGTATCGATGTCCCTGAATTGATGCAGGGGGAAAGTGTACGCCCTCTGATGGACGGAAAACTGTCCGGCTGGCGCACCGAGTTCCTCGGTGAGCACCTGATGAATACCGACTGGATTCCAAAAACCGAGGGTGTTCGCACAGAGCAGTACAAATACCTGCGTTACCCGCAGCATCCGGGCTATCAGGAGCTGTATGACCTGAAGCAGGATCCGCTGGAGGCGCAAAACCTGGCAAGTATGCCGGAGCATCGCGAGACATTGGCAATGCTGAGTGCCCTCACGGACAAATTGATCGAACAGGCCTCCAACTGAGGGTTATTCGGTAAGTAAGTTTTCGAACGTCTTCTCTCGTTAGGCCGCTCAATGCAGGGTGTTGAGTTGGCCTTTTTTTTGAGAAATTTTGGTGGGCCATCACTATGTTAAGTCGCAAATTATTACGTTATTCAGTATTGCTGGCGCTTGGAATGTGCGCGCTGAACGGCAATGCCACACCGGGGGCGGAAGAAGGGCAGCGGGTACAGGGAAAGCCCAACATCATCTTTATTATGTCGGATGATCACGCCTATCAGGCGGTCAGTGCCTACGGGTCGGAGCTGATCGAAACCCCGAATATTGATCGTCTCGCCGAGGAAGGTGTTCGTTTTGATAATGCCAGCGTCACCAATTCTATTTGCGCCCCATCAAGGGCGACGATCCTGACGGGAAAGCACAGTCACCTGAATGGCAAAATCGATAACAATGCTCCCTTCGATGACTCGCAGACCACATTCCCCCAGTTGCTGAAGCAGGCGGGTTACGCCACGGCCATGTTTGGCAAGTTGCACTTTGGTAACAACCCGAAGGGCGTTGATGAGTTCATGATTCTTCCGGGGCAGGGCGACTACATTAACCCGGACTTTGTTACCCCGCAGGGGACGGTACGTAAACAGGGCTACGTCACCGATATCATAACGGACGAGACGCTGCATTGGCTCGAGCAGCGGGACTCCAGTAAACCGTTTTTCCTCGCGTATCTGCACAAAGCGCCGCATCGTCCCTGGTGGCCGCGGGCAGACAAGTTTGCTGAATTTTACGAAAAAGAGTTCCCCTACCCGGAGACCTTGCTGAGTGATAACCGCGGGCGCGGAACGGCAGCACAGACTGCCGAGATGTCGCTGCTGCGGGACATGCGCTATTCCCATGATTCCAAAATTTTCCCAGAGACGTACGCGGCCATGGAATCGGTAGAGCCGCCCATTCCACCCTCCAGCTGGGGGTTTGAGGAGCCGTTCAATCGCAGGGTAACGCCTGAGCAGCGTGCGGCCTACATGCCGACATTAAAGAAGATCAATGAAGATTTTCGTACCAACTGGCCGCGCATGACCGATGAAGAGAAAATCCGATGGAAGTACCAGCGCTATATGCAGGACTACCTGGCTACCATCTCATCTCTGGATGACAACGTCGGGCGCTTGCTGGATTACCTGGACGCGACCGGCCTGAGTGAAAATACTCTGGTGATGTATACCTCGGACAACGGGTTCTATCTGGGTGAAAACGGGTGGTTCGACAAACGGTTTGCGTATCGCGAATCCTTCCATGTGCCACTGTTGGTGCGGTGGCCCGCAAAAGTACCCGCAGGGAATGTCTCGGATGAACTGGTGCAAAACCTGGATTTTGCGCCCACCATCCTGAACGCGGCCGGTGCCGAAGTGCCCGGCGATATGCAGGGGCTGAGCCTGCTAGAGATTCTTCAGAACCCCGAGTCAGAACTAGGGCGCGATGCAGTTTACTACCACTACTACGAATATCCCGCGGTGCATATGGTCAAGCGACACTACGCGATGGCCACCAAAGACTACAAGCTGATTCACTTTTACCACGACGTCGACGAGTGGGAGCTCTACGATCTGAAGCGAGACCCCTCGGAGCAGCACAATGTGATAGACCGTCCAGAGTATGCAGAAGAGCTGAAAAGACTGCGGGCCAGACTGGAACGGTTGAGAGCACAGGTGGGAGATTCGACTGAGCTTGATCGTCACTTTATCGAATTGACTGGCGATGCAGATGCACCGGACTGGTTCCGGCAGGTCGACGATAGTGTCGAGGCCAAACGGAAGCGATAAATTTATTTTTAATGAACTTGTTGTTTTGTATTCGGACGGTGTGAAATTTTGGAGTGAGTATGAAACGTTTTCTGTTGTTTTTGTGGTTTCCCATACTATCGGTAGGTTTCGCTCCGCTGGCTGGAGCTGGCGACTGGTTTAGATATAAGTCCGATAATTTTACGGTCTACTCAGATGCCTCACAAAGTGAGGTTGAGGAAATGATTCAGAATACTGAACGGTTCCGAGTGGCAGCGCTACGCTTCACTGGAATTGGCGACTTTAAGGAGAATGAAAGGCTTCGCATTTTTTACTTTGATGACTCGAATTTTTTTCAGAGGTTTGGAAAAAAACGTAACGTGTCTGGTTTTTTTTACTCGACTATAGATGGCCCTGTAATTTTTGCGCGCGACGTGGGCAATAATGCAGAGGTTTCTGAGTTGATGTTCCATGAGTACACGCATCACTTGATGAGAGAGCGCAGTATGTTGCGCTACCCTCGCTGGTATTCGGAGGGTTTTGCAGAGCTTCTATCTTCGGCTGAAGTGCGGAAGGATTATGTGCGCATTGGCAATGTGCCTATTCGAATCCGGTATTCATGGTCGGTGCCCGGTTTTCGTCCGTTGGACATTGTTCAGTTGCTCGAGCCGGAAGATCGTTCGGATCCACTTTATCAAAACAACTTCTATGCCACTTCCTGGCTGCTTACCCATTACTTGCAAATGGGTAAATATGCCGGGAATCCGGATTACTTGCGCAATACTCGCGAATATCTAAATGCGGTATCTCGTGGTGAGAATCCCGTTGAGGGGTTTTCGAAGTACTTTGGCCGTACACTCGAGGAAATGCAAAAGGAGTTGAGGCGGTATCGGAAAGATGACGTGTACGCATTTCGCTACAAAGTATCTCCCTATACAAACGGCATAGAGCGGTCAAGCTTGAGCGACGACGATGTCGCCTCTCTTTTAGTTGAGCAGGCTTTCGCTCGGGGGAAGGAGGATCTTGCAAGGGAGCTGATCACAGAGTTGGGTTCAGTTGAAGATCTGCCTCTAAATTTGAAGGTTCAATCGGCAATTTTGAGTGGCCATCAAGAAGATTTTTCAGTAGCCCATCAGCTATTTGACGACATTGAGGCTGACGAATGGATGGGTGCTGAAACAGCGGAATTGCTATCGCACCTGCACTTAGACTTACTAGGCGTGGAAGTTGAGAAAGGAGGTTGGAGCGATGAGCACTACCGGTCAGCCATACAATACGCGAAGTTGTCAATTGATGAGGATCCCGGTTACCTAAGCGGCTATCGGTGGCTATGGGAAGCATACAAGCTAGCCGGTGAGCATCTCTCTGCGGTGCAAACAATGATGGCAGCATATGAACATTCTCCGAGAAGCTTGAGCCTTAATCGCGAGATTGGTTTTTATGTTGCCGAGTTACGCCAGATTGACTTGGCAAAGCCCTATCTAGAGATAGTTTCGGTGTGGAGTCACTCGGAAGAGGATCGGGATCGTGCGAATGAGTATCTTCGACAACTTATAGGCCAAGAGGATACTGCCGATGAGTCTGAAACTGACAAAGGTTAAGAATTGTGGCTCCTCGTGGGGACATTTTTCTGAAAACCAAATTTCAGGCGTGAGTCGTAGACCGCTTGCAGTGCTGATGTAGCTCAATGGCCGCCATCACAATATGATACAGCGTGGTGGCGGGTGCTGTGGCATTGAAGATGCAGTTGTCGGTGTCTAGATGTTCAATGTGTGCGCCTGGTGTAGGCGCACACAGGTACCATTCGAACAGGTTGTCGATCGCTTCTACAGCGATGGCCTCTGCCTTTGGGTCGCCATTACGCGCCTGCACCAGGCTGGCCTTGATGAGTTCGGTTACCACCCAGCAGCGCTTTTTCCCATCGAGAATTTTCCCTTCCGCGGAAACGGCGTCGTACAGTAGCCCGGTGGCATCGCGCCCCAGTGCGAGGCCGTGGTCGTAGAGAGGCGTTGTCCATTGCTGCATGGAGCGGCCCGTACGTCGTCCGTACCAGTCGAGCAGCCAGACCCACTCCATCATATGTCCGGGCTCTACGATGTCCCCGAGACGGTCGCCGCGTAATTTCCAGTCGTGCTGGAAATACTCAAACAGCACTTGCCTGTCGGCGTCGTAGAGCCGGGTCTGGAACAGCGAGACCAGTTCGCCCGCACGTGCCAGCCAGTGTGCTCCAGCGCCCGCGTCATACAGGGCGAGGCATGCCTCGAGCATGTGCATATGGGGGTTTTGGCGGCGGTAGTCGGTTTCGTAGTCGCCTTCTATCCAACCGCCGCGCACGGACCCGAAGCGTCGGTCCAGGTGTTGGATCAGGGCGTCGGCCCGTTTTAGTGCCGCTGAATCCTGGTTCAGGCGGAAGTACCAGGCGTTTGCGAGCAGAATAAATGCGTGGTCGTACAGGTCCTGGGAGGTGTCCAGGACGCGAAAGTTGTGGTCAAACGTGCGTACATAACCCCCACCTACGGCCTGATTCTGGCCCTCTGACTCAAGAAAACCGAGTATGCCGCGGGCAATCGTCTCCCCCTGCGCCCACCACCCAAACTCGGCCGCCGCGGCGAACACAAAGGCCTGACGTGCCTGCACCCGCATCCGCACTTGGCTCAATTTATCGGCAGTCCCGTCCGCGAGCAGTCGCTCATAGTGCGCACCATTCGCCGGGTTTATACCGCGCGAGGCCCACAGGGGCAGGGCGTGCTGGGCAAGCCACGACGTGAGGCGTTCGGCCCGGGCGGCAAGGGAGGGGGACGTAAGGTAGCGAGAGGCGTTGGTGGCGTTCACGGGGCTTCTTCTTATCGTTTTTTGATGATCAAAAAGTGTTAGTTACAATCATAATAAATCATGTGTAAGCTTAAGCAATCAGTTTAAGTGCACCATCTTTTCCAGTGGTGGGGCCGTACGGGTGCCGGAACGTGGGTGCCGATGATTCGATGAGTTTGATTCGAGGAGGTGCCGAGTGGCTGGCATTGAGCAGGATGGTGTGGAGAGTGCTGTTGAGAGGGGTATGGAGAGGGATATGAAGAGAAACCGGCTGTCACAGCCGGGTTACCTCGGAGTGGATATCGGCGGCACCAAGTGTGCTGTGGTGTTGGGGGACGCGGCGCTCAATGTGGTCGACCGCGTGTCGTTTGCCACGGAAGTCGCGCGCGGCCCCGACCGCATTATCAAGGCATTACTGGAGAGTGCGGACTCTCTGCTGCAAAAGCATGGCCTCACGTCCAACGGCCCCGGTGGAATCAAGGCGATTGGCATCAGCTGTGGCGGGCCACTCGATAGCGCGCGGGGACTGATTCTGTCACCGCCCAACCTACCCGGGTGGGATGGCGTACCGATTACGCGCTATTTCTCGGAGCACTTTGGTGCTGTCACGGCGTTGCAGAATGATGCCAATGCCGGTGCGCTTGCCGAGTGGATGCTCGGTGCCGGGCGCGGTGTGCGAAATCTGGTGTTTCTCACGTTCGGAACCGGGCTGGGTGCTGGCCTGATTCTGGACGGCCGCCTCTATGCAGGGACCAACGATCTCGCTGGCGAGCTGGGACACTGGCGACTCGCAGACGATGGCCCCCAGGCGTTTGGCAAGTGTGGCTCGTTTGAGGGTTTCTGCAGTGGTGCGGGCATTGCACAGCTGGCGCAACAGCGGGCTCGGGACGCGCTGGCGCAGGGGCGGGCAGTGGCCTTCGCGGAGGACGTGCGATCCCTGGAGCGAGTAACCACCAAAGATGTGGCCGTGGCCGCAAAAAATGGTGATCCGCTGGCGCTCGACATCTTCGCGGAATCTGGTCGCAAACTGGGCGCGGGCCTGTCACTGCTGATTGATCTCCTAAACCCCCAGAGGGTGGTGATCGGCAGTGTCTTTGCCCGGTGCCAGGATCTGATCTACCCCCATGCACTACAGGTGATGGAGGCTGAGGCCCTCGCGCCCGCCCTGCGGGTGTGCGAGGTGGTCCCCGCTGCGCTGGGCGAGGCAATTGGCGATGTGGCGAGTTTATGCGTCGCACAGTACGCAGCACACACGATGCAGGGCGAAGGTGTCACAACCGCGTTCCAGGAAAACGAATTTGAAGCGATGACCTAGGTGTGTGCGAAGGCGCGTACCTGATTTACCACCCGATAACAATAAACAGGCGAAAAAATGGCGATTTCAACTTCCCAAGATGCTGTAGCGGTATCTGCTCCCAGTAGCACCGGCTATCTGGTTCCACTGGCGTTTCTCACCATTCTCTTTTTCATGTGGGGGTTCATTACCGCCCTCAACGATGTGCTGATTCCCCACCTGCAAAATGTGTTCAGTTTGACGAACCTGCAAGCGCTGCTGGTTCAGTTTGCCTTCTTTATTGCCTACTTTATTGTGTCGTTTGTGTACTTCGTTTATGCGTTAAAGGCGGGCGACTTGCTGGTGCGGTTTGGCTACCAGAATGGTTTGAGTGTGGGCCTTGCCGTCATGTCGGTGGGCTGCGCCTTGTTCTGGCCGGCGGCGGAGTTTATGAGTTACGGGTTCTTCCTGGTTGCCCTCTTTGTGCTGGCGGGGGGAATGGCGGTACTGCAAATCGCGGCCAATCCCTATGTTTCCATTCTCGGCGAGCCCAAGGGGGCCTCGGCACGGCTCAACCTGTCGCAAGCGCTCAACTCGCTGGGTACGACATTGGCACCGGTGATCGGCGCCGCGCTGATTTTCAGTCATGTGGCGGCGGATGCGGACGTAAATACCGTGGTGCCCCCGTACCTGTTTATGGCAGCCACATTGCTCGCCATGGCGGTTTTCTTTAAGGTCGTGAAGTTGCCCAATCTGCATACTGCGGTAGCCCCAACCGAGAACCGTTACGGCGTGTTCCAGCATACCCATTTGCTTCTCGGTGCCTTGAGTATTTTCATGTATGTCGGCGCCGAGGTGGCGTTGGGTAGTGTGCTGATCAAGTATCTCGGTCTGCCGGAAATTGCCGGACTGAACGAAGTTCAGGCCAGCGTCTATCTGGCGCTCTACTGGGCAGGCCTGATGGTGGGCAGATTCTTGGGGGCCGCTGCATTTTCCGACTGGGCAAAGCGCAAAAGCGTGTACGGTTATTTCGCGGTCGTCACCGGCATCGCGTTTCTGTGTGTCGGTCTGCTGGTTGGCTGGCAGGCCGCGCAAATATGGAGCTTGCTCATTATCGTCAATATCGCTTTGATGGCGGTGTGTCGTTTTAAGCCAAACCGTACACTGGCGGGCTTTGGGGTTGCCTGTGTGGTGTTACTGTTGCTGGCGTTTTACCAGAAAGGCTTTTGGGCTCTGTGGTGCGTGGTCGCGGTGGGTCTGTTTAACTCCATTATGTGGTCGAACATTTTCACGCTGTCGATTCGTGATCTCGGCAGCTATACCAGCCAGGGTTCTTCGTTGCTGATTATGGCGATTCTGGGCGCGGCGCTGATCCCACCGCTGATGGGGTGGGTGGCAGATGCGTATGATCTGAATGTCTCGCTACTCGTGCCTGCGGCGTGCTACCTGTATATCGTCTTCTATGGGGCGAGAGGGTATCGTGCGCAAAAAAATAACTGGCTGGACGGTGCTCGCGACCTGTCTTGAGGTAGTTTGCTTGAGATGGCTTGCTTGAGGTGATTTGTTTTGAGGGCAATTTTGTGCTCAATTATTTAATCAGTCTAGCAGCGGCCTGCTCCTAAATCATATGCAGGCGAATTTACAGAAGGGGTGGTGCACTACCAAAAAAGAGGCGCTATGAATACTGATTTAACTCAAGAACAAATTGAATGCTATCGTGAAAACGGTTTTATCGTGATTGAAGATTTTCTTAATGAAGAAGAACTTAATCATTGGCGAAAAGTGGTAACCGAAGCCGTTGATAAACGTAAAGGCCGCGCTCTGCCCGATCGAGATGAGGTAGAGGAAGACGCAGATCGTACGTTTGTGGATAAAGTATTCGATCAGCTAATTAACCTTTGGCAAGACAACGAAGAAATTAAAAATATAATGCATGACGAGCGATTGGGCAAAATGGCTGCACAATTGGCGGGTGTGGATGGTGTTCGAATTTGGCACGACCAGGCGCTTTTTAAGCAGCCGTGGGGTAATCCAAGCACATTACACACAGATACACCTTACTGGTCTTTCCACAACCACGAGGCACTGTCTATTTGGGTTGCTCTTGACGATGCGACATTGCAAAACGGTTGCTTATATTTTCTACCTGGTAGCCACAAGGTGACGCACTTTGAACCAGCGGGTTTCTCATCAGATATGGATGAGTTATTTAAGAAATACCCGGAACTAAAAAAATACACTGCGGTACCCGCTGCGATGAAGGCGGGTAGTTGTTCATTTCACTGTGGTTTAACGGTTCATGGAGCGAATGCAAATATGACTCCCAATCCGCGGAGAGCCATGACCTGTGCCTATATGCCGGAAGGATCTGTTTTTAATGGACTGCGTAACATTTTAACGAAATCGCAATTTGAAAAATTAGAAAAAGGTGATTTGCTAGCGGACGATAATCAAAATCCACTGTTGTACTCTAAAAACCTAGATCGAAAGAACGTGTAAATCTCAGTGTCTTAACAAAGATAATGTTGCACGCTGTTGGTAGTTTGTGAACGGGCAGCTTTTATACGCCAGTAACGAAAATAAATAATTGGTGTTACCCATTAGCCGGCCCCGTCAACTGGGTGACCCCAATTATACAGTCGGTGTAATGGAGGAGTCGCCTGCCGTGAATCTGATCTGCCGCACTAATTACACTGGGCAGATCTCCGTCACTAACCTTCATTTAGTTCTGATTCGATATCTTATAGCTCTGGGTCGTGTAGGTCGGGCCCTCCACATAAACCTTCTCCTTGCCAATTACGATCGGATCAATCCGCGGATAGCGCGCGGTGTAGTCTGCGTCCCAGCCGTGGTAGGCGATCCAGTCGTTGCCGCCTTCATCTTTGAACAGAAAGTGGTGCCCGGGGCCTTTCACCACTTCATTGGACTGTAATACGGTATTGGCGCCTTCCTTGAATGGGCCTTGGGGCGATTGGGCGGTGGCATAGCGGACTTTGTAGGTGTCGTCGGTCCAGGCGCCTTCGCTGAATGTCATGACGTAAGTGCCATCGATATTCTGAACGATGGGCCCTTCCTGCCAGCCGTACTGGTCGAATATTTTTACGGGCTTGCCGTCGACGCTTGTGGGGGAGGTCATCTTTTCCATGTAGATGTTGCCGGCGGTCAAGCCCGTGGCGTTGTACTGCTCGATGGTGTAGTACATATACATCTGGCCATCGCGGTCGCGGAACGGGTGTCCGTCGATGGAGCCGTGCGGGATCACGACACCAAGGTCCTTATATGGACCTTCAATGTCGCTAGCGACGGCGACACCCACGCGGTTGCCGCGATTGTTGGGTGAATCTTCTGGTGATGCGGTGTAGTAGAGGTAAAACTTGTCGTCGATCTCGATCACCTCCGGCGCCCAGAAGTGTTTCCAGTTCCAGTCTTCTGGTCCGCCCGGTTCTACCGCGCCTCGCACGAAGGTCCACTGTTGCAGGTCGGAAGATTTGTAGATCTGGATTCCCCGCCCGTCAGGCGCTTTCCCTGTGGCCATGAGGTAGTAAAACCCGTTGTGAAAATACACGCAGGGATCGGCGAGGTATTCTTCGATGATGGGGTTTTTCCAGGTGAGGGTGCGCTCACTTGCGCGCAAGTCTCCCGAGCAGGAGACGATTGCGCAAGTGGCGAGGCACAGGGCCAGGCGCGAAGTGTATTTAGAAAATTTCAACATGGAGTCAAATATTCCGCATTGCCAGTATTTCAGGTTTTTCGCGCTGCAGGTTCACCAGTAATTCCCCAAACAACGTGTTGGCCCAGGCAAACCAGGCGCGGTTGAAGTCTTTTGGATCGTCCTTGTGAAATGCTTCATGCATAAACCCGGTATCTGCATGGGTGTTTTTCAGCATGCGCAGGCAGTGGATGATTTCTTTTTCGTCGCTGGCGGTCATGGCGCGCAGGATGATCCCCATGGGCCAGATCTTCTCCTTGCCGGTGTGCGGGCTGCCCTGGCCCTCGGCGGCGGTACCGCGGAGGAAATAGGGGTTGCTGTCTGAGAGCAGGAAGCGGCGGGTGTTCTGGTAGATGGGGTCGTCGGCAAAGGCCGGGTCCAGGTAGGCCAGGGACATCAGCGACGGCACGTTGGCGTCGTCCATAAACAGTTTGTTGCCAAAGCCGTCCACTTCATACGCATAGATCTTGCCGAATCCCTGATGCTCCGCGACGCAGTGAGCCTGAATGGCCTGATCCAGCTCGTTGGCGAAGTCTAGGCAGGTTGCTGCCGCTTCGGGTTGTTCCAATACATCCGCATAAACGCTCGCCAGTTGTCGCAGTGACAGCATGGCGAAGATGTTGGAGGGCACCAGGAACGGGAATACGGTGGCGTCGTCGGAGGGGCGGAAGGCGGAGGCGATAAGACCTACCGGATTGACCGGGCGGCCGGTGCCTTCGAATACCGGGGCGTCGATCATGCGCCCGGATACCCGTACGAACCGATAGGGGCTTTCTCCCTGCTTGCGCTGCTCGGTGCGGAATACCTTGAGCACTTCCTGCATCGCTTGCTGCCAGTGCTCGTCGAAGATGCTGGTATCGCCGGTTGCACGGTAGTAGCCGTCGGACAGGCGAATCACATAGCACAGGGAGTCGATCTCCCATTTACGCTCGTGTACGCCGTCGATGGGCGTCGGTTCATCGCTGGCCCACTGGGATTCTTTACTGAGGTCCTTGTAAAAGGCGTTGGCGTAGGGGTCCCGCAGGATACATTTCACCTGCCGATTCACCAGGCCGCCGATCAGGTTGCGAATCTTTTCATCTTCGTTAATCAGGCTCATGTAGGGCCAGACCTGGGCGGTGCTGTCACGCAGCCACATAGCGTCGATGTCGCCGGTTATGATGAAGGTGTCTGGTTTGCCATCGATCCATTCGAAATCGACGGTGGTGTCGAGGGTATTCGGGTAGCAGTTTTCAAACAGCCAGCGAAGCTCTGGATTCTTGATGGCGTTGCTGACCCGCTCGATACTGTTCTCGACAGCACTGCTGGTAAACGTGCGTTGGGAAACCGGCGGGCGGTTCGAAACCAGCCCTCCACGGTCAGCCCCTGGTGCCAGTGGAGTGTTACCGGGTACTGTGTTTGCGCGGGCAATCGGCGCCAGGGCGAGCCCCAGCAGGCCCGCACCTTGCTTGAGAAGCATGCGTCTTGGGTGAACGATTTTTTGCTGCATAACGGTTACTCGCTTCTTCTTGTTACTACTGTGTGTTCTGGTGGGATAGGGCACAACGCCAGAGGCGGCGCCGGCCGCGCTGGCAGGGCACCCACTGCCGGAATATCCGCAAGATGGCTATGACCATCATTGCCGCTGCTGCCAACGGTGAAAAGCTGCCGCCGCTGCTGCCGGAGCTACCAGCGGAAGTGTTGATCGGCGTGGATCCTGAGCCCGAGCCAGACTCGCTGCCACTTGAGCTGCTACTCGAGCTACTGCTGGAGCTACTACTGGAGCTACTACTGGAGCTACTACTCGAGCTGCCATCATCGTCAGAGGGATCGCATAGCTGTTGCAGAACGACGTTGTCGATCCACAGATCATTGGCGTCGTCGCCCAGGAAGAAGCCGAGTGACAAGTGCCCCAAATCGGACGCTGGCGCGTACTCAAAGGTAAAGTCCTGGGGCGTGCTATTGAGTTGCGCAATGTCAGCATCTTTCAGGTTTTGCCACGGTGAGCTGGACTGATGAATTTTAATTTCGACACTGCGCGCTGACTCGGATTTGGCGGTAAAGGACAAACTATATTCTTTGCCCGGTTCCAGTTTTCCGAAGCTGCGCTGCAACTGGATATCGTTGGTGGCGTTGGCTTGGCTAATGTTGATATGCAGTGCGTCGCCGGTACCAAAATCTGCCTCCGGGCCAGTACTGGCTGAGGCCTCCGCTCCTGAAGCACTGTTTACATAGAGGCTCCAGCTACCCATGCCACCGGTGAAGTCGCCATCTGGTGTAATGTTGATGGCTTCACACTGCTCGGGAGGGGGGATCAACGCATCGGTAGTAATGTCGCTGGTATTGGATAGGGTGGAGTTGTCCACGGAGTTAAACGCGTAGACGCGGTAGCGGTATTCGGTGTGTGGTTCGAGATCAAAGTCGCGGTAGGCGCTGGCATTGCGACCAACCTGGCCCACCGTCACGAAACTGCCACCCTCGCGGCTGCGCTCGATGCGAAAGCCCTGTTCATTGTCGGCGTTATCGGTCCACTGCAGCTGGATGGTGTCGGCATTCAGGCCGCTGTCGAGATCTGTTGGCGCACTGGGCGCTTCGGTGGCTTTTGGAGGAAGTGGCAAGCTGGGCATGTCTGTACGCCACAGGCCTGCCCCGGGCGTGCTCGAATAGACGCGCATCATGCCGTTGTACTCGACAAAACGTGAAGAGGTCATACCGGAGAAGTGCAGGTCGCCGGTCACGTCTTGCCAGGTTACGGCGTTGTCGGACTGGATGGTGCCCAGGAACACTCCGTAGCCTAATTGCAGGCTGTGGTCGTAATAGCTTACCAGTAGTTTGTCTTGATAAGCCGCCGAGCCACCTTTGCCGGCGAATCGGAAGCGTTCGCCCACTGCATCCCACCATGCCAGGCCGGTCGCTGGGCGGATGCCCATTGCATCGGCTGGGGCGAAAACCCGGGACCAGGTTTGGCCCTCGTCGGTGGACAAAAGTACATGCCAATTGTCGCCATCGGATAGTCCGGAACCTCCACCCTGGGCAAAGTTCATCAGGTATACGGTGCCGTTGTGTGCCCACGCATGCACCTCATGATCCCAGCCGGAGGTGCTTAGCACACGCTCAAAATCCCAGCGGCCGTTGGGCTGCTTTTCACCACGCCATACACCCTGGGCGCCGCCAGTGGAACTGAGGAATACGACATCTTCGTTGGTGGGGTGGGGCGCAATGGTGCGCGCGATCCGCGCACTGCTGTTGCTCAGTCCCTCGTAAATCAATTTAACCGGTAGCTCTTTTCCCTGACGGTGATAGTCCAGCGCGCGGCCAATGTCTTCCACCACATACAGACCGTAGTTGGAGGAGAACATAAACACCTTGGCCGGGTTCACCGGGGAAACGGCAACATCGCGCAACACACCCTTGGGCAGACCGGCTTTTTCAGATGGGCCTCCGGCGAGTTCTACCCACTGGTCACTGGGGTCGAGGTTATTGAGTTTTTTTGCCCACAAACGGCCGTCGTGGGCGGCTCCGCCGTAGCCGGAAGTCGCCTGTGCGACGACGGTCGGTGTCCCCCAAGCATCGGCAATATCCACCGCCTGCACATCGGACAGGCTCAACCCACCGTCTCGGCGGTGCTGCATATTGTTCCAGGATTTTCCGCCGTCCCAACTTTCCATCAGGCCGTTGTCCGCCTGGCCCTGAATGACGTAGTTTTTATACACCGCCACGTCATAAGTATAGGTACTTTCCGTTCCTTTTCCGGAGTAGGTTGGCCAGGTCGCATCCCACCACATCACCGGGCTGTTGTAATTTGGTGTGGAGTATTTATTCAGCCAGTCGTAGCTCGCTGAACTTGTATCGTATTGCGCGAAGAACATGGCCTGGTTGGTGGTAGACCAGATGCCGCGCTCCCAGTTGCCCGTAGCTGGTGTGTAATGGGCGAAACGGGCATTGGGCGGATCGGCGTAGTCCCAGCCGATGTCGTAGCTGCCATCGTAGTCACCCCAGATTTTCAGCCAGGTAAATCCGGTCAGGCTGCCGGTTGCGCTCCAGTCAAACGTACCTTCATACAAACCAAAGCGGTCGTGCACCGCCCCCAGAAGGACTTTATGGCTATCCCCGGTTGAGCGGGGGTCCACTTCCGGATACCAGTAGCGCTTGTTTTCCGCGAGTCCTTCGCTGATGGGCTGCCAGTCAATCGAGTCAGTGCGGGTGGCGTAGAGTAGCCAGTTACCATTCTGGGCATCATCGGTGGAGTAGCTGGCATACAGCACCTTGCCGTCGGGGCTCAGTGCCACACCACGGTTGCGTGGGCGATCTGTCGCCGGGTCGGCAACGCGGGTCCAGTTGAAACCGGCGTCGCTGCTTTTGAATACCCCTTTATTGGATCCCAGGTAAACCACCTGAGGATTGCTGGGGTCGAAATTGACCGTGTAGATATTGCGATCGGTAGTGGTATTACTGTCAAAGGTGATTTCCTGCCAGCTGTCACCTCCGTCTTGCGAAAGAAAAATAGCGCCGCTACCAGTGTTTGATTCCCCAAACGTGTCGATAAAATCATCGTCATCACGCCAGCCCGGTGCCGCGATCACATGGTTGGTGTCATCGGGTTTAAAAGCGATGGCGCCGATGGAGCGGTTTTCCGTTTCCGGCACTAACTGGTAACTGTTGCCTCCGTCACTTGATCGGTGGAGCCCATAAAGAGTTCCGACAAAAACGGAGTTGGCATCGCCCGGTTCCACGGCTACCGCGTAGACGCGGTTGTTCACCAGTTGGCCGGTTATATGCCAGCTCTCGCCGTTGTCTGTGCTTTTGTAAACCCCCTCCATATCCGATGCCAGGTACACGGTATTGGCCTGGTTGGGGTCTGCAACAACGTCCTGAATCTGGCCGCCGGCACCGGGATTGAGTGGTTCCCAGTGTTGCTGGGCATGGGTGGGCTGAAGGCATAGCAGGGCTATGCCACCGATCAGTAGGTTTCTCATGATCACCTGTTTTTATTTTGTCTGCTTTTCTATTCGGATGATGCGCGCAGCAAGTTTCAGCGTGGTTTATAGCAGCTCAACACTGCCCTGATTCCAGGCGGGCTGATCGCCATTGCCGCGTTTCCACTGGCAGGTCACCACGGGCTTCTGGCCGTAAATGCCGTCGACCTGATGGGTGGTCATGCCGTGGTTGCAGCTGACGATACGCACACCGTTGTCCAGCGCACTGGTGTCGAGCTTGTGGCCGGCGTACTCGGCTTTCAGCCAGGCTTTGTGGCTGCTGCCGTTGCGGTAGGAAAGCTGGTCGAGTGTCAGGCTAAGGGCAAAGTTCTCACCGGTAGGCGCGCCGGTGCTGTCCACCGGGGCAACAGTGCCGCGCAGGGTTTTGCCGTCTTCATTGACCCCCTTGAAGTAGGGTGAGGCATCACCACCGGATGCGGTCAGGGCGAGGGTGAAGGGCACGATTTCCGCATTGCCGCCGGGTGCCGATTTCCACTGGCATTGCACACCATTGATTGCGTCAGCGCCGTCAAAACCTTTCAGGCCCGGGCCGTCGATACCGGGGCAGGTGACTTTGCCGCTGGCAAGCTGCGGTGTGATCTGCAGTTTGTAGTCTTCGGGCTTGATGTAGGCCTTGTGGCCGCTACCGGCACCATAGCTGGCCTGGTCGAGGCTCACGGCAACATTGTGCAGTGTGCCGCCCAGGGAAATGCCTTCCGCGAGGAAGGCATGTGAAGAAAAGGTGAGGGAAACAGCAGCCCTTGCGGGCTGCTCTCCTTCGTTGTTGGTGGCAGGCTGCTCGGTGACCTGGGCCTGGCCGCCATCCACCACAATAGTGGTGGAGGTGGTCCAGGTGGTCGCGGAGCCACTGGCGTTGCGGGACTTGACGCGGAAGGTGTAGGTTTCTCCCGCGGTCAGTCCGTCCAGTACCACACTGGTGCCGGTGATGTCGTACTCACCTTTGCGCCAGATGTCGCCTTGCAGTTGTTTCTGCGCGTCGTAAGTGACGGCATCCACTACCGGGTTCCAGCTGAGTCGCACCGAAGTGCTGGACAGCACTTCCACCACCAGGCCGGTGGGTGGCCCGAACACACCACTGGCTTCCGCCTGCGTGGTGGCGGAAGCCAACGACGACCACTCGGACTGCACGCTGCCATTGATGGCGCGCACCTGATACTCGTAGGTGGTTTCTGCTGAGAGACCGGAGTCGGTTGCCGCTGTACCGGCCGGGGTCGCGATGGTTGCCCAGCTGCCACCTGCGGTACGACGTTGCACCTCGTAGCTTTCCCCATTGACCACGGCGTCCCAAACCAGCGCGATCGAACTGGAAGATTGCGCGGAGGCACTCAGGTTTTGTGGTGCTTCCAGCGTGATGGCGTCACTCAGGGTGTACTGTCCGGAGGTGGTCCAGGTGGTTGCCTGGCCCGCTGCGTTGCGGGATTTCACGCGGAAGCTGTAAGTACCTCCTTCGTCCAGACCACTCAACACCACAGAGGTGCCGGCAACGTCGTACTCGGCTTTGCGCCACACGGAATCACCGGCGATCTGGCGCTGCACATCATAGGTTACGGCGTCGGTAACGGTGCTCCAGCTGATGCGTGCAGAGGTCGCGGAGAGCACGTCCACGTTAATGGTTGCGGGCGGGCCCCAGCTACCACTGCCACCACCACTGCTGCTGGAGGTACTGCCGCCGCTGCTGCTCGAGCTGCTGCTGGATGAGCCACCGCCACTGCTGCTTGAACTACTGCTTGAACTACTGCTTGAACTACTGGAGCTACTGCTGGAGCTACTGCTGGAACTGGAACTGGAACTGGAACTGGAACTGGAACTGGAACTGGAACTGGAACTGGAGCTGCTGCTGGAACTGCCGCCGCTGCTGCTGCCGCTTCCGGGTTCATCGCAGTACTGTTGCAGGCTGACCTCGTCGACCCACACATCCGCGTTGTCACCACCGAGGAATATACCCAGATTCAGGTTGCCGAAGTCCACATCCGGCTCGTAGAGCAGGGTAAAGGTTTGCGGACTGGTGGTGAGCTGCAAAACGTCTGCATTTTTGATGTTCCACCACGGGCTGCTGGCCTGGTGGATTTTCACCTCGATGCTGCGCGCAGCGGCCGATTTTGCGGTGAACATCAGCGCGTACTTCTTGCCCGGCTCCAGTTTTCCGAAGCCGCGTTGCAGCTGCACATCGTTGGTGTTGCTGGCCTGACTGATAGCCACGTGCAGGGAATCGCCTTCGCCAAACCCGGATTCCACGCCCGTTGCGCCAGAGGCCACCGCACTGGCACCGGTGTTGACGTACAGGTTCCAGCCGCCCATGCCGCCGCTAAAGTGGCCGTCCGGAGTCAGGTTCACCGGCTCACAGGGTACCGGCGGAATAACCGGTTCACCGGAGGTGGTGGTGCTGCTGTTGGAATAGCCGGACTCGCCCACATCGTTGAACGCATACACCCGGTAGGTGTAATCCGTATAACCGGCGAGGTCGAAGTCGGTATAGGAGGTGGTGTTGGGGCCTACCTGGCCAACGGTCACAAAGCTGCCGCCGCTGGTACTGCGCTCGATACGGAAGCCCTGTTCGTTGTTGGCGGAGTCGCTCCAGTTCAGGTTGATGGTGTTGGTTGGTGCATCGAGACTACCTCCCAGCGAGGACGGTGCAGAGGGGGCGCTGAACGGCTTTGCCGGCAGCGGCAGCGTGGGCATATCGGTGCGCCACAGACCGGCACCGGGCGTCGCGGAATAGATCCGCATCATGCCGTCGGTTTCGATAAAGCGCGACCCGGTCATGCCGGAGAAGTGCATATCGCCGGTGATGTCTTCCCAGGTTACGGAGCCATTGCTCTGGATGGTGCCGAGAAATACGCCGTAGCCAACCTGTAGCGAGTGGTCGTAATAACTCACCAGCATCTTGTCGGCATAGGCCGCGGAGCCGCCTTTACCAGCGAAGCCGAAGCGATCACCGACCGCGTCCCACCACACCAGATTAGAGGTGGGGCGAATGTTCATGGCGTCGGCCGGGGTAAATGCTTTGCTCCAGGTTTCGCCCTCGTCGGTGGAGAGCAGTACCTGCCAGTTGTTGCCGTCGCTGAGGCCGGGGCCACCACCTTTGGCAAAGTTCATCAGGTAGACGGTGCCGTTGTGCTCCCAGGCGTGGACTTCGTGATCCCAGCCGGAAGTCGTGACTTTTTGCTCAAACGCCCAGGTGCCATCGGCCTGTTTCTCGCCGCGCCACACGCCCTGGGTACCACCGGTGGAGCTGAAGAACACGACGTCTTCATTGGTGGGGTGGGGGGCAATGGTGCGGGCGCTGCGCGCGTCGGCGTTGCTCAGGCCTTCATAAATCAGGGTGACCGGAAGCTCTTCACCACGGGCGTGATAGTCCAGCGCGCGGCCAATGTCTTCCACCATATACAGGCCGTAGTTGGAGGAGAACATAAACACCTTGGCCGGGTTCACCGGGGAAACCGCAACATCGCGCAGCACGCCTTTGGGCAGACCGGCTTTTTCAGATGGGCCACCGGCAAGTTCCACCCACTGATCCGTGGGGTCGTGATTGACGAGCTTTTTCGCCCACAAGCGACCGTTCTGCGCGCCGCCGCCGTAACCGGAGGTGGCCTGGGCAACCGCCGTGGGGGTGCCCCACGCATCGGCAATATCGACCGCCTGCACATCGGAAAGGTTGAGTCCTCCGGGGCGACGGTGCTGCATATTGCTCCAGGAGATACCGCCATCCCAGCTCTCTACCAGCCCGTTGTCTGCCTGGCCCTGAATCACATAGTTATCGTGTACGGCCACATCGTAGGTATAAGTACTTTCGGTGCCCTTGCCGGCATAGGTCGGCCAGGCGGTGTCGTACCACCACACCTGAATATTGTTATTCGGGGTGGAGTACTTGTTGTACCAGGTGTAGCTGTTGTCACCCGCATTATGACTGGCATAGAACATGGTCTGGTTGGTGGTGGACCAAACGCCCCGTTCCCAGCCGCCGGTGGCCGGCGTGTAGTGGGCAAAGCGTGCATTGGGCGGGTTGGCATAGTCCCAGCCGATGTCGTAGCTGCCGTCGTAATTGTTCCAGATTTTCTGCCAGTAATACTGATCCAGAGTACCGGAAGCGCCCCAGTTAAAGGTGCCCTCGTATACGCCAAAGCGGTCTTTTACCGCGCCGAGAAGTACCTTGTGGCTGTCACCGGTCGAGCGCGGGTCTACTTCCGGGTACCAGTAACGACGGTTGCCTTCAAGGCCTCCGGTGACCTGCTGCCAGTTGACGCTATCAGTGCGTGTGGCATACAGCAGCCAGTTGCTGTTGTAGCGTACGTCAGCCACATCGGTGGAGTAGCTCGCGTAGAGCACCTTGCCGTCGGGGCTCACTGCCACACCGCGATTGCGTGGGCGATCGCCCGCCGGATCTGGCAGGCGGGTCCAGTTGAAGCCCGCATCGGTACTCTTGAATACACCCTTGTTTGAGCCCAGGTACACAACCTGCGGGTTGCTGGTATCGAAACTGACGGTGTAGATATTGCGGTCCCGCGCCGTGTCACTGCTGAAGGTGATTTCTTGCCAGCTGGCGCCGCCATTTTGTGACAGGAAGATGGTGCCGGGGCCCGTATTGGATTCACCAAATTTGCCGATGAAGTCGTCATCGTCGCGCCAGCCAGGTGCTGCGATGACGTGGTTCGGGTTGTCCGGCTTGAACGACACGGCGCCGATGGAGTGGTTTTCGGTTTCCGGCACCAGCCGGTAGCTGCTGCCAGCGTCGCTGGAGGTGTGCAGACCGTACAGGGTGCCCACGAACACCTCGTTGGAATTACCCGGTTTTACGGTTACCGAAAACACCCGGTTGTTCACCAGGTGGCCAGTGATATGCCAGTGCTCGCCATTGTCGGTGCTTTTATAAACACCTTCCATATCCGAGGCCATATACACCACATTGGCCTGGTTGGGGTCGGCTACTACGTCCTGGACTTGACCGCCCGCACCGGGATTTAACGGCTCCCAGTGCTGTTGGGCGAAACTCGGCTGCAGGCATAGCATGGCTATGCTGCCCAATAGAAGTTTTCTCATGATCGCCTACTTATTGTTTTTGTAAGTGTGCGGGCCGGCGTTCGGCCCCCGAGTGGTCATCCACTTCTGGCACGGCTACCGAAACAGCGGGCAGCAGACAGCATCGGGTGACCGGTACTGCGGCAATCAGTATATTTCAAAAGCAATCACAATCAACTCAACATGAGTCAAAGTCGGGCATGATTGGCGAATATTTGCGCCACACTGCCATTTTTGTGCAGCGGGTCCGCCAAGAGCGGTGAGGTATCGCGGGGAGGGGATTTGAAGGGCTTCAGCCGATTGAGCGGGTGGATCGCGCCCCTTTGGGGGGCGCTTGCTCAGCTCTTTGTCGCCTGGTGGCGGAGTTTGTACACGCGGGGCGTGCAGCCGCTGAATTTCTTGAAGTTGGTGTAAAAAACCGACTCTGACTTGAAACCGGAGTCCAGCGAAATCGCAAACATGGTGCGATTGGCCGATTCTTTTGCCGTAAGCAGGCGCTGCGCCTCAGCGACACGGCGTTCATTAATATACTCGTTAAACCGTTTGCCCAGGTGCTGGTTCAGCACCTTGGATAAGTAATATGAGGGGACCTCCAGTGCTTCGGCCAGGTCTTTTTCTGTGAGCTCCGCGTTTAGGAACATACGCTTGTCGTCCACCAGCCGGTTGAGTCTCTCGATACACGCCCGCGCCTGTTCATCCGGCACAGGCGATCGCGGCGGGGGGGGAGGCGGTTCGTTCCCGGAGGCGGCGGTGGGGGTGTCCCGCTCGGCGGCAGCGGGCGTGGTGGTATGTCGCTCAGCCGGTGGAGACACCGGAGTTACTGCTGGTGGGGATTTCTGCTGCGGCAGCGAGTCAGAGGTGTCTGCTTGCTGGGTATCGCGCTCGAACCAGTCTCTGTTCAGCACTTCCGGGTAGCGGAGAAAGAAAATCTGTGCGCCGGTGATGATGACCAGGTTCGTACCAATAAAAACCATATCCTTGATGGTGCGCACCATGTCCATGATGTCGGTGCCCAGGATGGAGTGAAATCCAAACACAAAAACGTTGAACACACTTTTTAGCAGCAAAGCGCCAATTAAAAATTCCAGCAGTGTGATCAAATGGAATTCGTGGTTGCCTCGTCCACTTTTGCGCTGTCGAATGGAGAAAATACACAGGGTAAGGTAAACGAAATTCGATAACATAATGGCGCACAACACGGCGACATGTTGCGGCTGGTCAATATAGTTTTCGTACTGAAAGGGGCCCGCCCAAAGGACTTCGTACAGGAAAAAATAGGCAAGAAAGAGCGCTGCAGGTACGAAGTGGAGGAGGTCGCGCGCATTAAACTTCTCTACCAATAAATAGCGATAGTACAGATACAATACCGGTCCGTAGCACAGCCCAATGACATCTGAGACAAAGACATACTCCGGATGCGTGAGCCGGAAGTCTGTGAATACCAGCAGGTATTGAAAGGCGGCATTCACTCCCGTGAACAGGAAAAACATCGCCAGAAAGATATTTGCGGTGCAGCGGTTCACCACCAGAATCAACTGGCTCATGATGGCAGACTGGACGCTGGCCCAGAGATAGAGCGGGGTAAAAAGTAGCATTAGGCTCGGATTTATTATTCCGGTGCTGGACAATTTTTATACCTGTTTAACCTGGGTCACTCAGTGAAACGGCGCGTTTATGACTTACGGCCAGCGGCTGGAAGCAAGGGAAAGCGCGATCGCGGATCATGGAGTTTTCCCCATGGCCGGGTGTTTGCATCGGCAATCTTAGTGGATTTGGCTGCCCTGGGCGATGCCCTTGTTGGCCGGGCAAATCGGGCTCAGTGGTTTTCGCTGACGGCTTGCGCGAGCGGGATACCCTGTTTGCTGCGCGCTCCCACAAACACAAAACTTGAACTAAACCAGCAAGATCACGACAATTCGTGCCCAGCTCTACAAAAATAGCCAATGATGACCGCACAAAAGCCCAGCCTTCGGCAACAGGTGCAAGCCCAAAAAATAGCCAACGTGTACCAGCACACGTGGACACTTGCGATAAGCCACCCGATTGCCGGTACTCTGCTGGTTGCGAGCTTCTGGGATGTGGCCTCTTCTCTATTACTGCTGCTGTGGCTGACGCTACTCACGGCCGTTTCTATCGCTCGGGTGCCGCTGTATTTCCGCTATCGACGGCATGAAAACGATATTGCCCAGTGTGAACGCTGGGGTCTCTACTTTGCAGTGATGGCGGCGCTGCAGGGAAGCCTGTACGGCATGGCCTGGGTAGCATTTGTCCCCGCCGGGGATCCATTCTTCCTGTCTGTGGTGTGCCTGTGGGTGATGGGACTGAGTGCCTGTGCAGTGGTGGGATATGCTTCGCACCCGAAAACACTGCTCTCGTTTTTTATGCCGGTGGTGGTGCCTGGCATATTGCTTTTGCTCCTCGACGGTGGCGATCGCGCACGGATCCTGGCCGCGGCATTGTTTCTATACGGCGCGGTGATCTTGCTCGCATCGGCGCCGGTATACCGGTCTATTGTGCGTGCGATTGAATTGAATATTCAGTTGCGAGCGCTGTCGCAGCTGGATGGCCTGACCGGGCTCGCCAATCGGCGCCATTTTGATGAGGCCCTGCAAAAAGAGCTGGACCGGGCTGCTCGCCATGACCAGCCATTGTCTCTCTTGCTGCTGGATATCGATCACTTCAAGGCCTATAACGATCATTATGGGCATGTATCTGGTGATCATTGTCTGCGGTTGGTGAGTGATGCCATTGCCGGGTGTCTCCGGCGTAGTGGGGAGCTGATTGCCCGCTACGGGGGGGAAGAGTTTGCACTGCTGTTGCCGAACACCGATATGGCCGGGCTCAACAATGTGGTGGAGCGGATTCAGCGGGCGATTCGCGAGAGCGCTATTCCCCACGCGGGCCGGGTGGATGGCGGCGAGCTGGTGACGGTCAGCATTGGGGGAACGACTGTGCAAGGGGAGTTTCCAGCCAAGCCGGAGAGCCTGATCGAAAATGCGGATACTGCCCTGTATATGGCAAAAAACCACGGCCGCAACCAGTACCACTTCTATTGCCAGAGATCCGGCCAGCTGGTCGGTGACAAGAGAGCCGAGCTGGTCGCCGGATAGATAACAATCGATAGGCAAAACCAGAATCGCGCACCACGCCGCAGCTTGGCGCAAGTCTCCCGCGCGATCAGAAGCGGTTCAGTTCCTCTCTCAGGTCGTTTCCGAGATCGTTGGGCCCGGTAATCCACACGCTTTCATCCGAGCCGGGGAAAACACCGATGTCGATGCCGTCTTTTTCCAGCCCCGGAAGCCAGCGGTTCAGAAACTGGGGCAGGGGAACGCTGCGCGGTTGCAGCTCGCTATCCTCCGTGGCAAACGCCTCGGCAAACTCGGTGCTGGGCCAGATCGGCAGGTATTCAAAGCCGCCCTGGTCCTCCGAGTGCAACTTGAGGAAGTGCTCATCCCGGTTGATCAGGATCCATATCTCGCGCTCCTCACCCACCAGGTCCAGGAAGTATTCGTAGCGGGCTTCACAGTCCAGGTCGAGGATTGCTTTCAGGTCGTCGGTACTCATGGTTCAGCTCGCTATCTTGAGGAGGACTAGAGTGACCATTTTACGTGTTTTTTAACCGGGTGTTTGACCTTTGTGATGTCCTGGCGGTCGAGTGAACCGCGGGGAAGTGCGGCGCCATGGCGCACGTTGATACTCTGGTATTCTTATTGAGGGTGTGCTGTGCGATACGCTGCCCGAGCTGGCCGCCTGCACACCAACCCAACCCCGACCCCAACGCAATTGGTAAAGATCTTTTATGGAACCCTTCCTCTCGAATCCCATGGCAGTTCTGGTCATGGTTGGGATCGTCTCGATTGCGTGCCAGTTTGCGGCCTTCAAGCTCCGGCTGCCGGCGATCCTGCCCCTGTTGTTGGCAGGGCTGCTGCTGGGGCCCATCACCGGGGTTCTCGATCCGGATGCGCTGTTCGGCGATTTACTGTTCCCACTGGTTTCGCTGGCCGTGGCCATCATCCTGTTCGAGGGTGCGCTTACCCTCAAGCTATCCGATCTCGCCGGGCACGGCAGCATGGTGCGCAATCTGTGTACTTTGGGTGCCCTGGTTACCTGGTTGATCGCCACCCCGGCCGCCTATTACGTGCTTGGTATGCCCCTGCAACTGGCCGCCTTGTTTGGTGCCATTGTTACGGTGACCGGGCCTACGGTCATCGTGCCGATGTTGCGCACCGTGCGTCCGAATGCGCGGATCTCCAACATACTGCGTTGGGAAGGCATCGTCATTGACCCTATCGGCGCACTGCTGGCAGTGTTGGTCTACGAATATATCGTCGCTGCACAAAATCCGTTTGAGCATTCGCTGATCCTGCTGCTGAAGGTGGTGCTCATCGGCTTTGGCCTCGGTGCCATGATGGGGCATTTCCTCGGCACCCTGTTGCGCAATAACTGGGTGCCACACTACCTGCGCAATACCGCCGTGCTCACTTTGATGCTTGGTGCTTACGCGGCCTCCGACTTGATGGCCCACGAATCCGGTCTGCTCACGGTCACTGTGATGGGCATCTGGATGGCCAACATGAAAGGCCTCGACGTCGACGATATTCTCGAGTTCAAGGAAACCCTCAGCGTCCTGCTGATTTCGGCCCTGTTCATATTACTGGCTGCGCGGCTGGAGTTGTTCACCCTCGCCCAGTTGGGGTGGGGAGCGCTGTTGGTCCTGGGTGCCATCTTGTACATCGCCCGCCCGCTCTCGGTGTTTCTGTCGGCGCCGGGCTCGGGGCTTAACTGGCGTGAGCTGGCCATGTTGAGCTGGATTGCCCCGCGGGGCATCGTGGCCGCTGCAGTTTCTGCGCTGTTCGCCCTGAAGATGGAATCCTTTGGTTTGCCCAAGTCGGAATTACTGGTGCCGATGGTGTTTCTCGTCATCATTGCTACCGTGGTGATCCAGAGCCTGACGTCGAAAACCGTCGCAAAATTGCTGGACGTGCGGGCGCCTTACCCGAATGGATTTCTGATTTTCGGTGGTGGCAGGTTCGCCCGCCTGCTGGCGAAAGACCTGATGGATAAGGGCGTGCCGGTCCGTATTGCCGACACCAACTGGGATGCCATCCGTGAGGCGCGCATGGCAAACATCCCGACCTATTACGGCAACCCCATCTCGGAACACGCCAGCCTGACTATGGACTTGTCCAGCACCGGCAAGGTACTCGTGCTCTCGCCTTACCGCCAACTGAACCCGCTGGTGGCGTATCACTTTGAGCATGTGCTGGGGGATGGCTCCGTGCTCGGGTTAAGCGACAGTGCGCAGGAGGGCAGGGCCAGCCATAAAGTATCGGAGGAGTATGCGAAAAAGCTGGAGCTATTCTCCGAAAACGCCACCTACGGCCGCCTCGCGAGCCTGGTAGCCAAGGGCGCAACCATCCGCACGACGCGCCTGACCGATGAATTCACCATTGACGATTACAAAGAAACCTATGGCAACCGCGCAACGCGCCTGTATGCGGTCGATCCACGTGGCAAGATCCATATCAATACCGTTTCCCATGAGTTTGAACTCGGTGCGGATTGGCAGGTCGTGAGTCTGATTGCCCCGGAGGCACCGCAGGTGCCATCCTCCGGCGCAGAGGTGAGCGCGGCAGGCTAAGCCTGTAGCAGGTCAAGTTTGTATGGATAGGCGGCGCCACTGATCCAACGGATGGATTGGTGCGTACTCATTGCGAGTAACTACAGCTGCAGTGACGTATTGATATGAGTGAATTGATTCGACTGGTGTACGCCAGCCGCGCCGCGTTTGCGCCCGCGCCGGTTCAGCAGGGGGTTGAGCCATCGGTGGGGCGCATCCTGATGCAAAGCCGAAAAAACAATACCGAAGCCAATATTGGTGGGGTGTTGTATTTTGGCGATGGTTACTTCTTTCAGGCGCTGGAGGGCGATCGCGTCGCCGTAAACCGGACCTACCAGCGCATTACCGCGGATTCCCGCCACAGTGAGGTGACTATCCTTTCACTGAAAACGGTGCCCAAACGCCTGTTTGCCGACTGGTCGATGAAATACGTGCCCGCGGAAGAGGCAGTGCGACAGTTTATCCGCGCGCGCAGTTACCAGCGCTTTGAGCCGCTCAAGTTTCAGGAAGAGGAAGCGGAGGCCCTGGTCGCACTGTTTCAGCAGCAGGGCGATGTGGGTGGCCAAGTGCAAAAAACCGGTTTTGGGCCACTCTGGTTGCGCAGATTATTTGGTTGATTGTTCGGCCGGGAGCAGGGGGTTTTATTATGGCCCGGCCGCACTTCAGCGACGGTTTCTGCCCACAGCCATCACCACCGGCAGACGAGTGCCTTCCATTTGCATACTGAAAGGCCGGGTTACCTGAATGTCGGTGAGTTGCGCTTGCTCAAAGGCGGTGTGCAGCTGTGCTTCGGTAAACCCTGGGCCCGTGCCCCCATCTTCCAGTAGCCAGTCCCATTGCACCAGGTAGCCATTGTCCTTGAGCAGGGACGCCAGCAAGTGGACGGTGTGCGGGTAGTCCGGCACAAAGGCGAGCGCGGAAGAGGCAACAATCAGGTCGAACCGATTGTGCAATCGCGAATCGATGCTGATGAGGTCTGGCGATAGCATTGATTGAATCGTCTCAATGTTACCCAGCTGTTTGCCTTCCAGCACCGAGATCATCTTCTCGGAGGGGTCGAGCGCAACGATACGGCCGACTCGCGGTGAGAGTTTCTCCGTCAACAGTCCGGTGCCGCAACCAAAATCCAGTACTCGGGCCGTTCCATCACCGATCGCTGCCAGCACCGGTGCGAGGGACTCGAAGGCATGGTTCGCATAGTCGATCACCGCGTTATTGCTGTCCCAGCTCTCGGCGTAATCGTCCCATGTTTTTTCAGGCATTCCCGCTCCATTATTATCTAGTCGTTATGGGGTGTAACGCGCCTGACGAATGTGCCGGGATGGAGGCTTGGCGCTACTGCGGCTGATATTGCACCATGATTTCATTTCTGCGCAAGAACGGCAGTGTCCACGGCGGGTTGTAACGGGCCATCTCTGGTGCGCCGGTTGCGTTTAGCCCCTTTTGCTGCAGCCATGCCTGCAAGTCTGCCGTTTTTTCTGCAACCCGTTTCGCGCCCGTCAGTCCGGAGAAGCGGATGACCGCGTAGTGGGTTTCGGGAATCTCGCGAATGGAAACCGCGGCATTATTCGGGCGGGGCAGGGAATCCATGGTGTAACTGCTGGGCATGACGAACGAAACACGCCAGCGGCCGTCGCTCTCCTGCATGCTGACCGGTGCCGTCATGCTGATCTTTTCTGACTGTGGCTCCATACCCACCGGCGCGGTCATATCAATCTTCTGGCTGCCGCCACTGCGCGCCGTGTTATTGCCAAAGATGTAGTTTGCCAGCAGGCGAAATCCCTTGCCCGACGCCTCGTCCATGGTGCCGCTCACCACCACCTCCGCCACGATGCGTGGCTGGTAGGTGCGCAGCTCGAACGGTTCAGCCTTCTCAGTCACCGTGTATTGCGGTTCCTCTGTCGCCATTACATACCCCGCAAACAATGTCAGCCACAGTCCTAGAAAACGTCTTGTCATTGGTAGTTCTGCCAGTTTTAACCCGTGTTTGCCTCAGAGTATAGGATTCGAGCCTGAGAGGGGGGCGACGCGCACCCCTATTGTCAACAATTAACTATTGACATTGCTCGAGGCGGCGCACAGGATGGCGATTGCAGGCTGGCGTGGGTGGGCAATAAATAACCACTGTGCTGGGCTGTTCAGTAAGGTTCAACTCAATAATGAAAAACGCTCGAATCTTGGTCACCGCTTTGGTGTGCAGTCTGAGCATCGAGCCTACAGATGGAGAGAGAGCATCCATGCCTATCTATAACAAGCGCTTTACCCTGAGCGCCTTGTCCGCCGCAGTGATTACCGCCGCTTCTGCGAGCGCTTTTGCCCAAGAAGCCGGCAGTAGCACATTGGAAGAAGTCTCCGTGACGGGCATTCGCCAGTCCCTGACCAATGCTATGGATATCAAGCGTGATTCCTCCGGTGTGGTAGACGCGATTTCTGCGGAAGACATTGGCAAGTTCCCAGATACCAACCTCGCAGAATCTCTGCAGCGGATCACCGGCGTGTCCATTGACCGCAGCAATAACGAAGGTAACAAAGTTACCGTGCGCGGCTTTGGTCCCAACTACAATCTGGTGACCCTGAACGGTCGCCAGATGCCGAACTCCTCTGCACTGCAGTCGGAAGGTATTACCCGTAGCTTCAAATTCGCCGAAATTTCTGCGGAGAGTGTAAGTGGCGTTGAGGTTTACAAAACCGGTAAGGCGGATGTGTATTCCGGTGGTATCGGATCCACCATTAATATCAAAACGGCACGCCCGTTTGACCACGACGGATTCGTTGCCAGCGCAAGTGTGAAAGGCGTCGTGGATACCAGTGTTGAAAAGGGAGACACCGTCACGCCCGAATTTGCCAGTATGGTGAGTGGTACTTTCTTCGAGGACAAACTCGGCGTGTTGCTGGCTGTTTCTCATGCCGAGCGTGACAGCCGCAGCGAAGGCGTGGGCACCCAGGCGTGGGTACCGAACTACGGTACTGCAGACACATCGGCCATCGATCGCAACAAAAACCCGGAGGGCACCTACTGGGCACCCTGGACCTTTGATGTAAATGTATCCGACCATCAGCGCGAGCGCCAGAATGGCCAGCTGGTGGTGCAATTTGCGCCGGTGGAAAATGTAACCGCGACCCTGGATTACACCGCGTCTCGTTACGACGAGCAGATCTCCATGAACCGAACCAGCGTGTGGTTCGATACGTCGAGTGGTGTGGCCGACAGTAACGGCACCGTGATCAATCCCAGTGTGCAGAATGATGAGCTGAACTTCTGGGCTTGGGACTACCAGTTCGTAACCGAGAATGACTCGGTTGGCCTCAATGTGGAATGGGAAGCGACGGACAGTCTGAGCTTTGCCCTGGACTTCCATGACTCCACTTCCCATTCCCAGCCAGGCGGTCTTCCCGCAGAGACCATTGCCAATACCAAAAACCCGGGCAAAATGGTGGATGTGGTCGCAGATTTCTCCAGCAGCAGCGGCCTGCCGGGCATCAGTTTTGACGATTCCGCTCTCGCAGGTGGTGCTTTCGCGCCGCAAAATATCGTGTCTGACCTGTTCCAGGAACGGGGCTACGAGATTGAGAACAGCATCCAGCAATTCCAGCTGAGTGGTACTTGGGAAAATATCGACGATGGTGCACTGAAAGCCATCCGCTTTGGCGTTGCGACTACCGACTACCAGGTAGACGTATTTGAAAGTGGCTCCTTTGCCTTTGTCGATCTGGGTGACCTCGCGGCACTCGGCATTGGCTTCGAAAATCGCGGTGATTTCGGCGATCAAATGGGCAATAACAGTGGCCTGTTCCCCTTGCTGGCAGACTATGAAGCGTCCGATTTTATCGATGCCGTGAGAGCCAACGGAGACTACTACGAAGCCACGCCGACTTTCGACAAAGTGAGTGAGGAAACCCTGGCCGCTTTTGTGGCACTGGATTTCGAAACCGAATTCAATAGCTACCCGGTACGCTTGAATACCGGCCTGCGCTTTGAAGATACGGATGTGTCGGGCACCTCTATCCAGAACGGTATTGTTGGCCTGAGTTACTGGCATGTGGAAGAGTTACGTGAAGTTAATGATGACATGCCGAGTGCCGACACCCTCGACGGGGCCTACACCCGCTTCCTGCCAAATGTGGATGCCAGCATTGATCTGAATGAAGACTTGGTCGCGCGTGCTTCGTATAGCCGCACCCTGAGCCGTGCGGATATTTCGGCGATGTTCCCGTCCACTTCACTGGATGTATCCCGTCCGGGTGGTCCATTCAATGCCTCTCAGGGTAATCCGGGACTGCTGCCGATCACCTCAGACAACTTCGATCTCTCTGTCGAGTACTACTACGGAGAAGGTAGCTACGCATCTGTCGGTTACTTCAAGAAGTACGTTGAGAACTTTATCGGTGCTACAACGGAAGAGCGGGTAATTTACGATGTTGACGGCAACCCGATTACCGACCCAAGCGCTAATCCGCGCCCAGGTTGCCCGGACTCCACCGGCGCCAACACCGCTTGTCTAAACACCGCCAGTGACCCGGTGATTACCTGGAGCGTTGCAACGCCAGGCAACCTTGAAGAGGCCGAGGTTTACGGTTGGGAAGTGGCTGTTCAGCATATGTTCGGCGACTCTGGCTTCGGGGCCATCGCAAACTTCACTTTAGTGGATGGCGATGTTGAATACGATGTATTCGACAACCAAAACTCGGTGGCACTGACCGGCATGAGCGATTCTGCCAACCTGATTGGCTTCTATGAGAAAGATGCCTTGCAGGCTCGTCTGGCCTACAACTGGCGCGATGACTTCCTGCTGGACACGCGTCAATCCCAGATTGGCGGTCAGCCGGTGTTTACCGAAGCCTATGGCCAGTGGGACCTGAATGCCAGCTATGCGGTAACGGAAGACATTTCCGTCTTTGTGGAAGGCCTAAACATCACCGAGGAGACTATCCGTCGCCACGGCCGTTTCGCCAACCAGCTCGTGAGTGCTCAACAATACGGAGCCCGCTATAACATCGGCGTACGCGCCAAGTTTTAAGTAGGGATTGTATTGTCGATGTAGTACCAGGGAGGGCTGCCATATTTATGGTGGCCCTCCTTGTTTTAAAACATTGCGTTTCAGAATATATAAAAAATAGAGGTCAGGTATGTCTGATCCAGTAAAATCGGTTGTGATTCTTGGTGGTGGTACCGCAGGCTGGATTACTGCGGGCACACTTGCCGCACGCTTTAAAAACGACCAGGCCCACCCGGTTAGTGTCACTCTGGTGGAGTCCCCGAATGTCCCAACCATTGGCGTCGGCGAGGGTACCTGGCCCACTATGCGCGCGACCCTGAAGAAAATGGGTGTCCGCGAAGCCGACTTCATTCGCGAGTGTAATGTTGGATTTAAGCAGGGCGCGAAGTTCGCGCGCTGGGTAACCGGTGCAGATGACGATTTCTATTACCATCCGCTGGTACTGCCGGAGAATTTCAATCAGTTTAATCTGGCTCCTTACTGGCTCAATGAAGAGCGAGTCCAATCCTTCTCGGACGCTGTTTGCCCTCAGGAGGCCCTGTGCGAGCACAACCGGGCGCCCAAACAGATCGGCACCCCGGAGTACGCCGCAGTTGCCAACTATGCCTATCATCTGGATGCGGGAAAGTTCTCCGGTTTCCTGCAAAAGCACTGCATAGAAAATCTGGATGTTCGCCATGTCTTCGCCGATGTAACAGGCATTGAGGAGTCAAACAACGGTGATATTACTGCTCTGAAAACGGAAATGGCTGGTGACATTCCCGGCGATCTGTTTATCGACTGCAGCGGTTTCCGTTCCCGGTTACTGGGTGACCACTACAATGTGCCTTTCCGCTCCTGTAAGGACACCTTGTTTATCGATAACGCGCTCGCGGTGCAGATCCCTTACGAGCACGAAGACAGTCCCATCGCCACCCACACCATCTCTACCGCCCAGAGTGCTGGTTGGGTGTGGGATATCGGATTGCAGAATCGTCGTGGGGTAGGGCACGTGTTTTCCAGCGCGCACACCGATGAAGCCGGGGCCTACCGTGAGCTCGCGCGCTACCTGCACCTTACCGAGGCGGAGCTGGATACGTTAGGTGTACGCAAGATCCCGATTGTCCCCGGCCACAGGGAAAAGTTCTGGCATCGCAATTGTGTCGCCATCGGCCTCTCGGCCGGTTTCCTCGAACCACTGGAGGCCTCGGCGTTGGTGCTAGTGGAAATTTCTGCGAACATGATTGCCGAACAATTCCCGGCGAGTCGCGCGGCCATGGATGTGGTGGCACGCCGCTTCAATGACACCTTCCTGTACCGCTGGAATCGCATCATCGACTTCCTCAAGCTGCACTATGTGCTCACCAAGCGCACCGATAGCCGCTTCTGGGTTGACAATTGTGACCCGGCAACCGTGCCGGACAGCCTGAGAGAGCTGCTTACCCTGTGGCGCTACCAGTCGCCGTGGCACGATGACTTCGACCGCGCAGTAGAAGTCTTCCCCGCTGCCAGCTATCAGTATGTGCTGTACGGTATGGGGTTTGAGACGGAGCCCAATGTATTCGGCCTGTCCGAACACTACCGAGAACAGGCGCAGCAACTGTTACAACAAAAGCACAAGGCCACACAACAAATGATCGCGGGGCTGGACAAGCACCGGGATCTGATCAACAAAATATGCCAGCATGGCCTGCAACGAATTTGAAGGAGAGAAACACCATGAGCGCTCAAGCAAACCCAACAAATAGCAACGTGGTTGCCCTGAACAACGAAAGCCACCGCCACCTTACTGTCGTCACCAAACGTGGTGCCGAATACGGCGAAGCGACGCACTTGGTGCCCGTGGTAGCAAACGAACTCCGCAATCTGGTGCTCGAATACCCGGTCTGTATCACCAAAGACCCCAGCAACGGTCAGTTCTCCCTGTGCGCACTGCTCGGCTTCGAGCCTGGTGAAAACCTCTACTTGCAAGATGACAGCTGGGATGCCCAGTACATCCCCATGCACGTCCGCCGCCAGCCATTTATGGTGGGCTATAAAAATCCACAGGCCGGCGCCGGTGAAGACAAAGGCGCAGTGATTACCCTGGATCTGGCCAGTAAACGGGTTCACGAAAACGGAGGGGAGGGCGAACGCCTGTTCGACGAGGAAGGGAATAATACCCCGTTTATGCAACAGGTCAGCGATCTCATGGGCCAGTTGATGGTGGGCATGGAATCTACCACTGCATTCCTCAAAGCATTATCCGACAACGATCTGATTGAACCTGCCCATATCAACGTACAGTTCGCCAGTGGTGAACAGAAGCGATACGAAGGGCTTTACACCGTCAATGAAGAAAAGCTGCACAAGCTCGATGGAGATAAGCTTGTGCATTTCCATCAACAAGGATATTTGCAGGCGGCTTACTGGTTGAGTGTTTCTCTGGGGCAGGTGCGGAAGTTGATTGTTCTAAAAAATAAGTTGGGATAGTTTCGAAAGCTTCAAGCGAAGGCGGCGATACCGGGTACAGCCTCGCAAGACCTTCTAAAACAGGGACATTTTAGAAGAGCCCCCATGGATAGGTTCACGGCGTGTCTTGCGAGGCTGTACCCGGTAGCGGCGCCGCCACCGGGATAGGGAAGAACGGATTATCCTGTGGAATCGGGACTTTCCGAGGACTCAATCGGATGCACCTGCGGCCACCCGGCAAACTGTCGGTCCCGCGCCGGGTTTGCATCCCAGGGCCAGCACTCCAATTGATACCTGCCTTTTGCGTGATCCACCACCGCGATCCCGTATCCCTCACTCTTCAGATTGCGGTCGGCGACAAATTTGCCCCAGGTCGTATTGTCATCACTGAATTCTGCATGGGTAATCTTCGGATTCGCTGCCGCCAATACGCGCATGTTGTTGCCGAATGGATCGGTAAAGTGTCCCGTATTGGGGTCGTCTCCAATGGCGTTTTCGAGTTTTCCCATTCCTTCAAACCAGCGTTGCCAGAACGCCGCCGATGCCGGCCCGGAGAAGAACAGCGCACCTGTACTTTCATCGCCCACTGGAAAAGCGCCACTGTATTGCCGCGCCACCAGCCCGAGGTGCTGGTCTCCCGCAAGCACCAGCGCTTTGGCATCCTCCACCAGCTTCACTGCGCGGGTGCGGCCATCGGGCGGATAGCAGTTCGCGTCGTAGTCAACCAATCCATTGCCTTCCTCATCCGTCTGCGGTGAACCCCAGATAGAGGCCGTCAGGCAGATTTTTGGCAGGCCCGGGTCCATACTCGCCCAGTCCCGCAGGAATTGCTCCTGCCGGCGGCCCAGTAACTCGCCCGTAACCGTCAACCGGTCCGCCTCGTAGTCGGGCGCGGATTTGAATTTTCGGTCCTCGACCATCGCAAAACTGGTGCCGCCGTAAACAAAGTGCGCATAGGTCACCGGGATCCCGTGGCGAATAGGCGTTGGGTCGTAAGCGTCCGGCGTATGGCTGCTTTGAATGCGGTACACCATTTTCACCAGCTCGATGTCGTGCTTGAAACCACCATCCTCCTCGCGGGGGCCGCCGGTGGCATCGCCCTTGTTGCCCCACAGGTTCCCCTGCAGAACATCGTGGTCATCCACCAGCAAAATCGACGGACGGTTGCGCACGGATTCACGGAAGGTCCAGTACCACAGGTACCAGCGGTACAGGGTATCCAGTTTGGCCTGGGGTGTATCGCGGCCGTAGCGGGTGGGGTAGGTTTCGTAGTACTGATCCCCGGCGAATACATACAGGTCGGGTTGGTGGGTGTCGCAATGGGAAACCAGCGTATTGTGGGGAAAGAAAATGTTGTCTTCGGTGTAGCGGCCGAGGATTCGCTCTTCGGGAATCAGCTTGGAGTAGGCTGGCTCGTCGAGGCTTTTTGCCGTAGGGATGATGCAGGAGTAGAGCGCGATCTTGAGCGGGCGAGACTGGCCTGGATCGCGGGCAATGGTTCCAGAGTAAAGCGCTTGTGCACTACCTGCGAAACGGACGCGATATTCGTGATCTTTACTGGCGTCCCAGCCGGCAATGCGGAACGCGGCAACATAACCATCCTCAATCGGGCGCTCGGCACCTGTCTGCCATTGTTGTTGGCCCACTGTGCGGTATTCCAGAACCGCGTTGGAATTGGCTACGAGATCAATCGGCATAAACTGGGCGGAGAGTTTCAGTACCGCCTGTTTGTCGCTGCAGTTCAGGCTGTGCATACAGCCCATTACCGGGCCGAGTTTACGGTCCGGATGGGCTGTGATCTTGTCGCCACCGGTTTCGATATCACTGAACCACCAGCGGGCACCGGCGGCATCGGTAGGTGGAGAGGAAACCAGCATGATGCCGCCGGTCAATTGTTCTGCCGGCACCTCGGTGCGTACCGCAAAGCCGAACTCCTCGCCACTTTGTGCATCGCTCGCCACCAGTCGCACATCAAAGCGGCCGTTTTCCACCGGGTCGATATGGCAGTCCAGCTGGATTTTCCGCTGGCCGACTTGCGAGATACTCACACTGCCTTCCCGCTCCAGGCGGGTAAATCCCATGCCGTTGTCCTGGTCGGAAAAATCCCGGAAGCCGAGATTGCCGCTTTCATCCAGTACCGCCATAAAACCGCCATTGGTACCGCCCGCACGCTGTGCCAGCGCCGCCCCCCGGTAATCCAGTTTGCCGGCGCCAACACCCAACAGGAAGCCGCAGAAACCCTTGGCATCGGGTGTCATTAAACCCACGCGAGCGCGAATGCGACCGGGTTTGTGTGTGTTCGCCAGTTCCCGCGTCAGGATCGCGGCAGTTCGCACCTCAAAGGTTTTGTCGCCCTGCAGGCACTCCAGGCGCCCGTTGTGGCAATGCCAGTCCTGTAGTCGGTTGCCCCACAGGTGGCCGCCGAGCCAGTGTTGGGTGCCATTTGGCAGGCGGCCAAGTGGTGTGGTCTCCACCAGTTTCGGGCGTGCCGCCGCCATGGCTACGGCAAGGGAAGGGGAGATGGCTGGTGCCAGGGCGGCACCGGAGCCGAGTTTCAGAAAGCTTCTTCTTTTCATGTTTGGTTTCCGTTTTCTCGATCAGATTTATTGTTCGCTGTTTGCGGGAGTGGCCAAGGAACTGCTAAATACCTCGGAGTCCACCAGCGCCCCCTTGTGTTGAATAACCAGCGCCGCGACCTTGGCCGCTCGGGCAATGGCGTCGCGCGGGCTCAAGCCCTGACTGCGATAGGCCAGATAGGAGCCATTGAAGGAATCCCCAGCGGCGGTGGTATCCACCACCCGCTCGACCTGTGCAACCGGTTCCTCAAAGTGCTCCCGAGGGCCGCGATAGCAGACGCCGTTGGGGCCGTCTTTGATGACCAGCTCCTCAATATCAAACCCATTCAGGAAGTCACATGCACCCCTGAAGTCTTTTACCCCGTACAGCACCTCAAGATCCTCGATACCCGGTAGCGCCAGGTGTGCGTACTCAAACGCCCGCGCATACTCCGTACGGGTCTCTTTGGCCGAGTTCCACAGCTTGGGGCGATAGTTGGGATCAAATACGATGCGGGTGCCTGCGCCGTGCAGTTGCTCCAGAAGCTCCCAGAAGGCGGGGCGCGTGCCGGGGCTCAAAACGGCCAGCGAAATCCCGCTGAAGAAGAACAGATCCGGGCAGGGCGCGATACCGCAGGGCAGGTACCCGCCGTCCCCGGCGACCTGCGTGGCCTCGCGGAATAGTGGCATCACCTCGCGGGCCGCTGAGTCTGAGCGCCAGTAGCTGAAGCTGCGCTCGCCCTGGCTATCGGTGTTCACCATATAGAGACCCAGCTGGCGGGTAGGGTGGCGGAATACCAGTGAGGTATCGATGGATTCCTGCTCCAGGGCAGATACCAGCCCAAGGCTCGCCGCATCGTGGCCCACCGCCGTCATCAGGCGTACCCGGTCACCGGCACTGGCCAGCCTCTTGAAGTACACCGCTACGCTGTGTACATCTCCCGCAAACGACTGGTGGAACAACCCGGGCGCACGCTGGCTGAACTCCACCATGCTCTCTCCCAGAATTACCAGATCTGTCATATCAGTCACCTTTATACGTTGCCTTATGCCCGCCATCTGGGACAATTTGTGCCATTAAATGGAGTAATGGCAGAAAGGTCAGGTCGTATCTACGGCGAGTGCTCGGGAGGAGGGGGATTGCACCTTTACTCCCTTAGGATGACCTTGTAAATTGTCAACAACGGGCTTCGAAAAAAGTAGTGGTTCGTTAAAAAAGCATTAAAAAACAATAACTTAAAAGATCGCAGCTCGGATCGGTGCGATCGGAGGGCTGACGCCCCTTTCACCACACATTAAACAACGGATTTAAATTGTTAACAATCAACAGTTGACAAGGTTTCCGGGGTTGGTGGATGATTGAGCCATCGATGGAAGAAACCCCACAACCTATCAATCGGGTCTTCTTTCGAAATCTAGGGGCGGCGCCACTAGCGGTATTGGTGAATGCCGAATTGATAATAAAAATGCGATCCGATGGAGAGAGATAGCCATGTCTACGTCCACTGTACGTAATCGCTTCCGTATGTCTGCACTGTCAGTTGCTGTGTTGTCCGTTTGCAGCGGCCAGGCAATGGCGCAGGAAACAGAAGACCAAAACCAATACGAAGCACTTGAAGAAGTTCAGGTGACGGGTATTCGGGCCAGTATTGAAAAGTCCATTGATGACAAGCGCTACGGCGGCAACATCAAAGACACCATCAACGCCGAAGACATCGGCAAAACCACCGACCAGAACATCGCCGAAGCGCTGTCCCGCGTGACCGGTGTATCCATGCAGACTGTTGATGGTGAAGGTACGACCATTACTGTGCGTGGTGCGAATGCGCAACAGAACAACATTAGTCTGAATGGTGTGCAGTTGGGTGCAACTGACTTTAGCCAGGCGGTTGACCTGTCTGCCTACTCTGCGGATATCCTTTCCAAAATCGAGGTGGTGAAAACACCCAGCGCGGATCACGATGAGGGTTCTCTGGGTGCGAATATCAACTTGATTTCTGCAAAGCCATTAGAAGTCAATGAAGGGTTTAACCTGAATGCCCAGGGTCGCTACAATGACCTTGCCGATGATCAGGGGCATAAGATTTCACAAACCTTCACTGGCAAGTTTTTTGAAGACAAGCTCGGCGTTCTGGTAACTGCATTTGATGAGGCAGATTCTGGCCGTAAAGACCAGTATCGCGCAGAGAGTTTTACCTCATATACATCTCGCGTGGCGAGAGACCAGAATGGCAATGTCGTAAACGACGTGACAGGTATTGTGCCGTCCTTCTCGAATCTCGAGCTGGCTGAAAATCAGCGTGAACGCCAGGGCGTAAACGTTGCATTGCAGTGGCAGGCAACGGATACAACTGAGGTAAACACCAACCTCAGCTGGAACAAGCAGGATCTGGAAGCAACCACACATAGTCTTCGTACCCGCATTGGTGACTATGGGAATAAATTTGAGGGAGAATCTACTCCGGGCCTGGGTCTTGCTCCCGCCACTTATTCTGACCCGCAGGCGGACTGGCACACCTACAATACAGAAACTCGCACGTTCACTAAAATGTTGAACCGAACTGCGTTGGGTGATATTTCCCAGTCTGAAAACAAGTTCTCTAATGTCAACAAGATCGCATCCTTTGACATAACTCAAGAAATTGGCGATTCCATTGTTGTTACCGGTGGGGTTGGCTACTCCAGCGCAGAACAAATTCCGGATCAATCTCTCTATGTAAACCTGCAAAACTACGCAAATATCAACGCGTGGGTTATGCAGCACGCAACTCCCGATGAACTGGAGCCGGTAGGGTTTGACTGTACTTCGGGTGTGTGCGAGCTGGTTGCGGGTACTGGTGAGCTGGATCAGGGCACTACGCAGTATCCTGAGACTGGCGCTGTTTGGGATAATTTTTCAACCACTGGTTTTAACCCCGATGACCTGGGGTCTCAGCATCTTTCGTATCTGGCCCGCACAGTACGCGCAGTAGAGGATACCCAGAAGACAGCCTATTTCGACGTTGATTGGGACGTGGACTTCGCTGGTGTAAATCAGATCGAGTTTGGTGCCAAATTTTCGAATCGCGAGAAATTTGTCGACAACCAGACCGGTGCATTTTTCTCCGTTGGCGAGGGTGTGGTAATTACCGACCCAGAGACCGGCGAGCGGATTGCGACGGTCAATGGCCTGCAGGATATCTCTGGTGCATTGGTCCAGGAAGGGTCTTTCCCCGCAAGTGACTTTATGCAATCGCTTGGCTACAGCCGGAACAATATTACTGACGGATGGACCACTATTTCTGCGCAGAAAGCATTCGACGTCGCGCAAGGTAACCCGGATGCCGAGTTTGTTCCGGATGACACCGAAACGCGTTTCGCTGAACTCGATAACCAGGCTGTGTACGTAAAGGCGGATTTTTCCTTCTTGGATGAAAGGCTCAGCGGTGATGTGGGCCTTCGTTATGTAGAAACCGATGTATTCGCAAGCGGATATTCGGGCGTTAACTTCCAGAGTGATCCATTTAATCTTGGGCGTACGCTTGACCCGATTAAATTGGCGGAGCTTCGAGATTCCTCACTTCCTACTTGTGCAGACCCGGTATTTTATGGGGCTAACTGGAACGAGGAGATTCGCTGGTCGCGCGTCGACGGGCAAGGTTACGACACCAAGGGAACTGCGACAAAAGAGGATGATACACCTCTGCCGGACCAAGGCGCTTGTTACGATGCCCGCGCGGAGCGGATTCACCCAGGAGACGGCACAGCTGCCAGTAACTGGTGGTTGTGGCGTCATTCTGACCTCTCAACCGAGCAATACTATGTATATGGCGACCGTCGCTATGACGAAAATGGCCAGCTACTCCCGACCGCTGATTTGAGCAAGCGCTCCTTCGCGGTGGATGATGAGCACACTTACCGAGTTCTTCTACCTAGTCTGAATTTAAATTATGTCATCAATGATGAGATGGTAGGCCGGGTAGCACTCTCCAAGACCATGTCTCGTCCGCAGATCGATTCTTTGCGTCCGGGCTTTAAGGTTACTGAAAGTGTTTGGGGTGGGTTCGATCGCCCTGGAAACGTCGTGACTCTCACCAACACGAAGCTGGATCCATTGGAGTCCAATAACCTGGATCTTTCATTCGAATGGTACTTTGCTGAGAACTCGATGGTGGCTGCAGGTCTGTTCTACAAAGATATGACGAATTTTGAGGAATCCCAGACCATCGTGACCTACCTCGATGACCTGCGCGACCTTGGCCTGGACGAAAATGGTGAGCCCTACAACACCGCTGACCTGATTAAAAATGCGGATGATTTGGAAGGCTGTATGCCTCGCCGTATATTGAATTTCCCAGAGCTTGCCGAGGATTGGGTATATTCTGATGACCTGAGCCAGCTCTGTGCGCAGTTCCAGACTACTCAAGTCAAGAATGGTAAAGGTGCAGAAATTCGCGGTATGGAACTGCAATATACGCAGTCCTATGACATGTTGCCCGGCGTATTCGCGGGTCTGGGAACTATGTTTAACTATACCTACCAGGATAGTGCTTACGATCAGGAGGTTTCCTCTTTGGATCCGAATGTAGTGCTGCCTGAATTGCAAGTAGCCTATACCCCTGAGCATAGCTACAACGCCACTGTTTTCTGGGAGCAAAATGGTCACCAGCTACGCCTGGCCTACCAGGGTACTTCCGATCAGCTGGCACAGCGTAGCTGGAATAACGGTGCCCTATGGCAGGAAGGCCGAAATACTCTGGACTTCTCCGCGACATATGCATTGAGCGACAACTTCGATATCTACTTCCAGGCAACGAACCTGACGGATTCTGAAGTGCGCACCTACTTCACCAGCCGCTTTATGGATCTGGGCGATGTAAACAGTGCAGGAGAATCAGTCGTATATGACGAGGGTAATCCGCTCGATGGCGACGCGACCACAGCTCGTACTGTGACAGAGTATAAAACCGGCCGCGCATTCCGCCTTGGCGTTCAGGCGCGCTTCTAAGTCCTCTCATCAATCGATTGTCATTGCTTGCCGCGCCTGGAAACAGACGCGGCTTTTTTTCGCCCATTATTTGGTTCTTATATGGATAGAAGACACTTTCTTATCAATATTTCAACATTGCTTGGATACGGCGTCCTTTCTAATGATCTCACCGCGTTAGATGCTGCATTTTCTATTAGCGGGAATCCAACTGGTTTTCTACAACCAGATGAATGGAAGCTGGTTGGTGAAGTTTCAGACATTATTATTCCACCAACCGATACGCCTTCGGCCAGTCAGGCCGGTGTTCCAGGGTATATCGATTTTTATTTGAGCGAATTTCTGGAGCCCAAGGCCAGCAAGGTGTTTGTCGAAGGGCTAAGAAGCTTGTGGGGTCAATCAATACCAGATTTTCTGGCACTGTCTGAAGAGCGCAAAACTGCGCTAATTCGGGCTATGGATGATCGGCTTGGTACTCCCGGAGAGAGCGCCATCTACAAGCAACTCAAAGAGCTTATCGTTATCGGCTATTACACCTCCCAAGTTGGTGCCACAGAGGCATTGCGTTACGACCCGGTTCCGGGTCCCTACAAAGAAATCAAGCTGGCAGAAGTAGGGCGCGCCTGGCTGTAACACGCAGTAAGTTTGAAGGAAAGCAATAATGAGCAACACCGAATACGACGTAATCGTCGTCGGCTCCGGTATGAGCGGCGGTTATGCGGCGAAAGAGTTTTGTGAAAAGGGCTACAAAACCCTGGTACTAGACCGGGGTGGGATGGTCAAACACGGGCAGTATAAAACCGAGGGTAAGGCACCCTGGCAGATGCCGTTTAGAGGGGATGTACCGGAGGAGATCAAGGCCGAGCAGCATATCCAGAAGAATGTGTATATCTACAACGACTATACCCGCCATCATCTGATCAATGACCGCGAGCATCCCTATGAGCAGATGAAGCCGTTTATCTGGTATCGCAGTGCGACTGTTGGCGGCAAGTCGCTGATCTGGGGGCGCCAGAGCTACCGTTGGAGCAAACTGGATTTCGAATCCAACAAACTGGATGGTAACGGTATTGATTGGCCGGTGCGCTACGGGGATATCGAGCCCTGGTACGACCGGGTGGAGCCATTTGTGGGGATCTCCGGTAGCTACGAAGGTCTTGATGTTTTGCCGGATGGCAAGTTTTTGCCCGCATTGCCGCTCAATGTAGTTGAGCGGGATATGAAAAAGAAAATTGAAAAGGCCTTCCCCGACCGGCATTTTATCCCCGCGCGGGTCGCGCACCTCACGCAACCCCAGAAGCAGCACCTGGAACTGGGGCGGGTGCAATGCCAGGCCCGCAGTGAGTGTCCTCGCGGTTGTTCATTTGGTGCCTACTACTCGTCCAACTCGGCGGCGCTGCCGGCCGCCGAGCGCACCGGAAATATGACGCTGGTGGCGAATGCCCAGGTTCAGGAGGTGCTCTACGATCAGGGCTCCGGGCGTGCCAGTGGGGTCGCTTATGTAGATATGCGCACTGGGGAGCGCAATCTGGCGCGGTCACGGGTAGTCTTTATGTGTGCCTCTACCCTGGCCTCTGTGCAGATTCTGCTGAATTCCAAATCTGAAACTTTCCCGGAGGGAATTGGCAACCGCTTCGATCTGCTGGGCCGCTATATTATGGATCACTGTGGTGGCGGCGGGGCCTCGGGCATGGTGCCCGGCTATCTCGAAGACTATTACAAGGGCCGGCGCCCCGGGGGCGTGTATATTCCCAGGTTCCGTAATATTCGCGAGAAACACGGTGCCTTTGAGCGTGGCTACGGTTTTCAGTGCGGCGCCAGCCGAGCAGGCTGGCACTGGGCAAAGAGCGGGAAAGGTATTGGCAAGGCGTTTAAGGAGAAGGTCAGTCAACCCGGCAACTGGTATTTCACCATGTGGGGTTTTGGTGAGAGCCTGCCGAAATACGAAAATCGCGTTACCCTCCACCCCAGTAAAAAAGATCGTTGGGGCATGCCGATCCTGGTTACGGATGTTGCCTATGGAAAAAACGAGAGCGCCATGGTCAATGATATGAGCGTTACCGCCGCAGAAATGCTCAAAGCGGCTGGTTTGCAGAATATTCGCCCGTTTGAAGGCGAGGCGCCCCCGGGTGGCTCCATTCACGAAATGGGTGGCGCCTGTATGGGGCATTCGGTGGAAACCTCTTACCTGAACAGGTGGAACCAGTGCCATGATGTGAAGAACCTGTTTGTCACGGACGGCGCAGCCTTCTCGTCCGTATCCTGTGTGAACCCTTCGATTACGTTTATGGCGTTTACCGCGCGGGCAGTAGACTATGCCGACCAGCAAATGCAACAGGGGTTACTTTGAATGGCCGGGAAGAACAATTTGAAAAAATCGACAGCGAAGCGGGCGCTAACGTTACTCGCGCTGATGGCCACCACACCAGTATCGGCAGCTCAGTTCAAGGCGCTGCTGTTTACCAAAACGGCGGGCTGGCAACACGAGAGTATTCCGGCAGCGGTTTCCGCGGTAACAGAACTGTCCCGCCTGCATGATTTTGAGACGGTACACACGGATGATAGTGAGGCGTTTACCCTGGAGAACCTGCAGCAATTCGATGTGGTGGTTTTTCTGTTGACTACCGGTAATGTACTGAATGAACGGCAACAGGGCGCGTTTCAGGCGTTTATCCGTTCCGGCAAAGGCTATGTGGGTGTGCATTCGGCGGCGGATACTGAGTACGACTGGTCCTGGTACCGGGGCTTGGTTGGGCGGAATTTTCTGATTCACCCGGCAGTGCAGTCCGCGAAAGTGGATGTACTGGAGACGGGCTTTCCGGGTGTCGAGTATATGCCTGCCCGTTTCCTGTGGACGGAGGAGTATTACACCTATGGGCCCGAACACAGCGACTCTCTGAATTACCTTTTGGCGGTGGATGAAACCACCTACAAGGCGCAGGCCGCATGGGGTGAAGTTAATTCGGAGGGTATGGGTAAGTTCCATCCCGTGGCGTGGTACCAGCAATACGACGGAGGTCGGGCATTTTATACGGGCCTCGGCCATTTGCCGGCGTCTTACGGTAATGCCATGTTCCTGTCGCACCTTTACGGGGGTATTTACTGGGCCGCGACCGGGAAAGGCATCGACTAAAGTCCGACGATCTCTACATTTAACGTTTGCTGAATCAATAAAAAACCCCGCTCTGTTACCAGAGCGGGGTTTTTTGTTTTGGACTGTAAGTCAGTAAGTCGACTTAATTACGCACTGGTGTTGTGCTGTAGTCTTTGATAATCAGATTCGCGACGGTGAGATCACCGTTGTGACGGAAGTCCACGCTGATCGTGTTGTTTGCCTGAATCAGTTCTGCGGGTACTGGAATCTCCAGGGTGTTGAAGTACCGTTCTGCAGCGTTCTGCTTGCGTCCACGCCAGTCCAGTGGCGTCTCAACGGTCTGGCCATTGATGGTCAGACTGTCGATCTGCAGTAAGCTGTCAGGGGTGTCGTCTTCACCTGGGAACAGGGCTACCGTGAGTCGCAGTTGTGCTTCGGCATAACCCGAGGGAACAGCGACATTGTTCACCTGCAGTGATTTTGCACCGCCCGCTACGGTAATACGATGCGGTACGCTACCGCCACTGACACTGTTACCGAAGTACTTCTTCTCGTTCATGGACTGGTTGATCGCCACATTGTTGCTCAGAGTGTAGCGCAATACCACTGTGCCATCGGCAGCCAGCGTGAGCTTGCTCGGAGCCTGCTGCATATGATGCCGATCCGTGATGGTGTCGAAGCTGCTGTTGAAATGCATGTTGCGCATTTCAACATTCTGAACTGCCGATCCGAGGCCAGCGACGTTGAGGTCGATGGTGGTGGCGACGGTTTCCAGGTTGTTGATGATGACGAATACTTCGTTTCCATCTACATAGGATTGCACTTGTACGTCGGCATCGGAGGAAACAGCATCCACTCGTGTGCCGTCTACATCGGCCCACAGTTCGAAAAACTGAATGTAGTCGGACCAGTGCCAGTCGTTATTGTTCAGCTGAGACTCTTTCATCATGCTGTAGTGGTAGGGCGCGGTACAGGTGCGCACCTCTTCATAGCCGCAACCGAATGGCTTGTAGCCCCACAGTGGTTTTGCGGGGGTAAACGGCATGGATTTTATGACGTAGTCAGGTCGATCCAGGATCTGCATCAGCATGGCGTTAAAGGATTTGACCACCTCAGACTCGTAACGACTGTTGTGTGCCAGATAATCCCAGCCACCCTGCACAGCGCCATACTCGGAAAGTACGATGGGTGTGCGGTTGGCTGCCCCATTTTGATGGACGTCATACCACTCCATCATGTCTAGCATGGCCGGTAGGTGTCCGCCGCGGCGCAATGTCGACGTTGAATCGTTGGAGACGCCTGGCCAGTCGTACACATGTACGGCATAGAAGTCCATGTTGTGACCGGCAGCATCCATAAAGCCTTTCCACATTACATCCCACTGATACCAGTCCTGGCTGCGGGTATCATCAACCGTTGTGGTCATCGCATTGCGGAAGAAGGCTCTTGCGGCTTCCTGTACTTCTGGGTCTTCGTCGGTGATCCACTGATCGTAGTTGTCGTCTGCAAAGCGGGAGATACCATCGCGACGGTAGAAGTCGTGCTGACCCCAGGTCATGCCGCCGATCATCGGTGCTTCGTTACCGAGTTTGGAGCGGATTTCCTGTGCAACCAGGTTGTGGTATTCCCACAGCGCTTCCTGGTTAGTGACCATGAACTTACCGGTTTTCATTTCCATGTCCGGTTCGTTAATCACTTCCCAGTATTTTGGCATGGGGTCGCCCACATTGCCGTTGCTGGAGTTGGCGTAGTAGTGCTTCAGATATTGGCCCATCCACGCTGCGGAAGTTTCGATATCCATCGGCTGCCAGCCGTGCCAGGTCTTACCGTTGTCGTACCAGCTCAGGGTCGGGTAGGTCGGATGCGGGTTGGTACCGGCAATCAGCTCGGTGCTTTCCGGGCTGAAGCGTTTGTAGAAGGCATTCGCTTCGTAGCTCTCGCGGAGTTCCTGACCGCGTGTCACCATGTAATCCATATCCGGCCAGTTGGCTTTGTTTGGATCTTCTTTGGTGTCCTGGAATTTCCAAGTTGCGGTGCCGTTGTCGCGGCCCAGGGTTACGTCGAGAGTGTTCAGGAAATAGTTCAGCTTGTCGGCGTGGCCTTTCCAGTCATTCTCGTAAATGGTGGTGTGCGCAGTGATGTGACGGTTACGGCCGAAATCGGAAACACCGTTGACGCTGTGTTTGATGTTCGCGTTCACCGTTACGGTTGCACTGTGACTATTGCCCACCTGTGAGGCCGAGCAGCCGGACTCGTTGGCAAACTCGCCAGCGGGGGTCGAAGGGCAGTTGTCTGCACTGTTGGCAACACCATCACCGTCGCTGTCGGCAAAGCCGGTACAGCCAGAGGGGTCGACATTCTGACCGTACGGCGTGTTTGCGCAGTTGTCGGCGCTGTTTAGTACACCGTCGAAGTCGTCGTCGTCACCGCCCGCGCTGGCACAGCCTACCGCGTTGACAAACTCATCGGCACCCGTGGTCGGGCACTGATCCAGATTGTCGGTAATGCCGTCTTCATCGGTGTCCAGTTGGGAAGGGGCGCAGCCTACGCTGTTTGCAGTTTCCGCCGGATCGGTGCTCGGGCACTGATCTGAAACATCCGGGGTGCCGTCGCCGTCGCCATCGAGCGCCAGGTCCGCGTCGCCTACACGCTCAAAAATCGCGTAGTCGATATTGAACTGGAAGTCCTGGCTGCCCGCTCCATAAACACGGATGGTGAGGTCGCCCGCGAACAGATTGATTTCGCTGGAGGCGTTGAGCAGGTAGAAACTGTCCCAGTCGCCCTGACTTTGCACGTCGGTAATGTTCTTGATGACCAGCTCACCTTCGTGGTCGGTCGCCATCAGGCCTACGGCGCTCCCGGAGGTGTTACCGGTGCCCACGTAGAATTTTGGTTGATACAGACCGGATTGATCCAGGCTCAGGTTGTACTCGAGGTAGTCGCCACTGTTGAAGTAGTTCACCGCCGTGCCACCGTTGATGGCATAGGTCTCGATTTCTCCACCCACAACGTGCGCACTTTCCGCCTGCAGAGTGAAGGTGCCGGAAACCGGGCTGCCGTTACCGGGGCTGCTGCCACCGGAGCTGGAGCCTCCGGAGCTTGAGGAGGAAGATGAGCTCGATGAGCTGGAGGAGGAGCTCGAACTGCTACCGCCAGATGAGCTCGAGCTGGAGCTGGAGCTGGACGAAGAACTGGATGAGCTTGAGGAACTGGAAGACGAGCCGCCGCTAGAGCCGGAGCCGGCACTATCGTAGCTCAGCTCGATTCGATCGAGGTTCCACTGCCAGTCGTTGGTGCCACCACCGTAAACGCGAATTTGCTGTGTACCTGCTGGTAGGTAAACGCTGCCTCCGGCCAATGCCTGGAAGTTGTCCCAACCGACATTCGGCACACTGGTTTGTGCCAGAGTTTGCCAGCTTCCGCCGTTGTTGTGCTGGAAGTCAATGCGGCCGCCGTTAATCGCGGTGCCAGCGAAATAGGTCAGGTCGTAATTACCGGCTTGGGGAACGGAAATCGTGTATTCGGCATAGTCGGCTTTGTTGACGTAGTTGATTGCCGTCGCACCATTTACCGAGTAAACGCTGATTTTTTGCGGCTGGCCGTCGGCGTAGGTACCGCCGACCTGGGTGAAGCTCTCTGCTTCTACGGTGAAGTCGGTGCTGCCGCCGCCACTGCTACTGGAGCTGCTGCCACTGCCACCGCTACTGGAGCTGCTGCTGGAGCCGCCGCTAGCGCTGACCAGTGTGAGTTCCAGTGCATCCAGGTTCCACTGCCAGTCATTGCTGCCGGAGCCGGTCACGCGCAGATTTACCGTGCCGGCGGGGAGGGAAATGTTACCGGCGTCCAGTGGCTGGAAATTATCCCAATTGCCCGCTGGAACGGCTTTTTTCACGAGCGAGGTCCAGCTGGAACCGCCACCGATCTGGAAATCGATTTCCGCACCGGAGGACACGCTGGTGCCAATCAGATATTGCAGATTGTACGTACCTGCTTCGGCTACCTGCAGGGAGTACTCGGCGTAGTCGCCACGGTTGACGTAGTTGATGGCGTTAACGCCATTGACACTGTAGACACTGATTTTTTGCGGCTGGCCATCGGCATAGGTGCCACCAACACTGCTGAAGGACTCCGCTTCAATGCGGTAGTCTGCCGCGGTTGCCGCCGTACTAAAGGCGAGACCAGCAGCCAGCACAGACTGTGCCAGCGCCAGTGGACGCCTGGAATAGGGGTATTTCATCGCTTGCTCCGAGATTGAGACACGGTACTGCGGGTGTCGTTATTATTTTTTGAGCCGCTCGGGTGATCCGCCGGTACCTCGGAATGGCGGAGCGCACGGTGAGTGGCTCCAGGTCGACAGCAGTTGCCGCGAAAACAGCAATAAGAGGCTGGTTTGGGTTTGCGGCGCTTGTTAGCGTTATATCTGCCGTCATGCACATTAAACAATAAACTGTTAACAATTTACAATTGGGCGAATGAGGATTGTCGTGTTTTTTGCCGATGTTTTTTGCGGGGGTGAGAACTGCCTCTAGTTCTCGACATATTGGGGGGCAAAAAGGCAGGCCGGGGGGATACCGCCGGCCTGCAGGGCTTTGCAAGAATATTTGAAAGGAAGGTCTTGTTGCTGACTTGGTTGGGTCTTTAGTCGCGCGTCCCGCGTGTCAGTGCTGCGCTACTGTTGAAGACTTGCAGCGTTGCGGTACTTACAAAACCGCCATCGTCATCGAAGACGACTTCTACGGAGTTGTCTTCATTTAAATATTCAAGATCTACAGGGACTTCCAGTACGCCAAAGAATTGAGCACGACCCTTGCCATCGTAGTACTGATCGTACCCCTGATAGTCTTCCGGGACGGTGACAGCATTACCGTTAACAGTAACCATCGGTGTAAGGGATTTTCCATGATCGCGACCAATACCCAGGCGCAATACAGCTTCACCATTATCGGCCACTACCACGTCGTTAATGGCAAACTGCAGCTTGGCATCGGTAATGATGGCCTGCTTGTATTTGTCGGCGTAGTACTTGGTTTCTGTAAGATCGTCATCGATTACTATCGTGTCTGCGTACGTCAATTGCAGTACAGTGGTAGCTTCTGACTTCAGCGTGTACATCTCTGGCAGATCTGTTGTGTCACGCTCGTCCAGTACCGGCTTTCCATCGCGGCCGTAATGTAGTTCCTTGATGGTCACACTTTGCAGGCTGTTCCCAGCGACACCCAGCGTAGCCAGGCTTAGCTCGGTGTCTTCCTGTTCCAGATTATTCAGCACCAGGTACGCAGTATCTCCATCGACATAAGCATTCACCTGGATGTCTAGATCGCTCGCCCAGCTGTCGACCCGAGTGCCCTTGACGTCTGACCAGAGTTGGTAGAACTTCACGAACTCGGTATATACCCAGGCGTCGCCAGTCTCGCCAGAGGCCTCTTTTCTCTGGCGCATTAGTCGGTTGGTGTAGGGAACGGTATCCGACTGGCGGCCCCACTCGGCTTTGATCGTGACAAACGGGATGGATTTAAGAATCTGATCCGGACGTTCCAGCATATTCATGGTCAGTCCGTTCAAGGCGCGCAGCTTGTAGCCGTCCCGTTCCGGTGACCACGGATCATTCATCATGCTGTGAACGGTGGCACCGATTTCGGAAATCACGAAGGGTTTACGCTCTCCGGTGGCGATCAGGCTGTACTGCTCGAGCATGTCGAAGGTGGCTTCCACATTGCTGCCACGCCGTAGCTGACGGGTGCCATTGAAGGCCGGGAAGTCATAGAAGTGCACGGACAGAAAGTCCATATTCGCACCCGCAATATCGATAAACAGCTTGTCGCGCTCTTCCCAGCGGTTGAAATCACTCTTCTCAAAATCGGGGAAGGCCACTGTATAGCCGCCGATCAACACATTTTCATGAGAAGCCTGTCCCCATTGGTCTCGATATGCACGTAGTTCGTTCGCTACTGCGTTATGAAAATGAAATACGTCCTCCGGTGTGGTGCCTTCGTCGACGTCTTTCGGGTAATCCACCAGTTCGTATAAGGGTTCATTCATAACCTCTAGGAACACAGGCTTTGGCTGCCCATATGCATCATCCTCACCACGATTAAAGTATTCATAGAGGAATGTCGCCATAAAGTGCCCGACTGCGGTACCGAAGGGTTCTTCCTGGGTATCTGCTGTGGAGAAAGACCAGCCCATACCGGTGTCGTCGCCATTTGGCCAATATGGGTGCTGTTGGCCGCCGACGATCATGTCAGTGGCGCGATGCTCGTGTTTTCGAGCTAATGCCGCGTTATCTGTATTACTTTGGGTGTAGTTCCAGCGAGCGCTGCCGCCATTGGTTTTGGCTGCCTCAACATCTATAAACCCAGGGCGTGCCCCATCTTCCGGAAGCTGGCTGAGCTGCCATTTCATGCCGCCAGTATCACGACCGAGATAGACATCATAACCTTCGAGAAAATTTGTCATCAGGTCCGGATCATCATTGGGTGCGCCGGCACTTTGCGAATTGCCGCCAAACCAGTCGTTCTCCGTATTCGATGCGTGCACGGTAATAAATTTCCGTCGGTCAAACTCGGAGGCACCGCCTACGGTGTGCCGCATATTCAGGTTGAAGTCTACTTTTACCGTGTCGTCCACCGGCGGCGCGGGTTGTGCCGGCTCCACCATGGTCGTCACAGAGTAGTCTGCGCTTACGCCACCAATTGTGACCGATGCGGTGACCGTAGTGCTGTATTCACTACCGGTGGTCACCCGAACGGAAACGCGGTCCCCGTTTTCCACGGTGCCCGCATCGCTGGTGAAGTCGCCGTCGTTTACCGAATACTCGCCGCCACTGATGCTGATGTTGGCCATCGCATTGATACCGGTAACAGTAACGGCATTGGAGGTGTAAGCGGTATCCCTGGCCGCATCCGAAATGGCGGTGAAGGAAAAGGCATCAGGCCGCGTGTCCTGCTGCGCTTCGCCGCCGTCCTGCGGCGGCTGATCGTTGTTGGAACCACCATTGCCGCCACCCCCGCAGGCAACCAGGGTTGCGGTCAGGGTCAGTAGGGCAAGTCGGGTGGGCAGGGAATGCGGCTTCATCCGTTCTCTCCGTATCGTTTTATGGCTTTTGTTGAGCAGGATGCTAATGGCGTCTCAATCGATTTGTAAATAGTGAATTGTTTACAATGTTGTGCTGGGTTGAACTATCGTGTCATGCGTGTCTTTATGGCGGTCCACTTGGCTGCGCATCCCATGAACTGCCATTGAGAGAGGATCGACCCATGGGCCCTAAAAGTTGTTGTAGATTGTTGACAAAAAAGGTAGTGTCGGCTTCACAGCAGTCCCACCTTTAGTCAGTAACCAAAATAATGGGTAAAGCGATGATCGAAACAACCGCGAAAGTGCAGGCGTTCCTCCGCCAGTCCCCCGTTCCCTTCTTTTCAAATGGTGCCTGGGTGACCGGCGGCAGCGGCAAGTCGATGGCCGTTGAAAACCCTGCGGACAAGAGTCCTCTGGCCATCATTGCCGAGGCTGTGGCATCGGATGCTGAGCAGGCCATTGAGGCAGCGCACACCGCATTCCAGTCCTGGCAGCACACTACACCCGCCGAGCGCGCCGCACTGCTGCGCAAGCTGGCAGATCTGTGTGAGCGCGATGCGGAAGAACTTTCACAGCTGGAAGCTCTGGACGTAGGTAAGCCAGTGGAGAACGCCCGCGGTTTCGATGTTCCTTTTGGTATCGAATGTCTACGTTATTTCGCCGATCTGTGCGAACAGGAAAAATTTGAAACCCCATTGACTCTGGCGGGTATGAAGCAGGCCCATACGGTGCGCCTGCCTTATGGTGTGGTTGGCTTTATCTTCCCCTGGAATTTCCCCTTGACCCTGTGCCAGTGGGGCATTGCACCGGCATTGGCAGCGGGTAATACCGTGGTGGTAAAACCGTCGGAAGTTACTCCCCTGTCTACTCTGTACCTCGCCAAATTGGCGGAAGAGGCAGGCTTCCCCGCCGGCGTGATCAATGTGTTGCCCGGTGAGGGCCCGGAAGTGGGTACCGTTTTCACCCGCCATCCGAAAGTGCGCTTCGTGTCCTTCACCGGTTCCTCCCGGGTTGGCCGCCTGATCGGTGAAGCCTGTGGCGCGAACCTCAAGCCGGTAAAGTTGGAGCTGGGCGGCAAGGGTGCCTCCATTATCTGTGACGATGCCAATATCAGTGCGGCGGCCGCCGGCCTTGCCGGAGCCATTACCCTGAATACCGGGCAGGTGTGCTGCACCGCAACCCGTTGGATTGTGCACGAGAGTGTCGCCTCCGAATTTATCGAGAAGGTAAAGGTTGAGCTAGACAAGGTGCTGATCAAAGCCGGTATGAATGAGGATAGCCAGATGGGCCCGTTGGTGAGCGAGCGCCAACTGAATACCGTCAATGGCTATATACAGCAGGGCCAGGAGCAGGGCGCCGAAGTGGTTTACGGCGGCAAGAATGTTTCCGATGCGGAGCGCTCTGGCTATTACGTCAGTCCCACGTTGTTGATGGGCTCCGAAGAAAACATCTGTTTCCGCGAAGAAATCTTTGGCCCAGTCGCCTATATCACCACCTTCAAAGACGATGCGGATGCACTGCGCCAGGTGAACAGCCTGGACTACGGCCTGGCAAACAGTGTCTGGACCGGTAACAACGACCGCGCCATTGCCATCGCCAAGAAAATGGTTTCCGGCAACAGCTGGGTCAATGCCCACAACGTATTCGCTTACGGTCTTCCCTATGGCGCCTGCAGCGCCAGCGGTATGGGCGGCGGTGTGAACAGCCGTGAAACCATGCTGGACTACACGCGCAATCTTTCGATCGCCGAACCCGAAGAGGAATAACTGTGGATCAGGTAGCGTTATGTCATTACCTGATCGACAAAGGTCTTCTGCACTCACAGGATGCAACCTTTACCCCGCTCTCCGGCGGGGTTTCTTGCGAGATCCTGCTGGTAGACGACGGTCAGGCACGCTTTGTCGTTAAGCGTGCGCTGGACAAGCTCAAGGTAAAAGACGATTGGTTTGCGGATATCAAACGCAATATCACCGAGCAGGAATACCTGCGTTATGTCGGTGCATTCCTGCCAGAGTCTGTGCCCGCCATTCTCTATTCCGATGCAGAAAAGTATTTTTTCTGCATGGAAATGATTGAGGGTGGCCTGGAGAACTGGAAGTCCCGCCTGCTGCTGGGGGAGTACGACCGACAGTACGCGCGCCTCGCCGGTGATTACCTCGGAACCATTCACCGCAGATCCCTCGGGGATGCGGTTGCCCGGGAAAAATTTGACACCCTCAAAGACTTCACCGAACTGCGACTGGATCCCTACCTGCTGAAAACCGGCAGCCGGCATCCGCAGCTCAATCCGTACTTCACAGCAGAAGCAGAGCGCATCGCGAGCACTAGCACCTGCCTGATTCATGGTGACTACAGCCCCAAAAACCTGATGGTCGGCAGTGGCCGGCTGGTGATTCTGGATTGTGAGGTCGCCTGGTACGGCGATCCGGTATTCGATGTCGCCTTCCTGCTTAACCACTTCCTACTGAAAGCGCTACATCGGCCGAAAGATGCTGCGCAGATACTGGGCCTCGGCCTGAAGGTGTGGGAAAGCTACACCCTCGCGGCAGACACAGTAGTCGACGGCCAATTCGAAGCGCGTCTCAGCCATTTGTTGCCAATGCTGATGTTGGCTCGAGTGGATGGAAAATCCCCGGTGGAATACCTCGACAGCAGCCAGCAGCAAACCGTACGGGATTTTGCTTACTCTGTAATCCCGGATTCCCCCAAAACACTCAATCAAGTCGTCCATCAATGGACGGAGCTTGTCACTGCTGCATGAATAACGGTAAGAAAACCATGAATATCCAGAGTATTGACGCTTTTCAGATTTACGATTCCCGCGGTTTTCCTACTGTAGAGGTGCAGGTCACCCTCGAAAACGGCATCACCGGAGCAGGCTTGGTGCCGAGCGGTGCTTCCACCGGCCAGTTCGAAGCATTGGAGCTCCGCGACGGTGATAAAGCGCGCTTTCGCGGCAAGTCTGTATTTGGGGCGATTGAAAATATCCAGAAAGAAATTGCTCCCTCATTGAGGGGCATGCCGGTCACCGACCTGAAAGCCATCGACAGCAAGCTCGTTGAGCTGGACGGCACCGCCAATAAATCCCGCCTCGGCGCCAACGCCACACTCGGCGTATCCATGGCCTGCGCCCGCGCCGCCGCCAACGTCCGCGGTGTACCGTTGTACGAGTACCTGAGTGCGGTACGAGGCAAAGAGCAGGGCACTCTGTTGCCACTGAACGAAATCCAGATTCTAGGCGGTGGTGCCCACGCCGACTGGGCCATCGATATTCAGGATTTCCTGATCATTGCGGTAGGGGCCCAAACTTATCAAGAAACCCTGGAAATGACCTTCAATATCTACCACGCCGCCGGTGAAGTGATGAAGGCACGGGGCAAAAGCGTCGGCCTGGCCGACGAAGGTGGCTGGTGGCCAGCATTCGACCGTAACGAAGAACCCTTCGAAGTGCTACTGGAAGCCGTGCGCCTGGCGGGCTATGAAGCAGGCAAAGACGTTGCGATCTCTTTGGATATCGCCGCCAGCGATCTGTACGACGGCCAGCGTTACCAGCTGAGAAAAGACGGCACTTCCTTCACACCTGAAGAATTCTGCGATCTGATGATAGAGTGGTGCGACAAGTACCCCATCATCTCCATCGAAGACCCCTTCGCCGATACCGATTTCGACAGCTGGAAGCGCTTCACCGCGGAAGTGGGCAAGCGCGTACAGGTTATCGGTGACGACCTGTTTACCACCAACATTGAACGCATCCAGAACGGCATCGACAGCCAGCTCGCCAATTCGGTTCTGATCAAACTAAACCAGATCGGCACCGTTTCTGAAACCATGGCTGCGATCGAAATGACCCAGAATGCCGGCTGGCTCCCCGTCGTTTCGGCGCGTTCTGGTGAAACCGAAGATGCGTTTATTGCCCATCTCGCGGTTGCGACCAACGCGGGCCAGCTCAAAGTCGGTTCCTTCGCCCGCAGTGAGCGTATGGTGAAGTGGAATGAAGTGCTGCGGATTGAGCGGAGCCTGGGTAGTCGGGCGCGGTTTGAGGGTGCAGAACTGTACAAGACGATCTTCGGGGAGGTGTAAGTACTTTCACTTTGTTCAGCCGGCTTTCTGTAGCCGGCTGAGCAGGTGATGTTAGGGCGGACTCCATCCACTGTGGCACGTACCGTGGATTGACCCAGCGACAGCCGGTCGATTTGCTATTTTGAATGCCGCCGATAGGTCGCCTTGTGCTTTCCCTGACGCGGGGCGTATATGGCTTCTGGAAAAATCACGGGCTGGTTATTATTTGAGCTTTCTTCCCAGGTTTTTTGAGAGCAGGCTGCCTATATAAAGGTATTCCGGTGTTTCAAATACCCCGGTGGTTGTCGCATATCCGCCAGAGGGATCTTGCAGGTCCAGCAATACATCGCCCGCTTCGTTGATCGCGATTACATGGCCGTAGTAGGTGGCCTTGGGGCGCATAAACTGTGGTAGGCGCTGCACGACTTCCCGTAAAAAGGGGCGGTCGGAAATTTTGTCCAGCAGCGGGTTTCTCGGCGATACCAGGCCGACCCAGTATTTTCCATCCAGTCCACGGTTCAGGTTATCGGGGAAGGCCGGTAGCTCGCCAATGACCTCCGAAAGTTCCCCGCGATTTTCCGCGGCGATATCCACTCGCACTACCCGGTAGTTACCGGTCTCATTGACCAGCACGGACTGTTCGTCGGGCGCCAGTGCCAGGCCATTGGCGAAATTCAGCCCCTGATAAATCAATTTTGTTTTGTTGTCCGCAGGCGAGTAGCTCAACACGCGCCCGTGACCACCATGCTCCATCAGGTCCAACAGGCTGGCGGGGTAGCTACCACCCCATTGCTTTGCACCAAACTTCGTTGAGGCATCGGTGAAGTAGATGGTGCCGTCGCTGGCGATATCGAGGTTGTTCGCATAGAGAATTGGGGATTCGTCGAGCTTGTTGGTGAGTAGGGTCTTCACACCGGAGGGGCTGATAGAGAGTAGTCCCAGGAAGGCATCCGCCACAATCAGGTTCCCCTGTTGGTCAAATGCTAGTCCAAGTGGGCGGCCGCCGGTTTCAGCAAACACTTCGTGGTGGGCGCCATCTGCACTCAGGCGCAGGATGCGGCCTTCGTGTACGGAAATATAGATCCGACCCTGGTCATCCAGCACCACATCTTCCGGGCCCGTCCATTCGCCAATGTCGATCTGATCCAGCTCAGCCAGCTTATTGTTGACCGCAAACTGGCCGCTATATCCGGGGTTGGCTGGTGCCGTCCATGCCTTGGGATCTATGGGGACTGGTGCGAGAAGTAAGTAACCAAGTACCAGTCCCAGAATGAGTGTTATTGAGATGCCTGCTGTTTTCATTGGTTCCTTCCCATTAAGACTGAATCCCTGAGTGTGCTGAGTCTATGTCCTTCGAGGTGTCAAATCTACAAATACGCTGGGTGGACGAATGATAAGTACAGGAATGTGCGGCCGGGTGCGGTAGAGATGTGTTTCGTATCGCGTAACTAGAACAGGGGGCCGCTGGCCCCTGTTCTACTGGTATGACTGGTGGTTAATTACTTAGCACGAACTTATCCAAGTTCCACTGCCAGTCATTACTGCCGACGCCGTAAAGGCGAACCTGATGGGTTCCCGCCTCCAGGTAGACGCTGCCACCGTCCAGTACCTGGAAATTGTCCCATCCCTGATTCGGTACAGCAGTAACGGTTTTGCTGTTCCAGCTGCCGTTCTCATTCACCAGAAATTCGATACTGCCACCAGTCACCCCACTACCTGCCTGATAGTGAATTTCATAGGTGCCCGCCTCGGCGATGGTTACTGTGTAGTCGGCGAAGTCACCTTTGTTGACATAGTTGATGGCGGTGTTGCCATTAGCGGTGTAGACACTGATGGGTTGAGCCTGGCCGTCTGCAAAGGTGCCGCCAACACTGGCGAAGGCTTCCGCTTCGATGGTGACGCTCGCGCCGGTTGCCGGTGGTGGGTTCGAGGTGCCGCCGTCGGTTTTGGTAAAGCGGATCTCATCACCGTTCCATTGCCAGCCGGCGCCGCCAGCACTCTGTACACGAATTGTGTGATTACCTGCGCTGGCGATATAGATGGTGTCGGGCAGGCTGAAGGTGTTGTACAGCTCCCAGGCGCCGGTGCTGCTCATGGGAATGGTGCCCACGTAGCTGCCGTCCACCTGAATGTCGGCGGCGATGCCGGAAGTGGTGGGGGAGGCGGCGACCAGCTCAACGGCATATTGGCCGGCTTCCGGGAAGTTTACGGTGTAGTCGCCCCAGTCGCCCAGGGTGTTGTAGTTGATATTGTCGGCACCGTTGCGGTTGAAACCTGGGACCGTATCGCCGGCGACGGCCGCGCCGGATTTACCGGTGTCGGTAAAGTTACCCAGTTCGACGGTTATGGTTTCGCCGTCGCCGCCATTACCCGGATTTCCGCCGTTGCCGGGATCGCCGCCGCCATTATCTGCCGGCACTGGTTTGTAAAAACGTACCCAGTCGACAAGGAAGCGATTACGGCTGGGATCGGCGAGTTCTGCATCGGTGGGGGGTGCTGTCCCCTGGGCATCGCGCCATGGCTGGTGCTCGGCATCAAAGATTACCTGCATCGGTTTGCTCAGGCCGGTACCACCGGTGTAACCGTAGGGGTCGATCATCTCCGGCCCGGTCACGGTGCGCACATGCTCGCCATTGACGTAGTACTCCAGTGTCCACGGATCGACCCAGTAGGTACCGATGCGAATCCACTGATCGCGCCAGGTACCGCCGTTGGGGTTCGGGTACCAGCTGCCGGCGTCTTTGGGTTGGTAGTCCTGGAACGGTGAGCGAATGAATACGTGGTGGCTGAGATGCAGGCGTTCGTCGAACCAGGTTTCACTGGGGCGGTCACTGCCGTAGGACTCCAGTACATCGATCTCCTGCGTGGAATCGGAACTGAGTAACCAGAAGGCATTGGCCAGGGTGAGATTGGTGATCTTTACCCGCGCTTCCATATAAAGCGGGTAGGTCAGACTCTCTTTGGAGTGGATGGCCCCGGTGTGGATCTTGATGGTGCCCGGTTTGCGGGTGGCCTTGATCACCAGGTTACCGTCTTCCACGGAGGAGTTGGGCGCGTGGTATTCGGTCTCTCCCGGGCCGAGCCATGGGTTGATAAAGCCTTCGCTCCAGCGCTCAAAGAAGCTGGCGCTCTTGCCGGACGCCGGTGCCGCGTAGTTAAAGTCGTCGGAAAGGGAGTGTAGTTCCCAGGTGTTGCCGGGGCCTGCGTCAGCGGGGACCGGGATGCCGTTCCAGTCTGCGGCCATCAATGGGGTACTAAACACAAGCGCCGCCAGGGCGCCCTGAGTGGTTTTCATCGCTTTGCTCCTTGCTCTCAATCCGATACTGGATGAGCGCATTATTGTTATGTCGGAGCGTTTAGGTTACTGTTAATTGTTGACAATTTGAAGTGGCCAGTGATTGCTCAGATGCGGAATGGGGATTCGTTCGCATTTCCAGGCACTCAGTGCCGGATCTTCTGCCGAGCGTTCAAGTGTTTTCGTATTTATCGAATGTTAATGGAGCGAGTACCTATGAATTTCGCCAATCAATGGCTAACGGCATTTTTAATTTGTGCCCTGTGTCTCACCGGGTGCGGTCGCTCAGATGGGAATACCCTGGCCGCGGCCGAAACGGTATCTGGCGACAAATTATCCAGTGCAGAAGGATTGAGTGGAACGGAATCAGCCGAAGCGGATCCGGTAGTACTCTGGAATTTCGAGAACAAGAAGCTCCCGGAATCGATCAAACTGGAGAATGCGAATGGTCGCCTGGTTTCAACGGGTGCCGGCCAGGCACTCCGGCTACAGCTGCAAACCAAAGCGCACTACGCAGCTTCATTTACGTTTTCTGCCGATAAGAGCTGGGACTGGAGTAACCTGGGTAATTTTGCCTTTGCGCTGGATATTGATAATGCGCAGCCATCGTCGGTACACCTCTATGTAAAAGCGTTTGACGGTGAAGGGCGACTGCACAGCCGCAGTTTTGTGGTGCCCGAGCAATCTCAGAATACCTACTATATGGAACTCAAGGGCCCGGACCTTTCTGTGGTAACCGGTATCCGCTCCAACCCGCCCAGCTGGAATAGCGCCTATCAGGATATTATTTTTCGCCATGGCGAAAAGCAGCTGGACGTTAGCGCCATTGAGCGCATTGAGTTCTCGGTAGCCGGTGTTCTGGAAGACAAAACACTGACCATCGACAATGTTCGGTTGATCAAGCCGGAAACACTGGACCAAAACTATCTCAACGGGCTGGTGGATCAGTTTGGTCAAAATGCCAAAATGGAATTCGCCAACAAAGTGCATTCTGTGGAAGAGCTACGCGACTACGCTGGTGAGGAGCTGGCTGATTTGCGCCATACGCCTCTCGAAGGACGCTCGCGATTTGGTGGCTGGGCAGAAGGGCCAAAGCTGGAGGCGACCGGCTTCTTCCGTACGGAAAAAGTCGATGGTAAATGGGCACTGGTAGATCCGGAAGGGTATCTGTTCTTCTCCACAGGTATTGCCAACGTGCGCCTGGCCAATACCTCCACCATTACCGGGTATGACTTTGACAAGGCCAAAGTCCCTCAGCGCACCCCCGGTGATCTGACGCCGGAGGATTCTCTCGGTCTGAACCCGGTTCCGGATGCGGCCCTTCCGACGCGCTATATCAGCTCGCCTCTGCGCGCAGAGATGTTTACCTGGTTACCGGAGTATGACGAACCTCTGGGGCAGAACTTTGGCTATCGCCGTGAGGTGCATACCGGAGCGATAGAGCACGGCGAGACGTTCAGCTTTTACCGGGCGAATCTGCAGCGTAAGTATGACATTGCGGATGAAGAGCAGCTGATGGCGAAGTGGCGGGATACCACCGTTGATCGCATGCTCAGCTGGGGTTTTACCTCCTTCGGCAACTGGATTGATTCCGATTACTACCAGATGGATCGAATTCCGTACTTCGCCAATGGCTGGATTATTGGCAACTTCAAAACTGTGAGCAGTGGCAATGACTACTGGAGCCCACTGCCGGACCCGTTTGATCCGCTGTTCAAAGAGCGCGCCTATATCACCGCAGAGCAGATCGCCAAAGAAGTCGAAAACAGTCCCTGGTGTGTGGGCGTCTTTGTGGACAACGAGAAGAGCTGGGGGCAGGAGGGCTCCACCGCGTCGCAGTATGGCATCGTCATCAATACCCTGAGCCGCTCAGCAAAAGAGAGCCCCACCAAGGCGCAGTTTGCACAACTGATGCAGGATAAGTATGGGGAAATTGCCAAGCTGAATAGCGCATGGAATATCCAGTTACAAGACTGGGACAGCTTCGCCCGTGGTGTAGCACTCAGTGGCTTCAACGCAGCCATGGTGGAAGATTTCTCCACCATGCTGGAGCACTTCACCGGCCAGTATTTCAAGATCGTAAGGGAAGCGGTCAAGCACTACATGCCCAATCATATGTATTTGGGGGCGCGCTTCGCTACCTGGGGGATGACGCCGGAGGTCCGTAGTGCTGCGGCCAAATACGCGGACGTGGTGAGCTACAACTACTACAAGGAAGGTGTCAGCGACAAGTTCTGGCATTTTCTTGCGGAAATCGATCGGCCTTCCATCATTGGTGAGTTTCACAACGGAGCACTGGATTCCGGTCTGTTGAATCCCGGGCTGATCCACGCCAGCTCGCAGGCAGACCGCGGCAAGAAGTTCGCCGAGTATATGAATAGCGTGATCGACAATCCGTATTTTGTCGGTGCCCACTGGTTCCAGTACATCGACTCTCCGTTGACCGGGCGTGCCTACGATGGGGAGAACTACAACGTGGGTTTTGTCAGCGTGACCGATATCCCCTACACACCACTGGTAAATGCGGTTAAGGAAGTTAACGAAAACCTCTACCAGCGAAGATTTGGTGGCACTACGGACAAAAATAAAAAGGCGAACCGGTAATGGAGCAATCAACGACTTTGCGTCTATCGCTTGCTGTGGCCGCGCTCATTGGCGCCTGCGGCGCCGCCGCGGCACCCAAGTTCACTGAGGTCAGTTTCACGGAGGTTAGTGAACAGCGGGGCCTGAATACGGAGCCGACCTGGAAATACGGCGGCCCCGCCGTGGCAGACCTGGATGGCGATGGCCGTTATGACTTGCTACTGAGCAACCACGACAAGGTGCCTGCGCAGCTTTTTTGGGGCGATGATGGTGGCCACTACCGGGAACATCATGCACCGATCATGCGCTGGGATGTACACGGGATTGCCGCTGGTGACTATGATCGCGACGGCGATCAGGATGTGGCGGTCGCCCTGGGCGGCGGCAACGGTTCCACCCCGCAACCGCCGCGGATCCTGAAAAATGACAATGGCGAATTTCGGGATATTACCGTGGGCAGCGGTATCGAAAATATGGGTGCCCGCGGGCGCTCGGTGCGCTGGATCGATATGGATCTGGATGGCGACCTGGACCTACTGCAGATCAATGCCATCATGCTCCCCGGCGAAAAAGGTCCACGCAATATCCTGTTTGAAAATATCGGCAATGACCAATTCCGTTACCGCCAGGCGCCGAACTTCGAGCAAATGGAGGCCGAGCGCGTACTGGTTACGGATTTCAACGGCGATCATATGGACGATTTGATCGCCTTCTCGCCCGTCAGCTTGTGGGCGGGCACCGGCGATTTCGGGTTCCGCGATGTGACCGAACAGTGGTTGCCCGAGGGCACAGATCGCGAGTTCGTCATGGCGGTGGCGGAGGCAGACATCGATAACGATGGCGACCTGGACTACTACCTGGCCCGGGGAAAGACCTATTACCAGATAGCCAATAATGCGGTGTCGTTTGATCCGCAAAGCGGTCGGCTGGATCTGCGCGATGAGGGAAATCGTAGCCACGATGGGATCACCTTTTACAGTGACGGGCCATTGCAGCTCAATGATTTTTTTCACTGGCAGCGCGGGCAGGAAATTACCCTGCCGGTGTACCTGGGCGCGGGTGCGGAGAAACTCGCTACTCCAGCGGGTGAATCACTGGTAACGGTTTCGCCACAGGACGCCAGGGGCTTTCCCGACGAGGTGATCGAAAATGGCTGGCACCTAGGGCTGGTGGAGCAGGGTAGTCCCGAGGGCGCTGACTTAACGACAGGCGCAATGACTGCCACTCATAAATGGCGCCTGGAGTGGCGCTTGAACGGCGATCTTGCCTGGGATATCCGTGCCAGCCTACATGGCGTAAAACAGATAGAAACTGATTGGGCGCCTCAGGAATTGGGTGTTGCCGATATTCTGTTGCGCAACGATGGGCAGCGCTTTACCGATATCAGTGGCAACCTGCCACCACAAAGCGCCGACAACAACTGGGGCGTGACCGCGGGCGATCTGGACAATAACGGCTACCAGGACTTTTTCGTCTATCGATTTGGTGCGCTGCACCAGCGCGTTGAAGATTTGCTGCTGTTGAACCAGGATGGCCGCGCCTTCGCTCAACAATCCAATCACGGCGCTACCTTTCTCGGCCAGTCCGGTCACGGTGATATGGGGACGCTGTTCGATTCCGATCACGACGGGGATCTGGATCTGTTGAGTGGCGATGACGATCAGGGCCGTTGGCACCTGTTCGAAAATACCCTCAATCCACATCAATCCCAGTCGCCACAGAACAACTACCTGCAGGTTCGCGTGGGCTACTCACCGAAGGGTACCGACCCGAAAGGTGCCGAGGTCTCGGTAAGTAACCGCTTTCAACGAATAGGCGCGGGCAGTGCAACCCATTCCCAGAGCCAACTGGATATCGCACACTTTGGCCTTGGGCAAAGTCGTGATCCCGTGAATATTCACGTGCGCTGGCGCGATGGTACAGAGGCGACTCTGAGCGGCATCGCGGTAAATCAGCGGGTATTTGTCGACGGCGACAGTGGTCGAACTACAACTGCCACGAGCGCGGCCCCCCGCAGCGTCGATTTTAATTTTGGCTGGAAATTCCGCCTGGAAGACGATGAGACCTTTCGGAATCCGGGGTACGACGATAGCCAGTGGCGCAACCTGCGCCTACCCCACGACTGGAGTATTGAGCACGACTTTGATCCGGCGTTGAACGGCGCTACCGCCTATCTGCCCGGAGGAATTGGCTGGTACCGCAAAACCTTTGCCTCGCCCGCGCATTCACAAGGCAAAGTCACCTATCTGAATTTCGACGGTATCTACAATCATTCGGAAATCTGGCTGAACGGGACAAAAGTCGGTGGGCGAATTAACGGGTATACCCCGTTTACCCTCGATATCAGCGAGCACCTGGCTCCGGCGGGGGAAGACAATGTACTGGCGGTGCGGGTGGATCGCAGCCGCTATATCGACAGCCGCTGGTACACCGGCTCCGGGATTTACCGCAATGTCAAACTGGTGACCGTAGACCCGCTGCACATTCCCCTGTCCGGTGTGTTTATCCAGACACCGGAGATCGGGGCGGATAAGGCGAAGGTCAGCGTTGAAGTAGAGGTCGTCAATAAAGCTCAGGCACGGCGCTTCGTGGTGGATACCGAGGTGCTGGACGGGGCCGGTAACCGGGTAGCGCAAACCAGTGTTCAGAAAGGGCTCGCTGAAAATAGTAATGGCAGCTTCCAGCTGCAACTAGATCTACCCAGCCCCGCCTTGTGGAGCCCACAAGCCCCCAACTTGTATACCGCGGTAACCCGTGTGCGCCATGGCGGTCGAATTCTCGATCAGGTAGAAACCCGCTTCGGCATTCGCTCCCTGCGCTTTGACGCTGACAAGGGCTTTTTCCTGAATGGTGTGAATACGCCCATCAAGGGCGTCAACCTGCATCACGATGCCGGCGCGGTGGGCGTTGCGGTGCCCAAAGACGTCTGGCGTCGTCGCCTGGAAACCTTGAAAGCGGCGGGGACTAATGCCATTCGCACCGCACACAACCCCGCTTCCGAGGAGTTTCTGGACCTGTGTGACGAAATGGGTTTTCTGGTACAAGCGGAGATTTTTGACGAGTGGGACAACCCCAAAGACAAGCGCCTGAACCAGTGGGAACGTCATAGCGATTATATTAGCCGTGGCTATGCGGACTACTTCCAGCAGGAAGCGGAGTCTGACCTGCGCTTGGCCGTCAAGCGCGACCGCAATCATCCCTCCATCATCATGTGGAGTATCGGTAACGAGATCGAGTGGACCTATCCCCGCTACAAGGATGCCACCGGCTATTTCGATATGAACGCGTCAGGGAATTACTTCTACAACCCGCCGTTTATCACTGAGCAGGAAATCAAGGACCGTTTTCACGGGAGTGAAGAAGGTGAGTATGTACTTGCCAAAACCGCCCGGAAGCTGTCGGACTGGGTAAAGGCGCTGGATACCAGCCGACCGGTAACGGCGAACCTGATTCTGCCGTCGGTTAGCCATATTTCTGGCTATACCGACGCCCTGGACATAGTTGGTTACAGCTATCGCCGGGTGATCTACGACTACGGCCACCAGAGGTACCCCGAGAAAATGATCATGGGTACCGAAAACGTGGTGCAGTGGCACGAATGGAAGGCGATTGAAGAGCGCCCGTTTATTCCGGGTACTTTTTTGTGGACAGGCGCGGACTACCTGGGCGAGGCCAATGGTGCCTGGCCGCGCAAGGCAGTGCGCAGCGGTATGCTGGATTTGGCCGGGTTTGAAACCCCCGCTTATGATCTCTACCGCACACTTTGGAACAGTGCGCCTTACGTGGCGATCACCTCGCAGACGGAAGATAAATCTCTGTACCGTCGCGAAGCAGACGGTGGCGTAGTGGAGAAAACACCGGGCGCCTGGGAACGTCGCGTATGGGGCTGGCAGGATGTAAATCGCCACTGGAATTACGGCGACGGAGAGCCGGTGATTGTTGAAGTATTGAGTAATTGTCCGGAAGTTGAACTGTCGATAAATGGCGAATCTCTGGGTACCCGATCCCTCGCGGCAAGCCCGGATCGCCTGCTAAAGTGGGCACTGCCGTTCACACCTGGCCGACTGACTGCAAAAGGTGCGAACGGGTGCGATGTGTCATCTACCGTCGAGACTGCCGAAGCGCCCGCCGCCATCGAACTCTCTTTTGATCGGGACTCGTTGCCCGTTGACAACTACAGTGTGGCCCATGTAACCGCACAATTGGTGGATAATCAGGGCAGGCCGGTGCGTCATCAGGATATGGAAATTGCCTTTGATCTTGCCGAAGGGTTGGAGTTACTGGGGACCGATAATGGTCGCACTTCGCGCATGACGGGTTACAAAAGTGCACAATTGCGCACCAGTGAAGGCAAGGCGCTGTTGATTGTGCGTGGTTTGTCGAAGTCGCTAGCAATTGATAGTGTTCCTGCCAAACTCCGGCTCGACGAAGCGGTGCGGGCGAAAATTACCGGTGCAATAAGCGCAGGTTCGGAAGGGTAAAAGTTTGGATAGACGTACTAACAATAGCGCGCGGCGAAAGCTGGTGCTGGCCATCATGTCCTGTAGCCTTGCTGCTCTGCCGCTGAGTGGGGCAGCCCGGGCGCTCACGGCGAATGGTCGGGCAAATGATAAAACGAATGGTGAGGAAGTTGGCGTGAGAGAAACTGAACAGAATTCTGTCGGGATCGGTCAGGCAGAAGTATTCGATCAGCGTATTTGCAGCCTGGGAGAAGGCCCCCTGTGGCACCCGCAGCGCAAAAACCTGTATTGGGTGGATCTGCTCAACAAGCGCGTGCTCGCCAATGGTGCGGATGGTGAACGGGCCTGGGAATTTGATGAAATGCCCTCGGCGATTGGCTGGGTAGACCGGGACCGCGCTGTTGTCGCTTTTGAAAGTGGCCTGCACCTGATGGACCTGAACAGTGGGGATAGAACCTTGCTGTGTGCGCTCGAGCCGGACCTGCCGGGTAACCGCAGCAACGATGGCCGAGCCGACCCCTGGGGTGGATTCTGGATTGGCACCATGGGGATGGAAGGCGAGCCGGACCAGGGCAACCTGTACCGCTGGTACAAAGGTGAGCTGCGCCAGTTGGATAGCGGGATGACCGTGCCCAACGGTATCTGCTTTGATCGCGCGCGTAATTACGGTTACTACGCGGACTCAGCCAAAAGCCTGGTTTACCGGGTAGCGTTGAATGAAGAAGACGGATGGCTCACCGGCGAGCGGGAAGTCTTTCTGGATCTGAGTGCGCAGAAGCTCATCCCCGATGGCGCGGTGATGGACGGGCAGGGCAATATGTGGTCGTCACTCTGGGACGGTGCGCGTACTCAGTGCTTTACGCCCGATGGCAGCGCCTCTGTTGCACTACAGGCGCCCGTTATCCGCACTACCTGCCCGGCCTTTGGCGGTGACGATTTTACCGATATGTATGTGACTACTGCCGCGGTTGGCCTTGAAGACGCGCCGGATGCAAAAGTCTCGAATGGTGCCACCCTGGTATATCGCAATGCGGTAAAAGGGCACCCGGAACCGGCGGTGATTGTGTAGTCGGGCGTTCAACTCGGTCGGATCGACTTGAACCTGAACTCATTAAAAAGGGCGGCCCTGCTAATTTGGGGGGCCGCCTTTTTTGTGAAAAACCCGTGCGCTCAGTGATTACTTGATGCCTCGGGCAATTTTGCCTTTCTAAAAGCGTCCATCCGCTTCATCGCCTGTCCTTCGAATTCCCGCCTCAATTGCCATTTTGGCCGATCCAGTTGCAGTTCCCACTGGAATAGCTTTTGGTACAGCGCGGTTACTTTTTCCGGGTATTGCCGGGCAAGATTATTGCTTTCACTGGCATCGTCGACAAGATTATAGAGTTCGGCAGGCCTGTCCGGGAAACGCAGTAGTTTCCAGTCGCCATCCCGAATAGCTGCGCGGTTTTCTTTTTTCCAGTAGAGGGACTGGTGCGGCTTTCCGGTGGTTTCGGCGGTGAGGTAGGGTAAAAGGTTTACTCCGTCGATTCCTTTAAGGTTCGATGAATCTCCACCAGCGGCGGAGTAAAACGTCGGCAGCAGGTCGAGTAGGCTGCTGGGGTGGGCGAATGTCTGGTTTGCCGGTATCTGGCCAGGCCACTGCGTGACAAACGGCACCCGGATTCCCCCTTCCAGATGCGTGGCCTTGGTGCCGCTCAGGGGATAATTATTGGAGGCGTTGTGATCCGTGGGCCCGCCGTTATCGTTGGTAAACACAACCAGGGTGTTGTCGATCAAGCGTGTTTTTTCCAGTGTGTTGAGCAGCTTACCAACACCTCTGTCCAGGGCCCTGGTCATGGCAGCGACTTTCTGGCGATTGCCGGAAAGTTGAGGGAAGGCAGCCAGATCCTCTGGCAACGCGTCCATGGGGGCGTGCACTGCAGTGTACGAAAGGTAGAGGAAAAAGGGCTTGTCTTGGTTGCGCTCGACAAAGGCGACCGCCTCATCGGTCAGCGCGTCGGTAAAGTATTTTGGTGTTTCCGCGAAAACACCGAAGCCGCGCTCGAGAAAATCCTCCCGGCGGTGGTTGGGATTACTTTCATCGAATGGGAAGTAGGAGCGGGCGCCGCCGCGAAAACCGTAAAACTCGTCAAAGCCCCGTTTCAGCGGGTGGAAGCGATCCGCATTGCCTAAGTGCCATTTGCCCAGAATGGCGCTGTGGTAGCCCAGTGGTTTGAGGTAATCCGCGATGGTTTTTTCGTCCAGCGGCAGGCCCATATCGTCCCCGGTGGCGCCACTTGCACTCATATAGCCCGGCACATTGTTTTCCTCATAGCCGAAACGCTGCTGGTATTTTCCGGTGATCAGGCCCGCGCGGGATGGCCCACATACCGCGGCACTTACATAGGCCTGCGCAAAACGGGTGCCGTTTTTCGCGATGCGGTCAATGTTCGGTGTCTGAAACACCTCGCTGCCTTGAAAGCCGAAATCCGCGTAGCCCGCGTCGTCCGCTAGAATCAGAACGATATTTGGTTTTTTTGGGGCCGCGGCGGCCGCGGACGGTATGGTGAGCGCAGCGATTATCGGTAAGGTGAGTAGCGCGGCAACCAATCGGCCGCTGATCCGGAATGACATGTTGCCCCCCAATGCTGATTAATTGGGGTAGTGTAACGCCATCTGTATATTGTTAACAAAGAGGGCTGTTGGCGGTGCAAATCCGGAAGGACCACTGACGGGATGACCCGGGTGCAAGTATCGGCGTTGTATTTCGGTCAATCAGCTCACGCAGGCTATCGGCATTGCCGATGGCGGGTTCCAGTACCAGATTAGAGTACGGAGTTCCCCGTCCCCAGCCCAGCCTCCGTGGGTCGGCCACAGCGCAGGGTTACACATGCGTCCAGGAGTGCCCGTAAAGTTCTCCGTGATCGAGCAGAGCAAGCCCCGCAAACACGCCAGCGTCGGACGGAAGTTCGCAGGCATCCACACTGGGAAAGCACTCTTCCACACCGCCGGTATCGTGCAGCCGGGTGTAGCAGTCAGAGGGAACGGCTTCCCTGTGGCATATACATTTATTTCTTCACAGCCATTGGCGCTGACGACGAACAATTCCGGATCTAGCGACGCGGGCACGCGGGTTATGGCCCCGAATAGGTTCCTGTATATTATCTGCCCCTTAAAGTATCCCAGGAACCGCAATCAGCGTATGAAATACATCCTAGGCGCCTACGCCACCGCCCCCATGACCGAAACCTGGCAGCCGGAGGTTCAGGAGAAATACCTGAACGGCATCAAACAGCTGGGCAATCTGCGGGGCCTGGAGCATCCGTTCACCGGGCAGTTGCATGCCCATGACGACGACTGGTTTCTGGGTAATATTGACCCGGAGTGGGATTTTGTATTTACCGGCGTGCCCGGTGTGATGGGACGTCTGGGCAAGAATGCGGCCTTTGGTATCGCGTCGGATGACGAGGCCGGGCGCGCCGAGGGGGTTGAATTTTACCGCCAGATGCACGCGGCAGTGCTGAAGCTCAATATGCACCTCGGGCGCAATGGGGTAGAGGCCGTACAGTTGCACACCAGCCCCAATCGCACTGCCGCTCAGTCCTCTGTTGTATCGCTCAGGCACTCTCTGGAGGAAATCACCTCCTGGGACTGGAGTGGCGCAAACCTGGTTATCGAGCATTGCGATGCGTTTGTGGAAGGCCTGAAGCCAGAAAAAGGCTTCCTTTCCGTGCAGGAAGAGATCGACTGTCTGCTGGAAATGAACCAGGACCGCGAACAAAAACTGGGCATTTGCATCAACTGGGGACGTTCGGCCCTGGAGACACGCAGCGTAGAAGGCCCGCTGGAGCACCTGCGACTGGTGCGCGAGGCGGGACTGTTGCGCGGTCTGATGTACTCCGGCATTTCCGATGTTGAAACCCCCTACGGCGTATGGCGCGATACCCATATGCCGCCGGCGGAAGTATTTAAGGGCGGTCAATTTGCCGAAGGCTCACTGCTCACGCGGGAACAGCTGGCACTGACCCTGGAAGCCGCGGACTGGCAAAAGCTCGACTATCTGGGTGCGAAAATCGGCGTGCGACCGACAGATCTGGATGCAGCTTCCCGGGTAGCCTATAACCGGGATTGCTTAGCTGCACTCGACCTTTTGACAAAATAGGTGCTTAGGAATTTGCCGCGCGTGTGTGCAAGTCGCTCGGCCTCTGAGGGGGCGCATATTTACGGCAAGAGCCGCTACGGATATAAAAAAACGCCCCTGGGAAGGGGCGGTGAAGCGAGAGAAGAGCTTGCGTTGCGGCGCAAGCAAAGGTCGCGAAGAGTCAATCGCAACTGACAACATGTAGCGAACTGCAAACTACGCTGCAGTTCGCTACGGGAGAAAACTTTACCCAAGCGCCTGTGCGCGTTTTGCCGCATCCACCATGATGCGTGCTTTGTCCGCGATCTGGCTGGCGTTGTCGCCGGCAGCGTAGATATTTGAGCCGAGGCCGAAACCGCGTGCACCGGCTTTCCAATACTCTTCCATGTTGGTATCGGTAATGCCGCCCACCGCCAAGGTGAGAACATCTTTCGGAACCACCGCGCCGAGTGAGGCCAGGTACTGGGCCGGAAAGTCTGCCACCGGGAACATTTTCAGTACCCGGGCGCCCGCCTTGAGCGCGCTGAACGCCTCGCTAGGGGTGAGGCAGCCGGGAACGGAAATCAGCTTCCGGTCATTGGTGGCTCGAATTACTTCTGGATCACAGTTCGGTGAAACAATGATCTTTCCGCCCGCATTTTGTACACTCTGTACCTGCTCCGGTGTGAGCACGGTGCCGGCGCCGCAGATAGTGGTTTCAGCGAAGTCATCCATGATCTTTGCCAGCCGCTCGATGCTGTTGAGTGGCTCAATCGGGGAGTTCAGCGGAATTTCGATGACACGGACCCCGGCTTCCAGCAGGGTATTGGCGACCATGTCGATCTCGTCCGGGGTGACGCCTCGAATGATGGCAATCAGGGGGCAGGCTTCCAGCGCCTGGTGAAACTGCTGACTCAGCATCGTGTATTCCTGTGCTCTTTACTGATCTTTTCCCGGTGACGGGGCAGGATGGATGCAGTATAAAGGGAGGTAGGAATATTTGTATATAGTTAATTGTTAACAAAAAAGGATTGAGGTTGTATGATGGGCCAACATTACGTGGCGGCCGACCGTACGACCTGACGATACCCCAGCGTATTTGTGGTCGGAGTGCCCATAACAATAAAAGAGGGTTATCCGATGAGAGGATTCCAACTGACCGCCTTTAAGTTTGCTGCGATCGTGGCATTCGGTGGTTTCATTTTCGGTCTCGATGCGGCGCTGATCTCCGGCACCGTGCGATTTATTACTGCCGAGTTTACGCTGTCGGACCTGCAAGTGGGCACTGTCGTCAGCGCCCCCGGTTTCGGGGTTATTTTCGCGCTGATGGTTACCGGGCGCATCTGCGATGCGTGGGGCCGAAAAACCGCGCTGCTGTTGATTGCCGCCCTCTATCTCGTCTCCGCAATAGGCTCTGTACTCGCGCCCAATTTTGAAATGCTTGTGGCTGCGCGCTTCCTTGGTGGCCTTGCGTTTACCTCACTTTCCCTTGCCTCCATGTATATCGGCGAAATCGCACCGCCGCAAATGCGCGGCAAACTGGTGTCCATGAACCAGATCACTACTGTGGTGGGGCTCTCCGCGGCGTACTTTGCCAACTATCTGATTTTGCAGGCATCCAATGCGGATGCCGCCTGGGTGACCGCATTGGGGATCGATCAGTACACCTGGCGCTGGATGCTGGGTGTGGAAGTGATCCCGGCACTGATCTGGCTGCTGATGCTGCTGCAAATTCCAGAGAGTCCGCGCTGGCTGGTGCTGAAGGGTCGTCTGGATGAGGCACGCGCGGTTATGGGCAAACTGTTGCCGGAAGGGCATATTGAGCCTCATATTCTAGAAATCCAGGAGAGCGCGGCCGCCGCGCCGACCGGCAGCTTCCGTCAGCAAGTGGCCGAAATCTTTAAGCCGCGTCTGCGTACCGCCTTCTGGGTCGGCCTGGTGATTGCTGTTGCTCAGCCGATTACGGGGATCAATGCGATTATGTTCTATGCGCCCACCGTGTTTGAGCAGGTGGGCATCGGCACCAATGCCGCCTTCATGCAGGCGGTGATTGTGGGGGTGGTAAGTGTAATGTTTACTATTCTGGCGCTGTTGCTGATTGACCGCCTCGGCCGCCGCCCGCTGGTGCTGTTTGGTCTCGCCTGGGGAGGCGCAAGCCTGTTTTTGTGCAGTTGGGCGTTCAGCCAGGCGAGCTATGAATTAACAGTGTCTTCCCTGCAGGCGCTGGCCGACGCGAATATTGACGTGTCCGGGCTTCAGGCACTGGTGGGCACCGCGTTTGAAACTGACGTGGCTTTCAAGCAGGCCATGTACCAGGCCCTGGGCGAGGCGACGGCGCGGGCCAACGAGGGGGCGTTGATTCAGGAAGCAATCCAGATCGACGCGACGCTGGTGTTGATGGGCATCATGTGCTTTATCGCTTCGTTCAACCTGTCTATTGGGCCGGTAATGTGGGTGCTTTTCTCGGAAATTTTCCCCACCTATGTGCGCGGCGTTGCCATTCCGTTCTTCGCATTGATCGTCAGCACCGTCAGCTACTTTGTGCAGCAGTTTTTCCCATGGCAGCTGAATAATATGGGGGCGACGGAAATCTTCCTGTTCTATGCCGCCTGTATCAGTGTCAGCCTGGTGTTGCTGTACCGCTTGTTGCCTGAAACCAAAAACAAATCCATCGAAGAGATTGAAGCGGCCATGGTGCGCGCGTAAGCGCGCGCCTGGGTGGACTGCTCAATAAAGTGAGAAGTTTTCATGTCTAAAGCCTTGCTGGATCAGAAGGTTGTTATCGTCACCGGTGCCGCTGCGGGCATCGGCTGGGGTATCACACAGGTGTGTGCCGAGGCGGGTGCCACGGTGGTGCTGGCGGATATCAACGATGCGAGTAACCGGGTGGAGACTCTGCGTGATCGCGGATTTGAAAGCGCCTACTTGCCGTTGAATGTGGGTGACGCCTCGGCGATTGCGCCGTTTATCGAATCGGTGGTGGAGCGTTTCGGCCGTATCGACGGCCTGGTAAACAACGCGGGCGTCACCATTGAGGGAAATTTTCTCGAGTTCGATCTGGATAAGCTCGACTGCCTGTGGGAAGTGAATCAGCGCTCGGTTTTTCTATTGTGCCAGGCGGCCGCGCGTCATATGCAGGCGGGTGCTGCCATTGTGAATATCGCGTCCAATCACGCCGGTGCCAGTGTCGCGGGATACGAGATGTATGCGGCCACCAAGGGCGCCATCGTCGCCATGACCCGCGCCATGGCCTGGAGCCTGGGTAAAAAAGGCATCCGCGTAAACAGCCTCTGCCCCGGGCTGACCAAAACCGAAGCGGTCGCCAAAGTGGCGGATGCAAATCCGGCGCTGGCGGCATCCTTCGACAAGATGCACGCAGACAATAAATACAACACGGTGGAAGAAGTAGGGCATATCGCCGCTTTCCTGCTTTCACCCTGTTCCGGTGCCATGACCGGTTCCAATATCACCGCGGACCACGGCCTCAGTGCCAGTCTGTGTCCCACCGACGATCTGAAATAAGCGGAGCACAAGGATGAAGATTACCGATATCAAGGTGTATCCCGCCTGGGTAGGGCACCGTAACCTTTGTCTGGTGAAGGTGGAAACCGATGCGGGCATTTACGGCTGGGGCGAGTCTGGCCTTTCCAGTCGCGAACTGGCCGTCGCTGGTGCGGTAAAGCATTTTCGTGAATTTTTGATTGGTCGTGATGCGCGCAACATCGGTGCCGTGTGGCAGGAGATGTACCGCAGTCAATATTTTGAAGGCGGCCGCGTACTCACCGCGGCGATTTCTGCGATTGATATCGCACTGTGGGATATTGCCGGCAAGGCATTGAACGTGCCGACCTACCAATTACTGGGCGGCAAGCAGCGCAATGAAATTCCACTGTTTGTGACCTCCACCAAGCCCATGGGCCAGGCGCTGCTGGACGATTTCCGTGCGCTGCGCGAGCAGGGCTGGGAAGTGATCCGCGCAACCACCGGCGAACACGGTTCCCCCACCGAGCCAACCACGTTTGATGTGCGCAAATCTATTGCCGCCGCAGCCGGAAGCCTGAAGGAAATCCGTCAGGAGCTCGGGGATGAGTTGGTACTCGGTATCGACTACCACCACCGCCTCTCCGTTGCCGAAACCGCGAGCTTCTGCCAGAAACTGGGGGAGGGCGTGCTCGATTTTCTGGAAGAGCCGATCCGCGATCAGTCGGTGTCGGCCTATCGGGGGCTGCGCAACATGGTGAATGTACCCTTTGCCATCGGCGAGGAGTTTGCCAGCAAGTGGGATTTTCTGCCCTATATCGAAAAAGACATTACCAACTTTGCCCGCATCGACGTGTGCAACGTGGGCGGTTTGACCGAGGCGATGAAAGTGGCCGCGATGGCAGAAAGCCATTACATCGACATCATGCCCCACGATCCGCTGGGCCCGGTGTGTACCGCGGCAACCATCCAGATGTGTGCGGCGGTACCGAATCTGTCCTGGTGTGAAATTGCCCCCTACGACAGCAACAAGTCGGATCACGACAAGTATTTCATCAACCGGCCGAAAGAAGTAAATCGGGTGTATCCGGTGGGGGATGCACCGGGCATCGGTATCGATGTGAACGAGGAAATGATTGCCGAGCAGTCGTTCAAGTTCTGGGAAGCACCGCGGTTGTACAAGCCGGATGGCAGCTACACCAATTGGTAAGAAATCTACTGCGTATGCCGGACGGCGTTCGGCGAGTATCAAAAAATAAAATGAGTGAGACGATGGAAACCACAGCCTTTGCCAAAAAAACTACTGGGCCACTGATGCGCTCCGTGTTGAGCCTCGCCATTACCGCGGCAGCTTTGAGCGGACTAGCCGCCTGCTCCGGCGAACGGAAGGGTAGTGAACCGAGTGTGAGCGCGGTGAGCAGCGCAGACTCTAATCTATTGGCGCAGGACTTTGTGCTGGAGAATTTTGACAGCGGGGGTATTCCCGGGTCGGTGCAGGTCAACAATGGCACTGCCAACCTGGTGGATGACGGTGCCGGCGGCAAAGCGCTGCAGGTAAAGCTCAACCTTGCCGATAACAACGGCGCCGGCCTGGTCATCAAGCCGGCGGAAGCCTGGGATTGGAGCGAGTTCTCGGATTTCAACCTCGCGTTTGATGTGGCCAACCACGGCGAGGAATCGGTACAGATCGATGTCACCATGGGCGATAAAAATGGTGATTTCTATACTCGTGGCCTGGTAGTGCCTGCGGACGGAACTTCGCGTACATACTACGCCAAACTGCACGGCCACGATCAGGAAGATCCCAAGGCGGCGGCCCAGAACGAATTCAACTTCGCCTCTGGCCTGCGCTCCAATCCGCCTACCTGGCAGTCCGACGACATCATGCTGCATTCCTTCTGGGGCAAAAAACTACTGGATCTGTCCGGTATTACCCAGATCGCTTTTGGCTCTGATGGCAGCCTGAGCAACCGTCAGTACACCATCGACAATCTGCGCTTGCGCGCAAACCCGGAGATGGATAAAAACTTCCTCACCGGCCTGCTGGACAAATACGGCCAGAACGCCAAGGTCGACTATCAAGGCAAGATCCACTCGGACGAAGAGCTGAAGAAAGTCGTCGAGGAGGAGCTTGCCAGTCTTTCCGGAAAACCCAACGCGGATCGCTCTAAATTCAGCGGCTGGAAGAGCGGCCCGCAACTGGAAGCCACCGGTTATTTCCGCACAGAAAAGGTCAACGGCAAGTGGGCCATTGTAGATCCAGAGGGATATCTTTACTTCTCCACCGGGATCGACATTATCCGCCTGTCGAACTCTTCCACCATCACCGGCTACGACTACGACCAGGCGCTGATCCCCAAGCGCAGTGCCGATGAAGTGATTGCGGAAGACGATCAGCCCCTGAACCGTGTCAATGAAGCAGCCTGGGCCACACGCGAACTGATCTCCGAAACCCGCGCGAACATGTTCAACTGGTTGCCGGGTTACGATGATGAGCTGGGCAATCACTACGGCTACCGCCGTGAAACCCAGTCCGGTCCGTTGAAGCACGGCGAGACCTTCAGTTTCTACAGTGCCAACCTCGAGCGTCGCTACGGAGAAACCTATCCCGAGTCTTATCTGGACACCTGGCAGAGGGTAACGGTTGATCGCATGCTGGATTGGGGCTTTACCTCCCTCGGCAACTGGGCTGCGGACCCTTTTTACGAGCAGCAGCGCATTCCATTTGTAGCCTTTGCGGACATTATCGGTGAGTTCAGCACACTGAGCAGTGGCTTTGATTTCTGGCATCCTGTGCCTGATCCCTACGATCCGCGTTTTTACCAGCGCTCAGTCGTGGCGGCGAAGGCGGTAAGCGAGCAGATCCAGGCGAGCCCTTGGTGCATGGGTATTTTCTTCGATAACGAGCAGAGCTTTGGTCGGCTGGAAAGCGACGAGCTGCACTACGGTATCGTGATCAACGCGCTGTCCCGGGATGCTGCGGATACCCCGGCCAAGGGTGCGTTCACCAAAGTGGTGAAAGAAAAGTACGGCACCATTGAGGCATTGAACAAAGCTTGGAATAAAAACGTCGCTTCCTGGGAGGCGTTCGAGAAGGGCATGGATTCCACGCTCACCACCGATGCCCAGCGCGAAGATTACGCGACCCTGTTGTTTGAATACGGCAACCAGTACTTCGGCACCATCAACAAAGCGATGAAGTCTGTGCTTCCGAATCACCTGTATCTCGGCTCCCGTCTGCCGAGCTGGGGTATGCCGCCGGAAATCGTCAAGGCGGCGGGCAAGAATGTAGACATCATCAGCTACAACCTCTACGAGGAAGGGCTGGTGCCGTCCAAGTGGGATTTCCTGGCGGAAATCGACAAGCCCAGTCTGATCGGTGAGTTCAGCTTCGGCTCCGACGATCAGGGGCATTTCCACCCGGGTATCGTGATCTCCGCGGATCAGAAAGACCGTGGCCGTATGTTCAAAAACTATATGCACTCGTTTATCGATAACCCCTGGTTTGTGGGTGTGCATATGTTCCAGTACATGGATTCCCCGATCACCGGCCGCGCCTACGACGGTGAGAACTATGCCAATGGCTTTGTATCGGTAGCGGATGTTCCTTACGCGGAGCTAGTCAAGGCGGCCAAGGAAGTCCACGAGGGACTTTACGAACGGCGCTTTGGCGATGTGAAGTTGGAAAAAGAGTAAACGCGCCTGCGGCAAACCTAGGGTGATGAATGAAAGCGCGCTGTCCGTAAGGGCATCGCGCTTTTTTTGTTGGCAAAACAAGGGTTTATGCCTGACATATACCATTAAAGGATTTACATTGGTCTTGGATGACTGTAGATTGTTAACAAAATATCCTTGTAGACAGAATAGCGATCATTTGTTCCCGGGTAACAGCGCGCGAAACCCTCAATCCTCTGTTTAGCGTAATTCGCAGTATTTTTATTCCTATACGCAGGGGTTTTTTGGGTCTGCGTGCTGGCGGCGGGCTGCCGTCCCTCGGATGTTGAGGGCGCAGGGCATCCGGATACTACCGGTCAGCTCGAAAACCTTCCGCTAAACCTGGCTGTGGGACACGGGATTTCGGTGGAGGCGAGGGTCGCCGGGCGTCGCTTTCACGTCTGCAGGTGGATGCCGGGGCTTCGCCACTGAGGGCGGTCTTCTCCAGAAACACCTACGAGCCTGGGCTGGACGTCAGTCGGGGTGCGGCTGGGATTGGAGCCGCGTCGGAGCAGGCAAAAAATTTATTGATGTTAATTGTTAACAATATACAATGGTTCCATTGATTGAGGTCTAATCATTAGAAGTGTTGAAGTGCTAATAAAAAATCACGGATTTTGGGGTTCCTCCATGTTGATGGAAGTACAAGAGCAGGCCGCAGAGCTGCTGTCTTCGAGCACCATCGCTGCCACCAAGGTTGAGTATTACCAGATTCCTCTGGCGGAAGTGCTCTCCGACGCGCGTCACGGTGACCATACCCACTTTGAAGTGCTGGTGTTTCGTGTGCGTTGCCAGGATGGCCTGGAAGGCGTGGGGTACACCTACACCGGCGGCCGCGGTGGTCGTGCCATTTACTCCCTGTTACAGGATGACATTCAGCCGCTGCTGGAAGGCCGCGATGCGTCGGACATCCTTGCTATCTGGGAGGGCATTCAGTCCCATCTACATTATGTGGGCCGCGGTGGTTTGCTGAGCTTTGCGCTGTCAGCGGTAGACATCGCTTTGTGGGATCTGCGCTGCAAGCGTCTCGAGCTACCGCTGTGGAAAGTGGCTGGTGGTGCGGGCAATACCACCAAGTGTTATGCCGGAGGTATCGACCTGAATTTCTCCGAGACCAAACTGCTGGACAATATTTCCAGCTACCTGGCCCGCGGTTTCGACGCGGTGAAGATCAAGGTCGGTAAGGAAAATTACAGGGAAGATGTTGCGCGGGTAGAGGCGGTGCGCAAGCTGATTGGTGACGACGTCACCTTCATGGTGGATGCGAACTACTCGATGACCATTGAGCAGGCGGTACGCTTTGGCCGCGCCATCGATCACTGCGATATTACCTGGTTCGAAGAGCCCACCATCCCCGATGACTATCCGGGGTATGGCCGTATTGCTGAGGCCATCAATATTCCCCTGGCGATGGGTGAGAATCTGCACACGGTGCATGAGTTCACTTATGCCATCGCGCAATCCAAGCTCGGATTCCTGCAGCCGGATGCGTCCAATATCGGTGGTATCACCGGATGGTTGAAAGTCGCTGAGCTGGCCTACGCGCACAACCTGCCGGTGTGCAGCCACGGAATGCACGAATTGCATGTGTCGCTGATGGCAAGCCAGCCCCACGCGGGCTATCTGGAAGTGCACTCTTTCCCCATAGACGAATACACGACCCGTCCGATCGTGCTGGAAAACGGCCGCGCTGTTGCCTCCAGCGAGCCGGGTACCGGGGTGACTTTTGATGAAACCCTGCTGCGACCACACCTGGTCAAGCACTCTTAATAGGTGATGTTCATGCAAGCTCAAGCTGCTCAGTATGTCGGCAACAAATCGTTTGAAGTTGTAGAAGGGCGCTGTGAAGCGCCGGCGGCGGATGAGGTTCGTCTGAAAGTGGGTTATGTGGGTATCTGTGGTACCGACATGCATATCTATCACGGCGTGATGGATCAGCGTGTAAAGCCACCGCAGGTTGTCGGCCATGAAATGTCTGGCGTTGTGGATGCGGTGGGTGAGAACGTAAAAGACTACAGCGTCGGTGAGCGCGTTGTAGTGCGCCCACTGGACTACTGTGGCGATTGCCCGGCGTGTAACGAGGGTCACAGCCATGTCTGCCATAACCTGAAGTTTATGGGCATCGACTCTGTGGGTGCGTTCCAGAGCTTTTGGAACGTCAAGGCCCGTACCCTGCACAAGCTGCCGGAAAACGTCTCCTTGCAGCAGGGCGCACTGATCGAACCGCTGGCCGTTGCTTGCCACGATATTTCCCGCGCGCGCCTGAAAGCGGGCGAGAAGGCCGTCATTCTTGGCGGTGGACCCATCGGCCAGTTGGTGGCCCAGGTTGCCCTCGGCATTGGTGCCGAGGTGATGATTTCTGAGCCCAGCCCCGAGCGCCGCGCTTTTGCGGAAAAAACCGGTGCGCTGGCGGTTAACCCCATCGAGCAGGACCTGAAAGCGGCAGTGGAAGACTGGACTCGTGGCAAGGGCGCCGATGTGGTATTTGAGGTTTCCGGCGTGCAGCCGGCGGTCGATGCCATGACCGAGATTGCCGCGGTACGCGGACGCATCTGCATGGTGGCCATCCACTCCCAGAAACCGCAGCTGGATCTGTTCAAGTTCTTCTGGCGTGAGCTGGAGCTGGTGGGTGCGCGTGTGTACGAAGCACAGGATTTCGAGCAGGCCATCGACATGGTTGCCAGTGGCAAGATCGACCTGGTTCCGTTTATCAGCAAGGTCGCGCAACTGAACGATATCGGTAGTGCCTTTGCCTCCATGGACGGCAACCCGTCCGGTATGAAGGCGCTGGTTGCGTGTGGAGCCGAGGACTGAGCTGTCCTGGGTATTCCCGAAATAGAATTGAGAGAGTAAAACGATGTTGGAACAATTCAGCCTTGCCGGCAAAAAAGCTCTGGTGACCGGTTGTAACCGCGGGATCGGCAAAGCCATGGCCGTTGCCTTGGCGGAAGCGGGAGCGGATGTGATCGGCGTATCCGCCAATCTGGACCTGAACGATTCCGCAGTGGGTCGCGAAGTGGCGGCCGTTGGCAAACAGTTCTTTCCTTACCAGTGCGATTTCTCCGACCGCAGTTCCCTTTACGGTTTTATCGACAAGGTGAAAAGCGAACACGCTAAGATTGATATTCTGGTCAATAACGCCGGTACCATTCTGCGTGCGCCGGCGGCGGAGCACGGGGATGACCTGTGGGACAAGGTGATCGAAGTCAACCTGAATGCCCAGTTCATTCTGAGCCGTGAAATCGGCAAGGAAATGGTTGCGCAGGGTTCCGGCAAGATCATTTTCACCGCCTCTCTGCTGACCTTTCAGGGTGGTATTACCGTACCGGGTTATGCGGCCAGTAAAGGTGCCATTGGTCAGATCACTATGGCGTTGTCCAACGAGTGGGCGTCGAAAGGTGTCAACGTGAACGCCATCGCCCCGGGTTATATCGCCACCGATAACACCCAGGCACTGCGCGAAGACAGTGAGCGCGCCGCGAGCATTCTCGCGCGTATTCCCCAGGGCCGCTGGGGACAACCCGAAGACTTTAAGGGGCCGGTGGTATTCCTGGCTTCCGAAGCTTCCAATTATATGAATGGCAGCGTCCTCCTGGTGGACGGTGGCTGGATGGGGAGATAACTATGGCTCTCGAATTGAAAACCAACGTCAACTTTGTAAACGGCGAGTACGTTACTTCCAAGGCCGACGGCACCATTGAAGTACTGAACCCGAGCACCGGAGAAGTGCTGGGCAGTATTCCAAAAGGCTGTGCGGAAGACGCAGACGTTGCACTGCAGGTCGCCAAAGACGCGCAAAAGCCCTGGGCGAAACGCACCGCGCGCGATCGCGCGGCAGTACTGCGCAAGTTCGCGGCGGCCATTCGTGCGGAAACAGAATCGCTGGCGGAGCTGCTGGTAAAAGAGCAGGGCAAACTGATCGGTGTCGCCCGCGATGAAGTCAACGCGACCGCGACCTTTATCGAATACGCCTGTGATAATGCGCTAACCCTGGAAGGCGACATTCTGCCCTCGGACAACGAAGACGAAAAAATCTATATCCACAAGGTTCCGCGGGGCGTTGTGGTGGCGATTACTGCTTGGAACTTTCCGCTGGCACTGGCCGGGCGCAAGATCGGCCCGGCGCTGATCACCGGCAACACCATTGTGATCAAGCCAACCCAGGAAACCCCGCTCACCACCATGGAGCTTGGGCGTATTGCCAATGAAGTGGGCATTCCTGCCGGTGTGCTGAACATCGTCAATGGCGAAGGTTCGATTGTCGGCCAGGCCCTGTGCGAAAGCCCGCTGACCGCGATGATCACCATGACAGGCAGCACCCGCGCCGGCCAGATCATTCACCAAGCCAGTGGCAAGCACATGATTCCGGTGATGCTGGAACTGGGTGGCAAGGCGCCGTTTATCGTGATGGAAGACGCGGATCTGGATAAGGCCGCGGAAGCCGCTCTCTGGACCCGCTACGCCAACTGCGGACAGGTGTGCACCTGCGCCGAGCGCTTGTATGTGCACGAAAGCGTGTACGACGCGTTTATGGACAAATTCCTGCCAAAGGTGAAGGCCCTGAAAGTGGGCAACCCGCTGGATGAGTCCTCGCAGATGGGGCCTAAAGTCAACGCCCGTGAGATCGAACACATTCACGAGCTGGTGCAGAAAAGCATTGCCCAGGGCGCCGAGCTGGCAACCGGCGGCAAGCCTGCTCAGGTGGCCGGGTTTGAAGGTGGCAACTGGTACGAGCCCACCGTGCTGACCAACGTGCAGCAGGACAACATTCTGGTGCACGAGGAGACCTTTGGTCCGATTCTGCCGGTGGTCAAGATCTCCAGTATCGATGAAGTGATCGCCTACACCAACGACAGTGAGTATGGCCTGTCTGCGTACCTGTTCACCGAAAACCTCCGTTACATCCATCAGTCTATTGCGGAAATGGAAGTCGGCGAAGTTTACGTAAACCGCGGTATCGGCGAGCAGCACCAAGGCTTCCACAACGGCTGGAAGTTGTCCGGTATCGGTGGTGAGGATGGTCGCTACGGCCTTGAGCAGTACGTGGACAAGAAAACGGTCTACCTCTCGGAAGTTTGAGCTACTTCCGGACTCTTCCTTTCATCTCATCAGGATGGATACTTTGCGGGGACATTGGTCCCCGTTTTTTTGACGTTGATAAGGCGTTGAAGTTAGTAAAACGTTCGTGCACAAAAAAGCCCGGTACCTGGCCGGGCTTCAGTAACCTTTTTGCAGGTTATTTGATGTTTGCGCGCAGCGCGGTAGTGGCCACGTTGATCTTGTTGGCCCTGAGTGCGTCGAGAATAGCGCGGTGCTCATCCACGCAGTCTTTCGGCTGGGAGATGCGCTTGTAGTTCATACGCATGCGCAGCACGATGGGATACCACAGGTTGGTCAGCTCATCGCCACCGGCAGCCTGTACCAGGTAGCGGTGGAAGTCGATATCCGCTTTGGTGACCTCGTTAAATTCCTGCGCGTCAAAGGCGTCCTGCAGGCGGTCCAGAATGTCTTCCAGCTCGGCAAAATCCATCTCGCTCAGCTTGCCTTTTAGCTGGGAAATGGCGAACACCTCGATACGGCGGCGTATGTCGATCATCAGCTCCTGCATGGACGGGTCCAGTACGCTGTTTACCGACACCCCGCAGTTGTTCTTGGCAACCAGCAGGCCCTCTTTTGTGAGCTGCAGCAGTACGTCGCGCACCGGCCCACGGGAGACGCCGAAGCGATTGGCGAGCTGCTGCTCGTTCAGTTTGGTGGTGGGTGCGAGTTCTCCGGAAATGATGTCGGAGCGCAGTTGGTCCGCGATCTGCTCGCGCACCGGGATGATCTTTGTGGCTTCACGCATGATGGATTCTGCTCACCATTTATCTTGGGGTGGGGAAGTGACCTCTCCCACCGTGTCTTACATTGAGTTCAGCTGCCCCTGTGAATCCTTCACAGTGGTCGATCCTGTGGGGACGCTGACCAAAGGAGGAGGGCAGCCCTTGTTGCCCGCGATCGACAAGGCAATGCGGATACTTGTAATAAATCTACAACAAGACCCGGATAAACAGATAGTACCCCAGGCCGCAAGAAAAATCGCCATCTAACTGTTAACAATTGACAATGGAGCTGGTTAAATCCTGTTTCCGGCGACCGAAATATCCCGGGTAGGTGGGCTGGGGCCGAATTGAGCGTGATTATCGGTCAATGGTCAACAATCAACCAGTAAATAATTCAAAAAGGCAGTCGGAGTGCTCCAATGAGCGAAGTTCTAGTGTGTGACTGGGGAACCAGTAGTTTTCGGTTGATGAAGATTGGGGCCACAGGGGAAATAATTTCTCAGATAAGCACTGACAGGGGGATAAAAAGCCTGGAAGGGGCGGGGATGGAACCCTATCTGAAAGCACAGATGTCAGCCATAGGCGGTGCCAATTACCCGGTTGTCCTGTGCGGAATGGTGGGGTCTGGTATCGGCTGGCATGAAGTCCCTTACGTCGACTGCCCTGCATCAAAAGCATCCCTTGCCGCGGCTTTGGTGCAGGTTCCGGATACTGATTTGCAGGCCTGGTGTGTGCCCGGTGTGAAACGCATTACCCGCAGTGGTATTGCCGATGTCATGAGAGGAGAAGAGACCCAGATCATCGGCTGGTTGACCCAGGCGAGTCCTCAGGAGCAAGCGAAGGCCACGCTGTGTCTGCCCGGAACCCACAGTAAGTGGGTACATATCGAAGGTGGCGAGATCTGCGGGTTCAGCACGGCGTTTACCGGCGAGCTCTACGCCCTGCTCACCGCGCACAGCGTATTGGTCCAGGGAACGCAGGCACATTCGACAGACGCATTTACTGCCGGCTTGGCAGCCAGTGCAGGGGAGGCAGGGCTGATTCATCAGCTGTTTAATGCCAGAAGCCGTACCGTGCTGGGCCTGCAGTCGGGGGCGGCGAGTGCATCCTATCTCTCCGGGCTATTGATCGGCAGTGAGGTGGCTGCAATGGCAAGAGAGCTGGGGCAAGGAGAGCGTGTGCACCTGGTTTGTGGGGACAATCTGGCAGCGCCTTACGGCGAGGCGTTGCAGTATTTCGGTATTGAATATCGGCACTACTCGGGTAGCACCTATTCGGCACTGGGCCTGTCGGCAATCGCACGGGAGGCGAATGTCCTCTGAGCGTCTCGCTTGCGCCACCGGGAAACGCTTTCCGCGACACGATTGAGAGTTGCATCGCAGACTGGAAAAGCCGGCATCTAACCCATCCCTCGATGGTGGTGTGACCAACTACCCTATCTCCGTTCACCGCAAAAAAATAATGTCATAAATAGGATGATCGGAGATAACACAATGCAAAAAGCCAGTCTTTTTCTTTCTCTCGCCATTACCTCGGCGCTGTGGTCCATCAATACCCTTGGTGCTCCTGCCAAAGGCACGGCGGCGGGTGACAGTATCACCATGGGTTTCGCCGCCGACTGCACCGGCAACACGTTCTTTACCGGTGGTTTTTTCTGCCTGCTGGGCGGGGATCAACCGGAACACAGCTGGTTCGATGGCTGGGACAGCAGCGTCAACAGTGTCCACGATAAATACAAGGCGATAGACCCCAATGTTGCGGCCAACAAGAATGCCGCCCGTTCCGGTGCCGAGATGCGCGGCGGCAGTGACAATTTCAGCGTACAGGCGGACCGGATTCTTGCCGATACTTTGGTGGCGGATCACGTCGAGGTCGTGCTCGGCGGTAACGATATTTGCAACCGGGGCTGTGTCGATCCAGCCAATTGCTCGGACCCACTACTGACCGAGGGCGAGTGGCGCGGCGCGGTGCAGGCCGGGCTCGACAAGCTGGTGGGTGGCCTGCCGAGCGGTTCTACCGTGGTGCTGGGGTCGGTTCCACGGGTGCAGGACTTGCGCGCCGCGGGTATCGCCAAACAGTCGGGTAACTGGCGCGTCAACTGCGAAAGCGCTTGGTCCACCTTCGGTATCTGCCGCATAGCCACCAACGGCGGCACCATGAACGGTGAATCGTTTGCCACGCGCTACGCGGGTATCGAGTCGGCGCAGCGTCGGTACAACGAAGTGCTGCAGCAGGAGGCCGCTGCCTACAATGGAACCAATGGTGTGGAAGTGGTTGCGGAATACTCCGGGGCAGACCAGACCAATGTGGGCACCTTTACGTTCGGCAAAGATGATATTGATGGTGGGGACTGCTTCCATCCCAGCGTTCGTGGCCAGAACACGGTGGCGAACCTGATGTGGAATGGCAACCCGGACAAGTGATTGTCAGGCGGTGAACGGGGCTCCTGCGGGAGCCCTCTTATGGCTTCTACCCAGCTTAACGGGTGTCAGGCGCCGGCCGCTGGGCTCTACTCAGATTCTTTATCCTCGTCGGCCTTGTCATCGCTCTCCTGATCACTGTCTCCGTTGCCTTCCCCCTTGCTTTCCTCGCCGCTGCCCTCGTTGCCGCTATCCTGCTGCTCGAAATAGCTCTCCTCCTGCACCACGTATTGCACCCGCTCCGGTAGCCCGTTGCGCATATAGGTCACATCGACCACCTCGCCACTGGTGAGCGCGTCCCACAGCTGGTTCTGGCCGCTGTGCACCCAGGTATCGTTGACCCGCACAACCACATCGCCCTCCTCGAAGCCCAGTGCGGTGAAAAACTCGCTGTTCTCGATGCCCTCCAGCCGCAGCAGGTTGTGTCCATCCACCACGTGATCCGCGGCAACGAATTTCCGTTCCAGTTCGGCGCGGTTCTGCAGCTGCTTTTCCAGCCACGCCTGCCCCAGGGGCAATACGCCGGAGGGCGGGATCAGCTTGCGGGATTCACCGTCCGGTTGCTCGATGCGGCGCAGGGTGGCCTCGTCCCGCTGGGTATTGTTGGTCATGGGTACCCGCACGTAGTTGCCATCCTGCCCGCGCAGGGTGAGCCGCTGCAGATGGTCGTTGACCTGCAGGATGACGTGGCGCTCGTGTATCCGCTTCAGGGTGACCTCGGGCATCACAAGGTCGCCGGTAGAGAAGCGCCCGGCAGAGGCTTCGCGGACGCGGATTAGGGCGGTTGAGTGTTCCGGTTGCGAGGAAACACTGGTGCCGCTCAATTGCAGCGGCAAATCGGTCTCGGCAATCTGCTCGCCGGACGGTCGCCAGCGGGCGGCATCCTTGTGGGCACTCGCGGGGTCGTGCCCGAGCCGCTGCAGCTCCTGATCAATCCACATGGCGTAGTGCTCCGGGGTGCGCGGGCCTTTGGTATACAACCCGTTTACAAACACCACCGGCACGCTTTGTAGGCCGAGGGAGCGGGCCAGGGCGGTATCTGCGGTAACGCGATCGCTGCGCTCGGGTTCGTCCAGGCATTGGTTGAATGCGTCTTGTGCCAGCCCCAGCTGTGATACCAGCTGGCCGAAGGTAGTTACCTCCAGCGTCTTTGCCTTTGCGTAGAGGCCATCCGCGTAGGCCCATGGGGCGCCTTGCTGGTTGGCGCAGTGCGCCGCGATAGCGGCCTGCGCCCCCTCTCGGTGATAGTGCATGGGGAAATCAAACGGCACCACCGCAATCCAGCCGGCGTAGCGCTCCAGCAATTCCCGCAGCACCAGATTGGTGGCCGCGCAGTGTACCGACTGGTACGAGCAGAACACCGTGAGGGTTACCGGGGCGTCGGGGTTACCACGCAGGGGGCGGCCGCGGGTATCAAGGCTCAGTCGGGGAGGTTGGGGGTGCGGTAGCAGCCACTCCACCGCGGGCGCATCTGCGGCAGCGGCCTGCGACGGATGCCGGGCATCGATCATGGATTTGAGCGTATTGAAGCGTAGCTGGTACTCCGCCAGCGCCAGGTCGTGCCGCTCCAAGCGAATTTTCTGATCCACCTCTTGCAGGGTGATCGCGCTGTCGCCGATGCGCGCGACTATTTGTCGACCTGCTTGTAGACCTGCCTGATTTTCCTGCCCTGCAGTGGATGTGGAGCCGGGTTCATCCCGCGTATCCAGGCTACAGGCGCTGAGCAGCGCGGCAAACAATATTGGTAATAGCTGGAGGGCAGGGCGGTAGTGTTGATTATTCAGTGCGTCCATGGATTGAGATCCGCTCGTTATTATTCTGCGAGCAGTTCTAGCACATGGCCGTGTAAGTCTCTACCAAGCGTGGCTCGTACCTCGTATTGTGGCGGGAAAGATAACGCCTGGATCAATAGCCCGTGCCTATTGATTTTTTGCAACAATCTCGCTGACCAGCTCGGGGGTAAATAATGATTTGGAAAGATACTGCTGACCGCCGGATTGGGTGACCAGAATCAGTCCCAGATCGGTTTCAATCACGCGCTCGATGTCTGCCCACAACAGCGTTGTTTGTGAGTAGCTGCTCGTGGTGGTAATCCCTTCTTCATTAATGGTTAGCGTCACCTCGGTATTCGCACTCCTTGACAACATCTGCCGTGCCAGCCACCACGCCCGCCGGAATCGAATATGCAGCAGTTCCAGAATACCCAGGGCGACCAGCAGGTAGCCCAGAACTTTGGGCTGCTCGGTAAAAATCAGTGATCCGGAGCCTGCCGCAAGTAATAAAACTGGAAGCAGGTAATTGGGCTTGGCACCTTTCCCGTGGGGCCGAGACTGGTCAAAGCACTCGGCGAGGTATTCCCGGGATAGGGTGAATTGTGTCTTGAAAGGTTGCATAGAAATCGCTTGTTCGGGTGGTTAACTTTAAAGCTGGGATCGAATCAGAATTTATGTGTTGCCTCGGGTGTTGTGACCCTCTCTGCGTGGGCCGGGAAGCTCGTCGTGTTGGCGATTCCCATCACCGCAAAATGCGTTGGCAGTAGTGATATTGGTCGGTGTGCTTATGGCAGATAGCGCTCCGCAGAACTTATCGGAAAAATCGTATCCAGCGCCACAGCCTGAGTACATCCAGCAGGGCACCGGCCACATAAGTGAGGGCGCAGGCTTTGAGCACACTGTGGGCTTTGCCCCAGAGGTGTTCGGGCAGGTAGCCCTCACGGAGTATTGGCAGGGCCTTGTTGAAGCTCGCATCGTACTCTTCCGGCAGTATCGCCACGTACATGAGTGCGGAGGCGAGCATGGTAATCACTGCGACAACGCCAATCCACAGGAAGATAACTGGTGACTTGATCAGCAGGGTAAGGATGGGAGCCGCGATAAGGAGGGTCCCGCCGATCTTCTGGATCTGTCCGGCCCTGCCCAGGTACTTGTCCCGCAGTTTGGAGATAGGCTCTTCGCGGCAGAACTGCATTGCGTGGCCCACTTCATGGGCGGCCACCGCCACTGCAGTGACCGACTTGCCGTGGTACACATCAGGGCTCAGCGCCACAATTTTCTCCGACGGCGAGTAGTAGTTCTGGTCCTTGCCAGCCTCGATCACCTTTACACCCTCGAGTTCGTAGCGCTCGATCAGGTGTTTGGCCAGTTCGGCGCCAGACCCCGGCATATCACCAATTTCGGTGGAGTGCCGCCAGAGTACAAAGCGCACCCACAGCTGGGGGCCGATGATAAGGGCCACTAGGGCCAAGGTGATCAGTACGTAAGGCATCTGTGGCGATCGTGCTCAATAGGTCGCGGGGTTGGGTAGGTCGCTGCGTCGGACGTCAAAACTCTACCCCGGGCCCAATGATTATTCCAGCGCAACGGCGTGCCACCACCGCTGATCGCCTGGCGCTGCTAAGCTGTAGCGAACGCCGGCGTGAAGCCTGTAGTTTTATGCCGCCACTCATCTGGGCTTTTTGCCAGCGCGACGTTGTGCGGTGTGTGTCCTGCCCGAACGACCCACAACCTGTGGAACTCCTTAGCATGCGCTCATTTCTCGAATCGCTCACCGGCAAGGTCGATTTTCCTGTCTTGATCATCAGCGGTGGGGCGATACTCGCCTTTGTGGGCCTGTCGCTGTGGGATCTGGATCTTATCGCGCAATGGGTGGAAAGCAGCTTTCAATGGTCCACGACCCTGTTCGGCGCCTACTGGCAGTTGCTGATGCTGGGCACTTTCCTGATTGCACTGTATGTAGCAATCAGCCGCAGCGGCGAAGTTCGGCTGGGCAATCTGGACGCCCCGGAAATGTCCACATTCAAGTGGGTGGCGATCATTATGTGTACGCTGCTCGCCGGTGGTGGCGTCTTTTGGGCCGCGGCCGAGCCCATTGCCCACTTTCTTTCTCCGCCGCCCCTATTTGGTGAGCAGCCAGATCCCACCGTGCGGGCCAGCAATGCCATGGCGCAGAGCTTTATGCATTGGGGTTTCCTGGCGTGGACGATCCTGGGCTGCCTGACCGCCATCGTCCTTATGGTGTTGCACTATGATCGCGGCCTGCCGCTGAAGCCCCGCACGCTGCTCTATCCGTTGTTTGGTGAGCGTATCCTGCACGGAATGGGCGGTGCGCTGGTGGATGCCTGTTGTGTGATCGCGGTGGTGGCCGGTACCGTCGGCCCCATCGGCTTCCTCGGGTTGCAAGTCAGTTTCGGGCTGCACGAATTGTTCGGTCTCAATGACGGCTTTACCACGCAACTCCTGGTCATTATTGGCCTGGTAACCATTTACACCATAAGCGCGGTATCCGGTGTCGACCGGGGTATTCAGATCCTCAGCCGCTTCAACGTAGTGTTGGCGGTCGTACTGATGGCTTTCATCATAATCGTGGGCCCGACCGCATTTATTATGGACAGCTTTGTCGAGGGCCTTGGTACCTACATTGGTAATTTTTTCCCGATGGCCACCTACCGCGCAGACACCCAGTGGCTGGATTGGTGGACGGTGTTCTTCTGGGGCTGGTTTATTGGTTATGGCCCGATCATGGCGCTATTCGTCGCGCGTATCTCCCGGGGCCGCACGGTGCGGGAGTTGATCTTTGTGATTGCGCTGGTGGCACCACTGGTCACCTGTTTCTGGTTCACCATCGTCGGGGGTACCGGTATCTACCTGGAGATTCAGAACCCGGGGGTCATCTCCGGGCCTTTTGAGGGCATGAACCTGCCGGCGGCGTTGTTGGCCACGACCCAGGCCTTGCCCTGGGGATTCCTGCTGTCCATTCTGTTCCTGATCCTGACCACTATTTTCGTGGCCACCACCGGAGATTCCATGACCTACAGTGTGTCGGTGGTGATGACCGGCGAAGAGCATCCTCCGGCAGTCACGCGCATTTTCTGGGGGATTATGATGGGAAGTTGCGCGGCGATTCTGATCAGTATTGGCGAGGGCGGCGTCAGTGCGCTGCAAAAATTTATCGTGGTCACCGCGGTGCCGGTGTCGTTGATCATATTACCCAGCCTGTGGAACGGGCCGCGTCTGGCGAGAGAGTTGGCAATGGCAAAGGCTATGGAAAGTGCCATGAAAAGCGCCATGGAGCAGGCCAACAGGACAAACGCGAACAATCAGTGACGCCCCCGACAATCTTACGTCGGCTACCACTCGCGATCCGGGCAATCAGGACTCGCTGTGAGTGTCGAGCGCCAGTCTACGTGCCCGCCAGTAGCGACTTTTCCAGTAGTAATCCGTCAGGTGCGAGATAGTGACGCCCTTGGACACGGAAGCGTGCAGAAACTTTCCCTCCTCGATATAGATGCCCACATGCCGGCCCCGGCGGCTCGTCCTGAAGAACACCAGGTCGCCCGGGCGCAGCTGGCCCTGCTTGATGGCCTCGCCGGCCAGTGCCTGATACTGGGTGGTGCGGGGCAGCTCAATTCCCATTTGGTCGCGGTAGATGAGGTACACCAGTGCTGAGCAGTCGATGCCGCGCCTGCTCATGCCGCCTAGTCGATACGGGATGCCCTTCCACGCCTGATGCTGCTGGTACAGGCTTGCCTTGAGCAATTCAGCAGGTGAGGGCGCGGGTTCGGGCGTGGGTGGTTCAGCGGGCCGCAGCCGTTCTTTGGCGGGGCTGTGCGAGGCGTCGGCGGCGTCATCTGGCGAATGCTGATAGGGCGCCATGCTGCAGCCGGCGGTTGTCAGGATCGCGAGGGAGTAGGGCAGCAGCAGTCTTCTTTTCATTGGGATACATCGGTGCCAGTACAGCAAACAGCGTCCGCGAGGCAACGGCCGAGTTTGGTTTTGAGGGTGGCACCATGGTATCGGCGCTAGCTGAATATGGGCTGAACCGCAGAGCTTCATGGATATCGAGGAGCGTGCTGTTCTACCCATCGTGAACGGTGGTGTCAAAATTTTACGTTGACCCCAGTTATTTCAGGCCCCAATTATTCTGGGAGATCAGACTCAAGCCAAGTATTGGTAAATCGCAATCCCAAAAATGGTTGGCGGCAGAGCCAAAACTACAAGCATGCCGAGACAGCCGCTACCATTTCGGGTATGGCGAGCGCTTTCTTTGGGTTGTTCATTTATCCAGCTTCGGTGGCATGCGCCGCAAAATAGTCGAGTCATACCCCGGTTCCAGGCGGCGATTGTTCGCGGGCCAAATTCTTCCACGGTTTTACATTTTGCGCAGGTGAATGTTTTGTGTGGTGGCCTTTTATTTCGCCCGAGAAGGAAGAGTGAAATTGCAGCTGGGATCAGGTATGGCCAAAATTTGGCGATATTGTGGGATAAGTAAAAGCTGTAGCCCGAGTAACTGATACTGCAAATAGCTACTACCATCAGCAGGTAATCGAAGGCATTTTTTCTGGGTGGTTGGAGGTTGCTGGACTTCCTCTGACCCGTGGCGGAAAGGGGGAGGCCACTGATGGCGATACCTGTAGCTCTTGGCTTTCCATTTTTGTCTTTGCTTAGGCTGAACTCCACATCGTCACCGATTTCCGGTCTGCGACTTCGTGTTTTTATACTGGAAATGTGGAAGAAAATGCGACCTTCTGAATTGGCAACAGAGATAAAGCCAAAGCCTCGGTCGTCATCCCATTGAGTTATTTTACCTTTCATTTAATTTCACTAAGTTCGGTTTCTAGCTGAAATTTTTTTTGGTTCAGCCAATAAAAAAAGCGGGCTTTCGCCCGCTTCAATACCTCTCATCCTGTGAGCGACTCTTTCTTGTAGGTATTCCTTATCTACAGTCGATGTGTATTCAGTGTGTTACCACTGCAGTGCACCACCGGTCTGGTATTCGATAACCCGTGTTTCGAAGAAGTTTTTCTCCTTGCGCAGATCCATGATCTCGGACATCCAGGGGAAGGGGTTCTGGGCGCCCGGGAACTGTTCTTTCAGGCCCAGCTGGCTCAGGCGGCGGTTGGCGATGAAGTGGAGGTATTCTTCCATCATCGCGGCATTCATGCCGAGTACGCCGCGGGGCATGGTGTCGCGGGCGTAGGCCACTTCCAGTTCCATACCTTCCAGAACCATCTGCGTCACTTCCTGCTGGAACGCGTCGGTCCACAGGTGCGGGTTTTCCAGTTTGATCTGGTTGATGACGTCGATACCAAAATTGAGGTGCATGGACTCATCGCGCAGGATGTACTGGAACTGCTCGGCAACGCCGGTCATCTTGTTGCGGCGGCCCATGGACAGGATCTGGGTGAAGCCACAGTAGAAGAAGATGCCTTCGGTGACGGCATAGAAGGCGATCAGGTTGCGCAGCAGTTCCTGGTCGGTTTCTACGGTGCCGGTCTTGAAGTTGGGGTCGCTGATGGAGCCGGTGTGCGCGAGGCTCCAGGCGGCTTTCTTGGCGACGCTGGGGACTTCGCGGTACATGTTGAAGACTTCGCCTTCGTCCATGCCCAGGGACTCTACACAGTACTGGTAGGCGTGGGTGTGGATGGCTTCTTCAAAGGACTGACGCAGGATGTACTGGCGGCATTCCGGGTTGGTGATGTGGCGGTAGATGGCCAGCACCAGGTTGTTGGCTACCAGAGAGTCGGCGGTGGAGAAGTAACCCAGGGAGTATTCCACGATGCGACGCTCGTCCTCGGTCAGACCGTTGGGGTCTTTCCACATGGACACGTCTTTGTTCATGTTCACTTCCTGCGGCATCCAGTGGTTGGCACAGCCGTCGAGGTATTTCTGCCAGGCCCAGTCGTACTTGAACGGTACCAGCTGGTTCAGGTCGGCGCGGCAGTTGATGATGCGCTTTTCGTCCACCTGGATACGGGCGGCGCCCATTTCCAGTTCTTCGAGGCCCGGGGCCGGGTCCAGCTCGCTCACTGCGGCGCGCGCGGCTTCTACCGCGGAAGACGCGGAGGCGGTGCTGGATTGGCTTTGGGCCGCGGTCGGTGCCGGGGCACTGCTGGCGCTATCTACCTGGTAGTTAGCGCCGGGTTCGGTGACTGCCTGCTGCTCGGAGGGCAGTGCTCCCGGCACCGGTTGCGGTTCGGCTTTTTTGGGTTCGGGTTTGGAATCGATATCGTCCCAGCTCAGCATGACTTCCCCTTGTTTTTTCCGGTGACCCCTGTGGCGGCACAGGCGATCGAAAGTGTGTCGTGTGCGGCCTGCGCCCGACCCGGGTGTTCACTCTTGTACTGAGTGTTGGCCCGGTGCCGGGGCGGCGCTTATGGTCTTGGTTGCGCACTGCCGCGATTGGTTCGCGGCGTTGCGCGGTGCTCTCCCCCGAGAGTCTTTAAAACAGCGTGACGCTTACTGGCAGGCTTCGCAGTCCGGATCGTCCAGCGAGCAGGCCGCGGGTACGGCTGCCGGTGCGGGCTCGGCTTGCGGTGCCGCTGGGGCTGCGCTGGCCGCAGGAGCGCCACCGGAACTTACCGCGTTCAGGGTGCCGCTGTTCACGGTGGATTTCTCCGTGGAGGTGGCAGCCAGTGCACGCAGGTAGTAGGTGGTTTTCAAGCCACGGTACCAGGCCATGCGGTAGGTGAGGTCCAGCTTCTTGCCGTTGGCGCCGGCGATGTAGAGGTTCAGGGACTGGGCCTGATCGATCCACTTCTGGCGGCGGCTGGCGGCGTCCACGATCCAGCGCGGCTCTACTTCAAACGCGGTGGCGTACTTGGCTTTCAGGTCGGCCGGGATGCGGTCGATCTTCTGCACGGAACCTTCGTAGTACTTGAGGTCGTTGACCATCACCTTGTCCCACAGGCCGCGGGCTTTCAGGTCGTGTACCAGGTAGGGGTTCACGACGGTGAATTCGCCGGACAGGTTCGATTTCACGTACAGGTTCTGGTACGTGGGCTCGATGGACTGGGATACACCGGTAATGTTGGCGATGGTTGCGGTCGGGGCGATGGCCATGACGTTGGAGTTACGCATGCCCTGGCTGGCAACCTTGTTGCGCACCACGTCCCAATCCAGGGTGCTGCTGGTGTCCTGGTCGATGAACTGCTCGCCGCGGTTCTTGGCCAGAATTTCGATGGAGTCGATCGGCAGGATGCCCTGGCTCCACAGGGAACCCTCGTAGCTGGTGTAGGCACCGCGCTCGGCCGCCAGATCACTGGAGGTGGAAATGGCGTAGTAGCTGATCGCTTCCATGGTGGTGTCGGCAAACTGTACCGCTTCATCGCTGGAGTAGGAGATGCCGGCCTTGTACAGCGCGTCCTGGAAGCCCATCAGGCCCAGGCCCACCGGACGGTGGCGCATGTTGGACTGACGCGCGGTTTCCACGGAGTAGTAGTTGATGTCGATGACGTTATCGAGCATGCGCACGGCGGTCTTTACGGTGCCTTCCAGCTTGACCATGTCGAGCTTGCCGTCTTCGCCGATGTGCTGGGACAGGTTGACCGAGCCCAGGTTACAGACTGCGATTTCGTCGTTCGCCTTGGTGTTCAGGGTGATCTCGGTGCACAGGTTGGAGCTGTGTACCACACCGGCGTGCTGCTGCGGGCTGCGCAGGTTACAGGCGTCCTTGAAGGTGATCCAGGGGTGGCCGGTTTCAAACAGCATACCCAGCATCTTGCGCCACAGGTCCAGCGCGCGCACTTTCTTGTGCAGCTTCAGCTTGCCTTCGGCGGCCATTTTTTCATAGTGGGTGAAACGCTCTTCAAACGCATCGCCGAACAGGTCGTGCAGGTCCGGGCAGTCTGCCGGAGAGAAGAGGGTCCACTCTTTGTCTTCGAACACACGCTTCATGAACAGGTCCGGCACCCAGTTGGCGGTGTTCATGTCGTGGGTACGGCGACGGTCGTCACCGGTGTTCTTGCGCAGCTCGAGGAATTCTTCGATATCCAGGTGCCAGGTTTCCAGGTAGGCACACACTGCACCCTTGCGCTTGCCGCCCTGGTTCACTGCAACCGCGGTGTCGTTGGCCACTTTCAGGAAGGGCACAACACCCTGGGATTTGCCGTTGGTGCCTTTGATGTAGGAACCCAGGCTACGTACTGGCGTCCAGTCGTTACCCAGGCCTCCCGCCCACTTGGACAGCATGGCGTTGTCCTGAATGGCACCGTAGATGCCGTGCAGGTCGTCGGGCACGGTGGTCAGGTAGCAGGAGGACAGCTGCGGACGCAGGGTGCCGGCGTTGAACAGGGTCGGGGTGGAGCTCATGTAGTCGAAAGAGCTCAGCAGGTTGTAGAACTCGATGGCGCGCTCGTTCGGGTTCTCTTCATTGATGGCGAGGCCCATGGACACGCGCATGAAGAACAGCTGCGGCAGTTCGAAGCGCACGTCGTCGGAGTGCAGGAAGTAGCGGTCGTACAGGGTCTGCAGGCCGAGGTAGGTGAACTGGTGATCGCACTCGGGCTTGATGGCGTCGCCCAGTTTTTCCAGGTCGAAGTTGGCCAGTGCCGGATCCAGCAGTTCCAGCTCGATACCTTTGGCCACGTAGGCGGCCAGTGCCGGCTTGTACAGGGCTTTCATTTCCTGCTGGGTGGCGGACTCGGCGACACCCAGGAAGCGCAGGGCTTCGGCGCGCAGCTTATCCAGCAGCAGGAATGCGGTGGCGTAGGTGTAGTTGGGCTCCTGTTCCACCAGGGTACGCGCGGTAATCACCAGCGCGGTGTTGATGTCGGTTTCGGAAACGCCGTCGTACAGGTTTTTCAGGGCTTCGCTCAGGATTACCTCGCCGTCTACATCGGTGAGACCTTCACAGGCTTCTTGCACGATGGTGCGCAGGCGCTCCATGTCCAGCGGTACCAGAGAACCGTCTTCCATTTTTACCCGGATGCTCGGGTGGGCAGCGGCAGGCTGGGCCGCCGGCTTTTCTTTTTCTTTCTGTGCACGCAGGCGCGCGTGCTCTTCGCGGTACAGTACGTAGTCACGGGCAATTTTGTGTTCGCCGGCGCGCATCAGTTCCAGTTCGACCTGGTCCTGAATTTCTTCGATGTGAATGGTGCCGCCGGAGGGCATGCGACGCTTGAAGGTCGCACTGATGTGAGAAACCAGGTCGGCCACGCGTTCGTGGATACGGCTGGACGCTGCGGCAGTGCCGCCTTCAACAGCGAGGAATGCCTTGGTTACGGCCACGGAGATTTTGCTGTCGTCGTAAGGTACGACGGTGCCATTGCGCTTGATGACGCGGACCTGACCGGGGGCCGTGGCAGCCAAAGAGGTGCTGCTGGCTTGGTCTGTTACCGATTCCTTGGTAGTGCCCTTGGGCACAGACTGGGAGCGCCCTGTCTCTGTGTGCATGAAATTCTCCGTAAAGTTTGCGCGCGTGTCTGGTCGACTTGCTTTGGTTTTTGCTTTGGTTTTTGCGTAACAAATAGTGCGTACGCCGGCTTGTGGCCGAACATTCTTTACCGTCACCTACTGAATACGGCGATGCACCGGGCCCTTTGGGCAGTCTGCACAAGTCGCAGGCACAAGCAGCGTCGGCGAAGCCTGGGCTCCGCTCGGGTAACTCTTGTGGGGTACTGCTTGAGACTGCGTATGAACGTCGATGCCGCCCTGCGCTCGGGTTGTGGTGCCGGTGGCACGGTCGGTGGATTACTACGCGGGAGTAGCCCTCGCGCTGAGTTATCCACCGTTATCCACTTTTCCCGATACCTGCCTGCGGGCAGGTTGCAGCTAGTTGGTACGGTTGAGGCTGAACACAATATGTTGTGGTCTGGAATTTGCGCTCTGCGCCACCTTGGCCAGGTTATACACCTGTTTGGGAGCACTTTCGCTAGCCCTTCCGGGCTACTCAAACCCTATATGTTGGGGTTCAACCTCGAATGAGCAACAAGATAATGCGATTGAGGGGGTAATTCAAGGCGGATAACTTCGGGGTTACTTGTGGATAATTTGTGGGTAGGCAGGGCGACGTGGATTTTTTTCCCCGGCAGCGCCCGTCACTGCTGGGCGGGTATAAAAAATAACCAGGTGGTTTTGAAGGCGGGTGTTTTTAAGAATATTTTTTAATAGTAACCGGGTCTCAAATTAAGCGGGGCAATAACACAGAGCGCTTGATTATTCACTGATCAAAGGGGCACTGCCAGGTCAGTTTGTACAGTTCTGACAGGTGGCGCCTGATGCCTTCGCTGGGTTTTTTTTGCGCAGCGCCAGTTGTGGACAACTTTGCCGAATATCGCGTGTCAATGTTGGGCGGCAAAGTAGCGCCGGACGTGTGTCCGGCGCCTCTGGCCTGGAGTTGTGGACGGCGCAATCAGTTGCTGTTGTCCTGCAGGAATTCCATCAGGGCCTTTTGCGCGTGCAAGCGGTTCTCGGCCTCGTCCCATACCACGGAAATCTTGTCGTCTTCCAGCAGCTCGCCACTGACTTCCTCGCCGCGGTGCGCCGGCAGGCAGTGCATGAACACGGCGTCGCTGTTGGCGTGGCTCATCAGCTCATGGTCAACCAGGAAGCCCTCAAAGGCCTTGAGGCGAATCTGCTGTTCGGTCTCCTGGCCCATGGAGGCCCACACATCGGTGGCAACCCAGTCGGAACCGCGTACTGCGTCTTCCGGTTTGCGGAAAATCGACACGCGGTCGCCCGCGGCGGCCACGATGCTTTCGTCCGGGTCGTACCCTTCCGGGCAGGCAATGCGCAGTTCGAAGTCGTACTGGCGTGCGGCATTAATGTAGGAGTGGCACATGTTGTTGCCGTCGCCTACCCAGGTCACCACTTTGCCTTCCGGGCTACCGCGATGCTCGACATAGGTCTGCAGGTCGGCCAGTAGCTGGCAGGGGTGGTAGCTGTCGGACAGGGCGTTGATCACCGGCACCTTGCTGTACTCCGCAAAGCGCTCGAGCACGTTGTGGCCGAAGGTACGGATCATCACCATGTCCACCATGCGCGAGATCACCCGCGCGCTGTCTTCGATGGGTTCGCCGCGGCCCAGCTGGGTGTCGCGGGGGGACAGGAACAGTGCGCTGCCGCCCATCTGCGCCATACCGGCCTCGAAAGAGACCCGGGTGCGTGTCGAGGACTTCTCGAAAATCATCCCCAGAACTTTGTTGCGAAAGGGTTCGCTGGCTACGCCCTGGTTGCGCAGGGCCTTGAGCTCAATGGCGCGCTCAACAATGTTGCGCAGCTCGTCTTTGCTCAGGTCCATCAGGGTAAGGAAGTGTCTGACTGCCATGGGTAAATCCTCCGTAAATCAGGCGGCCTGTTGGGCGAAGTCGCGTACCAGTGCGGCGACAGTGGTCGCGACCTGGCTGCACTCGGCGTCGGTGAGGGTCAGTGGTGGCAGCAGGCGCACCACGTTGCCGGCGGTAACATTGATCAGCATGCCCTGGGCGCGGGCTTGGTCGACCAGTTCTGCGCAGGGGCGATCCAGCTCAATACCGATCAGCAGGCCAAGCCCGCGGATCTCGTTGACCTGGGTACAGTTTGCCAGCTCGCGCTTGAGTTGATCCAGCAATTGCGCACCGAGTTTTTCCGCGCGTTCGATGAGCCATTCGTTTTCCAGTGTTTCGAGCACCGCGAGGCCGGCGCGGCACGCCAGCGGGTTGCCGCCGAAGGTGGAGCCGTGGGCGCCGGCGGTAAACAGGGTCGCGGCGTTGCCGCGGGCCAGGCAGGCGCCGATGGGGACGCCGTTGCCCAGGCCTTTGGCCGTGGTCACCACATCCGGCAGCAGGCCCGGGTGGTGCTGATACGCAAACAGTTTGCCGCTGCGGCCGTTGGCCGTCTGGATTTCATCCAGCATGAGCAACCAGTTGTGCTGGTCGCACAGGCGGCGCAGGCCGGGCAGGTAATCCGCATCGGGGATGCGGATGCCGCCTTCCCCCTGGATCGGCTCCACCAGGATGGCCACGATGTCATCGTGCTGGCTCGCCAGGGTTTCGATCGCGGTGATGTCGTTATAGGGCACGCGCAGGAAGCCCTCGGGCAAGGGGGCGAAACCCTGCTGCACTTTTGGGTTGCCGGTGGCCGTCAGGGTGGCGAGGGTTCGGCCGTGGAAGGCGCCGTCGGTCACGATGATTTTTGGGCAGGCGAGGCCGCGCTCGTTGCCGAGCTTGCGCGCCAGCTTGATGGCTGCCTCATTGGCCTCCGCACCGGAGTTGGAGAAAAACACGTTGTCCATACCGGACAGGGACACGAGCTTTTCAGCGAGCTGTTCCTGGGGTGGGATGTTGTACAAATTGGACACGTGCAGCAGTGTATTGGCCTGTTCCTGAATCGCCTGGGTGACGGCCGGGTGGCAGTGGCCGAGGCCGCACACAGCAATCCCGGACAGGGCATCGAGGTATCGTCGGCCGCTGTCGTCCCAAACGTAGTTGCCTTCACCTCTGACCAGGGTCAGGGTTCTGTTACCGTAGTTATGCATCAACGCGGGACTGGCCACTGTGCGATCTCCTGTGTGAGTGGGCCGAAAAAGGAGAGGCCGCAGAAAATACGCCTCAGGCGTACTCTGTCCGCAATTTCTCCGGAAAGCCGGCAATACTAGCACAGCCTTGTGGCGGCACCACCAGGGTGCATCTGGAGAGAGCACCTTAAGAGAGCATCGTAGCGGGGCGGGGGTAGGCAAGGGCGTGCGCTCACTCGGGAATCGGGTACAATGCGCGCTTTCAAGCTGGATTGGTGCCGGGTGCCGGTGCCGGAAATTCCCCAACCCGAGGTTTGCTTCCACTATGGATACTCTGGAAAACATCAAAAAGCAGATTGCCGACAATGACATCCTGCTTTATATGAAAGGCAGCCCTAACGCCCCCCAGTGCGGTTTTTCCATGCGTGCATCCCAGGCGATCATGGCCTGTGGCCAACGCTTTGCCTATGTGGACATTCTGGCGAATCCGGATATCCGTGCGGAGCTGCCGAAGTACGCCAACTGGCCGACTTTCCCGCAGTTATGGATAAAGCAGGAGCTGATCGGCGGCTGCGACATCATTATGGAAATGTATGAAAATGGCGAGCTGAAGACCCTGATTGAAGAAGCGGCCAAGGGTGCCGAAGAGGGCGCGGGTGACGCTCAGTAATCGACGTTTTCCGCCCACAAAAAAACCGCGGCACTAGCCGCGGTTTTTTTATGCCCGGATTTTGCGGGGCTTACTCTTCCGAGGCGCTGGCCATCTGGGTTTGCAGGTAGTTCTGCAGGCCGACCTTGTCGATCAGGCTCAGCTGGGTTTCCAGCCAGTCTACGTGCTCTTCTTCTGAGTCCAGGATTTTTTCCAGCAGCTCGCGGCTACCGTAGTCACGCACAGATTCGCAGTAGGCGATGCCGTCGCGCAGATCGGGAATGGCTTTTTGCTCGAGCTTCAGGTCGCACTTGAGCATTTCTTCGGTATTTTCACCGATCAGCAGCTTGCCGAGGTGTTGCAGATTGGGAATGCCCTCGAGAAACAGAATCCGCTCGATCAGCCAATCGGCGTGCTTCATTTCGTCGATGGACTCGTGGTATTCCTTATCGGCCAGCTCTTTCAGCCCCCAGTCTTTGAACATACGGGAGTGCAGAAAATACTGGTTGATGGCAATCAGCTCGTTTCCCAGTGCCTTATTCAAATGTTCGATGACTTTGGGATCGCCTTTCATGGTGTTCTCCTTGAGCCGCTTGGCTGTGTCCTGTGCGGAAATGTATGGGTCAAAAACCGTTGGCGCTGAAAATTTTTAATCGAAAGCTGCGGGAATTTCCGGCGGACACCGTTGTGGATGTCTTCACGGATACCTTTGCAGATACTTCCAGAATTGTAGAGTCAGCAACGCAAGATTGTGTGGAGTTTGCGTTGGGGAAATGGACAAGTCAAGCGCGGAATGTCGGCGAACGTGCGAGAAAAAAGCGGGAAAATTAACGGGAAAAAGGCAGAGAACTACAACGAGAATGATTGCCGTTTAGATTGTTTTGGCTGGAGCAGGTACCAGCTGCACATTCGGCTACCCAATTGTGCGTATACAGTGGTCGTCATTCGCTGCAGGCTATTTGAGGGTGGGCCGGGAATTGAGTGTATTGCGCATGGCATTGAGCTGCTTTTGTACCGTTGTGGTATCGAAGCCGTTCTGAATTCCCATGGTGCAGTCTTCTTCCAGTCGCTCAATGAGCGTTAGCATGGCCGTGCGGTCGGCTTCCCGGGTACAGATCTCCGCCAGCTTGTTCAATGCGCTCAACAGGTGACGCATCACCACGCCACTGTCGCGACCATACTCTCGGATTTCATCCAGCGCCGCAGCCAGCACATCGGCAAAGTCCAGTTCCGTCGCTACCAGGCGCAGGACCTTATCGTCATCGCTAAAGCAATTCGGCAGTTCGGGGCGCTGTAGCACTATGCCCATTCCGTCAATCAGGCGGTCGATACAGGTGTAGGCGGTAAACGGATCATTGATGCCCGGTGATAGCGCCCGTACAGCAATCTGTGCCAGTTGCCGGACCGAGAAAATCACATCCTGCTCTGCGGTTGGCTGCGGGCCCAGCGAAATGGCACTGAGAATGACATCCGCAATGGCGCGGGTGTCCATGTGTCGGGGCGGGTTGTAAATCCGGGCGATGCTTCCCCAGTGATACAGGAAGGTTCCGGGGTGTATGTCCAGCCAGATACAGCACTGGTGTTCGCTCGCCCACTCGATCAATTTTTGACGATCGATACGTTGCACGTACCCCTCTTTTTGCGCACGCACACCCAGGACATCATCGCCGAGATGTATTCTTCTCAGGTCCTCGCGGCGGCAGCGCGGATCCACGCAGTGCTCTCGGGGGTAGATACTATCCAGCGCTGAGCGGAACTCGCTGTTTATCTGGAAGGTGATGTTGTCAATCTGGATCGACTGCGCCACGTTGTGGATGAAGTAAATCAGGTAGGCAATGCAGGCGAGAGTGAGCAACAGGGCGAAGCTGATGGTCAGTGTATGGCGGTTACCGGGCACACTGGTGTCTATGCCGCGCATCGCCAGCAGTGCATAAACGAAAGTTGAGAGAAAGATGCCCAGCGATATTTGAGTTCCGCGGTCGCGGATGAAATTGCGTACCAGTCTTGGGCCAAATTGATTGGAGGCGAGAGTGAGGGCGACGGTGGTAATGGAAAACACGGTGCCGGCGACAGTGATGGTGGAACTGGCGATGGCGGCAAGCAGCGCGCGGGCGCTGTCCGGGTCGCGCAGTGTCAGCCAGCCCATACCTGGCAGTTGATCCAGGTCCCGATTTTGATCAAAGGCCAGGCACCCCTGGGCGAACAGAATGGCCGCAGCCATCATAATCGCCGGGATTACCCAGAAGCTGGCGCGTAACCGCTCTGAAATATGCAGGAGCTGATGCTTCATGGCGTCCGTTTCTAGTGACTGGCGACCGGCCGTGGCACTTAGCGGCGGTCGTGGCACTTAAAGATAGGACAGCAGGGTGAGCTTGCCAGATGGATGTGTATAGGGATGGGGCGGTAACAGCGGGAGGGGGTAGCAGGGCCGCAGGTAACCCACAGATAACCCACAGATAACTAAGGGCACCGTGAATGCCGGTGCCCCATTGCGGCTGAAAGGTGAACTCAGCCTGCGGAGTAAAAGAGGGCGCTGTTGGTGTTGGCCATCATGCCGGCGGTCATGGTTTCGTCGATGATTTCCTGAGTCAGCTCTGCACAGCGGCCACACTGCGAGGACACGCCAAGATGGCGGCGCAGGGCTTTAACCGAAGTGGAGCCATCGTACACGGCTTCTTTGATCTGGCTGTCGGTGATGCCTTTACAGATACAAACGTACATCGCTGGTGACCCTGGCGGAAATAAGCTTAACTTTCAAACGGATGTTGATCTTATTGGTAATGAGAATAAGTGTCAATAAGATTATGCTCCCGTTCGTTAATTATTCTAGTTGGCCGGAAAGTGACCGGGAAGTGCATTTGGGACTGGGTAGTCAAGGTGCCTGTTGCGGTTTTTTGCGCGGTGGGGTGCGGGTTTTTGGGGGCGAGGCGGTGCGTGTTTGACTGTGAGGCGCCTGCTATCGCGTTTATATAAAAATTTAATGGGACAGCCATAGGTGCCTGTGTATCATAGCGGCCCCCTATCAAGCTTTCGTTGATTTATAGCTATTGGTTATAAATTGAACACCCCTAAAGTAAAACATTTATCTCATTGAGGAGGTTCTCATGGCCGTATTAGTAGGCAAGCCCGCGCCGGACTTCACCGCCGCTGCAGTACTGGGTAATGGCGAGATCGTTGACGCGTTCAACCTCGCAGAAACCATTAAAGGCAAGAAAGCGGTTATCTTCTTCTACCCGCTGGACTTCACCTTCGTATGTCCTTCCGAGCTGATCGCTTTCGATCACCGCTTTGAAGAGTTCAAAAAGCGCGGCGTTGAAGTCATTGGTGTGTCCATTGACTCCCAGTTCTCTCACAATGCATGGCGTAACACCTCCGTCAACGAAGGTGGTATCGGCCAGGTGAAGTACACCCTGGTTGCCGACGTCAAGCACGAAATCTGCCAGGCCTACGACGTTGAGTCTGAAGGCGGCGTTGCTTTCCGTGGTTCCTTCCTGATCGACGAGGAAGGCACTGTTCGCCACCAGGTAGTGAACGACCTGCCGCTGGGCCGTAACGTAGACGAAATGCTTCGCATGGTAGACGCACTGGCGTTCCACCAGGAGCACGGTGAAGTTTGCCCGGCTGGCTGGCAGGAAGGCGACAAGGGCATGAACGCTTCTCCGGAAGGCGTTGCCGCTTACCTGAGCGAGAACTCCGACAAGCTGTAAGGCTTGCCTGAGTCGGGGGCGGAATTCGCCCCCGCCGCGCGAAAACCGCCGCAAGGCGGTTTTTTTATGCCTGGAAGCGGGGTGTATGCATGTCCAGACCTGCCCAGAGTGCGCGTTTGTATCGGTTTTATTACAATGCGCGGGGATCTCTGTGCACGGCCTCGCAACTCAGGTGATAACGTGATCACGGTGGCGGTGTTATGGTGTCAGCCGGCTCGATGAAATCGTCGGATGGCCATGAATTTTTTCTGGGGCTGCTAGTCTTAATACAGGTTCCCCAACAAGTATTCGGCAAAGCCGACGCTCCCGGTGGGCGGCAGTTGTCGGGGTGGTCTGCAGTACGGCACATGGTGTTTTCACGGTGAACCAGGGCATTTTGATTACAAACCGAGGCCTCCGGGCTGCGCTTCTGCCTCTTTTGATGCTGGGGTTGCTGGTGGCAGCGATTCCGGTGGTCGCCGATTCCGCACGCGTGGGAAAGCCTGCCCGGGGCGGCGCCAAGGCCGTGAACAAGAGCGTTGAGGCGAGCGCCAAAGAGTTCGACCGCTATTTTCGCCAGCTGTTGAAGCAGCACGGTATCCCTGGTGCCGCCTATGTGATCGTCGATCACGACCAGACCGTGGCCATGAATACCTATGGCGTTCGGGTCAAGGGCAAGCGTGAAAAAGTCACCACCCACACGGTGTTCCGCCTGGCTTCCGTTTCCAAGACGTTCGCCGCCAGTATGGCGGCGGTACTCGAGGATGAGCAGAAGTTCAGCTGGGGCGACCGGGTGGTGCGCTATGTACCCCAGTTGAGCTTCAAAACCCCGGCGCTGTCCATGCAGCTGCAGGTGCAGCACCTGCTGAGCCATTCTTCCGGGCTTACCCCCAACGCTTACGACAACTACCTTGAAGACAATCGGCCCCTGTCCAAGATTCTGCCGATGTTTGCCACCATTGACCCGCACTGCAAGCCGGGAAAATGCTACGGCTATCAGAATGTCCTGTTCAGCCTGATTGAAGACGTGATCCATAAAGCCACCGGTGTGCCCTATGGCCGCCAGCTCAAGGAGCGTTTCTTCACCCCCCTGAAGATGGAAGATGCATCCCTCGGGTGGGAGAATTTTATGGCTGCCGGCAACCGCGCCGCGCCGCATGTGCAGACCGGCCGCGGCTGGCGCCCGGTAAAAGTGGAAAAGGAATACTATCTGGCGGCCCCGGCTGCCGGTGTGAACGCCAGTATCAGCGATATGGGGCAGTGGCTGAAGGCGCAAATGGGTTACTTCCCGGATGTACTGTCGCCGGCGGTGATTGAAGACCTCACCACCGAACGGGTGGAAACCCGGCGTCACCTGCGTCACCGGATCTGGCGCGACTACATAGATCACGCCGGGTACGGCCTCGGCTGGCGCCTGTATACCGTCGGTGATGATCGCATCATTTTCCACGGTGGCTGGGTGGCCGGATTCCGGGCGGCCATTGCCTATTCCGAGAAGCGCAAGGTCGGCATTGTTATTCTGATGAACGCCGAGTCGCGCGTGATTTCGGACCTGACCGGTAATTTCATTGCCGATATCACCGGTCACGGCAAACTGGTGCAAGCCATCGCGGCAGCGGCGAAAAAATAGCCGCTGCCTTCCCTGACTCTCCTCCGCAAGCCCTTCCCGCGAAAAACAGCGCTTGAATTGGCCGGCTGCGGCCCAATATCACCTCTCCTGAGTTTGATCTGCTGACGTTGATTTAATAGGGGAGAACCGATTCATGACAGTTGAGGCGCATAAAGAGAGCCATGGCTTCCAGACAGAAGCCAAACAGCTGCTGCACCTGATGATCCACTCGCTGTACTCCAACAAGGAGATTTTCCTGCGCGAGCTGGTTTCCAATGCATCCGACGCCGCGGACAAGCTGCGTTTTGAAGCCCTCTCCAAGCCGGAACTGCTGGCCGAAGACCCGGATCTGCGCATCCGCATCGAGTTCGATAAAGACGCCGGTACGCTTACCATCAGCGATAACGGTATCGGCATGAGCCGCGACGAGGTAATCGAGAATCTCGGCACCATAGCCCGTTCCGGTACTGCCAGCTTTATGCAGAACCTCACCGGGGATCAGAAGAAAGATGCGCACCTGATTGGCCAGTTCGGGGTCGGTTTCTACTCCGCGTTTATTGTCGCCGACAAGGTAGACGTATTTACCCGTCGTGCCGGCGCCGATGCCAGCCAGGGTGTGCACTGGGAGTGCAGTGGCGAGGCGGAGTACTCCGTGGAGAACGTCGAGTGGCCGAACCGGGGCACTCGCGTGGTACTGCACCTGAAGGACGACGCCAAGGAATTCGCCGACGACTGGCGCCTGCGTTCCATCATCAAGAAGTACTCCGATCACATCGCCATCCCGGTGGAGATGCTGAAGCAGGCTGCGCCGGCTGGTGAAGATGACGAGAGTAAAGAAGACAAAGCGCCGGAATTTGAAGCGGTCAACGCTGCCCAGGCGCTGTGGACCCGCCCGCGTTCCGAGGTGAAATCCGAGGAGTACCAGGAATTCTACAAGCACATCTCCCACGATTTCGATGACCCGCTGACCTGGAGCCACAACCGTGTGGAAGGCAAGCTGGATTACACCAGCCTGCTGTACATCCCGGCGCGTGCGCCGTTTGACCTGTACCAGCGCGACGCCGCCCGTGGCCTCAAGCTGTATGTGCAGCGCACCTTCATCATGGACGACGCCGAGCAGTTCCTGCCGCTGTACCTGCGTTTCGTCAAAGGGGTGCTGGACTCCAACGACTTGCCGCTGAACGTGTCCCGCGAGATTCTGCAGAAAGACCAGAATACCGATGCCATCAAGAGCGCACTGACCAAGCGTGTGCTGGATATGCTGGACAAGCTGTCGAAGAAAGACGCCGACCAGTACCAGAAGTTCTGGGACCTGTTTGGTTCCGTAATGAAAGAGGGGCCAGCGGAAGACTTCGCCAATAAAGAGAAGATCGCCAAGCTGCTGCGCTTCTCCACCACCCACACGGATAACGCCAAGCAGGATCAGTCTCTGGAAGCGTATGTGGGCCGCATGAAAGAGGGGCAGAAGCACATCTACTATGTGTGCGCGGACAACTTCGCTACCGCCAAGTCCTCCCCGTACCTGGAGGTTTTCCGTAAGAAGGGCATCGAAGTACTGCTGCTGACCGATCAGGTGGACGAGTGGTTCGTCGGCCATATGCAGGAGTTTGATGGCAAGCAGTTCCAGGATGTGGCCAAAGGTGCACTGGACCTTGGTGACGCCGAGAACGAAGACGACAAGGCCGAGCGCGAAAAAGTCGAGAAAGAGGCCGGCGCGCTGGTTGAGCGGGTGAAAGATGTGCTGGAGTCCCGTGTAGAGGATGTCCGCGCGACCACGCGCCTGGTGGACTCCCCCGCATGTCTGGTGGCAAGCGACAATGATATGGGGCTGCAGATGCGCCGTATTCTGGAGCAGGCGGGCCAGTCTCTGCCGGAGGCCAAGCCGATTTTTGAGCTCAACCCCAACCACCCGCTGGTGCAGCGCCTGGATCAGGAGCAGGACGAGGACCGCTTTGCCGACCTCACCAATATCCTGATGGATCAGGCCAATCTGGCGGCAGGAAATCAGCTGGCGGATCCGGCGGACTATGTGCGCCGCCTGAACGCACTGCTGCTGGAGCTCAATACCTAAGCAGCCACGCCTGCGCGGGGTTTGTCGACGGTTTCCGTGTCGGCAAACCCCGAGTTTCTTTCCCGCATTCTGTGCCGCGTCCGCGGAGATTCCAGTCTGGTCTATATTGTTTCTTGATTAATTCTTGCCGTTTTTTTGCGCGAATTGGTCGGTAAAAGACGACATGTGCCGGTTAACTTGGCAAATATGAGCAATTTCTTGCCGCGGCGTTGGGCCTCGCCGCCAGGCTCCGTATAATCGCCCGCTGCACAGCAAAAATTACAGAGTGTTATGACTCCACAAGACGTACCTTCGAGCGCCCCGGAACCCCGATACGCCATCGCTATTCTCGGTGGCGGCAGCTTTGGCACGGCCATCGCCAATATTGTCGCCGGCAACGGCCACGATACCCGCCAGTGGATGCGCGACCCGGAGCGCGCCGCAGCCTGCATGGCCCAGCGCGAAAACCAGCATTACCTGCCGGGGGTGGCTTTGCATCCGGCGTTGAACATTACCGCGGATCTGGAGCAGGCGGTGAGTGGCTGCCAGATTGTGTTTGTGGCCATTCCCAGTAAATCATTTCGTGAGGTGGTACACCGCGCGGCGCCAATGCTGGCACCAGATACCATGCTGATTTCGCTGACCAAAGGGATCGAGCACGACCAGTTCCACCTGATGAGCGATATCTTGCGGGAAGAAACCGAGGGTATGCGTGTGGGGGTGCTGAGCGGCCCCAACTTTGCCAAGGAAATTGTGGCAGCCCACTACACCGCGACAGTGATTGCCAGTGAAGACGAGTCCCTGTGCAGCACGATCCAGAAGGTGCTGCACTCGGAAACATTCCGCGTTTACTCCAGCAACGACGTATTTGGCGTTGAACTGGCGGGGGCGCTGAAAAATATCTATGCAATCGTGACCGGCATGGCGGTGGCACTGGGCCGGGGGCAAAACACCACCAGTTTGCTGATTACCCGTGCGCTGGCGGAAATGATGCGTTTTGCCGAGGCCATGGGGGCAGACCCGATGACGTTTATCGGGCTTGCCGGTGTCGGTGACCTGATCCTTACCTGCTCGTCCGATCTCAGCCGCAACTACCGGGTTGGCTACCTGGTGGGCAAGGGCAAAAAGCTCGACGAGGCGGTGTCGGAAATCGGGCAGGTCGCGGAAGGGGTGAATACCGTTCGTCTGATAAAGGCAAAAGCCGATGAATTGGGCGTCTACATGCCCTTGGTTTCTGCAATTCACGCCATATTATTTGAAGGTACCCCGATACCCACGGTGATCCGCGAGCTGATGTCTGGCGCGCAGACCTTTGACGTGGCCTATTCGGCCAAGCCCTCAACAGATCAGGACGTGCCATGAATAACGAACAGCTCAAGCACAATCTCACCTCCACCGATCACTGGCTGCGGCTGCTGTTTATGGTGTTGTTTGTGGTTCTGCTGGAAGTTACCGGCGTGGTGATGCTGGCGCTCATCGTGCTGCAGTTTCTTTTTGCCATCGTCTCTGGTGGCCCGAACGAGAACCTTCGCCAGCTCGGTAACCAGATTGCTTCCTATATCTATCAGATTCTGCAATTTTTGATTTATAACAGCGAAGAAAAGCCATTCCCGTTCGCGGAGTGGCCAGAATCCTGATTCCTCCCGGCCGGTGCAGGCTGGCCTTTTATTGTCTATGGTGCCCAACAACGGACTGGTGATCGCCCAATGAGCAACGAAGAACTGAAACAGAACCTGACCTCCTCAAACCAGTGGCTGCGCCTGATTTACATGGTGCTGTTTGCCGTGCTTCTGGAAATTGCTGGTTTCGTCATGCTAGCGGTGGTTATCGCCCAATTCCTGTTCGCTATCTTTAGCGGCAGCGCCAATGATAATTTGCGTCGCCTCGGCGATCAGATTGCTTCCTACATTTACCAGACCCTGCAATTCCTGATCTACAACTCGGAAGAAAAGCCTTTCCCATTTTCCGAGTGGCCCGAATCGGAAGAGGAAGATCTATCCTCTTATGAGAGCGCGGAAGAAATTGATGGTGAAGTGATCAGCGATGAAGCGCCTACAGCCGTTGCCGAGCCGGAAGTAGAAGATGCAGCAACCGGCAAGTCGACGGAAGCGAAGACCAAAAAGCCGCGCAAGCGCGCGTCGACCGCCGCCAAGAAGCAGGCTGATACACCGGAAGACGAGACGGTGATCGAGCTGGGCGCCGATGCGCAAAGTGCTGAGGCTGTCGAGAGCACCGAGCGTGCAGAAAATACCGAGCGTGGCGAAAGCGCCGAAAGTGATGCGAAACCTTCTGGCGAGAAGAAGTGATCAATTCCCCGGTAAGCCGGCTGTACTGTTTTGACGGGAGACCCTAGTGCTGTTGTTTGTGATGCGTCATGGCCATGCTGAGCCCCTTGGCAAGAGCGATGAAACGCGGGCGCTGACCGAGGACGGTCGCGCAGAAGTGGCGGGGGTCTGTAAAGAGCGCGCTTCCGAGTTGGCACAGGTGAAAACCCTCTGGGCCAGCCCCTTTGTGCGCACCCGTCAGACCGCCAAAATTGTGGCCGACACCTTTGGCCTCACGGTAGAGATCCAGGAGTTACTGACCGGTGACACACCGGTAGACCAGCTACTGGATGCCATAGCGCAGGCGGACCCGTCTGTTTTCCCGCTGATGCTGGTCAGCCACCAGCCGCTGGTAGGGCGGCTGGTCAATGGCCTGTGCGGTAGTGGTGATGAGCACCCGATGGGCACTGCCAGCCTGGCGTGCGTGCGGTCCGATGTCTGGGCCACGGGCTGCGCAGAGCTGGAATGGCTGCAACACCGTCCCTGATTCAGCGTTTCTGGCTCGACGGTTTTGATTTGGCGGTCCTGATTCAGTAGCCCGTGCCGAAGCGAGTGGCCACCCATTCTGATCCCTGTGGCCATTGAGACGGCAGGTGGCCGCTGTCAGCATTGGTAACCAAGACTGACAACGCTGTATTCCCCCATGAGCCGATCTCCCCACGACGCCTTTCGTGAAATTACCCTCGATATCCAGGGCAACCTTATTGCTGCACGCCAGTGGGGCAATCCTGAGGGTGTGCCGGTATTGGCCCTGCATGGCTGGCTGGACAATTGCGCCAGCTTCGACGCCATGGCGCCGTTTCTTGCGGAGCTAAACCTGGTGGCAGTGGACCTTGCCGGCCACGGACAGAGCTATCACCGTCACCGGGACGCCAATTACACGGTGTGGACGGAAATTGAAGATGTGCTTGGTATGGCGGATGCGCTGGGCTGGGCGTCTTTTTCCATGCTTGCGCATTCGCGCGGCGCTGTTATTGCCACCATTGCCGCCGCTACCTTTCCGGAGCGGGTGCGCCGCCTGGCGCTAATCGACGGGCTGGTGCCACCGCCGACCACCGATGCGGAAGCACCGGAAACCCTGCGCAAGGGCATCGAGCAACGCGCGCGCTATCGGGCGCGCAATTCGAAGGTCTTTGAATCTCTGGAGGTGGCGGTTGCCGCGCGCAAGAACGGCCTGTTCAAGCTGAGTGATGATGCCGCGCGCCGGCTGGTGGAGCGCGGCGTATGCCGCAGTGGCGATGGGTATCGCTGGAGCAATGATTCCCAGCTGTTGGCCAGTTCACTGGCGAAATTGAACGAGGCGCAGGTGTTGGCCTTTCTCGATCGCGCCACCATGCCGATTCGCCTGGCGCTGGGTGAGGACGGGATTCAGGGAATGATCGAGCGTATTCGCCCCCTGGCCGAGCAGCACCCCAATATTGTGTTGCGGGAATTTCCCGGCGGCCACCATCTGCACATGGAAGAAAGCGCCGGCGCCATTGCCGCGTGGTTTCTGCCCTTCCTGAAAGGCGAAAACCCGCCGCTCTAGAACGGAATTCGTTTGGCGTAGCAGGCCTTTTCCATATCCCGCACTTCCACGGAAATTTCCGGCACTTCCGGGGCGGCCTCGCACAGGTAATTGAAAATGGCCGCGCTCAGGTCTTCTTTCTGCTGTGCGGTGCGGCCTTCCAGGATGCGCACCTCCGCGTGGATAAACAGGTTGCTCGACCCATCATGATTCTTGCCGAGTACAAAGTCCCGGTAGGGCAGGGCGCGGGTCTTGATCGCGCTGGGGGAGAAGAGCCCGGTATCGCTCATCGCCTGCTGGCCGTTGCTGACCAGTGCAGAAATGGAAAGGCTTTCTTCCAGCTTTTGCGAGTACTCGATAACCAGATGGGGCATTGCCGGGCTCTCCTCGGGTGATTAGCGCAATCGTCTGTCGTTAGCGTATCAGGGAAAGGAACTCGTTGCGGGTGGCCTGCTGATTGCGGAAGGAGCCCAGCATGGCGGAGGTTTTCATGACGGAGTTCTGCTTTTCCACACCGCGCATCATCATGCACATGTGTTTTGCTTCAACAATTACACCGACGCCGGCAGCGCCGGTGACCTGCTGGACGGTTTGGGCAACCTCCACGGTCAATTGCTCCTGAATCTGCAAACGGCGGGCAAACATGTCTACAATGCGCGCCACTTTGGATAGCCCCAGCACTTTACCGTCGGGAATATAGGCCACATGGGCCTTGCCGATAAACGGCAGCATATGATGCTCGCACAGGGAGTAGAGCTCGATATCTTTTACCAGCACCATTTCACTGCAATCCGACGGGAAGAGCGCGTCGTTCACGATATCTTCTACGGTCTGCTGATAGCCGCGGGTAAGATATTGCATCGCCTTGGCAGCGCGCTGGGGGGTGTCTTTCAGCCCCGGGCGATCCAGGTCTTCGCCAATGGCTTCAATGATGTGTGCGTAATGTTCTTTCATCGTATGCTTCCAACGTCTCGCCCGCGGTTTGTTCTGCCATTAGTACGCAAATAATCGGGCGTTCGATCACCGGTACGCCGGTGGGGACTAAGGGTGCGCTACCCTAAGCCTTTGTCACACGGTAGTAAAGCGTCAAAAATTGAGGAATATCGCTAATGATAGAGAAACGGGAGTCCAGTTTGCACGAATTGTGTACCGTGCTGGACTACATCCGCTGGGGCGCCAGCCGCTTTAATGAGGCCGGGCTGTGGTTTGGCCACGGCACCGACAATGCCTGGGATGAAGCTGTCCTGCTGGTCACTCATGCCCTGCACCTGCCCGTGGACAGCAAGCCCGAGATACTCTCGGCGCGCCTCACCATGGATGAGCGCCGGGAAGTGATGGGCGTGCTTGAAAAGCGTGTCAGCGAGCGCCTGCCGGCGCCGTATCTTACCAATGAAGCCTGGTTTTGCGATCTGCCGTTCTATGTGGATGCGCGCGTGCTGGTACCGAGATCGCCGATTGGCGAGCTGATCCGCACACGCTTCGAGCCCTGGTTGCAGCAGGAGCCTCTCGCCATTCTCGACCTCTGCTGTGGCAGCGGCTGCATTGGTATTGCCTGTGCGGACGCTTTCCCGGAGGCGCGGGTGGATCTCAGTGATATTTCCGCTGACGCGATTGAAGTGGCCCAGATCAATATCAACCGGCACCAGCTGAACGAGGAAGTGCGTGCGGTGCAGTCCGACCTGTTCGCCGGATTGCAGGGCTGTAGCTACGACCTGATCGTCAGCAACCCTCCTTATGTTGACGCGCGCGATCTGGCAGAAATGCCACCGGAGTACCATGCGGAACCGGGGTTGGCGCTGGGCTCCGGCGACGATGGCCTCGACTTTACCCGCCGCCTGTTACTGGAGGCACCGGACTATCTGCAACCGGAAGGTATCCTGGTGTGTGAGGTGGGGAATAGTTGGGAAGCGCTGGAAGCGGCGTATCCGCGGGTGCCGTTTTTCTGGCCAGAGCTGGAGGATGGCGGCCACGGGGTGTTTGTGCTCACCCGGGAAGACCTGCTGGCCTGTCGTGAAATGTTTGAAGCCGGAGCGCAGCGCTAGAGATTCCTCTATAATGCGCCCCCTTCAACGAATAATTGACTATGGGTAAGGAATACCGGGTATGTCGGGCAACACTTTTGGCAAGCTGTTCTGTGTCACCACCTTTGGCGAGAGCCACGGCCCCGCGTTGGGCTGTATTGTGGATGGCTGCCCTCCGGGACTGGAGATCACCGCCGAGGAAATCCAGCTGGAGCTGGACCGCCGCAAGCCCGGCACTTCCCGCTACACCACCCAGCGTCGCGAGGCGGATGAAGTCAAAATCCTCTCCGGGGTGTTCGAGGGCAAAACCACCGGAACGCCGATTGGCCTGTTGATCGAAAACACCGATCAGCGCTCCAAAGACTACGCCAATATCGCCGAGCAGATTCGCCCGGCCCACGCCGACTACACCTACTGGGCCAAGTACGGCCTGCGCGATTACCGTGGTGGCGGTCGCTCCTCCGCCCGTGAGACTGCCATGCGGGTGGCTGCTGGTGCTATTGCCAAGAAGTGGCTGAAGCAGCAGTTCGGCATTGAGGTACGTGGCTACCTTTCACAATTGGGCCCCATCAAGGTGGAAAAGCTGGACTGGTCGCAAGTAGACCAGAACCCGTTTTTCTGCCCCGACGCCGACAAGGTGCCGGAAATGGAAAGCTATATGCAGGCCCTGATCAAGGAGGGCGACTCCGTCGGCGCACGCATTTCTGTGCACGCCAGCGGTGTGCCGGCGGGCCTCGGCGAGCCGATTTTCGATCGCCTGGACGCGGAGCTGGCCCACGGGCTGATGAGCATCAACGCGGTGAAAGGGGTGGAGATTGGTGCGGGTTTCGATTCGGTGGCCCAGAAGGGCACCGAGCACCGGGATGAGATCACCGTGGAAGGTTTCCAGTCCAACAATGCCGGCGGCATTCTCGGGGGTATTTCCAGTGGTCAGGAGATCATTGCGCACATCGCCCTGAAGCCGACTTCCAGTCTGCGCATTCCCGGCAAGAGCCTGGATACCAACGGCAATCCCATCGAAGTGATCACCAAGGGGCGTCACGACCCCTGTGTAGGCATTCGAGCGACGCCGATCGCCGAGGCAATGATGGCGCTGGTGCTGATCGACCATGTACTGCGCCAGCGCGGCCAGAATGGGGATGTGGAATTTGGCCTTAAGATTCCCGCGGGCGAGACGCGCTGACCCCGGCTAACGACGGGTAAGAAATTGCGGATAAAAAAGTTAGATACAAAAAAGGCGGAGCGCCACAAGCGCTCCGCCTTTTTTCTTGCATGCCGCCTGTAGCTTACAGGTGCAGGCTCAGACCCACATACGGGCCCTTGATTTCCAGGTCGCTCTGGAACGCATCCAGTTCCTGTACGTCCAGGGTCATGGCGCGGTAACCCGCCTCGATGGCGAAATCCAGCGCGGGCACGAAGTCCCAGCGCACTTTGGCGGTCAGGTCGGTGTGGCGGTCACCCTTGTAGCTGGTGCCGTTGCCCTGGGCGATGATGGACCAGCCGGTAAACGGCAGGTCGAAGCGGGCTACGCCGTACACCATCGGCAGCACGCCGGTCAGTTCGATATCTTCAGACTGCAGGTCGCTGGTGACGGACATTTCGCCGCTGTACATGCGCGCAGTCAGGCCCAGGTCCAGGTTGACCCAGTTATCCAGAATCTCGTAGTAAAGCGTGGCGTCGGTGTGGGTCAGGTTCATGTCGGCGTTGATGTCGGAACCGACCTCAAAGGTCTTGTCGCCGAAGGTGACTTCGCGGGTAAGCATCGCTGCACCGTTGGTCTCCACCTTGCTGTGCGCAACCAGGATATTCGGGATCACCGGGATCGGGTGCTCCAGGGCAGCCTGAATGAAGGTGACGTTGTCTTCGGCGAGGGCAAACTCATCGACGTTGAAGTCGTCGACACCAACAGCACCGGTATAGCTGGGCTGCCATACGCCGGCGGTGGCGTCGAAGCCGAGGATGGTATCAGCGCTGACGCTGGCGGAGGCCAAAGTAGCGCAAAGGGCCAGGGTTATTTTTTTCATTTGGAGTCTCTCCCGTTGAATTCTGCGGCAGATTCTACAGGGTTTTGCTGAAATTTCCCTGAATCGGTGTCGATTTCGGGGTGATCGGGCCCAATTTTGCGCACTGATTGGCGTTCTAGCCCGCGCTGGCGCGTCCTCTGTGCCGCTCAGAGCCCCCGCGCCTCCTTGAACAGGAGCTGTTGCAGCGCATTGGCGGCATTGCTCAGGGTGCGATTGCGGTGGTAGATGATCCCCAGATTGCGCACGATACTGAGCTGGGGCATGGGCAGCTCGGCCAGGCTGTCGTCAATCAGGGTCTTCGGCAATACGCTCCAGCCGAGACCAACGCCGGCCATCATCTTGATGGTTTCCAGGAAATTGGTGGCCAGTTTGGCGGTCAGCTTGAGCCCGTGGGCGTCGAACTCCCGCTTGATCAGGCGCCCGGTATAGGTATTCAGGTCCGGCAGGATGGCGGGGTATCGGGCCAGCGCGGGCAGGTCCAGCTCCGGCATCTGCGCCAGGGGGTGGTCTGGCGCCGCGACCACCACACAGGGGTCCGGCCAGATGATCTGGGCATTGAGGCTCGGGTAATCCTTGAGGGCGAGGGTGACCACCGCCAGTTCGTATTCCCCTGCCATCAATGCTTCGTAGGCCTGCTCCGAGTCCACGAAATCAATATCGAGGGCGACATCCGGATAAAGGTTGCTGAACTCCCGCAGCACCGGCGGCAGGTGGTGCAGGCCAACGTGGTGACTGGTGGCGATGCGCAGGCTGCCGCCGATGGTTTCGCCGAGGCTGCGCAGTTCGTGTTCGGCGTCGCTGACCTCATTGAGAATGTGGCGAGCGCGGGGCAGCAGCGCGCGGCCGGCATTGGTGAGCTGAAGCTTGCGCCCGATGCGGTCAAACAGCGGCGTTCCCAGCTGCTGCTCCAGCGATGCCAGCCGTTTACTGACCGCAGGCTGGGTCAGATGCAGTTGTTCTGCGGCTTCGGAAACGGAGCCCTGTTCGGAGATAGCGAGAAATGCCCTGAGCCACTGTATTTCCATCGAAGTTCCCGGTTTGGTATTCCAAAAGCGAATGCGCCATATAATAAATATAAATTGATGTTATTCAATGCCCCACCTAGACTCCGCCATGTTATCCATAGAGGAGATGGGGCTATGGGCCACCCACAGAACAAAAAACAGACGCTGTACGACAAGCTCTGGCAAGACCACCTGGTCAAAAGCCGCGACGACGGCACCGCACTGATCTACATCGATCGCCACCTGATTCACGAAGTGACTTCTCCTCAGGCCTTTGAAGGTCTGCGCCTGGCGGGGCGTAAACCCTGGCGCACGGATTCCGTGGTGGCCACGCCGGACCACAATGTGCCGTCCGATGCGGCGGAGCGCGCTGGCGGCATTGCGGGCATCCGCGACGAAGTTTCCCGCATTCAGGTGCAGACCCTGGACGAAAACTGTAAGGATTTTGGCATCGTTGAATTCGGTATCAACGATCCGGGCCAGGGCATCGTGCATGTCATCGGCCCCGAGACTGGTGCCACCTTGCCGGGAATGACCGTGGTGTGTGGTGATTCCCACACTTCTACCCACGGCGCTCTGGGTGCCCTGGCGCACGGCATCGGCACCTCCGAGGTGGAGCATGTGATGGCCACCCAGTGTCTGATTCAGAAAAAGATGAAGAACATGCTGGTGCGCGTGGACGGCGAACTCGGCCCGGGCGTGACCGCGAAAGACGTCGTGCTGGCGATTATCGGCAAGATTGGCACCGCCGGCGGCACCGGTTATGCCATCGAGTTTGGTGGTGAGGTGATTCGCAACCTTTCCATGGAAGGTCGCATGACCATCTGCAACATGGCCATCGAAGCTGGCGCCCGCGCCGGCATGGTGGCGGTGGACCAGATCACCCTGGACTACGTGAAGGGCAAGCCTTACGCGCCCAAAGGTGAGATGTGGGATAAGGCCGTAGAAGCCTGGAGCCAATTGCATTCCGACGACGGTGCGCACTTCGATGAAGTGGTTGTGCTGCAGGGTGAAGAGATCGAGCCGCAGGTGAGCTGGGGAACGTCCCCGGAAATGGTCGTACCGGTAAGCGCTGTAGTGCCGGATCCGGCGGCGGAAAGCGATGCCACCAAGAAGGCGGGTATCGAGCGTGCGCTGGAGTACATGGGGCTCAATGCCGGACAGAAAATTACCGACATTAACCTCGACCGGGTGTTTATCGGTTCCTGTACCAACTCCCGTATTGAAGACCTGCGCGCGGCAGCGGCAGTAGCCAAAGGCCACAAAAAAGCCGACAGCGTCAAGCAGGTGTTGGTGGTGCCGGGTTCCCAGTCTGTGAAGGCACAGGCGGAAAAGGAAGGTCTGCACAAGGTGTTCATCGAAGCCGGTTTCGAATGGCGCGAGCCATCCTGCTCCATGTGTCTGGCGATGAATGCGGACAAACTGGGTGCGGGTGAGCACTGCGCATCCACCTCTAACCGCAACTTTGAAGGTCGCCAGGGTTACGGTGGTCGCACGCATCTGGTGAGCCCGAGTATGGCCGCGGCGGCGGCCATCGCCGGTCACTTCGTGGATGTGCGTGAAATGCAGAAGGAGGCGGTGTAATGAGAGCGTTTACCCAACACAAGGGCGTGGCCGCACCGATGGACCGTGCCAATGTCGATACAGATTTGATTATCCCGAAACAGTTCTTGAAGTCGATTAAGCGTACCGGTTTCGGCCCGAACCTGTTTGACGAGTTGCGCTACCTGGATGAAGGGCAGCCGGGACAGGATCACAGCAAGCGCCCGGTGAATCCAGAATTCCCGTTGAACCACCCGCGTTACCAGGGTGCTTCCGTATTGTTAGCACGCAAAAATTTTGGCTGCGGTTCCAGCCGTGAGCACGCGCCCTGGGCGCTGGATGACCACGGTTTCCGTGTGATTATTGCGCCGAGTTTTGCGGATATTTTCTTCAATAACTGCTTCAAGAATGGTCTGTTGCCGATCGTTCTGGAAGAAGAAATTGTCGAGCAGTTGTTCCAGGAAATGTATGCCGAAGAGGGCTACGAGCTGGTCGTCGACCTGCAAGAACAGGTGGTGATCAAGCCCAGTGGTGAAACCCATGCTTTCGAAGTGGACGCATTCCGCAAGCACTGTCTGCTGAACGGCCTCGACGACATCGGCCTGACCCTGGAAGACGCCGACGATATCCGCGCGTATGAAGCCAAGCGTCGCGAGCAGGCGCCCTGGCTGTTTGACGCCGTGAAATAATTGGCCAACAGAAGAATTGGAAGAGCAATGAGCAAGAAAGTCATGATCCTCCCGGGCGACGGTATTGGCCCGGAAATTGTCGAGCAGGCGGTAGCGGTACTGAAAACCGCCGATGAAAAATTTGGTCTGAATCTGGAATTTACCGAAGGCCTGATCGGTGGTGCGTCCATCGATGCCCACGGTGAACCACTGACCGATGCCGAACTGAAAAATGCCGGTGACTGCGATGCCGTACTGCTGGGTGCGGTTGGTGGCCCCAAGTGGGACACCCTGGACCGCGCCATCCGCCCGGAAAAAGGTCTGCTGAAAATTCGCAGCGGTCTCGGCCTCTACGCCAACCTGCGTCCAGCCATCCTGTATCCGCAGCTGGCCGACGCTTCCTCCCTGAAACCGGAAGTGGTTTCCGGCCTGGATATTCTGATCGTGCGCGAGCTCACCGGTGGTATCTACTTTGGTGAGCCCCGCGGTATCAAGACTCTGGAGAGCGGTGAGAAGCAGGGCTACAACACCTACGTGTACACCGAGTCCGAAATCGAGCGCATCGGCCGCACCGCTTTCGAAGCGGCACAAAAGCGCGGTGGCAAACTGTGTTCCGTCGACAAGGCCAACGTGCTGGAAGTGACCGTATTGTGGCGTGAGGTAATGGATCGTCTGGCACCGGAGTATCCCGATGTGGAACTCTCGCATATGTACGTAGACAACGCGGCCATGCAGCTGGTGCGTGCCCCGAAACAGTTTGATGTGATGGTGACCGGCAATATGTTCGGTGACATCCTGTCGGACGCCGCCGCCATGCTCACCGGTTCCATCGGCATGCTGCCGTCTGCCTCCATGAACGAAACCGGCTTCGGCCTATACGAACCCTGTCACGGCAGTGCGCCGGATATCGCCGGGCAGGGCATCGCCAACCCGCTGGCGACCATTCTTTCCGCGGCCATGATGCTGCGCTATTCCCTGGATATGGGGGAAGCGGCAGACGCGATCGAGGCGGCGGTGAGCAAGGTACTGGATCAGGGACTGCGCACCGCGGACATCTACACAGATGGCTGTAAGAAAGTTTCTACCGCGGAAATGGGCGCAGCAGTGGTGGCCGCTTTCTGATAAGAGCACGCTCCCTTCAGCCGATTGTCCGGCCAGCCTCCAACGCTTTGATGTTGCATGGCCGGGCTCCCGAAACTCTCAGAATCGACAGGATATTGAAATGAATAAGGTAGGATTCGTAGGCTGGCGCGGTATGGTCGGCTCCGTTTTGATGGGCCGCATGCTGGAAGAAAATGACTTCGCGCACATCGCCGAGCCAGTATTTTTCTCCACCTCCAACGCTGGCGGAAAGGCGCCGGAAATTGGTAAGGAAGTAGCGCCATTAAAAGACGCCTACGACCTTGACGCACTGGCCGAGCTGGATGCCATTGTCAGCTGTCAGGGCGGCGACTACACCAAGGACGTGTTCGGTAAGCTGCGCGAGAAGGGGTGGGACGGTTACTGGATCGACGCTGCCTCCAGCCTGCGCATGAAGGATGACGCCATCATTGTGCTGGACCCGGTAAACCGCGATGTCATTGACCGCGGTATCGATTCCGGTGTGAAGAACTACATCGGCGGTAACTGCACCGTGAGCCTGATGTTGATGGGCCTCGGTGGTCTGTTCAAGGAAGGTCTGGTGGAGTGGGTGACTGCCCAGACCTATCAGGCGGCCAGTGGTGCAGGTGCCAAAAATATGCGCGAGCTGATCTCCCAGATGGGTAGCATCCGCGACGGCGTGGCCGATGAGCTGGCGGACCCGTCCAGCGCCATCCTGGAGATTGACCGCAAGGTGGCGGAGAACATGCGCAGTGGTGACTTCCCCACCAGCGAATTCGGCGCGCCGCTGGCGGGCAGCCTGCTACCGTGGATCGACACCCAGCTGGAAACCGGTCAGAGCCGCGAAGAATGGAAAGCCCAGGTGGAGGCCAACAAGATCCTGGCCACCGACAGCACCGTGCCGGTCGACGGTACCTGTGTACGAATCGGTGCCATGCGCTGCCACAGCCAGGCGTTTACCGTGAAGTTGAAAAAAGACCTACCGCTGGCAGAGATCGAGAAAATCATCGGCTCCGCCAACGATTGGGTGAAAGTGGTGCCCAACGACCGCGAAGTAACCCTGAAAGAACTGACCCCGACCGCGGTCACCGGCAAGCTGGATATCCCGGTTGGCCGTCTGCGCAAGCTGAGTATGGGCGGTGAATACCTGAATGCCTTCACCGTCGGTGACCAGCTGCTGTGGGGTGCTGCCGAGCCACTGCGCCGTGTACTGCTGATCCTGCTCGGAAAACTGTAAGTTTTTAGCACATTTCGCCGCCCCGGTTCCGGGGCGGCTTCCCCCTCGACTCTCCGTGAGTATAATCCCCCCGCAATTTCAGGTTGCCGCTTTAGTGGTCGACCTGGCTGAAAAGCAGCCGAAACCCCTCGCAAATACAAAAGAGCCCAAGTATGACTGAATCCACCCGGGAACTGGTGATCGTTGGTGTTGGCAGTGCGCCGTTTGATGCGCTGCTGGAGACCCTGGAAGAGCGCAAGACCGTGACCCCGGGCCAGCTCAAACTGGTGATCGAGGACGAGGCGGACGTAGACCCGCAAGTGTTCGCCAACCGCAGCGTGGCGGTGACTCCACTGAAGGATTTTGTGTTTACCCCGGATCAGGTGGTGCTGCTGTTGACCGGCGGTGAGCTGGCAACGGCCGCTCTGGCTCAGGCTGAGCAGGCGGGCGCCTGGGTGGTGGATGCGGCGGGTATTACCCGTGGCGACGAAAGTGTGGCGTTGATCCACCCTTTGCTGAACACAGCGCTGCTCAACGAGCGAGACGAGCAGGATCGCAAGGTTGTGGCTGTGCCCGGTGCCGGTGCGGCCATGATCGCGGAAGCCCTGTATCCGCTGAAGTCCCAGCTGCAGTCGGTGGAAGTGGTGCTGAATCAGCCGGTATCCGCGTTGGGCAAAAGCAGCGTAGATGCTGCTGCCGCGCAAACTGCGCGTTTATTTAATGGCCAGGAGCCAGACGTGGATGAGGCAACTGGCCAGCGCCTCGCGTTCAATCACCTGAGCTCCGCCGAGGCATTGCTGGAAAGTGGCCACAGTTTCAGTGAGCTGGCACTGGTGCTGGAGCTGCGGCGTCTGCTGGGGGAGGGGGTCGCACTGGATGCCACCATCAACACCGCCTCCGTATTTCACGGCCAGCTGGCAAACCTGAGTGTGTACTTGAATAGCGACCAGCCGCTGGATACGGTGCGTGGCTTGCTGAGTAATGGTGCGCGTCTTGAGATGCGTGAGCGCCCGTCGGCACAGGATGCGGTTGGTAGCGAGAGCACGCTGCTGGGAAGGTTGCGCACAGGCCTGGTTAGTCCGCGGCAGGTTATTTTTTGTGCGGCATCCGACAATTTGCGCAAAGATGTGGCAATTAACTGTGTACAGATTGTCCACTTGTTGCTAAAAACCCATTGATATTTAATACTTAGCGGCCTTTCTGAAGGTTTCTTCTTAACTTCGCCCGGTGCGGGTGGCGTCATTGCCTTGGGGGGCAATGGCAAGCAAAGTTGGGAGAAATCCGAGGGGTCTAGTCTTTTTCGGGGAGCGGTTCTTTCGTGAGGGAGTGTCGCTGGAGAGTGGAGCCTGGTGTCTGAGCACTGGTTCTTTTGAACAATTATTGTGCGGTTTGATGGCTGCACAGCCCCGGCACCTGTAAGCCCATAGGGCGCTTGTTTGCAGGTGGCGGTGTGATTCTAACAATAAAGGGAATCGGATATGCGTGTGCAAAAGCTGGCACTAGCGGTAGGACTGGTCAGCGCACTGGGTGGCAATGGGGCTCTGGCGCTCGGTCTGGGGGAGATCAAACTGAACTCCACCCTGAACCAACCTCTCAATGCGGAAATCAATCTGCTGCAGACTCGCGGCCTTGGCGAAAGTGAAATCAAGGTCCGTTTGGCCAGCACCGAGGACTTCGAGCGCGCGGGTGTAGACCGTGCCTACCTTCTCGACGACTTGCGCTTTGACGTGGATTATTCCAGCGGCAAACCCGTTGTCCGAATTTCCAGCCGCAATCCGATTCGCGAACCTTTCCTGAATTTCCTGGTAGAGACCCGCTGGCCCAGCGGCCGATTGCTGCGGGAATATACCCTGCTGATGGATCTGCCCGCCTTCTCCACCAATACCGCATCCCAGCCGGTGCGCGCTGCCGAGCGTGAACGCCAGCAGGTACGCCGCGATGCGCCGGTGCAACAGCCGCTGCAGCCTACCGTTCAGCGTGCACCTGAGCCCGTCCAGGCTCCGGTGCAGGCGCCGGAGTCACCGGCCGTCGAGGTGGCGGAAGAGCTTCCAGAACCGATGCCGGAGCAGGCGCCCGAAGAGACGCCAGTCTCCGAGCCTCAGGAAACCGTGTACGAGGCGCCCGCAGAAGAGCCGGTTGAACTGCAGCGCGAGACGGTTACCGACAGTGGCAGCCGTGTTTACGGTCCGGTAGAAGCCAACAAGACACTGTGGGAAATCGCCCGCGACAGCCGCGAAACTCGCGATGTTTCCGTACAGCAGACCATGCTGGCGATCCAACGCCTCAACCCCGAGGCGTTCATCAACAACAATATCAACCTGCTTAAGAAGGGTGCAGTGCTGCGTCTGCCAACCGCAGATGAAGTGCGCAATCTGTCCCTGACCGAGGCGGTCTCGCAGGTGGCTACGCAGAATGATGCGTGGCGCGAGCGCATCGGGGCTGCCGAAACGGACGTAACCGGAGCACCGCTGGATGGCCGGGCAACCGTAGAAGAAACCGTTGCCAGCGATACCCTCGAAGGGCGCGTGTCCCTTGCGGCACCTGGAGACAACGAATCCGTACTGTCGGGCTCCGGCAGTGGTACCGGTGATAGCGAGTTGCTCGAAGGCGAGCTGGCGGTAACCGAGGAAGAGCTCGACAAATCCCGCCTGGAAAATGCGGAACTGCAGGACCGTTTGGGCGAGCTGAACGAGCAGATCGATACCATGGAGCGCCTCGTCGAGGTGTCCAATGACGAATTGCAGGCGGTGCAGGCGGCAGCAGAGCAGACTGCCGATGCGACGGAAACGGCCGTAGACGAGAGCGTTTTTGCCGACGAAGCCGCGCTGGACGAGGAACTCGGGGAAGAGCCGGTTACATTGTCTGGCGAAGAAACCCAGAGCGGTGTATCCGCAGAAGAGAGTGTGGAGGCGGAGCCGGTTGCTGAAGTTGCTCCTGTCGCAGTGACTGAGGCGGAGCCAGAGGTTGAGGAAGACGCTTCACGCAACCGCGTGGTGGTGCAGACCCGCCCAGAGCCCACGCTGGTCGAGCGCGTCATGGACAACATCGTGCCGATTGGTATTGGTGCGGGAGCCCTGCTGGTGGGCCTGTTTGGCTTCATGAGCTGGCGTCGCCGCAAAGAAGAAGAGGAAGCTATCCGCCAGGTAGAGGCTGAAATGGCGGCCGAGCGCGCGCTGGCGGATGCGCCGGAACTGGCGGGAGAAGAGGATAATCTCTCCGCGGTTGAAGAGATGGAGGCCAATGAGACCTTCGATCTGGATCAGCTGGGAGAAGTGGAAACCGACGACCCGGTGGCCGAAGCCGAGATTCACCTCTCTCTGGACCAGTATCAGGAGGCCGAGGCAAAGCTGCTGGCGGGCCTGAAGGCGGCACCGGAAAATATCGATGCGCGCCTGATGCTGCTGGAAGTGTATGCGAACCAGCAAAATGGCGAGCAGTTTGATGCGCATTACCGTCAGTTGCTGAGCTATAGCGATGGCCCGGCAGCAGACCGGGCCGCACGCCTGCGTGAAACCATTGCCGGCATCGGGGCCTTCAGCGCGCCGGAAAATGATTTCTCCAGTGAGTCCCTGGAAGCGGCGCAGCTCGATGACATGGGCGCGGATTTCGATGCCACTGCGAGCTTCGACGATCTGGATGAGTTCTCGGGCAGCAACAACAGTGCTACCACGTCCGAGTCCGCCAGTGATGACGATTTTGGCCTGCTGGACGACCTGTCCCTGGACCTGGACGATGATCGCAGCGCGGAAGAGGCTGTTGGCTCTGAGGACGAGTTCTCCCTGGATCTCGACCTTGGCGATGATCTGGGCGAGAGCCTGGATAGCGATCTGTCCCTGGAAGATACGTCTGCTGAGCCGGCTGCGGCTGGCGCCGAAGAGGAAATCTCTTTTGATCTGGACCTGGCCGGCGGTGCGGAAGAGCCAGCACTGGACTCGGCGGGCTCAGGCAGTGAAGACAATTTTGATCTCGATGACCTGGTCGCAGACGGCGAGCTGGACCTTGATAGCCTCGACAGCCTGGACCTGGATTCCGATTTCAGTATCGATTCCGCGAGTGAGCCAGTAGAGGAAGCCGGTGCAGCCGCACTGGGGCAGTCTGCATCCATCGATGTGAGCGCCCAGAGTGCTACTGCGCAGGCGGTGGAAGAGGGTGGTCTGGAGTTTGACCTGGACCTGACGCCGATGGAGGACGAGGGCGAGCTGTCTCTGGCCGATTCTGGTAACGACGCCCAGAGTGAAGAATCCCTCGATGATCTAGAGAGCTTCGGCGACGATCTCGGCAGCCTGGATCTGGATTCCATCGATTTGGGTGATCTGGATCTCGATGGTGATGATCTGTCCTCTGGCGCGGCCAGTCAGGCTGGCTCTTCGTCAGCCGAATTCGGACTGGAGAGTGAGCTGGACAGCGACCTGGATATTGCGGTTGCCGAAGAATCTGTAGCCCAGCCGGCGCAGTCTGGTACCCAGCCAGCGGCCGACGAGGCGGAACTCAGTGACCTGAGTTTCAACCTGGAGAGCGATCTGGACTCGGAGCTGAACCTGCTGGAAGGCAGCGACGAAGTCAGCACCAAACTTGAGCTGGCACAGGCTTACCTGGATATGGGCGATAAAGAAGGCGCTCGCGAAATCCTCGGCGAAGTCGTCGAAGAGGCGGCGGGCGAGCATCAGCAGCGCGCCAAAGACATGCTGGCACGCATGAGCTGATACCGATTTTCCACGCTATCTACAGCGACAACACTTTGACCCCGCCTTGTGCGGGGTCTTTCTTTTATGGGAGTCGCTCTTTTTTGATCGAGGTGTAAAATTCCGGCGCATGACCAGCACAACTTATCAGTACAAGCCAAACGGTGAAGTCCCCCCGGGAGAACGTTTGCCCGAGGGGCTGCGGCGCATTGCGCTTGGTGTGGAGTACTGCGGTACCCGCCTGCGCGGTTTCCAGAAGCAGAAACATGACCCGCTGACGGTGCAGGAAACCCTGGAAAAAGCCATTTCCACCGTGGCCGCGGAGCCGGTAACCCTGGTGTGTGCCGGGCGCACCGATGCCGGGGTACACGCCACCGGCCAGGTGGTGCACTTTGATACAAGCGTCCAGCGTCCCACCAAGGCGTGGATACAGGGTGTGAACACCCAGATGCCGTTCGATGTGCGGGTACACTGGGCGCAGGAAGTGCCGGCGCAGTTCCATGCGCGCTTTTCCGCGCGCAACCGTACCTATCGCTACCTGATCCACAGTGCGCCGACTCGCACAGCCCAGGCCGCCACCGAAGTCACCTGGACAGAGCGCACGCAGGATATGGCGGCCATGCGCGAGGGTGCGCAACACCTCATTGGTGAGCACGATTTCAGCAGTTTCCGCGCGGCCCAGTGCCAGGCGCGCTCGCCCGTACGAAGGCTCACACGGCTGGACATTGGCAAGGTGGGAGAGCTGATTGTGCTCGAAATCAGTGCGACCGCGTTCCTGCACCACATGGTGCGTAACATCGCCGGTGTACTGATGGCGGTGGGGCGCGGTGACCGCGCGCCTGATTGGGTGCGCGAGGTGCTTGCGGCGCGGGATCGAACCGCTGCCGGGGTGACGGCGCCACCCCATGGCCTGTACCTGGTGAATGTGCAGTATCCGGACGAATATACCCTGCCCAGGCGGGCGCCCGGCCCATTGCTGGTGCCTCTGCCGTTGGGCACCATTGGCAGGGACCCCGCCTGATCACTGCGAGCGACTGATGACGTCTGCGTTTCGTCGAATCCCCTGATCTGCTAGTATCGCGTGCTCTCCGAAATTTCTCTGCTGACTGCGCCCGCGGCATCCTCTCTGCGATTGTCCGGGGAGCGATTTCTTGTCAGGGCAGGGCGGTTTCGGGAACAGATCTGTTTGGCAGTCTCAGCGGTATATGGATCATGCGCGTAAAGATTTGCGGAATTACCAGTGTTGAAGATGCTCGCTTGGCCGTTGCAGCCGGGGCCGATGCGCTCGGCCTGGTGTTCTATCCGCCGAGCCCGCGTAATGTCACCCCTGAGCAGGCGGCAGAGATCGCGCGCGCGGTATCGCCGTTTGTCGTGCTTACCGGACTATTCGTGGATGCCCATCCGCAACAGGTCGAAGCGGTACTCGACCTGGTGCCACTCAACCTGCTGCAGTTCCACGGCGGTGAAAATGCGCCTTACTGCCGTCAGTTTCGTCGCCCTTATATCAAGGCGCTGCGGATGAAGCCGGCGTTGAATCCGGTAGAAGCCATGGCCGCTTTCCCGGATGCCCGCGGTATTTTACTGGATGCCTACCGCAAGGGCGTTCCCGGCGGTACCGGCGATACCTTTGACTGGCAGCGAGTTCCGAAAGGCAGTGAACGTCAGATCATCCTCGCCGGTGGCCTCAACCCGCACAATGTGGCCGCGGCGATTTCCGAGGCGCAGCCCGACGCGGTAGACGTCAGCGGCGGCGTGGAAGCCGCCCCCGGCCGCAAAGATGCCGCAAAAGTCCGTGAATTTATCCGCGCAGTACGCGCCGCTGAGCCCAGTGGTGCCAGTCCTACAGAATTGACCCAAGGAGTTTGAGCTGTGAGTAAACCCACATCCCCCATTGATTACGCTGCCTTTCCCGATGATCGTGGGCACTTTGGCGAATTCGGTGGACGCTTTGTATCGGAAACACTGATCAGCGCCCTGGACGAATTACAGGAAATGTACCAGCGCCTGAAAAACGACCCGGAGTTTCAGGCTGCCTTCGATTACGACCTGGCGCACTATGTCGGGCGTCCATCTCCGCTGTACCTGGCGGAGCGGTTAACGGCGCAAGCCGGCGGTGCACGCATCTGGCTCAAGCGTGAGGACCTCAATCACACCGGCGCGCATAAGGTGAATAACACCGTGGGGCAAGCGCTGCTGGCCAAGCACAGCGGTAAGCGCCGGGTGATTGCCGAGACCGGTGCCGGCCAGCACGGTGTAGCCACGGCGACCGTGGCCGCACGCCTCGGGTTGGAGTGTGCCGTATACATGGGGGCGGAGGACGTAAAGCGCCAGTCCCCCAACGTGTACCGGATGAAACTGCTGGGTGCGGAAGTAATCCCGGTGGAATCGGGCTCCAAGACTCTTAAAGACGCCATGAACGAAGCCATGCGCGACTGGGTCACCAACGTAGACGACACCTTTTACATTATCGGCACCGTTGCCGGCCCGCACCCCTACCCGCAGCTGGTGCGCGACTTTAATTCAATCATTGGCCGCGAGGCGCGCCGCCAGAGCCTGGAACAGTTTGGACAGTTGCCGGATGCGCTGGTGGCCTGCGTGGGTGGCGGCTCCAATGCCATCGGCCTGTTCCACGCATTCCTCGGTGATGCCTCGGTGAAAATGTACGGCGTCGAGGCCGGTGGTGATGGGCTGGAAACCGGGCGTCACGCCGCCCCGCTGAACGACGGTGTGCCGGGTGTGCTGCACGGCAACCGCACCTACCTGATGGAAGACGAGGACGGCCAGATTATCGAGACCCATTCCGTATCTGCGGGCCTGGACTATCCGGGGGTGGGCCCTGAGCACGCCTGGTTGCACGATATCGGCCGCGTGGACTATGTCACCGCCAATGACCAGGAGGCGCTGACCGCTTTCCGCACCCTGACGCGCGCTGAGGGTATTATCCCGGCGCTGGAGTCCAGTCATGCGGTCGCCTATGCCATGAAGCTGGCGGCAACCATGGCACCGGACCAGAACATTGTTGTGAACCTTTCCGGTCGCGGCGATAAAGATATATTCACTGTGGCCGCCATCGACGGCATTGAAGTGTAGGGAGAGACACGGTGACCGAAGCACAGAATAGAATTGATCGCCGCTTTGCCGAGCTGCGCAGTGAGGGGCGCAAGGCTCTGGTAACCTACATCGTTGCCGGTGACGGCGGCCTGGAAAACACCGTGGGCCTGATGCACCAGCTGGTGGCCAGTGGTTCCGACCTGATCGAGCTGGGGGTGCCGTTTTCCGACCCCATGGCTGAGGGCCCGGTGATTCAGAAAGGGCATGAGCGCGCGCTGGCGAACAAGTGCTCCCTGCGTAAATGCCTGGCACTGGTGAAGGAATTTCGCAGCCAGGATGCCGATACCCCGGTGATCCTGATGGGCTATGCCAACCCCATCGAAAAAATGGGTGCCGAGGCCTTTGCCGATAACCTGAAAGAGGCGGGTGCCGACGGTGCGCTGACGGTCGATTTGCCGGCCGAGGAGGCGGGCCCGCTGAGTGAACTGTTGAATGCGCGGAATCTGCGCAACATCTTCCTGCTGACCCCCACCACCAGTGACGAGCGAATCCGGCAGATTACCGAGTTGGCCAGTGGCTTTGTCTACTATGTATCCCTGAAAGGAGTCACCGGTGCCGGGAATCTCGATCTGGATTCGGTCCGCGAAAACCTGGCCCGCATCCGTCGCCATACCGAACTGCCGCTGTGCGTGGGTTTTGGTATCAAGGATGGCGCTTCCGCCAAAGCGGTGAGTGCCGATGGCGATGGCGCGGTGGTGGGCAGCGTACTGGTCTCGGCGGTAGCCGAGTCCAATGATGGCGCTGCCGCGAAAGATCGCATTGGCACCCTGGTGTCTGAAATGCGCAGCGCGCTGGATAGCTGACGGGCCATCGGGCGTTTGGCCAGAACGCCTGATTTTGCGGCTTATCTGGCCAAGAGCAATGTTTTTGAAAGTGGTTTAATTCGCGGTTTTAGAATTGCCGGTCATATACCCTTGGCTCCCAAGTAGCGGGTAGTGGCCCGGCAGGTGAAGACTCAAGCAAGCCTCAGATTATCGGATTTTGGAAACAGAATGAGCTGGTTAGAAAAAATTGTCCCCTCGGTGATTCGCACCGAGCGTCGCGCCGGTTCCAGCAAGGTACCGGAAGGGGTATGGAAAAAGTGCGTGAAGTGCGATTCCACCCTTTATCTGCCCGAGCTGGAGCGCAATCTGGATGTGTGCCCCAAGTGTGAGCACCATTTCCGTATCGGTGCCCGCCGCCGGCTGGATATGTTCCTGGATACGGAGCAGCGCGAAGAACTGGCCACCGATGTGGAGCCGGTTGACCGCCTCAAGTTCAAAGATGTAAAGAAGTACAAGGATCGTCTCACCCAGGCGCAGAAGGCCACTGGCGAGAAAGATGCCCTGGTGGCCATGCAGGGCCTGCTGGAAGGCAAGCCGGTGGTGGCAGTGGCGTTTGAGTTCGCGTTCCACGGTGGCTCCATGGGCTACGTGGTGGGTGAAAAGTTCACCCGTGCCGCGCAGCGCGCGTTGGAAGAGCGCATTCCTCTGGTGTGCTTCTCCGCCACCGGCGGTGCGCGCATGCAGGAAGCACTGATCTCGCTCATGCAGATGGCAAAGACTTCTGCGGTGCTGGAGAAGATGCGCATGGCCGGTGTGCCTTATATCTCGATCATGACAGATCCGGTGTACGGTGGGGTTTCTGCGTCGCTGGCGTTGCTGGGCGATATCAACGCGGCAGAGCCGGGCGCGCGTGCCGGATTTGCCGGCCCGAATATTATCGAGCAGACCATTCGCCAGAAGCTGCCAAAAGGTTTCCAGCGTGCGGAGTTCCTGCTGGAGCACGGCGCTATCGATATGATCATTCCGCGCAAGGATATGCGGAATACGGTTGGGCGCCTGTTGGGCAAACTGTCCAACAACTAATGCTCTCCTGATGCACTCTGTAGCCCCGCCATGTTCCTGTGGTGGGGCTGCATTTTGCTCGCATGCGTCCGCACCTCTTTGTTCCCCTTCTTTTTGTTCACGACTAAAATTTCCCTCACCTGATTAATCGGCGGTGACTTCATGCGTGATCTTCAGTCCTGGCTCTCCCGTCTGGAGCAGTTACACCCCACAGAAATCGAACTCGGCCTGGAGCGAGTGGCTTCCGTAGCCGATGCCCTCGATGTGCGCACACCCGCGCGGCGCATCGTGACCGTGGCGGGCACCAACGGCAAAGGCAGTTGTGTGCGTACCATGGAGGCGCTGCTGTGTGCCGGAGATCACTCGGTGGGGGCGTATAGCTCTCCGCACTTGCTGCGTTTCAATGAGCGCATCCGGATTGATGGGGCGGAGGTGGATGACGCGCTGCTTGTGCGTGCGTTCGAGGCGGTGGAGCAGGCGCGGGGCGAGATCAGCCTGACTTATTTCGAGTTCACCACACTGGCGGCATTCTGGCTGTTCAAACAGGCGGACGTGGAGTTTGCGCTGCTGGAGGTGGGCCTCGGTGGACGCCTGGATGCGGTCAATATCGTGGACCCGGATATCGCCATGATCACCAGCGTGGCGGTGGACCACGAGGCCTGGCTGGGCAGTGACCGGGAAGTGATCGGTCGCGAGAAGGCGGGCATTTTGCGCGCGGGCAAGACGTTCGTGTGTGCGGATCCCTGGCCGCCGGCGTCGGTCATCGATGTTTCCGGCAAGCTCGGTTGTGACAGTTACTTTATTGACCGGGATTTTTCCCTGCACGATGGCGAGTATCGCCTGGATGCCGAGCCGCGGCTGGTATTTGGCATGCCCGAACTGCAGTTGCCCCCGGCCAGTGTGGCGGCGGCGGTAACGGCACTGGCCCTGGCGGGGGCTCTGCCCGGGGTGGAGTCTGTCTGCGAAATTCTCAAGGGGCTGCAGATGCCCGGGCGCTGTCAGCAGATTCACTGGCGGGGCCACGATCTGCTGCTGGACGTGGGGCATAACCCGGCGGCCGCGGAATACCTGGCGGACTGGCTGGCACGCCATTCGGTGGCGGGACACACCCATGCGCTGGTTGCGGTGATGGCAGATAAAGACCTGGCGGGGCTCGCGGCGCCCCTCAAGCCGGTTGTTGACCGGTGGTATCCGGCGCTGTTGCCGGATAACCCTCGTGCGGCAGACGTCGAGCAGCTTGTGGCGGGATTGCATGCGGCCGAGGTGCCCGAAGAGCAGGTTGCAGGGCCCGTTGTGCCGGTGGCCGCGCAGCTGGAGCGGGCCCTGGGGCAGTTGGGGGCGAGCGACAGGTTGCTTGTATTCGGTTCTTTCTTTACCGTTGCAGCAGTACTGCAGCTTACAAGAGAGCAACACGATGGCCAGCCGGGACAGTGATACTGACGCTTACGCCTCGAAAAACCCACGCGCTTCCCGCCGGCTGAACGACGGGGTCAAGCAGCGTATTGTCGGTGCGCTGGTGTTGGCCGCGCTGGCGGTGATATTCCTGCCGAGCCTGTTTGATCGGGAGGGCGCACGCTATATCGACGTGACTAGTCAGATTCCTCAGGCACCGGATATCAAGCCCATCGCGATTGCCGAACCCAGCCCGGTGGAGGATATCGAGCCCGCTCCGCCGGTCGACGAGGTGTTCCAGCCGGAGTTCGTGGAGCAGGCGGCACCAGCGCCCGTGCCGGAAACGCTTGCATCGGCAGCTGATCAGGCGACGCCGTCGCCCTCAGTGGCAGCCGCCAAGCCGCAGCCCAAGGCGGAACCCGCCGTCGAACCCGCCCCATCTGTTCAATTGCCCGCGGAAGAAACCCAGCTGGATGACAAGGGCCTGCCCGAGGGCTGGGTGATTCAGGTTGGGGCTTATCGGGAGCCCGCCAGTGCCGAGCGCATGCGCGCCAGGCTCATGGATGCGGGCTTTCGCGCTTACACCCGGGCCGTCGATACATCCAAGGGCCGCCTGGTGCGGGTGTTTGTCGGTCCCAAGTTGAGCCGTGTGGACGCTCAGTCAGACAAGCAGAAGCTGGATAAGCTGCTGAAGGCCGAGACTCTGATTCTGCGCTACCGTGCCTGATACCACTGGGTTCGTGCCCACCTTAGTATTCCTGCTTTGCATGGGATTGGGCGAACTGCTTCACGGGCTCCGGTCGGTAAGTTAGAATGCGCGCTCTTCGCGGCAGCCGCCGCGTAGCAGGTAGGGTTGAATGAACTGGGCTGACTGGACCATTCTGGCAATCGTCGCCATCTCCACGCTGATCGGCTTGAGCCGAGGCTTCGTGCGCGAAGTCCTGTCGCTACTCACCTGGGTGGCGGCATTCGTTGTGGCGATGATGTTTCGCGATCAGCTGGCACCACTGCTCTCCAACCTCGTCGATACGCCTTCACTGCAGGCCATAGCCGCCTTTTCCATCCTGTTCATCTTTACCCTGCTGGCGGGAGCCGGCCTGAACATGACCCTGTCTGCGTTCGTGGAGGCCACAGGCCTTTCCGGTACGGACCGGGTATTGGGAATGGTGTTTGGATTGTTCCGCGGCGGCATCATCGTGATGGCGCTGCTGATCTTCGCCCCGGCGCTGGCGCCGGTGAATGAGGATGGCTGGTGGCAGGAATCGGCGTTGATACCGCATTTTCTCGAGTTTGAAGATCGTGCGCGCGAAGCGGCTGGCGCGATCAAGGATTTCTTCGCAGGGCAACTTGACTGATCGCTGGGCAGCGGGACGCGGCGCAGGGTCACCATGACCATTTCGAAATGACTGGGGTTATCTGAAGTATGTGTGGCATCGTTGGAATCGTCGGCAAAAGTGACGTCAATCTGCAGTTGTATGATGCGCTTACCCTGTTACAGCACCGGGGCCAGGACGCCGCGGGTATCGTCACCTGTGATGGTGACCGCCTGAATCAGCAAAAGGCCAATGGCCTGGTGCGCGACGTGTTTCGCGCGCGCCATATGCAGCGTCTTACGGGTAATTTCGGTATCGGCCATGTGCGCTACCCCACCGCCGGCAGCTCCGGCCCGGCACTGGCCCAGCCCTTCTATGTAAACTCCCCTTACGGCATTGCCATGGCCCACAATGGCAACCTCACCAATGTCGATGACGTGAAGGAAGCCATCTTCCAGCAGGACCTGCGCCACATCAACACCGACTCCGATTCCGAAGTTCTGTTGAATGTGTTTGCCCACGAGCTGCACAAGCAGCACAAGCTGCAGCCCAAGGCCGAAGACATTTTCACCGCGATGCGCGCTGTACATAAACGGGTGCGCGGCGGTTACGCCTGTGTGGCAATGATCGTCGGTTACGGCGTGGTTGCCTTCCGCGACCCCAACGGCATCCGCCCGCTGGTGTACGGCAAGCGTGAGACCGACAAGGGCACGGAATATATGGTGGCTTCCGAGTCCGTTGCGCTGGACGTTCTGGGTTACACCCTGGTCCGTGACGTGGCGCCGGGGGAATGCATTTATATCGAGCTGGACGGTACCGTGCACTCCGAGCAGTGCGCGGAAGACCCGCAACTGCGCCCGTGTATTTTCGAGCATGTGTATTTTGCCCGTCCGGATTCCATCATGGACGGTGTTTCGGTGCACAAGGCGCGTCTGCGCCAGGGCGAGCACCTCGCGGAAAAAATTCTGCGCGAGCGCCCGGACCACGATATCGACGTGGTCATTCCGATCCCCGATTCTTCCCGTTCTGCGGGCCAGATGGTGGCGCACCGTCTGGGGGTGAAGTTCCGTGAAGGTATGGTGAAGAACCGCTATATCGGCCGTACCTTCATCATGCCTGGGCAGAAGCAGCGCAAGAAGTCGGTGCGTCAGAAGCTGAACCCGATTGAGCTGGAATTCCGCGGCAAGAATGTGCTGCTGGTGGATGACTCGATTGTGCGCGGTACTACGTGCAAGCAAATTATCCAGATGGCCCGTGAGGCTGGTGCCAACAAGGTGTATTTCGCTTCTGCTGCGCCGGCGGTGAAGTACCCGAATGTGTACGGTATTGATATGCCTTCGGCCACTGAGCTGGTTGCTCATAACCGCACTACCGAAGAGGTGTGTGAGGAGATCGGTGCAGACTGGCTGATCTATCAGGATCTCGATGAACTGATCGTTTCCTCCGCCGACGGTAACAGCGCGATCAAGGAGTTTGATTGTGCGGTATTTGATGGCAAGTACATCACCGGTGATGTGACTCAGGAATACCTGGACAGCCTGCACGCAGCGCGCAATGACAATGCGAAAGGCAAGGGCAACGATAGCTCTCTGTAACTTTCTTTCCTGACTTCTGCCCCTATAAGTGGCCCGCCCGATGGTGGGCCATTTTTTGTGGTCCAATGCGAAAGCGCCGCTACCAATCTAGCTACGTAGCACCATCTTGTTCTTAGCTACGTAGTGTCTGTCTGGGCGGCGGAGCGCCGGGGATCCATTTTTAGAGCCGAGCTAGGCGCCCCCCCATGAATACATCCCTGTAGGCTGCGTCGGCGACGTCCTTGTCGCCGACGCTTCTGAAAAAGGATCCCCGCCGCTCCCCCTTCGCTTTAAACTCTGCGCTTCGTAGCTTTCAAAGTAATCAGTTTTATTCTCTTCATCTACTCGTTGGTGGAGCGAAGTCTTGATGCTAAATATGAAGGTGCCGATACCGATAGCAGTTTGCGGGACCGTACGCGGCCTGGACGGCCGCGTCCGAGCCCCCAGGGATGGGTTATCGGGGGGCGCCTAGCTCGTGTCCCGCAAACTGCTATCGGTAGCGGTGCCGCCACCGAGCTATTTACGAAGCTTCATGATTCGTGCCTAGGAGCTTTCGGTCTGTCAAAACCGCCTTCTTAGGTTAAGATTACCGGCTCAACTATTTCTAACCCGGGACGGTTACTCCATGTTTGAAGACGACGGCTACGCACTGGAAACACTGGCGGTAAGGGCAGGCCAGAGCCGGTCGGCGGAAGGCGAGCACGCCGAGCCTATCTACACCACGTCCAGTTACGTTTTTCCCTCAGCGGCCGAGGCCGCAGCGCGCTTTTCCGGGGAATCCCCCGGGAATGTCTACTCCCGTTACACCAATCCCACCGTGCGTATGTTCGAAGAGCGCATCGCCGCGATGGAAGGAGGCGAGGCGGCCGTCGCTACGTCCAGCGGTATGGCTGCGATTCTCAGCCTGTGCATGACGATGCTGCAGAGCGGCGACAAGGTCGTCTGCTCGCGCAGTGTGTTTGGTACCACCACCGCGCTGTTTACCCGTTACATGGTCAAGTTCGGGGTCAAGGTTGCGTTCGTCGAGCTGACGGACTTCCAGGCCTGGAAAGACGCGATGGACGGCGATACCAAACTGCTGTTTATGGAAACACCGTCCAACCCCCTGTGCGAAGTGGCGGACATCCGCGCCATGGCCGATCTTGCCCACAGCGCGGGCGCGCAGCTGGTGGTCGACAATTGTTTCTGTACGCCGGCCCTGCAACGCCCACTGGAACTCGGTGCGGATATCGTGGTGCACTCGGCCACCAAGTTTCTCGATGGCCAGGGGCGCTGTGTCGGCGGCGTGGTGGTGGGCAAAAAGGAAGTGATGGATGAAGTGGTCATCTTCCTGCGCACCTGTGGCCCGAGCATGAGTCCGTTTAACGCCTGGGTATTCCTCAAGGGACTGGAAACGCTCAACCTGCGCATGCGCGCGCACTGTACCAGCGCCCTGGATATTGCCTGGTGGCTCAAGGAGCAGCCACAGGTGGAGAAGGTCAACTATGTAGGCCTGCCCAGCCACCCCAACCACCAGCTTGCCGCCGCGCAGCAAAGTGGCTTTGGTGCGGTGTTCAGCTTCACCGTGGCCGGTGGGCGCGAGGCCGCCTGGAAGGTGATCGACGCGTGCAATATCTTTTCGGTGACCGCCAATCTGGGTGACGCAAAAAGCACCATTGTGCATCCCGCGACCACCACCCACGGCCGCCTGAGTGAGGAAGACAAGCACAAGGCGGGGATTACCGAGAACCTGATTCGGATTTCGGTTGGGTTGGAACACGTGGAGGACCTGAAAGCAGATCTGGCGCGAGGCTTGTCTGCACTCCCATAAAACCGTCACAATGGCGCGGAATGTGACATGATGTATGGCCCAGCCTGAGGCGGGGCCTATCATTGATAGCTAGTGAAGAAAAAACGAGCAGTAATGGATTTGCCGTGCAAAAAATCATCTCCGCCATTGTTGCCGATATCGGCAAAGTCCTGTTGGGTAAAGAGCATCAGGTAAAACTAGCGCTGGCGTGTCTGTTGGCGCGTGGTCATCTGTTGATCGAAGATCTGCCGGGTATGGGTAAAACCACCCTGGCCCATGCCCTGGCGCAGGTGCTCGGACTCAGCTACAAGCGTGTTCAGTTCACCAGCGATATGCTGCCCGCGGACATCCTCGGGGTGAGCATCTTCGAGCGCGACTCCGGCCAGTTCCGTTTCCATGAAGGGCCCGTCTTCAGCCAGCTGCTGCTCGCCGATGAAATCAATCGCAGTTCCCCCAAAACCCAGAGCGCGTTGCTGGAGGCGATGGAGGAGCGTCAGGTCAGTATTGATGGCGAAACCCGCCCACTGCCTGAGCCGTTTTTTGTGATCGCCACCCAGAACCCGCTGCAGCAATCCGGCACCTTTGTGTTGCCGGAATCCCAGCTCGACCGCTTTCTCATGCGTATCAGCCTCGGTTATCCCACCCGCGAAGCCGAGCGGGCGCTGTTTCAGGGCGTCGACCCCCGTGCGCAGTTGGCGCAGCTCAAGCCCCGTATCAGCGGTGAGGGGCTGCGCAAGCTGCAGTCACTGGTGGGGCAGGTCAAGGCTTCCGAGTCGCTGCTCGACTATTTGGAGCGCCTGGTGCTGCACACCCGCCAGAGTCCCGAGTGTGGTGTCGGCCTGTCACCGCGCGGTGCGCTGGCCTTGCTGCACGCCGCCCGTGCCTGGGCGCTGATCCACAACCGCAGCCACGTGCTGCCGGAAGACCTGCAGGCGGTACTGCCGTCGGTTGCCGGCCACCGGTTGCAGAGTGACGGAACCGATGGCACTCAGCTGGTGGAGCGCATGATGCACCAGGTGGACATCATTGCCGCCTGAGGCTGACGTGTCGGTAAAATCCATCCACAGCAATCCATCATCCGCCCAGACGCGGCAGCAGGCGGGCGCGGCAGGCGCAAAGCCGTTGCTGCGCGCGCCCTGGTTGCGATGGCTCAACCGGCGCTTGCCGCCGGCGCAATCCCTCACCCTCGATCACCGCACGCTGTTTATCCTGCCCAGTGGTGCAGGCATGGGGCTGCTGCTGGTGATTTTCCTGTTATGGCTGCTGGGCACCAATTACGAGAACAATCTGGTGCTGGCACTTGCCTTCCTGCTGGTCGGGCTGCTGGTGATCCTGCCAGTGCACACTATTGCCAACCTGTCGGGCCTGAAACTGCAACTGCGTGATACGCAACCGGCCTATGCCGGTGACTATGGCCAGGCGAAAATTGATCTGAGTAAAACCGGCAAGCGATATCACGAACGTGTACAGCTTGCTTGGCCGCCGGAAGAGGGCGTTGAGGTGGACGTGCTCGATACTGACGCGCAGGAAATCTGCCTGGACCTCCCGCTGTTGCAGCGGGGGCGCGTCAAGGCGCCGCGTATACACGTACAGAGCCGCTTTCCCCTGGGGCTGTTTCGCTGCTGGAGCTGGGTAGACCTGGATGTGGAATTTCTGGTGTACCCCCAACCCAAGCCTGCAGGTCCGCTGCCTTTCGGCGCCAGTGTGGGAGAAGGGGATCAGCAGAAAACACTGACCGCCGGTGGTGATGATTTTGCCGGTCTGAAAACCTACCAGCCTGGTGATTCCCTGCGCCATGTGGCGTGGAAGCAGTATGCCGGCGGTCGGGATCTTTACAGCAAGGAGTATGCCTCGGGTAGTGATGCCCGGCTGTGGCTCGACTGGGACCTGCTGGGTGGGCGCGATGTGGAGGCCCGGCTCAGCAATCTCTGCGCCTGGGTGCTCGACGCCGAGCGGGCACAGGTGCCCTATGGCCTCAGGCTGCCCGGACACACCATTGATCCGGGGCTGGGTGCAGGGCATAAGCACAAGGTACTGAGCATGCTGGCACTGTTTCCAGTGCAGGGAGTGAGCCAGTGAGCGCATCCACCAGCCAGCTTCAGGCACTGCTGCCGCGGGAGAGCCTGCTGTGGATTTTTGCCGCCCAGCTGGCGGTATTGCTGCCACACTCGATTCACCTTCCCGTCTGGCTTCTGGGTGCCTGGGCGGTGGCGGTGTACTGGCGTCTCGAGGTATTTCGCGGTCGTCGGGAGATGCCGGGGCGGCTGGTCAAACTGGTGGCCGTCGCGGTTGTGATTGCCGGGTTGGTGCTTACGTACCGGCGCTGGTTTGCGCTGGAACCGATGGTGGCGCTGCTGGCGGTGTCCTTTACGCTGAAAAACATTGAGCTGGTGAGCCGGCGGGATGCGCTGCTCAGTCTTATGCTGGCCTACTTTCTCGCCGCTACCCTGTTCGTGTTTGAGCAGACCATCCCCTATGCAATATATGGCATTGTGTGTGTGGTGATTATTACCGCGGCACTGGTGGCCCAGTTGGGGCGGCGCAGCGCACGCCCGGGCAGGGCGCTTGGTTTGTCGGTGAAGCTGCTGGCGCAGGCGATACCGGTCATGCTGGTGCTGTTTGTGGTGATGCCGCGTCTGGGGCCCCTGTGGGCCGTACCGCAAAATACCAAGGCCGCGTCTACCGGGATCAGCGACTCGATGAGCCCGGGGGATTTCAGCGAACTGTCCAAATCAGACAAGCCGGCCCTGCGGATCTCCTTCAATGGGGCAGTGCCACCGCCAGAGCAACGCTACTGGCGGGGGTTGGTTTACACGCACTTTGATGGTCGCCGCTGGAGCGAGCCGGGGGCGGCGGATGGCTATCCGCGCTGGGGCCGCGGCCGCAGCAACCAGCGTCCCTTTGGCGATGATGGTCATGGGGACAGCGCCGGACGCGCGCTGCCGGCGGTCGGCCCGCGCTATCGCTATCAGGTGATCCAGGAGGCCAGCCACAATCCATGGCTGTTTGCGCTCGCCCGTCCTGACTCGGAGACCCGCGGGGTGCGGGAAACCGGTGACGACACCCTGGTGTACCGAACGCCGGTGGGGAGCCGGTTGGCGTATGAAGTCCGCTCCTGGCCGCGGGACAGCGTGATCGATGGCGCGCGCCTGAGTGCCTCGGAGCAGCGCCGCCACCTGCAGTTGCCCGCATCCGGAAACCCGCGGGCGCGCGCCTGGGCGCGGGCCCGGTTTGAAGAGGGGCTGGATGGCGCGGCGATCTCCCAGGCGCTGTTGTCACTGTACAACCGGAGCTTCACCTATACCCTGAAGCCGCCCCCGCTGGGCCAGGACACAGTGGATGAATTTCTGTTTTCCACCCGTCAGGGTTTCTGCGAGCATTTTGCCAGCAGCTACGTCTTTACCATGCGCGCTGCCGGGGTGCCCGCGCGGGTAGTGGCTGGCTATCAGGGTGGGGAATGGGTGGAACAGCAGGAGTACCTGCTGGTGCGCCAGTACGATGCCCACGCCTGGGCGGAAATCTGGCTGCCGGAGCGCGGCTGGGTGCGGGTAGACCCCACCGCGTCGGTGGCACCGGAACGTATCCGCGATGGCCTGCAGAGTGCTGCAGCGGAAGAATTTATGCAGGACGCCTTTCTGCCATTGCACAAAATCGCGTTTGTTTCACGCCTTCGGCTGCAGTGGGACATGGTGAATTACCGCTGGTACCAGACGGTAGTCAGCTTTGACAGCAAGCGCCAGCAAGGCATTCTGCAGCGCCTGATGGGCGAGATCTCGCCACTGCGCATGGCAATGTTTATCGGCATCCCTGTGCTGGGTGCACTACTGCTGTTGCTGGTTTGGCTGAAATTGTCCAGCCGGGGGCCGGCGCTGCCCGCAGCGAGCCGGCTGTATCTGCGTTTCTGCCAACGCATGGCGCGGGCCGGGTTGCCGCGTATCCCCGGTGAAACACCGGGGGATTATGCTAACCGTATCGAGCGGGAGTTGCCCCGGCTGGGATCGATGGCGGCGCGGATTACCGCGGCGTACGAGCGTGCGGCGTATGCGGACGACGGGCTGGCCGAGAAACAACTGCGGCGACTGGTGCGCGGCTTCTGGCCGATGCGATTGTCCGCCCAGCCCCGCAAGCCGGCCTGACGGGCCCAAAACACCATATTCTGTGGGACAATGTCGCCCTTTTTTTGACGGGCCGGGTGCTCGTCCCGCCAGCTGCACCGGCAGAGAGGTGACCGAACTTCTCCTCCGGTGGCAGTGCAACAGGTTTTCCGGATTCAATAAATGGCACTTCCCGCACAGGTGGCACGCCTGCGAACATTTTTGCTGGGTTACAGCGGCACCTCCCTGGCCACTGGCCTGCAGGTGATCCTGCTGCCATGGATCGCCGTGGCGTTAATGGAGTTGCCTGCATTGCAGTTGGGCTGGGTTCAGGCGTCGGTGCTGCTGCCCAATCTGGTTTTTCTACTGTTTGGCGGTGCACTGGCGGACCGGTTTGATTCCGCCCGGGTGGCAGCCGTGTCTTGCCTGGGCCTCGGTCTGTGTCACGCTGCGCTCGCGTATTACTTGCTTTACCAACTGCCCAGTCTCGGCCTGTTGATTCTGTACGGTGTCAGTCTCGGCATTTGTACCGCCTTCCTGCAGCCTGCACGGGACAACCTGGTGCAGCGCTGCGCCCGCTCCCCAGAGGAAAGTAATACCCGGCTCAGCGAAGCCCGGGTACAGCACACCGTGACCTGGATGATGCTGGCCCAGTACGGTGGCCAGGCCATCGGCATGCTACTGGCGAGCCGATTTGACAGCTGGGGCGCAGAGTTACTGTTGCTGATTCAGGTGGGGGTGCTGTTGATCGCCGCACTCTTTTTCTTCTCCATGCGCCACTTGCGTTTGGCAAAGCCCACAGCGCGCCTGACACTCCCTTCTGCGCTGCTGGAGGGGTTTGCCGAAGTGCGCAACAGCCGCGCCATCCTCGAGCTGGTAATGCTGGTAGGGTTCAATGGCCTGGTGCATATCGGGGTATTTCTGGTGGTGCTGCCGCTGATGGCGGAAAGTTACGGGCGCGGTGCCAGCTACTACGCCACCCTGCAGATTGCGTTTGTGCTGGGCACCGTGATTGCGACGGTGGCCATGCTGCGGCGAGGGCAGGGGGATACACCGGGGCGTGGTGTACTGATGTGTCTGCTCTACAGTGCGGCGCTGTTGATTGCCATCAGCTTTGGCCCTACGCCGTTCGGGCTGATGTTCCTGTGTGCCTGCTGGGGCGCGGTGGCTGCGGCTTCCGCGGGACTCGGCCGGTCGATCATCCAGCTGCTTGCCCCTGAGCAAGTGCGCAGCCGGGTAATCTCCATTTACCAGCTCTCGCTGTTTGGTTCCGCGGCAATCGGTGCGCTGTTGGCGGGGATCATCAGTGAATTTTCCGCACCGCTCACCACCCTGTTGTGGGCCGGTATTTTTAGCCTGGTGGCTTTTGTCTTTGCCTGGCTGAGCGGTGCCCTGCGCAAACTGCACATTCCCAATACCGAAACCAGCGAATCTCCCGAGCCGTGAATGTCACGCCCCCTGGGGTTACCAGCGGTTACTGATCCACAGCGTCTGGTAGGGATCCAGGGTAACCGTAGACAGCATGTCGTCGAAGGTCGCCTCGCTGATCAGATCTTTCCACTGATCCGTACCAATCAGGTTAATCGCATTCAGGTGGATGGTCTGCGGCGTGTCGGAGATATTGTTGAGGCAGAAAATACTCTGCCGGCGATCCAGGCTCTGGCGCCAGAAGGCGAAGACCTGGTCACCGAGGTGCAGGGTAAACTGCGTTGCGTTGGGGTGGAACGCGGGCTGCTCGCGACGCAGTTGGATCAGTTTGCGCAAATGCTGGAACACGTGATGGTGGTGGCGGTCGGGGTCGGCCAACACATCATCCAGTTCCTGCTCGTGCCACTGGCGGCGGTTGATGGCGCGGTTGTGACCGTGTTCTTTCATCCGCTCGTAGTCATTGGTGGTGCCCATCAGACTGTGCAGATAAAACGCGGGCAGGCCTTCCAGAGCCAGCATGATGGCGTGGGCGCAGATGAAGCGTCTTAGTTGCCAATCATCTTCGCCCGCGATGGTTCCCTTGAGGGCATCAAACAGGGAAATATTGATTTCGTAGGGTTTGTTGCTGCCGTCATCCAGCGCGCGCCAGGAAATCTGGCCGCCGAAATTCTCCATGGTCTGGATCAGCGCTTCCAGTTCACTGTCATCCAGCAAACCCTCTACCGGCCGCAGGCCGATCCCGTCGTGCGAGGCGATGAAGTTGAAATAGGTGGTGCCGTTCTGTGCCGGCGGCATACCCATCAGCCAGTTCTTCAGGTAGCGGCAATTACCGGTAACCAGGGTATTTACCAGCAGCGGCGGCAGGGAAAAGTTGTAAATACAGTGGGCTTCATTGGCATTGCCGAAGTACGACAGGTTTTCCTGATTGGGAATATTGGTTTCGGTAATGATCACCGCATTGGGATCGGCGTGCTCGATCAGCGTGCGCAGCAGACGCACGATCTCATGGGTCTCCTCCAGATTCAGGCAATTGGTGCCGAGCTTTTTCCAGATAAAGGCCACGGCATCCAGGCGAAAAACACGCACACCCATATCCAGATACAGGCGAATAATATCGACGATCTTCGCGAGTACCTTCGGGTTTGCAAAGTTCAGGTCTACCTGATCGTGGCCGAAGGTACACCAGACGTGCTTGGTTCCCTGGGGGGTGGTGGTGGGGCGCAGGAGTGGTGTTACCCGCGGTCGAACCACCGCGCTGAGATCTTCCTTCGGATCTGCTTCCACGAAGAAGCCAACGCCGGGCTCGCGCCCCTCCTGATAGTTCACAAACCACTCGTGCCGTGACGAGCAGTGGTTGATCACCAGATCCGCCATCAGGTGAAAGTCGGTACTGATGCGCAGGATATCGCTCCAGTCGCCCAGTGGCGGATCCACCTGTTTGTAGGCAGAAACGGCGAAACCATCGTCACTGGTGTAGGGGAAGAACGGCAGTATGTGCACCGTATTGATCAGCATTGGGAAGTGCGCCTGTAGAAAATGGTGCAGGGTTTTCAGGGGCGGCTGATGGTCACTGATGATGCTGTTGCCGTAGGTAATTACCGCAATGTCGGTCTGGTCCCACAGATTTTTGTGGGCCAGGGGACTCTGGCAATCTTCGTCGAGCCGCATGGTATGCACCAGTTCCTGGGCGATGGGCTCTATCTCCAGGTCCGGGTAGATAAACGTCAGGTGGTCCACCACCTTCTGGTGCAGTACCTCCTTGATTGGCAATGGCGCGTTCGAATGGCTCACGGTCTCCCCCGGTTTCCCTGCAGTGATTGAGTCTGGTCAGTTGGGACCTGATAACAGGCCGGGCAGTTACCCGTTGTACTCCTCGTAATCCGCCTCGACCGCCTTTTTCAGTCGGTCGAGGAAACCTGGCTCGGCGCTGGTGATCCGGTTCCAGCTGGGAATAAACGGGGTTTCCATGGGGTTGTCGAGAAAAGCTTGTCCCGCCTTGACCAGATTGCTGGCGAAGAGCTCCACGGTCTGCTCCTCTTTATGAATATCAAAATTCAGGCCATTTATGATGGCATCGTTGCGGTAGGTTTCGACAAAGTCGAGGGCGATGCGGAAGTAGGTGGCCTTGATACTGCGGAAAGTCTCCGAAGAAAACACGGTGCCCTGGGTGGCGAGCTTGCGGAAAAATGACTTGGCAATATCGATGGACATCTTCGACAGGCCACAGTCCTCATCGTCAAAGGAAACATCCTGGTGTTTGTGGTCGTAGGCGTGGGCGATATCCACCTGGCACAGTCGGTTGGTGGAGTAATTGCGGTACATTTCTGACAGTACGCCGATCTCCAGGCCCCAGTCACTGGGGATACGCAGATCATTGACCACGTCGCGGCGGAAGGAAAACTCACCGGCGAGGGAGTAGCGGAAGCTGTCCATGTATTCCAGGTACTTGGTATGCCCGTAGATTTTTTTCAGGGTGCGGATCAGTGGCGTGACCAGTAGCCGACAAACGCGGCCATTGATTTTTCCGTTGGCCACACGGGAGTAATAGCCTTTACAGAACTCGTAGCTGAACTGGGGATTGGCGACCGGATAGAACAGCCGTGCCAGCATCATGCGATCGTAAGTGACGATGTCACAGTCGTGCAGGGCGATGGCTTCGCCGCGACCGGAGGCAAGAATGTAGCCGAGGCAATACCACACATTGCGCCCCTTGCCCGCGTCCATGGGCGCCAGGCCATCCCGTTGCAGCTGTGCGTCCAGCTCACGCAGGCGCGGGCCATCGTTCCACAATACCCGCACGTGCTGCGGCAGGATGCTGAACTGTTTGAGGGCATCGCGGTACTGGGATTCATCTGCACGGTCGAGACCGATCACGATTTCCGACAGATAGGGCACTTCCGCAAGAATCTTGAGAATGCGGGGCAGGGCTTCGCCTTCCAGTTCTGAATACAGGGAGGGCAGCAGCAGGGACATGGGGCGCTGCCTGGAAAAGCGCATCAGGTCCGCTTCCATATCTTCCAGGCTGCGATTGGAAAGGTTGTGCAGGGTCGTGATGTCGCCATTCTGAAAAAAGTCGGTCACGGATTGCTTCCTTTTGTACGTCTGGTTAGTTGCGCATCAGCGCGGGGTAGGGCGAGCCGGCAGCGAAGATTTCTCCGATGGCGTCCGCCCACCCCTGAGGACCGGTCTCGCGCGTGATGAGCAGGGATGGGTGGTGGGGCAGGTCCGGTGGCGGATGCGCCGGAGAGCGGACGATGATGGCGATATCGGCAACGCTCAACATGTCGAGATCGTTTGGTCCATCGCCGCTGGCGATCAGCCGGCATTCGCGCCGGGTGTAGTTCTGGTAGGTTTTCTTTAGCAGGTTGGTGGCGCGCCCCTTGTCGGTCTGGCCGAGCACGTGCAGGAAGCGGCCGCCCTGTAGGGTGGAAAACCCCGCGGCATTGACGCGGGCAGTAAACGCCAGCTTTTGCTGCTCATCCCCTTGCCACAACAACGGCTCGGAATAATCGCGCTGGTTGGCTCTTTGTGCCTCGTGATCGGTCAGGCCGGTGGCGGCAACAATTTCTTCTGTGCTGGCGCTATTGAAATTGAGGTAGGGCGCACTGTTCTTTTGTGCGTCCTTGGCCAGAAACGCGAGGATATCCTGACGTCGCGCACCGGGCTCAAGAATCCAATAACCGGCGTCTTCCCGCGCCAGTTCGGGCTTTTGCGGGAAGTATCCCTGGGGGATAAAAATGGCCGAGCCGTTTTCAACGATAAACGGATGCTGGTTGTTGAGGGCCTGCCGTAGGGCGAGCATCTCGTCGCGGGTTTTACTGCTGTTGAGGATGACGGGGACAGCGTTTGACTCCAGGAGTGCCAGAGTGGCGTCGGCCGGTTGGTGAGAATAGCTGAAGTGATCCAGCAGGGTGCCGTCGAGGTCACTGGCAATGAGCCACTGGATGTCTGTTTCGCTGTGCGCCTCGCCATTTAATTGTGTCATTCGATTCCGGGCTGATGTGCAAGTTATCGCTTCATGGGCTGTCGGTCAGACCCGCGCTTTACTATGACAATCCAAAAATAGTGCCAGACGGAAAAAAGTGAGCTATGGCGGTGCTTGTAGCCGGCTGGCTGGCAACTAATGCATCCGGTCATGTCAACGGATGCGGGAAACCACCGAATAATGCATCAAAATGGTTCGCCGACTGCCCGCTGCAATTTTAGTTGCACAAATTCAGTGCGGCGAGGGCGTTGCGGTGTCTGTGGGCGCCTGTTTCGCTGGTGGGCGCGGCGGTGAGGGGGGACAGGCGATGGGTAGGCGCCCCGCTGCACCATCGGGTACAGCGGAGCTTTTGTGGTCAGGGTGCGATGCAATGCATGCAGCGCACATACAGTGCGCGCGGATCCTGGAAGCTTTTCAGCTCAGCCAGGGGCTGCAGGGCCGGCTGCAGGCTACTGAACCAGGCGCCCAGTGGAAGATTCTGCTCAACGCTGGCGGCGATTCGGGCATCGACGTTTTCTGCCAGTGCGCGCATGAGTTTTTCACTGGGGGTCAGCTCGCGCTGGATTTCCACCACGTCGTATTTTTCCAGCTCTGCCAGCTGCGCGGCATCGGCGATGGCGTCCTTGAGATTGCCCAGCTCATCCACCAGGCCCAGTTTATGGGCGGTGCGCCCGGTCCATACCTGGCCCTGGGCAATTTTATGGATTTCCTGTGGGGTGCTGTTGCGGGCTCCCGCCACCAGCTGCAGGAACTGGGCGTAAGTGTGCTCAACACCCTGCTGCAGGATATCGGCGGCAGCTTCCGGCAGCGCGCGATCCAGGCGCATGGTGCCCGCCAGTTCCGTGGTGCCCACGCCATCGTTGAAGATCCCCAGGTGCTCAAGGGAATCCTCGAAGGTTGGGAAGGCACCAAATACACCGATCGAGCCGGTGATGGTGGAAGGCGAGGCCCAGATACGGTCGCCGCCTGCGGCAATCCAGTAGCCGCCGGAGGCTGCCACGCTGCCCATGGAAATGACCACGGGGATGCCGGCCTCACGGGTGGCCAGCAGTTCCTGGCGGATGGCTTCGGAAGCAAAGGCGGAGCCGCCGGGGCTGTCGATCCGCAGCACCAGCGCCTTGACCTCTTTTTCCCGCGCCTCGGCAATCAGCTTACCCAGGGTGGCGCTGCCGATCTGTCCGGCGGGAGCCTCGCCATCCATGATGGCGCCAGCGGCACTGATCAAGCCGATTTTGTCCGCTTGATGGCGCGGGTCGGGCAGGTCGGTCAGCTTGGCTTGGCGCAAGTAGTCCATTGCATTAATTGCTTTGTACTGGGACTTGTCGGCGTCACTGACACCGACCAGCTCCTGTACTTCCGCCACCGCGGCGCGGCGGGTGAGCAGTTTGTCGACAAATTTATTGGCCAGTGCCGCGTCCGCCCAACTGCCGCCCTGGGCGCGCAGGTTTTCCGGCAGGTCGGCAATGTAGCTGTCGATCGCATTGGGGGGCAGGTTGCGCAGGCCGGTTACCTGCTCCGTGTATTCGGTCCACAGCTGGTGCAGCCAGCGGGCGTTGTTTTCCCGCGAGGCTGGGGACATATCATCGCGGGTGTAGGGCTCGATAAAGTCCTTGTAATCACCGACGCGGAATACGTGGAAGTTGATTTTCAGCTTGTCGAGCGCGCTTTTGTAGTAATTGCGGTAGCTGCCAAACCCGGTGATCAACAATGAGCCCATTGGGTTCATGTACACCTTGTCGGCGTGACTGGCGAGGAAGTATTGCCCCTGGGTGAAGTTGTCTCCAATGGCATACACCGGCTTTTCCGTCGCCTTGAAGCGCTGTACGGCTTCGCCGACTTCTTCAAGCTTGCTCAGGCTGGCGCCTGCCAGATAGTCGAGTTCGAGCACCAGTGCGCCGATACGATTGTCATTGGCCGCGCGGTCGATGGCTTCGACCAGGTCTTTGACGCGGGTTTCCTGCGGCCTTGACGGACCGCCAAGAAAACCGGGCACACCGCTGGGCTGGCTGACTTCATCCACCAGAAATCCGGCGGGGGCAACTTTTAGCGCGCCACCCTGTGGCACCGTGATGCGCTCTTCACCGCCAAAGATGGCGATGCCGATAAACAGCAGGATCAACAGGAACAGCAGGTTGGTAACGACCCGGCGCAGCCAGGTGATGGCGCCGCCGATGGCGCCAAAAAAACGGCGGATGGGGCCGCGTTGGTGGGTTGCTTCGCTCAAACCTGAAACTCCTTTGACGGTCTTGTTGTGTTATTAGCGTTGGGCGTTGTGCAGTTGGACCTGCCAGCGGCTGGTCATCATTGCGGAAACAAACAGGATAAGGCTCAGGGCGGTAAGAGCGCCATGCTGCCAGCCGCGCGTAGGCATCATTACGTCGACGATACCGGCGGTGATGTACAACAGCAGGATAAAACACAGCCACAAATAGCTGCGTTGATGCTGCTTCAGCATCCCGGGTAAAACCAGCAGCAGGGGGATGGTCTGCAGCAGCCACCATTTGAGGGAGCCGTCGAGAAACAGGTTCCACACCGCAAACAGGACCAGTAGCCCGGCGTAACACACCCAGTTGAGCTTGCGGGCAACCGCCAGTTTGCCGGCAACGGCGGCGGGGTCGATGGTCTTGGGGGTTTTAGCCATGGTCGTCTCCGAGCTGGCGGGTGAGAAGAGCAATGCGTTTGCCCAGTGCCCGGCACAGGCTGGTTTCATCTTCGCTCAGTCCGTCGGCATTACTGCCGGACCAGTGGGAAGCGCCGTAGGGCGTGCCACCGGTGGTGGTGTGCATCAGCGCCGCCTCGGAATAGGGAATACCGGCGATCAGCATGCCGTGGTGCAGCAGGGGCAGCATCATGGAGATCAGGGTACTCTCCTGGCCACCGTGCAGACTACCGGTAGAGGTGAAGACTGCGGCCGGTTTGCCAATCAGGCTGCCATCGAGCCACATGTCACTGGTCTGGTCGAGAAAGTGGCGCAGGGGGGCGGCCATATTGCCAAAGCGGGTAGGGCTGCCCAACAGCAGGCCGGCGCAGTGGCGCAGGTCGTCTGCCGTGCAATAGGGCGCACCGCTGTCGGGAACGGGCGGCAGGCTGGCTTCGGTGTCCGGGGAGACCGGTGGCACGGTGCGCAGGCGGGCATGTCCGCCTGCCTGTTCGACGCCGCGCGCCAGTTCTGCTGCCATGCTGGCGGTGGTGCCGCCGCGGCTGTAATACAGAATCAATACGTAGGGCTCGGCGGCCATTAAATCAGCTCCAGAACGTTTTCCGGTGGGCGGCCGAGCACGGCCTTGTCGTTTTTAACGACAATAGGGCGCTCGATCAGCTTGGGGTGCGAAACCATGGCCTGTACCAGCGCATTGTCGGTGAGGCTGGTGTCCTTCAGGTTTAGTGCCTTGTAGTCGTCTTCGCCTTTGCGCAGCAGATCGCGGGGCCCGATGCCGAGCTTGGCCAGCAAGTTTTTCAGGGTATCCGCGTCCGGCGGCGTCTCCAGGTAGAGTACGACGTCCGGATCAATATTGTGCTCTTGCAGCAATTGCAGGGTCTGGCGCGATTTTGAACAGCGCGGGTTATGATAGATCGTCCACATCGAAGGGGTATCCTGTTAAGGTTTGGCGTATTCTAACAGGTGACTGTTGGCCGTCCATGAGCCTGTCTGATTCCTGGTCTACGCTGGGGTATGGCGTACTTTTTAGACAGATTGCACGGCGTTTGCGCTCGGATTCAGAATAGAGTTCGGCACACGTGGCTATATAACAAACTGAGAAGACCCATGACTGAAATGGTGCACCGCTGGCGTCGCTTTTTCGCCTCTCTCTGGTCCGTATTCAACGAAAAGAACTGTCGTCAGAATGCGGCCGCCCTCACTTACATGACGCTGTTCGCGATTGTGCCGCTGGTAACCGTGAGTTACGCGATGCTCTCCCTGTTCCCGGATTTTGCCGGCCTGGAGAGCAAAATCCAGCAGCAGATCTTTTCTCACTTCGTGCCGGAGAGTGGTCGTGAGGTACAGGAATACATCAGTAATTTTTCGTCACAGGCCCAGCGTCTGACCGGCGTCGGTATTGCCATACTGCTGCTGACCGCGGGCATTATGCTGAAAAATATTGAAACGACGTTCAACGCCATCTGGGATATCCCCAAGGGGCGCACCGGCATTTCGAGTTTCCTGTTGTACTGGGCCATTCTCAGCCTGGGGCCGATCCTGCTGGGCGCGGGCATGGCGACGACCACGTATCTGTTTTCACAAAAAGTCCTTGCCCAGAACGACAGTCTGGGCCTGCTGCCGGTATTTCTGCGGATCCTGCCATTCATATTTACGGCGGTGGCATTTACCCTGCTGTTTGTCGCGGTGCCCAACTGTCGTGTACCTCTGCGGTACGGGTTTGCCGGGGGCGTGATTACCGCCATTGCGTTTGAAGCGGCCAAGCATCTGTTTGGCGCTATTGTTGCGCGCAGCTCGGTACAGGCCATCTACGGTGCTTTTGCCTTTGTGCCGCTCTTCCTGATCTGGCTTTACACCCTGTGGATGATTGTACTGGCCGGTTGTGTGCTGGTGCGAACTCTGTCTGCTTACCACGCGGCCGCGCAGGGCCGAAAGTATTCGGATCTGGTGGCAACACTGGTGTTGATGGCGAAATTCTTCAGCAACTACCAGAAGGGGATATCGGTCAGTGATCAGGATATTTCCCGCGCGGGTATCCGCCCTGCACAGTGGCGGCGTATCCGTGAAATCCTGCAGTCGCATAACGTCATCGCGCAAACCGATCGCACCGAACATGTGCTGGTGCGGGATCTGGATTCGATCACCCTGGAGCAGCTGCGCGACTGGCTGCACCCGGGGCCGGTGCCAGAGAGCGGCCACCGGGAACTGAATGCCCGCCCCTGGTTCCGGGAAGTGAATGCCCGCTTCCAGGAGTCGAAAGAGTTCTCCCATGAGCATCTCTCAAAATCCCTCGGCGATCTTTTCCGGGAGTCCATGGCAAAGGAAATGCTGGAAAAGTCGGTGGAACCCGTGGACGGGGCCGCGGAATCACCGCAGCAGGAAAGCGATAACAACGATAACAAGTCTTCCAGTAAAGGACGTAGCCGCAATGCCGGAACCAAGACATCGAGCCGTACCGCGAATTCCTGATCAGCCCAAGCTGTACCTGCTGCTATCGCTTATTCTGCTATTCGCCAGTGGTTGCGAAAAACATGCCGGCGGCCTGCAATCCCTGGAAGGGGACACGGTACCTACAGAAGGCAGAATACTGCTGGTGAATTATTGGGCGGAATGGTGCGCGCCCTGTCGCGAGGAAATCCCCGAGCTGAATCGCTTCTACCGGGAGCACAAATCGGAGGTGCTGGTGCTGGGTATCAATTTCGATCGCTTGCCAGCGGAACAGGTGCGGCGGCAGGCCGAGCAGTTTGGGATTGAGTTTCCCCTGCTGGCCGGAGCGCCAGCCGACCACTGGGGGCAGCCGGTGCCTCAGGTGTTGCCATCGACGCTGATTATCGACGCCAACGGCCAGTGGCAGGGCACCTTGGTGGGACCACAGACGGCAGAGACACTTGCCGAGGCAATTCAGGCCATCCGCAGCGCTGTTCAATAGCCAGCACTAGCCGTAAGGCTGTTCACTCTAAGCGAATTGGTATCGTCACGTTCAGCCCTGTCTTTGTGAGTGAGCCGCATTGCGCAGTCGCCGGGTGTTGTGCTGTTTCTATATCTATAACCAAAGCGTCTTTAAAGGAATCGCGCGCCAGCTGTTAGCATGCGCGCAATTTTTTACGGCAAAGTTTGCAATTGGGGACTCCTAACGCATGCAATTGAGTGCACTACTCCTACTGGCCATTTACCTGCTCCTGATCTGGCCCCTGGCTCGCTGGCATCGCAGCCGCAACTCCCTGGCACCGGCAGTATTTGCCGGCCTGCTGCTGGGTTTGCTGTTGGGCGGTGTGATGCACATTGCCGAGGGTTGGGGGGTAAATACGGCCTGGGTTCTGGATTGGGTGGGGCTGATTGGCGAAGGCTACGTCAACTTACTGTACCTGCTGGTGATGCCCCTGGTGCTGGTCTCCATTCTTGGTGCGGTGGTCAAAGTCAGTGACACCCGATCACTGGGCAAGATCAGCGGCTCGGTGCTGGCGGTCCTGCTGGGGACGACGGCTATTGCCGCCTTGATTGGAGTGATGATTGCCTGGTTGTTCGGGCTCTCTGCCGAGGGGCTTGTGGAAGGCGCGCGGGAAGCGGCTCGGGTAGAAGTGTTGAATGAGCGTATGGGGCGGGTCAGCGACCTGAGCATTCCGCAAATACTGACCTCCTTCATCCCGCGCAACATTTTTGCGGACCTCGCCGGTCAGCGCGATACCTCGGTGATTGCGGTGGTGATATTTGCGGTGCTGCTGGGGCTGGCGGCGCTGGCGGTGCGTCGTGAAAACCCGGAGCAGGGTGCGGCCATCGAGCACTTTGTGTCCATTGCCCAGACCTGGGTGATGAAACTGGTGCGGCTGATTATGGCCTTCACCCCCTATGGCGTCATGGCGCTGGTCACTGCCCTGATTGCCAAATCCAGTTGGGCGGATATTTTCAATCTGTTCAACTTTGTCATCGCCTCTTTTGTCGCCATCGCCCTGATGTTTGTGGTGCACGGGGTACTGTTGCTGGTGAACGGCATCAGCCCGATACACTATTTCGCCAAGGTCTGGCCGGTGCTGGTGTTCGCCTTCAGCTCCCGGTCCAGCGCGGCCACGATTCCCCTGAACGTGGAAACCCAGATCGATGAGCTGAAAAATTCGCCAGCCATTGCCAACTTCTCCGCCTCCTTCGGGGCCACGATTGGCCAGAACGGATGTGCCGGAATTTATCCGGCAATGCTCGCGGTGATGGTGGCGGTGCCGTTGGGTATCAATGTTTTTGACCCGGTGTGGCTGGCGTCCCTGATTGCGGTGATTGTGATCAGCTCCTTTGGGATTGCTGGCGTGGGCGGCGGGGCCACTTTTGCTGCTCTGGTGGTTTTGCCTACCATGGGGCTGCCAGTGCAGATTGCTGCGCTTCTGATCTCTGTCGAGCCATTGATTGATATGGCGCGCACGGCACTCAATGTGAACGGTGCCATGACGGCGGGTACCCTGACACAACACTGGGTTGGGTCTGAGCCCAAGGAGCCCGAACCTCAGGAAGCAACAGCCAGCTGAGTGATTTTTTTAAAATTTATGTCAACCGATCCGGTTTTCGCACGTTTTTATCAATGAGCTGGCGAGTTGTATTCGCCCATCATTGACCACAACAGGGAATCCATCGATGAAATTGATCAAAAACCAAGCTGTTGTTCTGGCCGTTGCACTGTTCTCCTTTTCCGCAATGGCGGACGATGGCGAGCAGCGCGCTCAGCACTTGGACAACAAGGGCGACCGGATTGAAAACCGCATGGATCGCCGCGGGGACCGCATTGACAATCGTTTGGACAAAAAGGGAGATCGTGTAGATCGCCGCCTCGACAACAAGGGGGATCGCATTGATAGCCGCCTGGACGGTGCATCGGAGCGGGCGGAAGCGCGCGGCAACGACAAGCGCGCGGCCCACCTCGACAACAAGGGCGACCGTATCGACCGCCGTCTGGACCGCAAGGGCGATAAAATTGACCGCCGTCTGGATCGCAAGGGGGATCGTGTTGATCAGCGCCTGGACCGCAAAGGTCAGGGGGTCGATCGTCGCATGGACCGCCGCGGTGACCGGCTGCGCAAGTAACCCAAAATCCCAATGCGGCTCCTGAATCGGGGAGCCGCGGGTTTTCCCCCTCAATAAAAAGAACCCTGCGCAACGGGCTGCTACTCACTGCATGGAACAGTTTCTCGCTTCGGTAGAAAAACGCGCTTTTTCCATGGCCGCGATGGCGGTGGGAAACCGTGACGACGCTCTGGATATCGTGCAGGATGCGATGTTCGCGCTGGTGCGTCGCTACCGCCACAAGCAGCGGGATCAATGGCGCCCGCTATTTTTTACCATCCTCAATAATCGCATCACCGACTGGCATCGTCGTCACAAGACCGTTTCCCGATGGCAGTTGCTGAGGGAGAAGTTTGTGGGTGACGACGAGGATGATGGCTTTGACCCGGGCGTGCTGGAAGATACGGCTGGGCCGCAGCCGGAGCAGCTGGTGTTTTCCCAGCACGCACTGGAGCAAATCGAGTCGGCCGTCAGCGGTTTGCCACCGCGGCAGCAGCAGGCTTTTATGCTGCGCTGTGTCGAAGGATTCGATGTTGCAGAGACTGCCAGTGCCATGTCCTGCAGTGCTGGTAGTGTAAAAACCCACCTTTCCCGGGCGCTTGCCGCCCTGCGTACGCAATTGGAGGAAGTGCGATGACACCCCCGAAGAATCCGTCGCCCGGTCGCGATTCGGCGAAACCCAGCGACAACCGCACGAGAAGCCCTGGCGAGCGCGACCTGGTGGCCGGCGCACGTGCCGCGATGGATCGTCGCGACGCTTCTCTGGATGGGGAAACCCTGTCTCGTCTGCGGCGTGCGCGCGCTGCCGCACTGGATGCGAACGGCACCGGCACCGGCCCAAGGATGGCGCCATGGTTGCCGGTGGGGCTGGCCAGTGCCGCGGTAGTGACCATCGCGATTGTGGTTGTGTGGCCGGGAACCCTCACGCAACCGGCGAAGCCCGTCGACATGTTGGCCGACGCCTGGATTCTCGACGAGGAAGCGGAGCTGGAAATGATCCAGGACGTGGAGTTTTACCAGTGGTTGGCGGAGGAGACGCCGGATGGCTATTCATCCTGATCTCCCGGGGGGGCGTGACTCCAGACTGCGCGGGACAGCACTGGCTCTGATGCTGTTGGTACTGCCTTCCGCTATCGCCGAAGAGCCACTGGATGAGGAGTTCTTGATGTTTCTTTCCGACTGGAGCGATGACACCGGCGAGTTTATCGCCCCCAGTGACGTGGAAGATACCTGGACGGAAGACGTGCTCCCGCAACCGGCGGTGGAGACCGAAACGGATGCGCAAAGTGAAGAGGGTGAGCAAGATGATTAGTGCCACAGCAAAACGCAGGTTGAAACGCGCTCTTCAGCCCTGGTTGGCGCGGGGGATTGCCCCGGTGTTGCTGTTGTTGTGCTCGCTTGCCAGTGTGGCGCGGGCCGATGCGCCAAGCTGGCAGGATCTGAGTGACAGTGAGCGCCAGCTGCTGCAGCGCTTCGAGCAGCGCTGGGAGCAGTTTACGCCAGAGCAGCGCACTCGCCTGCGCGAAGGGGCAGAGCGCTGGGCGGCGATGACCCCCGAGGAGCGCAAGCGCGCCCGTCAGGAGTTCGGCAAATGGCAGCGGCTCAGTCCCGAGCAGCGTGACGCATTGCGCGAGGCGTACACCCGCTTCAAGGCGCTACCGCCGGAACAGCGCAAGAAGATCCGTGAGGCGCGCGAGCGGTTCCGGCAGCTTCCCCCGGAGCGCCAGCGTCGCCTGCGTGAGCGCTGGCGCAAGATGAGCCCAGACCAGCGCCAGCGCTTCCGCGAGCGCTGGCGCAAGCGTCGGGGCGTATCCGACTGAAACGGCGAGATGATTCACCGCTGGGACCTGGCAAGTTCAGGATAGATTCAGCCAATTGGGCGTAAAGTGCTCTCATTGGTTCAATTGGGTGGTCAACAGGCGCCGAGTTTCGGGTCTCAGGGAGCAAACAACATGGTTAAGATGCAGAAGTTTTTCCAGCAGCTGGCCTTCGCCGGCCTTACCGCCAGCCTGGTGGGGTTCAGCGCGCAGGGTGTGGCCGGTCCGAGTGGCTACTACGAGGGGCAGGACGGCTATGACTACGCCATTGTCACTGGCGTTACCCCCATTTATAACGATATCCAGATAGTGGAACCGCGCACCCAGTGCTGGGACCAGCCCGTTACCTACCAGCGACCCTCTCCGGCGGGTGCCATTATCGGCGGCCTGATTGGCGCGGCGGTGGGGCGCGATGCGGCCCGGGGCTACCGTCATGGCTACGGGCGCCACCGCCACTACCATCGCGGCAACAAGGGTGCGGGTACCCTCGCCGGGGCCGCGGTTGGCGCGGCCATCGGTAGCGCCATCAGCCAGCAAACGGCGCCGGTGCAGTACGGCACCCAGCAGCAGTGCCGGGTGGTTGAGGAAGTCAGTACCCGTCGGGAATTGGTAGGATATGACGTAAACTACCGCTATAACGGTCAGGAATATCTGATTCGCACCGACCGCCATCCCGGGGATAAAATTCGGGTGCGTGTGGACGTCACGCCGGTTCTTTGACATCACCGGCGATTCAACGATAACAGGAGCTGCATTGTGAAATTTCCCGCTACCCCAACCGCTGCGATGGTTTTGGTGATTGGCCTGTGTGCCACGCTGCTCGCCTCACCGCTCCATGCGGGGCAGCGTGCTGAGGATCGCACTTCCGGGGAAAATTCCGTGCGCGGGTTGGGTTACCTGAATGTGCAGCCCCTCGCCAGCATGCGCGTACAGAACCGCGGTGTTTCCCGCGATCAAGCGGCGGCCCTGGTGAAGAAACGTTACGGCGGAAAAATCCTGGCAATCAGTGAAGTGCAGCGCAATGGCCGGGCCATGTACCGGGTTAAGGGACTTTCTGACAAGAGTCAGGTCTATGTGGTGTTCGTAGACAAGAAAAGTGGCCGCATCTCCCGTTGATGCTCCGGTTGAGTGTTCCGGCCACCGATAACAGGTAGAGGAAATTTTATGCGCGCACTGTTGGTTGAAGACGAGCATGCCCTGCGGGAGCAGCTTGCGGCTTCCCTGCGCAAAGCGGGCTACACGGTAGACGAGGCGCCGGATGGCGAGGAGGCGTTGTATCTGGGGCGTGAGTTCCCGTACGACGTGGCGGTGATGGATCTGGGTTTGCCGAAGGTAGACGGTATCCAGGTGATCGAAACCCTGCGCAAGGAGTCCCACCATTTCCCCATCCTAATTTTGACCGCCCGTGGCCACTGGCAGGAGCGTGTGCGTGGCCTGGAAGCGGGTGGCGACGACTACCTGACCAAGCCGTTTCACACCGAAGAGCTGCTGGCGCGCCTGAATGCGCTGGTGCGTCGCTCCGCGGGTTTTTCCTCGCCCACCATCAACGCCGGCCCCATCGAGATGGATACCAGTGCGCAGCGGGTGAAGGTATCGGGGTGCGAGCTGGAACTCACATCGTTCGAATATAAAGTCCTCGAATATCTGATGTTGCATCCCGATGAGGTGGTATCCAAAACCACGCTCACCGAGCACATTTATGAACAGGACTGTGACCGTGACAGCAACGTGATTGAGGTGTTTATCGGCCGATTGCGTAAAAAAATTGATGCTGCCGGTGGCGCCAAGCCGATCGAAACCCTGCGCGGGCGCGGCTATCGATTCAGTGTTGCCGCGGGCTAAGCGGTTGCTGTCCCGCGCACACTCCGGTCAATGGTGGCTGGCGATTCGTCGCTGGTGGCATTCGCTCACTGGCCGTCTTTCCCTGATGGCGACCCTGGTACTCCTGGTGTTTCTGGTTGTGCTGTCCGGGGTCCTCGAGCGGGCCTATCGAACCTCCCTGGACGAAGCCAAGGCGCGGGAACTTCAGTTGCATGTGTACACCCTGCTGGCGGTAGCGGAGCCGGATGGGGATGCTCTGCAACTGCCCCTGAACCTACCGGAGCAGCGTTTTAACCAGCCCGACTCCGGCTTGATCGGCGCGGTGATGGATGCCCGTGGGCGTGTAATCTGGCGCTCGCAATCGGCACTGAGTCTGCCGAATTTTTCTGCGTTACCGCTACCACTGCCGCTGCGGCAAGGGCAGCAAGTCTATGCGGAGGTCCGTTTGCCGGATCTCGATACCCCCTACAGCAGTTTTCGCCAGGGCATTGCCTGGGGGCTGGAGAACGAGCGGCAATTCACCTTTGTCATTCTTGAAGACGCCGCACCGCTGTATGCGCAGGTAAAGCAGTTCAGTGACACCCTGTGGCGCTGGCTGGGTATCGGCGCGCTGGCACTGATTGCGGTGCAGCTACTGGTGCTGCAATGGGGGCTGGCGCCGTTGCGCGGCGTCACCCGTGCGCTGCAAAAAATGCAACAGGGAGGTGCGGATACTCTGCAGGGGAATTTTCCGCGCGAACTGGTGCCGCTCACCGACAACCTCAACCTGCTGATTGAAAACGAGCGTCGCCAGCGGGAGAAAACCCGGCACACCCTCGGCGACCTGGCGCATAGCCTGAAGACACCGCTGGCGGTCCTGAAGGGGCTCGACGTGGCCCGGGACCCGCAGGCCGCCGAAGCCGCACTGGCAGAGCAGGTACAGCGCATGGACAGCATTATCAGCTATCAGTTGAAGCGCGCGGTGGCGACCTCGCCAAAGTCCATCCTGCGCGGTGTCCCGGTACAGCCGCTGGTTGAGAAGATCCTCACGGCGCTGGACAAGGTATATCGGGGCAAGACGGTAGACGCGGAAATATTGTGTGACGACTTGGTGTTGTTTTACGGCGACGAGGGCGACCTGATGGAAATGCTCGGCAACCTGCTGGATAACGGCTACAAGTACGGTGGCGGCAAGCTGCTGGTCCATGCGGCTAACCGCCCGGACCAGCGCGGGCTTGAGGTGTTGGTCGCGGATAATGGCCCCGGGTTAAGCGAGACCCAGTGGCAGCAAGTGGTCCAGCGCGGGGTGCGTGCGGATCAGCAGCAACAGGGGCAGGGCATCGGGCTCGCGGTGGTGGTGGATATCGTCGAGAGCTACCACGGTGAGATCAGTATTGTGCCGCCCGACGAGCGCGGTGATGAAGGCCTCGCGGGGCTTACCCTGCACATCAGACTGTAACGCGCTCCTTCTTCTCTCGCGCCGAACGCGCAGCCCATGCAATCGCTTCAGGCCACCGTCAGCTGGTTTCACTTCCCTTGATATCTCGCATGCCGCTTTTCCCTTTCGCTGCTTGTTGTGGCGTGCCCTGCTGCGCTGTGGCCAATGCGGGCATAACCCCTTCCCAAAGACTCTGAGCCAGTTGCTGCGGACTGTCGCGGCGCCCATCGGCGATCCATCCAGCGATGGCCGTGGCGACGTCGGGCCAGTTAATGTGAACGCCGCGCGGGTGCTCTGCGAGCCACCGGCTGATGGTAACGGCATCAAAATGTTTGACGACCCTGGCCAATCGCAATTCCTGCAGGGCGAGGGCGTTCGCTTCCTGTTCGAACTGGCCCTGCAAGGGACGGGTGAGTATGGGCTTGCCCAAAGTGAGCGTCTCGGCGATCAGCTCAAAACCGCTGTTGCAGATCACCGCCTTGGCCGCAGCGAGATCGCGACGGAAGCCATCCACCGACGGCGTCTTCAGGGTGATGTGATCCGCCTTTGGCAGGTCGACCGGCAGGCCGTAAACGATAAATCGCTGCTTAATCTGCGCCAACTGGTGCAGCAGGGCCGCGTGATGTTCAAACGGCAGGTAAACCAGCACGAAATCCTGATCGTTGTCAGCCGCCTGTTCGGCTGCCTCGTGGGTTTGCGCGATGGGGGGCAGGATGGGCTGGCTGAAGTGATGCCAATGCATGCCCAGGCCAACCTGCACCGGTGCGAACATCTTCATGATGGCGCGCGCGGCCCAGCCGAACGGCGGTGTGGGGATGGAAAAGTCGAAGGCGTACTGGTGACCCAGGCCCAGGCTGGGCCGTTTTTGTTTTTTTGCCGCCCAGGCGGTTACCGGCTCGAAGTCACTGATGACCAGATCAAAGTCCTCCACCGGTAACGTGCGAATATCGGTCAGCAGTCGTGGCAGGTTGAGCTGGCGTACGGTCGCTAACTGGTCGATTTTTCCGGCCTTGTGGGCGAAGGTGAGGCCCTCGCGCCACCAGTAATCACCAAAGGCTTCCATCGCGAAAAAGCTTTCCTGCGCGCGGCCGCTGAACAGCCACTGTACGTCCAGTTCCGGGAATTGCTGAAACGCTCCTGCCATGGCGCGCGCACGGGACAAGTGACCATTGCCGGTGCCCTGAACGCCGTAAAGTATTTTCAAAGTGCTTCTCCGGTTGCGCGGGTGGGTTACAGCAGTGCACCACTTGCCGCAAACCCAACACAGGTGCCTAGAAGCGCGCCGGCGCAGACATCGGTGGGGAAGTGCACACCGAGCCCCACCCTGGAGGTCCCCACGCCGGCCGCCCAGAAGTAGCCCAGGGCCCAGAGAGGATTCAGGCATTGGCTGAGCAGGGTGACAAACAGAAAGGCACCAGAGGTATGGCCGGACGGCAGGCTGAAGCGGTCGTTGGCCACCACGATGGAGCGCAGCCCCGGGATGGCTTCCGGTGGGCGGTTGCGCCGGGTGGTGTTCTTGATGGTCCAGTAGAGCGTGCGCTCAATGGCAAAGGCCGCGCCGCAGCTGTACAGGAATTGCAGTGCCAGGTGGGGGCTGGCCAGCGCAATCAGCAGCGGCGAAACCAGATAGAGCCACCCGTCCGCAGAGCGGGACAGCAGCAGGTAGTTCCTGCGTGAGGCGGGCCGTGTCGCCCTCTCTGCCATCCGCAGAACCAGGGAGACGTCGGCTGTTTTCAATGTGACAGGTAGGCTTCGCATGGGGTGAAAATACGAAGCCGATGTTGCGTGAACTTGACCAAATTGTGTCAGGTCTGTGAAATCTGCCCGCGAGGATCGGCATCGACCACGCGCGGGCACGCCATACGCCGGTTGCTTAGTCGATCCCGATCTCAATCGCCCCGGAGCCCGGCAGTTTTTCCACCAGTTCGTGGCCGCAGAGTTTTGAGGGCGTGAAGTAACCGCCTTCCCCGGCGTAGCCGAGCAGGAACTGTAGTACCGCCAGAGAACCGTGCACGGTCACGTCATAGCCATTAGCGGTCACCACCCGGCCCACCCGGCGTTCACCGCGCCGATCATTGCGTACCTCGCCCCACACCCAGGTCTGTTGCCCGGCACGCTGTTCTGTGGAGGGTCCGCGCACGCTTTTCTCCACTTTGCCCTTGAGCCAGTTTTGCACCCAGCCCATCCGCAGCAGCCAGCGGAATGCATTCAGCTTCTGCATTTTCTTGGCCCGGCGAGGGCTCATCGGGATATACACCTCGATATTGGGGATTTCGGTGGAATAGTAGGCGGTGGCAATGTCGCCCCAGGGTATCGCCACCGCAAATTTTTCGCCGCGGCCGAAATTGATCTTGCGGGTGAGTGCGGCATGCGGGGTGATTTCGATCTTGCCATTGCGGCGCACGGCGCCGCCAACGCCGAGGCTCTCGATGGAGGTTTTGGCGGTGCCGGGGCTGAAGCTGGAGTCGGAGTCGAACCCCAGTGTCAGGTGTGTGGCGCTGTTCATGGTCTTGTGCAGGGCGGCCGCCAGGCAATCGGTGGGGATGACATCGAAACCGGTGCCGGGGCAGAGCACCACGTTGGCGGCCTTGGCTTCCGCGTCGAGGGCATGGGCCTGCCGGTACACCGCCATTTCTCCGGTAATGTCCTGATAGTGCGTACCGCTGGCAATACAGGCGCGCATCATCGGTTCCGCGGTGGCCGAGAAAGGACCCGCGCAGTGAATAACCACCGCCACATCTTGCAGGGTGCGCACAAGGGTCTCTTCGTCCTCCAGGCTCACCGCAATGGCGGGTAACCCGAGTTCATTGGAGAGCGGTTGTAGCTTGGCGGCGCTGCGCCCGGCAAGGATGGGGTTGAGCCCCTGGGCTACCGCCTGGCGGGCGATCAGCTCGCCGGTATAGCCGTAGGCACCGTAAATCAGGATCTGCTTGTTGTTCACCGGTTGTCCTTATTGTATTCGAATCACAGCGGTTGGCCGCGGTGGCCGAGAGTGACGATTATTGTTTTAGTGGGCCGCCCGTTAGCCCAATGGCTTTTCCAGCGCGAAGCGTGGGACGGTTTCTCCGTCTATTTCCACACGCTCTGCAAACATTGCCAGGGGCCGTGCCCACACCCCAAAATCATCATACAGAGCCCGGTAGATCGCCAGTTGTTCACCGGTTTCACTGTGCGTGGCGATTTCCATCAGGTGATACTGCTTACCGTTCTTGTAGTGGCGATAGATACCTTTGGGGAGTGATTGCATAAATTCCTCTGGTCTGCACTTTTCTAATCCGGGCTAATCCGTGCTTCTGTGTCTTTGGCCTGGTTCAGTCCAGGTGGAAGGGCGAAAGCTGGATTTGGGTAACCCGCTGTCCGTGCAATACCGCGATGCCGCTGTAGCGGCGCTCGCCGGTCGAGGTGAACTCAAACTCGTACTGGCGCCGCAAGCGAATCTGGCCGCGCCGATCGCGTTTCAGGCGTGTGCGGTTGAGCATCACCGTGTCGTCCAGCAGCTGCACGCCGGTTTTTGCGCAGTGATCTTTTACGATCCGGCGTACCCGGTCCTTGGCTGCCATGCCGGCCCAAAAGTACCAGGCGGCCGCCGCCAGTATAAAAATCCAGAACAGGTCCCCAAGCGAGTAATACATAACGTGTGCAGTTGCTATTATCAAACCGCGCAAGAATACCACCACAGGAGGAAACATGTCTGGCACGATTCTCATCACCGGCTGTAATCGGGGTATTGGCCTGGAAATGGCCCGCCAGTTTGCCAAAGATGGCTGGAAAGTGATCGCCACC